>JBAPQW010000034.1:0-63803 GCA_049280815.1 Verrucomicrobiia bacterium | reverse complement strand
AAACGGCGTCCAAAACCTTTTCCTTTGCTCAACCGCCCGCGCCGACAATTCGTCGAGTTACCCCATCGTAACAACCGCTGGCATGGCGGACCTCGCAAATATCAACGCCTTAACTAAGCGCCATTCGTGTCAGTCCCACACATTGAATACTTTTGGCTTCGACATGCGAATATGCAGGACCGACCCCGTTCCGACCCCTTCCGATAATCGGTGAGAATTGGCATTAAAGGCTTTGTGAACGGCGGCGGTCCACCAGATAGAGAATCCAAAACACCACGCCGATCGCGGCGTAATCAAGGGCATAGCCGGTGGCATCGCGCAAAAACCACCACGTCCGCCCCCCGTCCGAGAAGAATGAAAATGGCGCGAGCGAGAAGAAGATGGCGGCGGCCATCAGCCAGGATCGGCGGCGCAGGCGACGCCGGGCTTCCCGGAAAGCGCGCACCTCATCGAGGCCTTTCGCGGAAGGTGCGGCGCCGGGAACGGTGGTGTTCATGATCCGCCGGAGTTCCTCGGCCTCCCGCGGGTTTTGTTGCAAATATTCCTCCACCAGTGCCCGCGTGTCGGCGCTGCATTCGTTGGCCGCGTAGAGGGGGATCAGGTCGTTGATGATGTCTTTGGTCGCATTCATTGTTTTTCTCTTGTGTTGGGGTGCAGCCGCGCGGCGAGTTTCGCCCGCGCGCGGAATACTTTCACTCTCGCGGCCGCCACCGATAGGCCGGTCACCGCCGCGATATCTTCATAGGACAGCTCCTGCTCGGCGCGGAGCAGCAGCACCGTCCGGTCAATTTCCGGCAGGGCACGGATGGCTGCCCGCGCGCGCCGGATTTCGTCCTGGTTGGCCGCCGCTTCATCGGGTTGCGCCGCGGGATCCGGCATCGCTTCCTCCAGGGCTTCAAAACTTGACCGGCGGCGCCATTGTTTGCGGTGAAGGTTTCGCGCGATGGTGAACAGATACGCCTTCACGGTCTCCATGCGCGGTTCCTCGGGTGACGTCCACGCCCGGACAAATGTCTCCGAGGTGATGTCCCGGGCATCGTGCGGATTTCCCGTCAACCAGTGCGCGAAGCGATAGACATCGTCGGCGTGCCGGCTATAAAGCTCATGGAACGTTGGTGGACGGGCTTCCATGCTGACACTATCCCGAAACCGCCGAAAAGTTACAAAGTATTTGGCGGGTGCCCGCCTTCCGCCTTGACTCTCATCCCTCAACTCCCAACCATTCACTTTCAAATGGGCACGCTTTACTACGGCGACAACCTCGACATTCTCCAGCGTTACCTCAAGGACGAATCCGTTGACCTGGTTTATCTCGATCCGCCCTTCAATTCCGCCCAGAACTACAACGCCTTCTTCCACGAAAAGGACGGCACCGACGCTGCCAGCCAGATTCATGCCTTTGAAGACACCTGGCATTGGGACATCGAGACCAAGAAAGCCTACGACGCCGTCACCGAACAGCCCGGCAAAGTCTCCGATGTGATGCAGGCTTTCTACACCTTTCTGGGCGGCAACGACATGATGGCCTACCTCACCATGATGTCCTCGCGCCTCGTTGAACTGCGCCGCGTCCTCAAACCCACCGGCTCGCTCTACCTCCACTGCGACCCGACCGCCTCGCATTACCTCAAGCTGCTCTGCGATGCGGTGATGGGAAAAGACCGCTACCTCGCGGAAATTATCTGGAAGCGAAGCAGTGCGCACAACGACGCAGGACAAGGACGCAAGCAACCGGGTCGCATCCACGATATTATTCTGCTGTACTCAAAGGGCAACGACTGGACGTGGAACTGGCAATACACTCCCTACGACGAAGAATACGTAGAAAGCTTTTACAAACACGTTGAGCCGAAGACTGGACGGCGCTACCGGCTTGGCGATATAACCGCACCTGGTGGCGCAGATCCAGTTAAGCGCAATCCTCATTATGAATTCCTCGGAGTCACGCGTTATTGGCGCTACAGCAAAGAGAGGATGAAAGAACTTTACGAGCAAGGCCGCATCATTCAGACAAAACCGGGTGCAGTCCCCGCTTACAAACGCTATCTCGACGAGATGTCAGGCGTTCCCTTACAGGATTTGTGGTGGGACATTGCACCAATTTCCGCGCAAGCCAAGGAACGTCTCGGCTACCCAACACAAAAGCCGGTGGCGTTGCTGGAACGGATCATTTCCTCAAGCAGCAATCCCGGTGATGTAGTGCTCGACCCGTTCTGCGGCTGCGGCACGACAATTGATGCTGCGGAGAAGCTCGGCCGCAAATGGATTGGCATAGACATCACGCAACTCGCCACCTCGCTCATCAAGAATCGTCTCCGCGACACCTACGGCGATAAAATCGAAATCAACACCGTTGGCGAACCGACCACGCCGAACGAAGCCTCGGTTCTCGCCGAGCAGGACAAATATCAATTCCAATGGTGGGCGCTTGGACTGGTCGGTGCACGGCCGGTCGAGCAAAAGAAAGGCGCGGACCACGGCATTGACGGCAAAATCCTTTTCCGCGACGACCCGAAAGCTCCCAAACCGGAGCAAATCATCATCCAAGTCAAAGGCGGCAAGACTGGCGTGAAAGACGTGCGCGATTTGCGCGGCGTGCTCGATCGCGAAAAAGCCGCCATCGGCATTTTGATTTCCCTGCAACCGCCCACCGGCCCGATGGAAACTGAAGCCGCCAGCGCCGGGTTCTACGAACACAAGACGAACCGGCAGAAATACCCGCGCCTGCAATTGCGCACGGTAAAAGAATTGATGGAAGGCAAAGGCATCGAACGTCCCACCAGCGCCGCCGCCTCGGACGAGACCTTCAAAAAAGCTCCGGAATCCAAGAAAAAGCATGGCGAGCAAAAAGCGCTGGAATTGTGAAAAATGGTACGGAATCGATCCTTGCAATTGGATTGCCTCTACAATTGCAAAAATTGGCTTTAAGTCCACAGCACAAGTTCACGCAAAATCCCGAAGCCGCTGATTGGTATCGGTCGAAAATCTTTTTTTGGACGGAAGGTTTGTGCCTCATGGATCGGATTGACGGGGTTTTGAACCGGATTCCATCACTTGATGTGGAGGGACAGGAAAAATTCTGGCGGGGTTCAATCCCGACCCAATTTTTGAACGACTTTCCGTGGCTAGCAAAGTTCAAACCCGCCCAAGTTGTGGAACATTGCCGGATACAGCAGAGCAGGCAAAAAGCAGCCGACGGTCTCATCATTCAGGCCAGAGGCGATCGGCTCTGTCCCAAAGGCAGTTACTCGAAAGTCGGCCTCGGCGAAGAAAAACTGCTCGAAGAGAAATTTCTCCTCAATGCGGCAGCGAAGTCTAAGAGCGTCAAACGTTATTACCTGCCGCAATTCATCTTCGAAGCCGCCAAACAAAATAATGTCCGTTTTTTTATCCGGCTCGGCAAGGCGCTTCAATCGAGAAAGAAAGTCCCGGATGTGGACTGGACACGCTGTGACTCGGTTGCTTGCTTCCTGGTTCAAAATTGGTGCGAATGGCGTGAATATGACCGCCGCTTTCCCGCCCTTTGCTTCTTCTCAGACCACGCACTGGCTGATTTCTGTTCGGCTATATTTGGGCGCAAGCCTGGCAACCCGTCAGTTGACTCAATTCGTCAATGGCGGCGGAGGCTCCGCTTGAAACAGGCTGGTCGCCCAAAGGTCAGTCAGATCCGTTTGCAAGGTAATGAAGTTTTGTTCGTCGGACGCTAAACCCTGATTTTCAACTGCTTCCGGGTGGTCAAAAAACCGCGCAGTTTTCTATCCGCGATTCCTGTTCATGACTTGGCTAAATTACCGGGTGTGACTGCGTTTCAATTATCGTATTTGGCGGCGTATGAATTCAAAGGCCGGTATTTCTGCCGGAAAATCGCCGGATGAGAAAGATGCGCGACGATTCGACTTGGAACCGGCTCACGCCCGAACAGCGCGAGACGCTGGAGAGCTGGTTGTTTGACGAGAATCTGGGTTACGCGAAAACGCTGGAGCGAGTCCAAAAGGAATTTGGCATGGAAGCAACGGTTGCGAGCGTGGGCCGATTTTATCGTCGCCGCGCACGCGAACGGCAGGTGGAAGAGTTGGTGGAAGCCCAGGCAGCGGCGAGTGAATTGAATGACCTGCCGGTGAGCGTCGCCACTTTGCGTGAGGCGGCGATAAAGCTGGTGGGCAGGGCCGTCCTGAAGCTGGGTTTTGAGAAGCCGGAGGAATTGGAGCAGTTGGTTTCACTCACCAAGCTCCTGCTGGCGAGCGAGGACAATGACCTCCGGCGGGCGCGGTTAAAGCTGGCGCAAGAGTATTTTCACTTTGAAGCGACGGCGGCGTCACTGGATGAATTGCCGAAAATTCGGGCTTATCTCGATGCGATCGCAACGGATGCCAGCCTGAGCCGTGACGAAAAGCTTAAGCGGGTTCAGATGATTATGTTTGGTTGGAAACAATTTAAAGTGGACGAGGCCAAATCGGCCAAATCACAAAATGGAAATTAAATGCAATATTGTTCGCTTAAATTCGCGTATGTGCGGATGGGTTCGCTTATTCGGGGAAAAATTATTGATGCGCCGATCACCACTCCGATGACGATGCTACTTGATATTATCCCTGCTTTCGCCGGTGGAAGCCGACCCGCCGCGCCTGAATCAGCCACAACCCAACCAAATCAAAGCGGTAACGCGGTTCATAATCATTGAAAAACAAACTCATCACAAAAATATGAATAAAGAGCAAAGAACAATCGCGGAACTCAAGCAGCGCATCGCGAAGTTGGAGGAGAAAATTTCTCCGTTTAAGAGGGCCATTCCTCGCCCGGCCCTGATGCCTGGCCTGGTGGCGCGCTCCCAACCAATTATGGGCAGCGGCCTGGCAGAATTCTGGTTTGGGAGGAAAAAGAATGGCCGCCAGTCCCCGCGGTGATGCCGCTTGAAATTGTATCGCTGATGTCGCCGCAACTCGTTATGTTCACAGCCATGATTCTGACGCCGGACGAACTCCGCAGCCTGGTTGGGTTGACGCACCAATCGCCTCACACGCTGCTGGGAATGCATCCGCTGGGCGACAAATCCGGCCTCGTTGTTCGCGCCTTGCTGCCGGACGCGGCCAGGGTCGAAGTCCAGCCCACGCACGAAAAAGACAAACCCAGGTTCGAGCTGAATCGGATTCCCAACACGGATGTTTTTGAAGGCATCACCAGGACGGCGGACAAGGTTTACGCCTATGACCTGGTGGTTACCAATCATCAAGGCCGGACCCGCCGCACGCGGGACGCCTTTTCCTTCCTGCCCACGCTCGGCGAGTCGGATTTGTTCCTGTTTGGCAAGGGCGACGAACGCCGGATTTACGAAAAACTCGGGGCGCAACTGCGCGTCATTGACGGTCTGCCCGGAACCAGCTTCGCCGTCTGGGCGCCCAACGCCCGGCGCGTCAGCGTCGTCGGCGATTTCAATCAGTGGGATGGGCGGTTCCACCCCATGCGGCTGCTCGGCGCGTCCGGCGTCTGGGAAATTTTCATCCCGGGCGTCGGGGTCGGCGCGCACTATAAATTTGAAATCTGCGACGCGCACGGAAAAATCAAGCTGAACACCGACCCGTTCGGCTTTTTCTTCGAGGTGGCTCCCAAAAACGCCGCCATCGTCTGGGACACGCGCCAGTTCAAGTGGAACGACGGGGTCTGGCTCAAACAGCGGGGCTGGCGCGATGCGCTGCGCTCGCCGATGAGTGTTTACGAGGTCCATGCCGGCTCCTGGCGGAAAAAATCGGCGAATGAATCGTGGAGCTACCGCGAGCTGGCCGAGCCGCTCGTGCTCTATCTCAAGCGCATGGGCTTTACCCACGTCGAATTCCTTCCGTTGGCCGAGCACGCGTTTTATCCGTCGTGGGGCTATCAGGTCACCGGCTTTTACGCGCCCACCAGCCGCTACGGCACGCCGGAGGATTTCCAGTTCCTCGTCAACGCGCTGCACGAGGCGGGCATCGGCGTGATTGTGGACTGGGTGCCCGCGCATTTCCCGCGCGATGACTGGGCGCTGGCGAAATTCGACGGCACGGCGCTGTATGAGCACGAGGATCCGCGCAAGGGCGCGCATCAGGATTGGGGCACGCTCATTTTCAATTTCGGCCGGAATGAGGTGACCAATTTCCTGGTCGCCAATGCGCTGTTCTGGCTCGATCGCTTTCACATTGACGGCCTGCGCGTGGACGCCGTGGCCTCGATGCTTTACCTCGATTACTCGCGCAAGGCGGGCGAGTGGATTCCGAACCAGTATGGCGGGCGGGAGAATCTGGAGGCCATCGAATTCCTCAAGAAGTTCAACTACATCGCCCACACCGAATTTCCCGGCATCGTCACCATTGCCGAGGAATCCACCGCCTGGCCGCAGGTGACGCGGCCGCCGTATCTCGGCGGGCTGGGCTTTTCGTTCAAGTGGAACATGGGCTGGATGCACGATACGCTCGATTATTTCAAGCGGGATCCGGTCCATCGCAAGTTTCATCAAAACGATCTCACGTTCGCGACCCTGTATCAGCACAGCGAAAACTTCATCCTGCCCCTGTCGCATGATGAGGTCGTGCATGGCAAGGCGTCGCTGATCGGACGGATGCCCGGGGACGACTGGCAGAAATTCGCGAATCTGCGGACGTTGCTCGCGTATCAATGGCTGTTCCCCGGCAAGAAGCTGATTTTCATGGGCGACGAAATTGGCCAGCGCGCCGAATGGAACGAGAACGGCCAGCTTGACTGGTGGCTGCTCGACGCCGGACCCTTTCATCGCGGCCTGCAACGGTTCGTGGAGGATTTGAACCAGCTTTATGCCGCCACCCCCGCGCTCTGGCAGGCTGATTTCGACCAGGGCGGCTTTTTCTGGATTGACTGCGCCGACCGCGAGAACAGCGTGCTGTCCTTTGTCCGCCAGACCGTCGGCGGCGCCAACCTGCTGGCCGTCATCCTGAACCTGACGCCCGTGCCGCGGGAGAGATACCGTGTCGGCCTGCCCCGTGCCGGCCCCTGGCGCGAAGTGCTGAACAGCGACGCCGGGATCTATGCCGGCGGCAATAAAGGCAATCTGGGAGGCGTTGCGACCGACAACATTCGCTGTCACGGCCAGCAACAGTCCGCCGAATTGTATCTGCCCCCCATGAGCGCCATTGTGTTTCAGCCCGCATGAAATTGATTTCGTGGAACGTCAACGGCCTGCGCGCCGTGCTCCGGAAGAATTTCCTCGATTTTCTCGAGGCCGAAAAACCCGATGTCCTGTGCCTGCAGGAAACCAAGTGCCGCCCCGACGATGTCGAGCAGCTCTGGCCGCGCCATTACACGACCTATTGGAATTCCGCCGAGAAAAAGGGCTACTCCGGCACCGCCATTTTTACCCGGACCCGCCCGCTGAAGGTCGAACCCCATATCGGCCTGGCCGAACATGACCGGGAAGGCCGCGTGCTCACCGCCGAGTTCGCCGATTTCTTCCTCGTGAACGTGTATGTGCCCAATTCCAAGCGCGATCTGTCCCGGCTCGCTTACCGGCAGAAATGGGATGCCGACTTTTTGCGTTACCTGAAAAAGCTGGAACAAAGGAAACCTGTGATTTTCTGCGGCGACCTCAACGTGGCGCACACGGAAATTGACCTCGCCAACCCGAAGGCCAACATTCACAACCACGGCTTTACGCCCGAGGAGCGTGCCGGGTTCAGCGCGTGTGTCCACGCCGGTTTTCTCGACACCTTCCGTGAATTTGAACCCGGCGGGGGACATTACACCTGGTGGAGCCCGATGTCCGGCGCCCGTTCCCGAAACGTCGGCTGGCGCATTGATTACTTCCTCATTTCAAAATCCCTGCGCCCCCGGCTTAAGCGGGCCTTTATCCTGCCCGGGGTTATCGATAGCGACCATTGCCCGGTCGGGATTGAAATCGCTTGATTTTATTGGCCAACCAGCACAATCGCAAGGAATCTCAGGCAAACGGTTTCCAGCGGAGAGGGCTGGCGCTTTTTATCCGGCAGCGAGTCAAAATGGGCGGAATCGGCCACATGGATGACGACGTCCTTGTAATGAATTTGTAATGAATTAAAGCTCACGTTTGTGAATAACAATCAATTGACTAAATTGGAACAGTCCGTATAGTGTACACATATAAGACACGCAGATTTAGCAAAGATTGGCCTTGAAGTTTGTGTGTAATTTTGGTACAGTCTTGCTGTGGGTTGTTAATCAGGAAAGCGAGATGTACGGTAAAAAGTAAAAGTTGTAACAATCAAAAGAAAGTCGTAAAAAACCTATGAAAACATCGGAAATTTGTATCAGGAATGATCGTTCCATTTGGCTTGCCGTTGCAGCCATTCTATCCAGTTGCGCGTTGGTTTCCAGTGCCAATGCCCAGGACACAATGACGGACAGTACGTCGGCACCTTCTGGCAATATTCTGGCATCCCAACTGACCGACTTGGGGCCGGGCGTGCAGGATAACTCTCGGGATTATATGAACAACGGGGGCACCGTTGGTCAGACATTCACCGTTGGCGCCAATTCAACGCTTAATGCCATTACCATTATGGGTCGCGGTGACGCTGCCAGTTCATGGACCACCGGTCCGCAACCTTTCGTTGCTGGCACAATCTGGAGCATTCAGATCGCCAGTGTGTCCGGGACCGGCGCGCTTACCTCCTTGGATGTTGAGCAGAACAACACTTATGTGCCTACTGGCGGTGGGGTGAATTTTACTGGTTTTATTACTTATAATCTCGCTAATGCGGTTAGTTTGACGGCTGGACAGCTATACGCGTTCAACATATACGTTGATGATTCTGCGACACCAGGTGGTGCCGCGGGTCAGGCTTGGTTTGGTTTGGCTCATGGAGCAAATGGCGGTGCTAGCGCGGGCAGCTACGGAGAGAACAGCGACAGTTCGATCGTCAATACTCCTGGCACCGGCCCGGTTGGCGGATACGGCGCCTTTGCCGCAGCGAACCCCGGTAACTATAGTTATGTCTTCGCCGCTCAAGGGACGTCAGTGCCGGAACCGGCCACCATGGCGTTGTTGGGTTTGGGTGGTTTGGGCATGATTGCCGCATACCGTCGCCGCCGCGCATAACGCGTCATTAATCGGTTCGTACTTTCTTTAGCCCCCGGCTTCACAAGAGCCGGGGGTTTTTCATTCACCGGGAGCAGCCCCAAAACCTGAAGGGAAATTAAACCCGAATTCCGGAACAGCCGTGGATATTCCGGTTTGTAGAGGAGGCTACTGTACCAAAGGTAGGAACGCTGCGCTGCGGCATCACCGGCCGCGTGGAGCGGGCGGAACTCGAGTTTTCGTGGGGGTATCTTCGGCATTTTCCGTTGCGCCGCTCCACGCACGCGGACAGCGCAGCGGAAATTATCTCAAAACTATAGCCGCAGACGTCAGTCCGATCCAATTTCGGACAACATTCAAAGAATTGTGAGCTGACTCGCGTCGGCTGCAAGCGAAACGGAGTTTTGAGACAGCGCAGTGCGCTGTCGCTCCCGATAACGGTGCGGGTGGCTGGATGCTCCCGTTCGGACAGGGCGCCTCAATTTGGGCTTGCGACGGATGCAAACAATGGATTACCAATGCGCAGGCTGGAACAAATGAGTTTGACGTGATCTGCAAGGTTACGGGGCCCAAAAATCAAGCGTCCCGGTTTGCCAATGAGTTCTCCATCCAAATCGCAATGGGATTTCGGCGAACTGTTCCCCACGGAACAGACCCGAAAGGTCTGGTCGGTCTCGGAACTGACGGCGCAGGTCAAGCGGCTGCTGGAAAAATCGGTCGGCCAGGTCTGGGTGACGGGCGAGGTCACCAACCTGCGCGCGCAATCTTCCGGTCACATGTATTTCACGGTCAAGGATGCCGGGGCCCAGTTAAGTTGCGTGCTGTTCCGCGGCGCAGCGATTGCCCGGCGTGAGCTGCTGCAGGACGGCCAGAAACTCCTGTTGCAGGGCGACGTGACGGTCTATGAAGCGCGCGGGCAATACCAGCTCATTGTCCGTGCGATGGAGTTGCAGGGCGTCGGCGCCCTGCAAATGGCGTTTGAGAAACTCAAGCAGAAGCTCGCGTCGGAGGGCATGTTCGCGCCGGAACGCAAGCGGCCGCTGCCCAAATATCCCCAGCGCATCGGGCTGGTCACTTCGCCCGCCGGCGCGGCCATCCGCGACGTGTTGCATGTTGTCCAACGGCGGAATCCGGGCCTGGAAATCATCCTCGCGCCGTGCCGCGTGCAAGGGCAGGGGGCGGCGGAGGAAATTGCCGCGGCGATCAAGCTGCTGAATGAATTTAACTCCCGTAGCAGCGGATGTGAGTCCGCTCCATCTGAAAGTCAGAGCCGACTAACGTCGGCTGCTACAATGGGATTGGATTTGATCCTGGTCACCCGGGGTGGGGGCAGTCTGGAGGATTTGTGGGCGTTCAACGAGGAAATTGTGGCGCGGGCGATTTTCGAATCAGCCGTCCCCGTCGTATCGGCGGTTGGCCACGAGATTGATTTCACCATCAGTGATTTCGTCGCGGACGTGCGTGCGGCGACCCCGAGCGTGGCGGCGGAAATCATCACGGAAGGCGTGTTTGCCAGCCGGCAGCTGGTGGCGGATTTGATGCAGCGCATGGCCCGGGCGCATCCGCGCCGGCGGATGAACGAGCAGTTGCAGCGGTTGGATGATTTGCAGGCGGGCTTGCTGCGCCGGATGCGGCAGGGGACCAAGGAACGCCAGGTAGCCTGGCAGAATCTGGCGACCCGATTGCGGCGGATTCGCCCGGCACAGTTGCTGACACAACGACGCGAGGTGCTGGTGGTAAATGAGCGGCGTTTGCGCGAGCTGGTTCACGCTCGTTTGCAAAACGGGAGAAATCAGTTTGCGGTCACGGCGGCGCGCCTGCGTTTGCTGGGTCCGGAACAGGTCCTGGCGCGCGGTTATTCGATTACGATGGACGCGGAGTCAGGCCGGATCATTCGCCGGGCCAAGGATGCGCCGCCCGGACGGATGTTGCGGACCCGGGTCAGCGAAGGCGAGATCCGGAGCGCGGTCGAACGGCGCTGACGGGCGGCCATTCCAAAAGCTGGACGAGCGAGGCGTTTTTCCCTAGGCTTGCTCGATGTCTAAACCAGCCAGGGCCAATGACGCGGCCAAAGGCAATCCGCCCTTTGAAGAAGCTTTGAAAAAGCTCGAAGGCATCGTCGAGGCCATGGAGTCCGACGACCTGCCGCTGGAGACGCTGCTGGCCCGATACGAGGAGGGGACGAAGCTGGTAAAAATCTGCCAGGAAAAGCTGGCCGAGGCGGAGTTGAAAATCCAGCAGTTGGAGAAAAACGCCGCCGGCGAATTAAAATTGAAGCCCTTTGAAAATGAGGTTGAAGCGTAAAGGGCTGGAGGGTTGAGCGGTCGCCTTAACCTTCAACTCGTTGACGAATAAATTATGAGCAGTTATCTCGAAATGGTGGACGGGCCGGCGCATGTGAAAAAACTCACGCTGCCGCAGCTTCAGGAACTGGCCGGGGAGATCCGGGGCGAATTGATCGCCGGCTTGGCCCGAAGCGGCGGTCATCTCGGTCCCAATCTCGGCGTGGTCGAATTGACCATCGCGCTCCATCGCGTCTTCAACACGCCTCATGACAAGTTTGTCTGGGATGTCAGCCATCAGGTTTACGTCCATAAAATCCTTACGGACCGCAAGAGCCGTTTCCGCACCATCCGGCAGACGGACGGTCTGAACGGCTTCGCCTTGCGCAGCGAGAGCCCGCATGATTGCTATGGCGCGGGTCACGCGGGCACGGCGCTATCCGCGGCGCTGGGCATGGCGGCGGCGCGCGACAAAAAGGGCACGGACGAAAATGTCGTCTGCATTTTTGGCGACGCGGCGCTGACGAACGGGGTTTCCTTTGAGGCGCTCAACAACATCGGCCATACGACCAAGCGGTTTATCAGCATCCTCAACGACAACGAGTGGAGCATTGCCAAGAACGTGGGGGCGGTTTCCAATTACCTCAACAAGCTCATCACCAACCCCCATTACAACAAGCTCGCGCGGGATTTTCAGAATTTTCTGCGCCGCTTTCCCAAGGGCGATGTCGCGCTGAAACTCGCGCGCAAGGCCGAGGAAGGTTTCAAGGGCGCCATGACCGATGTCGGGCTGCGGCAGACCGGCAGCCTGGTGGAACCCGACGGCCGCGGCGGCTACGGCAGCCCGGTCCTCTTCGAGGAAATGGGCCTGCGTTATCTCGGGCCCATCGATGGACACGATTTGCCGCTGCTCATCAGCACGCTGGAATTCGCCAAAACGTGCGACCATCCGATTGTCATCCACATCCTCACCCAAAAGGGCAAGGGCTTCGAGGCGGCGCTCAAGTCGCCGGAAAAATTCCACGGCACCGGGCCCTACGATGTGCAGACCGGCGATTCCATGCCCGTCAAGGCGGGCACGCCGCCGAATTATCAGGATGTCATGGGCCAGACGATGGTAAAACTCTGCCAGAAGGACAATACTGTCGTCGGCATCACCGCGGCCATGCCCAGCGGGACGGGTTTGAAACATCTCGAAAAGGCCATGCCGGATCGTTACTATGACGTGGGCATTGCCGAGGAACATGCCGTTATTTTTGCCGCCGGCATGGCCACGATGGGTTTCCACCCGGTTTGTGCGATTTATTCCACCTTTCTGCAGCGCGCCTACGACTGCATTCACCATGACGTTTGTTTGCAGGATTTGCCGGTGATTTTCTGCATGGATCGTGCGGGGCTGTCCGCCAACGACGGCCCGACGCATCATGGTCTGTTCGATATTGCCTACTTGCGCTGCCTGCCAAATGTCATCGCCATGGCGCCGAAGGACGAGGATGAACTGGTGGACATGATGTTCACCGCCACGCATCAGCAGCATCCGACGTTCATCCGTTATCCGCGCGGCGCGGCGGAAGGCGTGCCCATCAAGGACCAGCCCCGGTTGCTTGAAATCGGCAAGGCGGAGGTGGTCCAGAACTTTTCCAGCCGCGGCAAACACAAGGTGGCACTGTTCGGTCTCGGTCCCATGAACGCCATTGCCCTCCGGGCCGCCGCCCAACTCGGGGAGGAAGGTTTTGATTGTGCGGTCATCAACCCGCGTTTTACCAAGCCGCTCGACGCCGGGTCCCACGAATTTTTCGGCAAGGCGGCCGACCTGATCGTGACCCTGGAGGATCACGCGCTGATGGGGGGGTACGGCTCGGCGGTGCTGGAACTGTTCAGTGAAAAAGGCGTGACCACTCCCTTGGTGCGCATCGGCTGGCCGGACCACTTCATCGAGCATGCCTCCACGCAGGATGAACTCCGCAACAAATACGGTTTGTCCGTCGAAAATACCGTGGCCCGGGTGAAAGCACAGTTTGCGGAAGCCGCGGCCCCGGTGATGGCGAAGCTGATTGAGGTGGCTTGAAGGGTTGCGGGTTCGGTCTTGGGTACGGCACCAGCAGCCGGGGGCCTAGTGGGGCGCGCCTTCCAGCTGGTTCAATTGTTCCCTTACATTCGGATGGCCGGGGTCAAGCCGCAATGCTTCCTTGAAATGCACCAGGGCCTCTTCCCGCTGACCCAGCGCGGCCAGCGCCTGTCCGAGATTGAATTGGGCTTCCGCGTTCTCCGGTTCAGATTGCAAGGCTTCGCGCAGTGGCGCTACGGCCTGGGCCCAGCGTCCCTGTTTCAGAAGGGCGAAACCCAGAATATTGTTGGCTCTTGGCTGGTGCGGTGACTGGCGCAGGACTTGCGCGCATTGCCCGATGGCCTCGTCCAGCCGGCCTTGCAAAGTCAGCGCATAACCCAGGTTGATGCGGGCATTCACATGGTCCGGATCGTAAAGCAAGGCCTTCCGAAAGTGCCGGATCGCGTCTTCCAGCTTGTCGTTCATGGCCAGTCCCAGTCCGAGGGTGTTGTGAGCGTTGGCGTAGTCGGCCCCGGTTTGTCGCACCTGCGCGCGCGGGTTGTGGGTGGCTGCGGAGAATGCATCGATCTGGACCAGCGCATCGTTCAGGTTCGTGAGTGCATTTTCGTTGCTGGGTCTGAGCTCGAGGGCTTTGAGGTAATAAAACATCGCTTCGTCCAACCGCCCCTGGCTGTACAGGGAGCAACCGAGCCCTTCGAAGGCGACGAAATTGTTTTGGGTTGTGGCAATGGCGTGACGGAAAAGCGACTCGCCATTCCGCCAATAATCCAGTTGAACACGCGTCCGCGCCGCACACGTTCCCAGAACCACCAAAGTCGCGAGCGCCACAACTCCGCCGGGCAGCCGCCAACGCCCGGCCAGTTCAGCCGCGGCCCACACCCCAATCCAGAATATGCCAAGCAAGGGGAGGTAGGTGTAGCGGTCCGCCATGGATTGAACTCCCACCTGAACCAGCCCGATTACGGGGAGCATGGTTCCCAAAAACCAAAGCCATCCCACCAGCCCGTACGGCCGTTTCCGCGCCGCCAGTACCGCCCAGACGGACAGTCCCAGCAACAGCGCGCCCGCCGCGAGCACCTGCCCCCACGGCAAATGCCTGGTCAGCAAATAAGGATTGGTCAGGTCAACTGGCCAGAAGGTTTTCCCCAGATAGCTCGCATAGGCGACAAGGGCGTTTGCCATCCGCATGCCGAACGGGCGGCTGGCCAAAGATTCCATGGCCCGGTCTTGATGTTGAATGACAACCGTGAGCGCCGCTGCAATGGCGGCGAGCATGAAAAACGGGATTTTTTCCCAAATCAGCAGGGAAAGCGGAGCACGGTGAATGAACATTTTTTCGGGTTCGATGCGCCGCAGCGGCCAATAGTCCAACAGCCACAGCACACATGGCAGCGTCACCAACATGGGTTTGCACATCAAACTGAATGCGAAAAACAACAATGCCAGCCAGTAGAAACGCGGCACGTGACATGTAACCCGTGACCAGATGGACTCCGTTTGTGTCGCTGGTGACCGTTCACCGGTTGCATATCCCGTGTACGCGATCAACGACAACAACCCGAAGCAGGTGCTCAAAACATCCTTCCGTTCCGCCACCCAGGCCACGGATTCCACGTGCAAAGGATGCCATCCAAACAGTCCGGCGAGGACGGCGCTGCGCCAGTGCGCCCCGGTGAGCCGCCGGAAAAGCAGGAAGACCAGGACGGTGTTGGCCGCATGCAGCAAAATGTTGGTCAGGTGCAGCCCTGCCGCCGTGGATCCCGACCACTCCACGTCCAGCATATACGACAGCCAGGTCAGCGGAACCCAGTTGGCGTCCAGTCCAGTGCCAAAGGCCCATCGGACATTCTCCCACGTCAATCCGCCGAGGACGTGCGGGTTCGTGGCCACAAACTCCGTATCGTCATAATTGACATAATCAAAGCCGACAGCCGGCCAGTAAACAACGACCGTTGCGACGGCGAGCAGAACGCAAACCCAGAAGGGCCGGGACAACAGTTGGAAAAGCCCGCTGGCAAACCGCGGGCCCGGCTGTGCCTTCTTCCCCGGTGGCGATTGGCGTTTCTTCATTCGTCAGACATGCGGCGATGGCCAGAGCGTAGTGGAAACATGGCGTCTGCAAAAAGCAAAAACCGGGAACCCATCGCAATCAATCTTATCCAATCTCATTTTGCAATTGTGACCGGATTGTCCGGGTTGAGCGGCTGGCATTTCTTTCCTTGATTTCTTTCGCGTTCGGCGGTTTCCTTTCCGGACGAAGGTTAAAAGCAAGAATCGCAAATAAGCATCGCAATATGGCCTACAAGGACGTGACCCCGCCCACGGGCGGAAAAATCTCGATACAAAATGGCAGACTCAACGTGCCGGACAACCCCATCCTCCCGTTCATCCGTGGCGACGGCACCGGCCCGGACATCTGGGCGGCCAGTGTGCGCGTGCTCGACGCGGCGGTCCAGAAGACCTACGGCGGCAAACGCAGGATTTCCTGGTTTGAGGTTTTTGCCGGCGAAGCCGCCAAGAATAAATTCGACAACTGGCTGCCGGACGACACCGTCGAGGCGTTCAAGGAATATCTCGTGGGCATTAAAGGCCCGCTCACGACGCCGGTCGGCGGCGGCATACGCTCGCTCAACGTCGCCTTGCGCCAGATGCTCGACCTCTACGTCTGCCTGCGCCCGGTGCAATGGTTCACCGGCGTCCCGTCGCCCGTGAAACATCCGGAAAAGGTCAAAATGGTCATCTTCCGCGAGAATACGGAGGACATTTACGCGGGCATAGATTTCGAAGCGGGCAAGGAAGCCGCGCTCAAGACCCTGGAATTTCTTAAGGCAAATTTCCCGAAGGATTTCAAAAAAATCAGGTTTGGCGCCGAGGCGCCCGAGACGGTCGGCATTGGCATCAAGCCGGTTTCAAAGCCCGGCACGGAGCGGCTCATCCGCTCGGCCATTCAATACGCGATCGCGAACAAGAGCAAATCCGTCACGATTGTCCACAAGGGCAACATCATGAAGTTCACCGAAGGCGGCTTCCGTGATTGGGGTTATGCGCTGGCAAAATCCGAGTTCGGCGCGGTGGAGATTGACGGCGGTCCCTGGTGCAAAATTCCTGAAGGCAAACCCGGCGCCGGCATCGTCATCAAGGATGCCATCGCCGACATCACCCTCCAGCAGGTGCTCACCCGTCCGACGGACTTCGACGTCATCGCCACGCTCAACCTCAATGGCGATTACCTGAGCGACGCCCTGGCGGCGCAGGTCGGCGGCATCGGCATCGCTCCCGGCGGCAATATCAATTACATCAGCGGGCACGCCATCTTCGAGGCCACCCACGGCACCGCACCCAAATATGCGAACAAGGATGTGGTGAATCCCGGCTCGGTGGTGTTGAGCGGCGAAATGATGCTGCGTTACCTGGGCTGGACGGAGGCGGCGGATTTGATTTTGAAAGGCTTGAACGGTGCCATTGGCAGCAAACGCGTCACCTACGATTTCGCGCGCCAGATGGAAGGCGCGACGGAGATCAAATGTTCACAATTCGGCGATAACATCATCCAGCATATGTAGTTATCGTCCACTGCTGGAATTAGTTTGACCCAACAAGAGCCGCAACCACCACAAGCGTTGCGTTTTTCCTTTACCTCTCGATGGGCTTGTGTTTTAAATAAGGGGTACGAATCAGAAGTTCATACACGAGGCAAACCCATGAAAAAGCTGTTTTCTTTCCTACGCATATCACTTTCCATTTTAGTGGCGGCTGTTCTGCCGTTGATGGTCTTGCTCCCCGGCGGGACGGCGAAAGCTCAGGTTGTCAGTTTTCCCGACCCGAATCTGGAGTCCGCCGTCCGGGATGCATTGCAGATCTATTCGCCGACCAATGTTTTCCAGACCGACATGCTGACCTTGACGAACCTGTCGGCTTCCTTTCGCGGCATCCAGAATTTGAGCGGCCTGGAAACGGCGAGCAACCTCACCAATCTTGATGTCAGCTTCAACCAGGTGACGAATTTGTCACCCATTGCGGGTCTGACGAAGCTGATGCAACTGCACGCGGGCTGGAACCCGTTCACGGACTGCACGCCGCTCGCCGGCCTGACGAACCTGACCTACCTTGATCTGAACAGCGCCCAGTTGACGAATATTGCCCCGCTGGGCGGATTGCGCAAAATGGTCCAGCTGGTCGTTCCCTGGAACCATGTGCTCGACGCGAGCCCGGTCGCCACGCTGACCAATCTTTACTGGCTGGACATCGGCGGCAACCGCAGCCTGTCGGGCAATTCTTCGATCAGCAATGTGACGGCGCTGGTGGGATTGAAGCATCTTCAGTGGTTGAGCCTCTATTATTTGGGCGTCACCGACCTTTCGCCGCTGACCGGGTTGACCCCGCTCACGAACCTGGATGTCAGTTGGAACTTCAACCCTACGAATTTCAACGCGTTAAACGGGCTGACCAACCTCCTGTTGCTCCACGTCACAACGGACAACATCAGCAACATTGTTTTTGTCTCGCATATGCCGCTGCTACAGGACTTGGATTTCGGCAACAATTCTGTCCACGACCTTTCCCCGGCGCTGGGACGGAATCTGACCTCGCTTCAGGCGTATTATAACTACCCGCTCACCAACGCATCGCTCGCGACCAATTTCCATCAACTCGCGCATTTGAGCTTTGGGGGCGATGGACTGACAAATGCGTCGTTTCTGGCGAGCTTCACGAACCTCCAGGAATTGTGGATTGACGGCAACCCGGGCATGGCCAGCATCACGCCCGTTCTCAGCCTCACTACTTTGTGGCATCTGGACGTGAATGGCGACGCCTTCACCAATCTTGCCGCCGTGGCCGCCTTGACGAATCTCACCGACCTGGAAATGAACGGGGTTGCGACGCCGCAGGACATTTCTTTTCTCAGCCAGATGGTGAAATTGAATTCGATTGACCTCGGCAACGATCACGTCGGCTCGCTCGTCTCGCTGACGAACCTCACCCAGTTGGGCAATGTCCTTCTCAACACCGATTTCCTCACCGATATCGGCCCGCTCCTGTTGCTGCCCAATTTGTATAACGTGGACCTCAGTTACAACCTGCTGGACACCAACGTCACCTCCGCCGCTTACAATGTCATTACCAACCTCCAGAACAATTATGTGAATGTGGCGTATAACCCGCAAAATATTTCGCCGTCCCTGACCGTCTGGGATTCGCCCGCGGACGATTGTATCGCCATTGGCGGCATGGCCTATTTCGCTGTCGCCGCCTCCACCACCAATTACAACCCCGTGACCTACCAGTGGCAGTTCAATGGCACGGACCTCGCCGGTCAGACCAATAGTTTTCTCGTGTTGACCAGCGTGGGTACGAACCAGGCTGGCAGTTACCGCAATGTCATGTCGGACGGCAACGGCTATGTCGCCAGCGGCACCGCCCGGCTTTACGTTGGCGACCCGACTTGCGGCAGCACGGTCACGATAGTGCAGCAGCCGGTCAACGCCGTTGCGGCACCCGGTGAGACCGTCAACTTCAGTGTCTTGGCCACGACGACCCTGGTAAACCTCTATTATCAATGGCTGTTCAACGGCACGAATATATCCGGCCCCAATGTCTCCGGCGATACCACCGCCAACCTCGCCTTGTCCACCGTGGATGCCGGCGCGACGGGTATTTACCAGGTGCTCGTGTGGGATGACAGCAGCAACGTCGTCGCCAGCACGGCGGTCCAACTGAAAGTGGTGGATGTGGTTGCCTTCGCCGACCCCGGCCTGAGCAATCTGGTGGTTCAGGCATTGGCTAATGAGTCCGGCTTCACCCCGGGAAACCCGGTTCATCTGACCGATCTCGATAATCTGAGCTACCTCTATGTCAGCCACCAGGGCATCACCAATATATCCGGATTGGACTGCGCCCGATATCTGAATGACCTTGATCTCAGTGGCAATCCGATCGCCGACCCGAGCCTCTTGGGCTGGATCACTGCCTTGCAATACCTCAACCTTGATAGCTGTGGCCTGAATGACGCCTCGTTTGTCTCCGGTCTGACGAACCTGTATCAATTGAATTTGAACAACAACTCGATTCACGAGATTCCTGACCTGCAAGCTTTGGCAGCGAATTTAAACTGGCTGGAAATCAACCACAATGGGCCGTTGATTTATTCCTACCGCCTGGCCAGCGTGACCAATCTCTATGACCTCGGCCTCCACGATGACGGCTTGCCCGACATCGCCTTCACCGCCGGCATGTGGCAATTGGCATCGTTCGATGTCGGGGCCGACTGGATTGACGACCCCAATCGAAACTACGTCAGCGATATTTCACCGCTCGCCGGCAAGACGGCCATGTACACGTTGTCCCTTGCATTTGACCAGGTCACCAATGTTCCCATCGTGGTGGCCTTCAGCAACATCACCACCCTTTATTTCAGCAGCAATCATTTCGGCAATTTGAACTTCATCACCAACATGCCGAACCTGAATACGCTGGCGATCAATTACAGCGCCGTCACCAATCTCGCTCCGCTGACCAACCATACGTTGCTGGGCTACCTTGACGTCAGTTACATTGCGACCACCAACCTCGGCTATGTGAGCGGGCTGATCAACCTCGGCACCTTGTGGGCCGGGGGCAATCATCCCGGCACTGCCGCCTTTGTCACCAATATCACCAACCTTCAGACGCTCGGCCTCGATTCGGACGGAATCACGAACCTCGCTCCATTGACCGGCCTGAACAATCTGAATTACCTCAATCTGGAAAACAACCGCTTGACGAATGCGAGCCTGCTCGCCAGCAAGACCACCCTGACCAGCCTCTACCTTTCGGGAAACCAGGTTCAAGACCTGACGCCGCTGGCCGGCCTGACCGGTCTGCAGTGGTTGAGCCTCAGTGCCAATGGCATTACCAACATCGTTCCACTCGCAAACCTGACCAGGCTGGTCTGGCTGGTGCTGCAGAGCAATTACGTCCAGAACGTCACGCCGCTCGCCGGCCTTACCAACCTCTATTATGGTCTCGACCTTTCAGTCAACCAGCTGACCAACATTGCCCCGCTGACGAATCTGCACGCGTTGACTTCGTTGAGCGTTTGGCAAAATAACTTGACCACCCTGCCGTCGCTCGCCGGGTTGCCCAACATCACCTCATTTGATTTCCATGCCAATCAGCTCACCAATGCGACGGGCGTTTCCGGCCTCACCCAACTTACCTGGCTCAGCTTCAATGGAAATAATTTTACCACGGCGCCCACCCTCACCGGTTTGCCGAACCTGAACTCGCTCGATCTGAGCAGCAACCACATTTCCGATGTCTCCGGCCTCGCCGGCCTGACCGGCTTGAACTGGCTCTATCTCTATGACAACAAACTCCTGACCATCCATCCGCTGACCGGCCTCACCCACCTTATTTACCTGGATGTTCACGACAATTGGCTGGACCTCACGCCCGGCTCCGCCTTCATGACCGATGTCGCCACCTTGAACAGCTATAATACCTATGTGAACTACATTCCGCAGTTCAGCCTCCTGCTTGGGTCGCCGGCGATGGCCAGCCCCAAACATTTCTCGTTCAACATCTACAGTCCCGCGGGCGATGTGTTGCAAGTCTCCCGGTCCAGCGACTTGAAATCATGGGCCTCGCTGGGAACCGTCACGAATACCACCGGCACAAATGTGTTCACCGACACCAACGCCACCGGCGCGAACTTTTTCTACCGCGCCCAGCAATGACGGAACCCACTGGAGCCGGGTGACAAGCTTGTAGCCGAACTGTAAACTCCAACCGGCTCAAATTTAAGGACAGCTCGACGGGCGACCACTGTGGTTCGCCCGTTGGGCTTTTGGGTCGGGCGCGTCGCTCCGTGCGCGCCGTGGCAGATGGACAAAAAAGCGGCTGGCAAGGGACTGCCCGCCCCACCGGAAGATTTTCATGCACTGGATTGTTGCCAGCTTGGTATCAGCCTTGTTCCTCGGCATCTATGAGCTTTGCACCAAGCACGCCGTGCGGGACAACGCCGTCGTGCCGGTCCTTTTTTTCAGCACGCTGTCCGGCGCGGCGGTCTGGACCGGCTTGCTGGTTGTGCAGTTGGTTCACCCGGGCGCGTTGCCGGCATCGTTGGTTGCAGATCCGCTCACACTGGTTCAGCATCTGCAATTGGTCTTGAAGTCCGCCATTGTCGCGTCGTCGTGGGTATTCACCTATTTTGCGCTCAAACATCTGCCGCTGTCGCTCGGTTCGCCCATCCGCGCCACCAGCCCGTTATGGACATTGTTTGGGGCAATCCTGATTCTAGGCGAAAGGCCGACGCTGCTGGAAACTGTCGGTGTATTGACGACCCTGGCTTCATTTGTGGGACTTTCATTTGTCGGTCGATTGGAGGGAGTGCATTTTCACCGGAACAAATGGGTTTGGTTCCTGGTTGCCGGAACGCTGCTCGGCGCCGTGAGCTCGCTCTACGATAAATATCTGCTCGGCCGGGCGCATTTTTCGGTGCCGACGGTGCAGGCGTGGTTCTCGGTTTACCTGGTGATCCTGTTCACGCCGTTTGCCATCGGCTGGCAGCGGCGCTGGTGGCCGCGCAAAGTGTTTCACTGGCGCTGGAGCATCCCCTGCATCGCATGTTCACTGCTGGTGGCTGATTACATTTATTTCAGCGCGTTGCGGGATCCAAATTCGCTCGTCTCGGTGGTGATGAGCCTGCGCCGCGGCAGCACGCTCGTGGGTTTTGCCGGCGGATTGTTGTTTTTTGGTGAAATCAACGGCTGGCAAAAACTTCCCGCCGTGATCGGCATCCTCGTGGGCATCGTGCTCACGGTGCTGGGTTGAAGCGGCGGCTTAAGGGGCATCCTGCGGCGGAATTCCTGCGCGGACAGATGACATTTCGTCGTCGCTGTGAACCCGGTTGCCGGCGGGATCCACCATGGAGGCGGTAATGAAGACAAGGAGTTGTTTTTTTGAGGACGTGCGAATGGTTGTTTGCTCGCGGAACAGGGGTTCTCCCGCTGACCGGCCGTCTGAATCTGGCACGGTGTCCTCTTTTATGGTTTGGGTCTGAGCGGAAATCAATCCGCCCAGGACAACGGTCTGGCCATCCCACAATTTCACGTGCGCCGCGGCTTGTCGGACGCAAAAGCTGGGCAGTATTCGTGGCACCTCAACGGTGGCGCCGGTAGAGGTGACGGTTGGAATCGAATTGGTTGGTGTGTCATAGCCCAAAAATTCCTTTAATGACGCGCTGATCTTTAGATCAATGGTGTAGCCATCGGGCAAAACGAAAGCAACCGAATCAAAAATCGGACCGCACTCCACTTCTCCCGATTGTGGAACTATGGCTCCATTGGTTGAAGTTTCCCGGTAAACGAAGTTGGTGATGATGGTGAAAATGGTTGTGGCCCGCATTTGGACTTGCCTGCCGCTCAAGCTGGTTACTTCGGGTTCGGCAATGGTTTCGGTCCCCTTATTTTGCTCCAAGTTGTGGAGCACCGGCCGGAGCTTGGGAGCTGCTAAAATCCCGGCCACGTTTGTGACGCTGGTCGGAATTAGATTCGCTCCTAGGTTTTTGGCCATCTCTTCTGTCACTTCGATGAATCTGGCTTTGATGTGGATTTGTGGCGGGGTGTGGTTGAGCGGCAACCCCGCATTGTCGTTCCGGTCAACCTTGCTGGCAGCGGATGGCGTCGCTGGAGCTTCACCCATCGGCACTGCCGCGGCGCTGAAAAGGCAGATGCCGCAGAGCGACACCAACGTCAGCCCCGCCTTGTTAGGCGCTTGGAAGTTTACCAGGCGCTCAATGCGTTGCCGCAGTGCGCTGCGGGATTCAAGGATGCCCACCAGACCCAGGCTGGCCAGCGGCCGGTGGAAAGCCAGCTTCGCCACTTCAAGCAGCGTGGGGACGTAAGCTTCGGCATCGTCACGCAGCGCCAGCATGACGGCATCGTCCACGGCTTCCTCGCGCGCGCGGCGGATGCGGGCATTGGCGAGCCAGAGCAGGGGATGCCACCAATAAACAATCTGGACCAACGCCTGCGCGCAATTCATCCAGACATCACCGCGTCGAAGATGGGTCAATTCATGTAACAACACTGCGCGCAACTGGACCGGTGGAAGTTTTTCCACCAGCGATTGTGGCAGCAAAACCACCGGTTGAAACAATCCACAAACCGCCGGCGACATGGCTTGATTCGTCACCCGCAAATGCACGGTGCGGCGCAGGCCAGTCGAAGATTTTACTTCGTCAAACATTTCTCCGAGCCATGCAGGCACCGGCGTAGCACGTCGCACATCACGCGTAACCTGTTGCCAACGTACTGTCAGCCAGACAAACAGACCGGCGCTGATGGTAACCCAGGCAAGAATGGTCCATGCCGCTGCCGACATCGGCGGTTGTGGGGTTGTGAAGGGTGGTGCTGGTTGCGGTGGCGGGCCAGGTTCGGCAGCAGCGTCATTCCTGACGACAAATCTGGTGGTATGCGAATTTGCGGTGGCGGTGGCAGGCAAGAGCCACCAAGTGACCCCGGTGGGCAGCGCCAATGAAGGCGGAAGCAGCAGCTTGACCAGCAGCACCAACCAGAGCGCATAACGAACGGCAGCGCGGACACGCCGACGCAAGATTAAATCAGCAACGAACAGGATCGCAATGAGCACACTCGATTGCCACAACATCGGCCACGCAAAATACAGCGCATTCTCGCCAAAACGATTCAACGTCTCAATGAGCACATTCATTTTTTAGCCGTTTTTCTTTTGGCCTTGATCAGGGATTCCAGTTTTACCAGTTCATCCGGGCTCAGGTCACAGGTATCGAGGAGGCATTGAACCATTGGAGTCAGCGCGCCGTTGAAGGCGTGCTTGAGGGCATAAAACAGTTCGCCGCGCTGCGCCTGCGCCTGGGTGACCGCAGAACGGTAGAGTGTCAGGTTGCGGACCTTTTCCGCGGTCAGCAGACCCTTGACGACCATCCGGTCCATCAGCGTGCGCACGGTGGAATAGGTCCAGGCGGTCTGGGGATGAAGCTTTGCCTGGATCGCCGGCGCCGCACAGGGTTCGTGGTCCCAGACGGCTTTGATAATGGTCCATTCCGATTCGGTCAGCGCGATCGATGGCTTGGGCATGGCGCAACTCTGCTCGACATTTGTAGAGATGTCAAGCGGAATCTTTACAATTGTAAAGGCGACGCCAGCTGCCACCGCTCAATGAGCGGATTGCGTGGTCGCGGGAACCGGCATGGGTTCAGGCTGGCCGGCTTCAAGTTCCTTGATGAGCACGGCCACGCTCAGGCCGGCAAGTAAGGCCAGCGACAATTTAAAGCGATCGTGGGAGTGAAATTGCAGTTCGGGCAGCAGGTCGCTGCTGGCGATGCACAGGAACGTGCCGGCGCAGAATGCCAGCGCACAGCCGAGAAAGACCGCATTGGAATCGGCAAAATGGCTCACGCCCAGATAAAACAATACGGCTCCCAGCGGACTGGCCAGGGCGAACAGCCCGTTTAACACGTGCCGGGAAAATCGCGAGCTGCCACTTGCCGTCATCAAAGTGGAAACCGCCATGGCGTCGAACGGCTTGTGGAGAATCACCACCAGGGCCACGCCGAGACCCGCCAGCCGGGCATGGTCCTGGGATCCCGCCGCGACCGCGGCGGCCAGCGCCAGACCGTCGAGCAGCGAATGAAGAGTCATACCGAGTGCGGTGCCCATCCAGGAGAGTTGCTGCGCGGATTTTTCGGCAAGGGAATGGGCGTGATGCCCGTGATCCTGATTGTGAACATCAGGTGCGGCGTGTTCGTGGGAGCAATCTTCAGGGTCGCCCTCGGGCGAGTCGTGATGGTGAAAATGAAAGAACCGTTGCACAAAAAACATCACCAGGAAACCGCCCAGCATCCACGCCACCGTCCGGTCAACTGAATGTAATTGTTCGGCGGCATCCGGCAGGAAATGGAGCAGGGCGATGCCGAGCATGAGCCCGGCCACGAGGCTGATGGCCATTTGCAGGCGCCGGTGCGTGGGGCGGACGATCAGCAGCAGCCACCCGCCCGCCAGCGAGGCCAGCAACACCAGTACGCAGTAAATTGTGAGCAGCCCGCCGGAAGAAATCATGTTTGAATCCTATTGCTTTTGGCAGCTGAACACCAGCCGAACCGGACATCGGTTTTCATTTATCCGGTGGCTTGCCGCCGGATTGAATTTGCTTTACCAGGTCATTGTATTTAGAAACGACGTCGTTCCGGTCTTTCACTTCGTCGTTGTATTTCTGCACGAGGTCATTGCGCTGAGCAACGAGATTGGAGATGGCACCGTTCTGCTTGTCAATGCCGGCATAGGCTTCCTTCAGCTTCGCTTCGAGCGCGCCCACGGCATCTTTGTATTGCGCGATTTCGTTGGTGGCAGTTTCGTTGGCGAATTGCAACTGCACGATTTCAGCCTTTTGTGATATGGCGAGTTGTTCATTCGTCGCGGCAACCGCCTTGATTTCGGTGAGGCGCGCGTCCATCTGGTTCACCTGATGATTCAGCGTGGCGATGGAATTGGTGTAACCCTGGATGGCGGCGTCGCGGTCATAGACGATCCGGTTGAGGGTCTGGATTTCGGTGCGCTGAATGGTTTGTTCATACCATTGCCAGGCGCAAAGACCGCAGAGCGCCAGCGCGAGGATGATCAGGAGATTTTGTTGGAAGTTCTTCATGGTAATTTCAAGGATGATCGGAGGCCGCATTGACGGCGATGGCCACGCGCTGGATGCCGGCACGTTTCACCAAATCGAGCACAAACACCACCGAGCCGTGCGTGGCGTCGTGTGCGCCGGTGATATAAACGGGCAGGTTCGTATTCAGGCTGTAACGGTTCGTCAGCAGGGTGAACAATTCGGGGAAGGCGATGGGTTTGTCGTCCGCGGAAACCTGGCCGTCCTGGTTCACGGTCAGATTCACGATGTCGGGCTTCTGGGTGGGAGTGGCGAGCGTGGCGGTGGGCAGATTGGATTTGACCGTGCGGACAATCTGCATCTGCAAGGTGACCATCATGAACGACGCCAGCAGAAAAAACATGATGTCAATCAGCGGAATGATTTCCAGCCGCGACTTTTTGTCCGGGATGGGCGTGCGGATTTTCATGGGGTCGCCGGGCTTTGCCGGCTTTCAGTCATGAACGAGACCTTTTGAATGCCGGCCGCGCGCACGGTTTCATAAACCTTCACCATGTCGCCGTGCAGCGTGTCGCGGTCACCGCTGATATAAATCGGCAGGTCGGGATTGGCGTGGAAACGGTTGCTCAAAACGAGGCCGAGATCAGCCATGGAAATCTCCTTTTTCTCCAGCCAGACGGCGCCGGATTTGTCCACGGCGATGTTGACCAAGTCCGGCTTGTAGTCCTGTTGCGACTGGGTGGCGGAAGGCAGATGGACCTTGATGTTCTCCGTTTTGCTCATCTCCAAAGCCATCATCATGAACGACGCGAGCAGGAAAAACATGATGTCAATCAACGGAATGATGACAATCCGCGAGCGTCGTTTCGGAATGGGTGAAGGAATCCTCATGGGCGGCAATTTTAATGGCTGGTGGCCTGGCCCGGCGATTCCGGCTTGCGCAAATGGACGGTGTCTCCCGTTTTTCCGCCCCCGACCAGGACTTCGACATTTGTCGCCGCCGTTTCGAGATCGAACTGCAATTGCGCCACCTTGGCGGAGAAATAATTGAACGGAATCAATGCGAAGATGGCGATGGCCAGTCCGCAGGCGGTGGCGATCAGCGCTTCGCCGATGCCGCCGGTCACACCGACGACGGACAATTCTGCATTGCCGATGTTGAGGAAGGCGCGCATCAGGCCGGTCACGGTGCCGAGCAGTCCCAGCAGCGGCGCGAGCGTGACCAGCGTGTCCATGACCGTCAGGAAACGCCCGGCGCGTTTCAACTCGACGCCCGCCGCCAGTTGCAGCGCGCCGAGCAATGAGCCGTGCGTGTGGCCAATATGGTTGAGGCCGTGATGAATCACACGGATGATGGGGTCGTCCGAGCCGGCGGCGATTTGTTTGGCGGCGGTGACGTCGGAATTTTCCAGCGCCGCCAGCAGCTGTTCCATCTTTTGCGGGTCGCGTTTCTGGCTTTCGCGCCACCACCAGAAGGCGCGTTCGCCGACCACGGCAACTGCGACGAGGGCGCTGATGAGAATCGGCCACATGACAGGACCGCCTTTGAGGAAGAATTGGAGAACGATGTTTGCGAGCATATTTTTGTTTGGTTTCAGTTCAATTGCAGTTGGTAAGTGATGCTGGTCTGGAAAAGCCGGCCGCCGGCGCCGGCAGGAAGCCGCCAGTGCCGCTTGATGTAGTCCACGGTGGCGTGGTCGAGAACGGGAAAGCCGGATGATTCCTTCACGTCCACGGAAACGACATTGCCCGCGTCATCGCCGGTGAGCAACAGAACCACCGTGCCTTGCTCGGCCGTTTGCAGGGCGATGGGAGGATAGGGCGGTTCAGGCCGTTCGCCGCCCGCGCCGGTGTTGGAGAGCGAACCGATGCGCACTGGGGCCGCCTGCGGCGGGGAGGCGAGCGCGGCCGGCACGACGAGCGTGCCAACGGTCGGAATGCCAAAGTTGACGTCCGGCGCGTTCGGCAGGGCGACGTGGACGCGCGGCTGATTGTTTGGTTGCGCTTGTTCCAGCTTTTGGGCAATTGCCTGCGGCGGCAACACCGTCGGCTGGACGATGGGAATTTCCTCCCGGATGGGCGGGACCGGCTTGATGGCGATGACGCCGCGCCGCGCACCGAGAATTCCGATGACAAGAAAGAGGATGCAAATCGAATTGACCCAGGCGAGTTTGAGATTGGCGTCCGGGTTTGCCGCAGGCAGGCAATACCGGGCCAGCTCGTCTTTCAACTCGTAAACGGGTGTTGTTCGATTTGCATCCATGTAATTCATCCGAAGTGCAGCGGTTCAGAACGCATAACTGAGCGAGCCAAAGAAGCCAAGGCGCTCGCCGTATTGCGCGGCATTGACACCCACGCCGCTGCCGTTGCGCAGTTGATAAATGTTGTCCGTGACATTCACGACATCGAGCCGGGCGGTCAAAATTTGCTTCTTGTGAATTTTGAAACTCTGCGCCGCGCCGATGTTCACGGAGTAATAAGCCGGCACGTTCCCGCCGTTGGGTATCGGGGCGGGAGGGACGGAGCCGGGTATCGTTCCGCCATCGGTTCTCAATCCGGTGCCGTAAAGCGCGTCCACATAAACCAGCGTGCTGGTTCTGGGTGACTCGGTAATGAGGTGCGACGTGCCGAAGGAGCCGGTGACCCGCTGATCATGGTCCAGATAAATATAATTGTTTTGGACATACGCCCGGGAAACAGGGTCGAACAGGAATTGGGCCGAGCTCCAGTTTTCACCCTGGGCCACCGAGTAGGCGACGTTGGCATAGGTGGAGAAACCGCCGGCGGTGTAGCTGCTGGTGAATTCCACGCCATAAACTTCGCCCCGGCTGTAATTGAATGCCGAAAGAATGAGGGTCTGGCCAAACAATCCATCGTCGAGTTGCTGTTTGGCGCGTTTGTAGTAACCGTCCACGCCCACTTGCAGTCCCTTGGCCAGTTTCTGGCTGATGCCGGCGTCGAAATAATTCGCACGCTCGGACCTGGTCGGGCTATCCGGTGCATTGGGGCCGGAGGGAGATTCATTCGCCGTGCCGTCGAAAACGTTTACATTGCCCGACGGAACGTTTTCCAGCGGCGGTGGCGTGAAATAGCGGGCATAGCCCGCATGCAACGTGGTGGCATCCGTGGGTTGATAAATAAGGTTGGCGCGCGGGCTGACCTGGTTCTCATGGTCAAACGAAGACGCATACAGGTCAAAGCGGGTGCCGTAGTTGAACGTGAGTTGCGGGGTGATTTTCCATTCGTCCTGCAGATAGATGCCGGCAAATAGCGCGTGGGATACGGTGTTTTGAACGATGTTCGTCGTCGGTGAACCGGGCAGCGGATTAAAGGTGGACGGGTAGATGCTATCCATCAGGATGGCGGCTGTGCTGGCGTCAGAAGACAGATATTCGTCCAGCAACATCGCGCCGCCGCGGATCGTATGTTTGTCGCCGAGCTGATAACTGGCATCAGCCTGCAGTCCGCCGGAATAGAGGTTCCGGTTCACGTCACTGGCCACACCGTTGAAATAGATGTCGCCGACCGGATCCGGTGTGAAATGCACGTCGCTATTCCGGCCATAAACCGCGACCTGGGCATTAAAATCGCCGGCGGATTTTTGATAGGTCATAACTCCGTAATAATTCTGCTCGTTCTGCTTTTCATTCAGGCTGGATGAATCAAACGTGTTTGCTGACCATGGGTCGCCACCGGGTGCCGTGCCCACCGGCAATCCGGGCGTGTTGGGAACCTCGAAATCGCTGTAGGACGCGCTGCCCATCACGCTGACCCGGCTGCTTTCGCTAAGGATGTAGGATGAATACAGGAACGACTTGTATTGCTCCGTGTTGTCATGAATAGCGGTCGCGCTGGGCGTGGGATTCTCAATGCCGAGGTTGTTGTTGTCGTAGCTGCCATCCACGAAGTAATTCCATTTCCCCTTCGAGCCTCCGTATTCAAAGCTCGGCCTGATCGTGTCGTAACTGCCGCCATAGATGGAGGCTTCGCCACCCGGATCAAAGGCGCCACTTTTGGTCTGAATGTCCACGACGCCTGCGGTGCGGAAGCCATATTGTGCCGGCAACGAGCCGGTGATGAGCTGCATACTGTTCACGAAGCGCGGATCGAGTTCCAAGCCGAACCCGGTGATGCCTTCCGGCAACAGCACGTCATTGATGCGATATTGCAGGTTTGCGTGTTCGCCCCGGACGTGCAGGTCACCATTGGCCGCCGAATCCTGTGCCACGCCGGGTGCGCGCAAGACCACCTGGTTCATCGGTGCGTTGCCACCCTGGGACAAAGTGGCGATTTGCTCTTTGCTGATCGTGAAGGCCGTCGCCCCGAGGTCCGGCAAGATCAGGTTTCGCGCCCGGTCCAATTTGCCAACGACGGTGACATTGCCCAATTGGGTGACATTCGTTGAGCTGCCCGAAGCCACAGCATTGGCAGGACTTCCCGAGGCCACAACATTCGTCGGGCTTGCTGAAGATACGACGTTTGTTGGTGCCGCGTCATTTGTCTGCGCCAGCGCCGTCCCTCCACAAGACAACGCCACTGACGAAATTACTGCCAAATAAACTCTGCGATTTGCATATTTTTTTCCTGCATGAATTTTCATAAGCCTGAATTCTTTAAATTGTTAACCGTCCGGCGAATTTTTTGAGGATTCGCACTTTGTGGCTGCTACAAGGCAGACACAAAGATTTGGTTTAAGGATGCACGTCTCCGGACATGACAACTCACGCTTGTCCGAAGCCGACAGGAATTAGGAAGCAATGCAGAACGAAGGCGGAGCGCGGCCCAAAGGAAGAGTTTCAATGGCCGAGCAAAAGGCGGAAGTTTCGATGCGGGGAGTGGTTTCTATCCAAGCCGCGCGCGCGGCCACTGGAACAGCGTACGGCGTCGTTTCGATTTTTCCATGGGCCAGGGCGACAATCGCGCAGCCGTCGTCATTATCAGGAATTGATCCGCCATGCAACCAGGCGTGAAGGGGTGTCCACGTCTCGGCGGCGGCCATGAACAACCACACCGCCAGGGACAAAATCGCCGTGGCGGCGTAAAAACGCATCCGCATCCGGCGATTTATTTGACCCTTCATATATCGCAATTTATTGGCAAACGAGCAATCGGCTTGCCAGCACCAAGCCTTAGTTATCAAATGAGCGCCAAAATAAGCCAGGCCATTTGCATCGGACTGCTGATGCCCGGCCGCTAAAGGCATGCCAACACCCATGTCTGTTGGGAGCCGCTTCATACCTCCAGCCGGTCACCCGGACGCGCCACGATGGCGTAGAGCGCGGGCATCAGGAAAATGCTGATCAAAAGTCGTGTGAAGAGGCCGCTGACAATGACCAGGGCAAATGGCCGTTGAGTATCCGTGCCCACGCCGGTGGCCAGCGCCGCCGGCAACAACCCCAACGCCGCCACCAGCGCGGTCATCATGATCGGTCGCAACCGCAGGATGGCGCCTTCACGGATGGCTTCGACCAGATTGGTGCCGCTGCGGCGCAGTTCGTTGACATAGGAGATATAGACGACGGCTGTTTGCACGGAGACGCCAAACAAGGCGAGGAAGCCAATGCCAGAGGAGACCGAAAACGGCGTGCCGGTGATCCAGAGGGCCACAAGGCCGCCCACCGGCGCCGAGAGCACCACGCCGAGCACGGTGATGAACGGGAATTTCAGATTGCTGTAGAGCGCGAACAGCAGCAGAAAAATCAGGCACAAGGTCAGCGGGAGAATGACGTTCAGTTGCCGGCGCGACGCCGTGTATTCCTTGTATTCTCCACCCCAATCCAGCCGGTAGCCCGCCGGCAAGGCAACCTTTCCATTGATCTGCCGCATGGCATCTTCCACCGCACCAGCCAGGTCACGTCCCTCCACGGAGAACTGAACCCCGATGTAGCGCGAATTATCCTGGCGATAGATGAACGAGGCGCCGTTCGCCACCTGGATGTCGGCGAATTCCTTGAGCGGAATTTGTTGCCCGCCGGGCGTGGGCACCAGGATGTTTCCAATCTCCTCGGGGTTGTCCCGGTATTCGCGTTCGAGGCGGACGACCAGATCAAACTGTTTTTCCTGCTGCACCACCTGGGTGGCCACGTCCCCGCCGATGGCGGTCGTGATCAAGCCATTGATGTCGGCGACGTTCACGCCGTAACGGGCAATCATCGCCCGATTGATTTTGATGTTCAGGCTGGGTTGTCCGAGCTCCTTCACCAGCGTCACCTCACGGATGCCGCGCACCTGCTCCAGAATTGTTTTGATGGCTTTGCCCTTTTGTTCGAGCGTATTCAAATCGGAGCCGAACACTTTGACGGCCAGGGCACTTTTCAAGCCCGATTCCGCCTCATCCACCGCATCCTCCGCCGGCTGGGTGTAGTTGAAAATGATTCCGGGAAAGGACTGGAGCTTTTGGTTGATGGCTTCAATCAGCGCGGGTTTGGTGCGATAAGCGCCGGACCATTGCGCGTAAGGCTTAAGCCCAACATAAAACTCGACGTTGAAAAAACCAGTTGGGTCCGTGCCGTCGTCGGGCCGGCCCAGTTCCGAGGCCACCGTGGTGACTTCGGGAAAGGATTTCAGAACTTCCCGGATCTGGGGAGTGATCTTCGCCGATTCGTCGAACGAAATGGTGTAGGGCATCGTGGCGCGCACCCACAGCGCGCCTTCATCCAGTTGCGGCATGAACTCGGCGCCGATGCGGGGAATGAGCAACAGCGACCCGGCCAGCAAAATCGCCGAGGCGAATATCGTTCCCCATGGATGCGCGAGGGAAAAATCGAGGCCCTTGGTGTAAATCGATTTGATGGCTTCGAAAGCGGCGTTGCGTCGCTCCCGCACGCCTGCCCGCATAAACCACGAGCACAGCACGGGCAGCAACGTGAGCGTGACAATCAATGAACCGACCAGCGCGAAAACCATCGTGTCCGCCATCGGTTTGAACAGCGTGCCGGAAGGCCCGGCCAAAACATAGATCGGCAGGAAGCCCGCCACGATTATCGCAACCGCGTAGAACAGCGGGCGATCGACCTCTGCCGCGGCGTTTTGGATGATTTCCATGACGTTCCGCGGCGTTCCCTTGCGTGCGGCGAGCTGGCGGAAAATGTTTTCCACCATCACCACCGCCCCATCCACCAGAATCCCGAAATCCACCGCGCCGATGGAGAGCAGGTTGGCCGAGGCGTTTTGGAGGTCGAGACAGATGAACGCGAACAGCAGCGCCAGCGGGATGGTGGTGGCGACAATCAAACCCGCTCGAAAATCGTAGAGAAAAAAGATGAGAATCACGATGACCAGCAACATCCCGCGCAAGAGGTTCCGCTCCACGACCTGCGTCGTCAGCGCGATCAAATCAGTGCGGTCGTAAAACGGAAGGACTTTGACATCCTTGGGCAGAATTTGATCGTTGAGCTCCCTGGTCTTCGCTTCCACCCGCTTCAGGACGTCCTGGGTTTTTTCGCCCGTGCGCAGCAGAATGACGCCTTCCACGCAGTCATCCTGTTTCTCGTAGCCGAACTCGCCCAGGCGCGGCGCGATGCCGATGATCACGCGGCCGACATCCTTGAGCAGCACCGGCGTACCATCATGCACCGCCAACACCACGTTGCCGATGTCCTCCAAAGTTTCCATCCGCCCCAAGCCGCGCACGTAATAGAACTGGCCGCCCTGTGAATAGAACCCGCCGCCGGCGTTGCCGTTGTTGGCCGCCAGGGCGCTCTCGACCTGCAGCACGGACAAGCCGACGCCGGCAATCTTGGACGGATCGAGCAGCACCTGGTATTGCATCGTACCCCCGCCAAACCCCGAATCATCCGCCACGCCGGCGAGGGATTTATAGGCGGGTTCGATGATCCAGTCCTCGAAGGTCTTGAGTTCCATCGGCGACCGGTCAGAGCTTTGCAGCACGTAACGATAAATCAGGCCCGAAGGCGAGGACAACGGTGACACCGAAGGGGCCACGCCGCCCGGCAGACTGAGCCCGGACAGCCGGTTGAAAACCTGCTGGCGGGCGAAGTTGTTGTCCGTGCCATTGTGATAAGTGAGAATGACATCGGACAATCCATAGAGCGAGATGGAACGCTGCGTGGTCAGCTTCGGAATGCCATTCATCCCGACTTCAACGGGCACCGTGATCAGCCGCTCCACTTCCTCGGCGGCGTGTCCGGGCCATTGGGTGATGATTTCGACCATGGGCGGCGAAAGATCGGGATAGGCATCCACCGGCAAACGCTCCAGCGACCATGAACCCGCGCCGATCAACACCAGCGTCAGGAGGACAACGAGAAAACGTTGCCGTAACGAAGAGACGACGATCCGATTCATGATCGAAGCCGTTCGCGGCGGGGATTCTCTTGTAGGCAGTTGGTCGCTCATTGGTTTTGCATGAATTGAACAAAGAGGCCACCGTCGATTACAATCTGGTCGCCGGCCCGGAGACCGGCGGGAATATCATATTGATCCCCGGCGCGGTAACCCAGAGTCACATGCTGTCGCGCGAAGCTGCCGTCAGGCTGGGCGACATAAGCAAACGGGAGGTTCTCATCGTCACGCAAGATCGCCGAAACCGGGACCAGCAAGCCGGTGCTTTCCTGGCGGGCCTGAATCCGCACGCGGACATACATTTGTTTCTTCAGAAAATCTCCTGGATTTTCGACAACCACCCGCACCAGCACCGAACGCGTGTCGGGATTCACCAGCGCCGAGATGTTGTCCACGGTTCCGGAAAAGGTATTGGTCGCGATGCCGGTCTCCACTCCGGCGGGATCACCGACGCTGACCGAAGCCAGGTCGGAACCGAAAATATGCGTCATGACCCAGACCCGCGAAAGATCGGCCACGGTGAAACATGGCGTGGCGCCCGCCGTGAGAAGTTGTCCGGGCGTGATGAGTTTTTCGACCACGGTTCCCGCAATCGGCGAGCGAATGATGCCTCCGGGGCGTGAAACCGGCCGCCTTTCCTGCAGTTCTTTGATGACCTGCGGATCAACATTCAGCGAAACGAGGGTTTGCAGGGCGGCGTCGCGGTCCGCCTCGGCGTTGGCGGCGTCCGTTTGGGCCTGCTCCTCTTCGCGCTGGGCCACGCCGTTATGCTGGATCAGATCCTTGTCCATGTCGGCCACCTGGCGGGCGGTTTGGGCGGTGGCGAGCGCCTTGCGATAAGCGCTGATGGCCGTCGCAAAGTCGGGTGAATCCACCTCTGCCAATGGGTCACCCGCCTTGACCTGGTCGCCGAGGGAAACAAGCAACCGCGACACCGGCCCGCCAAAGGGCGCGAGCACACTGGTGGCTTGATCGTTGTCAAAATCAATTGTCCCGGTGGTCTCCGTCGTCTTGCGGAATTTGGCTGGCGCGACGGTATAAAGATGGATCTTTTGTTGCTGGGCTGCCGTCAGTGTCACATTACTGGCCGTTACGGATGATGTTTCCGGGTTACCATTGACTTTGGATGAACAGCCCGTGGACAAGATGATCATTGCCATCGCCATAACGGCCGGTGTAGCGGCGTCTCGGCAGAGCGCCGCAAACCTTTGGAAATTGAAGAGTGCGGCTTTCTGCAGAAAGCCGCTACGCAGAAGTCTCAATTTATTTTTCATGTTTATCCTTGGTTAAATCCGCACGATGCCACCACCCGCCGCCCAGCGCCTGAAACAACGCCGCCGTATCGGCAAAACGATTGGCCTGCGCCTGGACCAGATTGATGCGAGCCTGTTGACAGGCTTGTTCTGCGCTTAACAGTGCCAGATAGCTGATGTAGCCGTCCTTCCATTGTCGCTGGGACAAATCCAGGGTGATTTGAGCGTCATCGGCAGCGGCCGCCGACGCCTTCAAGCCCTCGGCATCCTGTTCCAGCGCCGTCAAGGTATCGGCGACATTTTGAAACGCGGTCAGGACCGTGCTGCGATATTGTTCCGCCGCTTGAACGTAGGCGGCCTTCGCAGCGCGCTCCTGATGCAGCAGTGTCCCGCCTTGGAAAAGGGGTGCCGTCGCCGCCGCACCCAATCCCCAAAAGCCCGTACCGGAGGAGAACAACTTATCAAAGGACAGCGCGGTGCTGCCGGCATTGGCGGTCAGCGTGAGGTTTGGCAGCCGGTTTGCGAGGGCGATGCCGATCTGGGCGCTGGCGGCGTGCAGGTTGGCCTCGGCCTGAAGGACATCCGGACGCTGCGCCACCAGTTGCGAAGGCAGGCTCACCGGCACTTCTACCGGCAATTGCAGGCTCGCCAGCTCGAATTGTTCCGCCGGCGCCTGGTTCGGAAACCGGCCGGCCAGAACCGCCAGCACGTCGCGCAATTGGGCTGATTGTTTGAGGAGCGGCGGCAGGGTGGCGATGACTTGCGCGAGTTGTGATTCCTGCGCCACCAGGTCAAGCCGGCTGGCATAACCTTTGGCAAACTGGTAGCGCAGGATTTGAACCATGTTGGAGTTGAGTTCAACGAGGTGGCGGGTCGCGTCAATCTGCAGCTGCACCGCGCCCTCCTGAATCGCGGTGACCACCACATTCGCGGTCAGCGTGGTATAGGTCGCGATCATTTGGAAACGAACACCCTGTTCCTGCGCCTTCAATGACTCCATGGTTCGGCGGTTCGCACCGAAAACATCGGGCGAATATGAAACGCTGACCTGCGGGGTGAACAGGTCGTACTGAAACTCATTTGGTACGACCGGGTAGTTGGGCGCTGGCGCAAGCACTTCGGACTGCTTCTGGCGGCTCGCCGAGAAGCCGGCCGTGACACTGGGAAAGTAACCGCCCCGTTGCGCCAGGACATTTTCCCTGGCCACGGACAACGCCGCCTGCGCCGCCTTGAGGTCGGGATTGTTGGTGAGCGAGAGTTCAATCAGATCATTGAGCGGCTTGGAATGAAACAAGGTCCACCAGTCGCCGGCGATGTCGCCGCCGTTGGTGAAGCGTTGGGCTTCACCGCCGGCGACGGGTGTGCTGGCGACGGTGGTCGAGAGCGGACCGGCGGCATAATCATTGACGTCCGGAGCCGCCGGCCGCTTGAAGTCGGGACCCACCGCGCAACCGGCCATCAGCAGGCAGGCGAGGGCGGTGAGGCAAGGCAGAACACAGAATGGTTGCGAATGGGCGATCATCCGACCCAAATCCTTTTTGCTCAAGCCACGCATGCGAGCTTGGAGTAAAGTTCCATCTGTCCGATGCGTAAATTTTTCATGACTGCACCATTCACAATTTTCCAAACGGCCCATGCCCAAAGGCAAAGCGCCGCACTAATTCAGGTTAAAAAGCCGACGAAATCCGGTCTGCGAAGACCGGGGAACGGTTAGGAATGGAGGCGGGAAACCGGCGGGCCGCGGCCGGGCGGAAGCGTTTCCACCAGTGCGTTGAAAGCTGAAACCGAAGCCAACGGGAGAAATTCAACGGGAGCGATCGGGACGATAGCCGCCCCTTCCATGACCGGCGAATCCACCTGGCCGTGAGCGAACAAGGAGACGGCGCATTGATGGCCGGGCTCGTTCGCGTCCTGGTGAATCAGCTCGTGCAGTGCGGGCGCCGCCGCCATCGCGCCCAGCAACAACACCACACCGATCAGTAAAACGGCAAGCGCCGATTTGCCGAAGCGATCCAACTTGGAGATTAGGTGTTGCAAAACTTTTGCAAAAATAGCACCTGGCGTGCCGCCAGCAAGGGATATTTTTGATGTGAGGATTTTGTGCGCCCACCGGTCAATCGCATAGGCCAACTAGTTCCCCATGAAAAAGGCCCGAAGCTTGTCGCCAGGGGCCATGGAATCGAGAGCCAAATGGGTTACGGCAGAATGTGGGGCTGTGCGGCCAGGGTGCTCAACGTGCAGGTGGGAGTATTGCCCACCGTGGCATCGGAATAAGAGCCGCCCGCCGGGCAAACCGGAACGCTGCCGTTGGCGTTCAGCTTGATGTACGGTGTCAGATCGGTGGGATAGTTGATGGCCAACCCGGTCGTCAGGCCCTTTTCCAGGGCGAATTGTTGGGCTGCGGCATCAATCTGGCGCAGGTTGTTGATGCAGGCATTTTGCTGTGAGGTGGCGCGGGCCTTCACGAAGTTGGGAATGGCAATTGCCGCCAGGAGGCCGATAATGGCCACGACAATCATGATTTCCACCAGGGTGAAGCCCGCCTTGCGGAGGGTTCTAATATTCATGTTTTTCATATCTGCTATTCTTTCCGTCCTTTTGCGGCGTGAACAAAACAACAGGCGGGTTACAATAATTACGCTTTAGTTCACTCATTGCCTGCTGCAACCGTCACCGGCTCCAGTCAAAGCACTCAGGTGGCCATGCCCGTTGGGGAGCGAAGGAAAGTCCGTACAGCCTGGCCTATTCTTTTTGTAGGGTAAAACCCTACACGATGACGGCTATTTTGCCTGCTGACTTTCCTGCCAGCGGATGGCTTCACGCAGAAGCTCGGTGGCGTTGGCCAGCTTGAGTTTTTCCTTGATGCGGGCGCAGTAAGCCTGGACGGTTTTGAAACCAACATGCAAATGGTCTGAGATCTGCCGTGTGCTGAGACCGATACCCAGCAATTGAAACACTTCCAGCTCGCGATTGCTCAATTGTTCGATGGGCGAAGCATTTTCGGCCGGCCGGCCCTCGACAAATTTTTCGGCCATCCGGGCGGCTATTTTGTCACTGACGTAAAGCTGTCCAGCCAGCACGCACCGAATGGCTTGGATAACCTTTTTGGCCGCTTCGCGCTTCATGATATAACCGCGGGCGCCAGCGCGCAGGGCACGTTCGGCGTACAACGATTCGTCATGCATGGACAGCACCAGCACTTTCACAGCCGGGAACATGGACTTAATGCTCTTGATTAATTCGATGCCTGACCCATTTTCGAGCGATATGTCCACAATTGAGACATGGGGCTGGACAGTACGGATAAGTTCCAATGCCTGCGGTTCGTTTCCCGCTTCACCGCAGACCTGGAGATCGGACTGCTGGTTGATCAAATTCACCAGGCCCTCGCGCACGAGCGGGTGATCATCGACAAGCAGCACTTTGATTTTTTGTGACATGATTCTTTTCTTCCGGCACGCCGCCGACCGCCAGTTTACAGGTGACGCGTGTGCCCGATAAGCCAGACAGACGTTCGACGCCAAAGGTTGCACCAATCATGCAGGCGCGGTAGGCCATGATGCGCAAACCCAACCCATTGCCATTCCGGGCGTTTTCAGGCAGGCCAATGCCGTCGTCCATGATGGTCAAAACAATTTCCTGATCGGTGGATTCCAGGCGGAGGCTGATGCGTCCGGCTTTGCCGTGGCGGACGGCGTTGGTAATCGCCTCCTGCGCGATTCGATAGAACTGCGTGGCGACATTCATGTCCGCCACCGGCATGGCTTGATGACAATCAAACTGGCAGGCAACCTTGAACCGTTCGCTGGCACCGGACGCGAGTTCTTGAAAACTGTCCGCGAGCCGCCCCGCCTGTATTTCAAGGGGATGCAGGCTTCGCGCCAAGGTGCGGGTAAGTTCAATGGCCTCTTCGATCAGTTCCACCAAACGATCCGCCTCCACCGCTTCCGGCAGCGACTGGTTCGCCAGTTTTTGGCCAAGGACCTGGCCGGCCAATGCCGTGCCCGTCAAATGCTGGCATAAACCGTCGTGCAGATCGTAGCCAATCCGACGCTGCACCCGCTCGCTGGTCTCCAGAAGTTCCTTTTGCAATCGCGTGCGCTCCTGGATTTCATTGGTCAACATGACGGTCCGCTGAATCACCCGCTCTTCCAATTCCTTGTGCAGGGTTCGCAGCCTGGTCAGCAGCACCACCACGACGAGGTAGAACACGAACATGATGATCGCATTCCAGACCGGAACAAAGTAACCGGAGTAGCGTTCTCCGGCGGCGATGTTGGTGGAAATCCAAGCCATCACGCTCAAAGCCGAGATTAATACCCCAAAGGAAAAGCCGACAAACCACACCGCCAGAAACACGGCGACCAGGTAGAAAATAAAAACAAAAATTTCGTAACCGGTCAGATAATCCGCGAACCCGACCACCGCCACCATTCCCAGGCATAACGCCACCAAAGATTGCTTCGACCAGGTTTCAAATCGTTTGATCCGTGTCGACATGCCAATCCGAGCGTAATCAAAGTCCGAATCAGAGGCGATGCAAAACGAATATCACCGCCGCCACCGGAAATTGAAGCAAACGTTGCGAACCTCTGGAGCGGATGGCGCCTTGAGCACCTGCTCAAGTCTCCAGCTTTGCCGGAGCTTGCAGGCTTCCCAACTGCACAATGGCTGCGGCGCGCAACTGCCAGTGATTTCAATTGTCAGCGCCGGTTTACCAGGGTAGGAAGCCTCGATTTGATGGCCAGACGCAGGTCCATCGTTATGAGGGCAGTGCCGGGTGCATCCGATACAATTACCTTCCGCAGCACTGTTTGTATTTCTTGCCGCTGCCGCAGGGGCAGGGGTCGTTGCGGCCGACTTTCGGGCCGGTGCGGACGGGTTTGGCTTTTTCCGCCGCCGCCGCCGCCTCGCTGACGACGTCGCTGGCCTTCTTGCGCGCGGGGTCGGCGGCCGGCGCGCTGCCACCGAAAGCGGTGGTTTCCTGATGCAGGGTTTGTTGGGGGACGTTCTTCAGAAAATTTTCAAACGCCAGCATGCTCGAGGCGCTGCGGAAAATATTGTGACAGATTTCCGTTTTCACGTTGACCATCAGTTCATCGAAAATCTTGAAGGCCTCCGCCTTGTATTCGATGAGCGGGTCCCGCTGGCCATAGCCGCGCAGACCGATGCTGTAGCGCAGACTGTCCATTTCGTAGAGGTGTTCCTGCCACAGGCGGTCGATCGCGCTGAGAATCGTGAAGCGTTCCACTTCCTTCAACGCCTCGGGGTTTTCAAAGCTGATTTTGATGTCGTAAGCCTTGCGGACGTTTTCGGAGATGAAGTTGCTGACGGCGAATTGGGCGGGGCTGAGCCCGTCGAACAGGGATCCGGCCACGGGTGTTTCCTTGCCGGAATCGGCGGCCTTGAGAACTTCCGCTTCCGGCAGGCCGATGGGAAAATTCAAGTTCACCCAGTCGGCCAGCGACCGGGTCTTCCATTCGCTGAACTCCGAGTCCGCGGTCGTGAATTGCGCCACCTTGTCCACGACGACCTCCTCCATGATGTCCATGAGCCGGTCGCGCACGTCCTCGCCGTTGATGATTTCGTTGCGGAAACCGTAGATGACCTCGCGTTGCTTGTTCATCACGTCGTCGAATTCGAGCGTGCGCTTGCGGATCTGGAAATTATGCTGTTCGACGCGCTTTTGCGCCTGCTGGATGGAACGGTTCAGCCACGGATGGGTCAGTTCCTGGCCTTCTTCGAGGCCCATCCGCTCCATCATTTTCACAATGCGGTCGGAGCCGAACAGCCGCATCAAATCGTCTTCGAGCGAAATGAAAAAGTGCGATGAGCCGGGGTCGCCCTGGCGGGCGCAGCGTCCGCGCAACTGGCGGTCAATGCGTCGCGCCTCGTGGCGTTCCGTGCCCATGACGTGGAGGCCGCCGGCAACTTTTGTCTGCGGCGTGAGGTTGAAGGCCCCGGCCGCAGCACTCTCTGAGTCAATTTCGCGGACTTCTCCCGTGGACGCCTCCGTCAGCTTGTACCTCTGTCCCTTGCCTTCGGGATGGGGGTTGCATTCCACGTTCCAGCGCACGCCGGGCCCAAGTTTGATGTCGGTGCCCCGGCCCGCCATGTTGGTGGCGATGGTTACCCCGTTGCGCTGGCCGGCGCGGGAGACGATTTCGGCCTCCTGCTGGTGATATTTCGCGTTGAGCACCGAATGAATGATGCCTTCGCGCTTGAGCAAGCGGGAAAGCTGTTCGCTGACCTCAACGGAAATCGTGCCGACCAGGATCGGCCGGCCCTGGGCATGGATTTGTTTGATTTCGTCGAGCACGGCGGCGAATTTTTCGCGCCGGGTTTTATAGACCGCGTCGTTGCCGTCCTTGCGCGCTATCGGCCGGTTCGTCGGGATGACGAGGACGCCAAGTTTATAGATGTCGAAGAATTCAGATGCCTCGGTTTCTGCCGTGCCGGTCATGCCGGCCAGCTTCTGGTAGAGGCGGAAATAATTTTGGATCGTGATGGTGGCGAGCGTCTGCGTTTCGCGCTCGATTTCGACGCCTTCCTTGGCTTCGACGGCCTGATGCAGGCCATCGCTCCAGCGGCGGCCGGGCATGAGGCGGCCCGTGTGCTGGTCCACGATGACAACCTTGTTTTCCTGGATGACGTATTCCACGTCAAGCTGGTAAAGGCTGTAGGCCTTGAGCAATTGCGAGATGGCGTGGATTTTTTGGGCCTTGGTCTCGAAATCCTGCTGCAGCTTTGTTTTTGCCTCCAGGCGCTTGCGCGCGTCGGGTTCCGGCCCGGCGTCGATTTCGTGCAGCTCCGTCGTGAGATCGGGCAGTACAAAGGCCTCCGGATCTTTCGGGCTGATGAAATTGCGGCCCTTCTCGGTCAGGTCGGCCTCGTGGCTCTTTTCGTCAATGGCAAAAAGCAACTCTTCCTTCTCCTTGTACAGGTCAATCTTCTTCTGGTCCTTGTGCAATTCCAGCTCAGCGTGGTTCATCAGCTTGAGATTTTCCGGGTCTTCCAGGATTTTCATCAAGCCCGCGGACTTGGGCTGGCCGGTTTTGACGCGGAACAACAACATGCCGGTTTCATGTTCGAGCGCCTCGGCATTTTGGACATTCGCGCCGTTGGTGGGATTTAATTTTTTGATCATCGCCTCGGCCTCGGATAAAAACCGGGCGCACAACTTTTCCTGGGCGCGGACCAGGGATTCCACCAGCGGTTTCCACTGGCCATATTGCTCGTCGTAAGTGTGAACGGACGGGCCGCTGATGATGAGTGGCGTGCGGGCTTCATCAATCAGAATCGAGTCCACTTCGTCCACGATGGCGAAGTAATGACCGCGCTGGACCTGGTCCTCCTTGCGCGTGGCCATGCCGTTGTCGCGGAGATAATCGAAACCAAACTCGGCGTTCGTGCCGTAGGTGATGTCGCAACCATATTGCTCACGACGAATCCGGGGCGGCTGGTCGTGCAGGATGCAGCCGACGGTCAGGCCGAGAAACTTGTAAATCGCCCCCATCCATTCGGAGTCGCGGGCGGCGAGGTAATCATTTACGGTGACGACGTGCACGCCGCGGCCCGTGAGCGCGTTGAGATAGACGGGCAGGGTGGCCACGAGCGTTTTGCCCTCGCCGGTGGCCATTTCGGCGATCCGCCCGCTGTGCAGTCCGTAGCCGCCGATCAGTTGCACATCGAACGGGATCATTTCCCAAAGCAACGGGTGTTCGCGGACGATGACTTCGGTCTTCCGCTCGGTGAGCCGGCGGCAGGCGCTTTTGACCACGGCAAACGCTTCGGGCAGGATTTGGTTCAGCGTCCGGGCGAGCTCCGTTTTGTCCTGAATCGGAGAGAGTTGGGCCTTCCAGGCGGCGGTTTTTTGGCGCAGTTCGTCATCGGACAGCTTCTGGAGGCCGGCCTCAAACGCATTGATCTGGCCGACAATCGGTCGAAGCTTTTTGACTTCGCGCTCGTTCCTCGAAGGGATGATCCATTTCAAAAAATTCACAGTAATTCCAAATCGTTGGTCGAAAATAGAAGCAAAACGCTACGCGATGGAACGCAAAGCGTCAAAGCGAATCGCGGGTCAAATTGCGACGGGCGAGTGAGTCGCCGCCAGCGTCTGCGGAAAACCCGCGCTTTCGCGGAAGGAGAACCGAACTTTCTCAGGCGGCGGGCTGTGGGGGCGGCGGATTATCGTGGGGCACTGGATTTGGACGTGGCGGCATGGCATCGTGAACAATGATCCCGGCGCGTTTGGCCGCCTCGGAGATAAGCTTGAGGTGCGGTTCGAGTGCGGGATCCTGGCTGTGCTTGAACAGCAGGCGGTCGGTGTAGCCGCGAATGATGGCGATGATATTATTGAGTTCATGGGCTACCGCGGGCGGGATATGCTGCGCCGAGCCAAGCTTCTGGGCGGATTCACGCAAGGATCCCGCGTTGGCGGCCGACTCCGCCATTTTTTTATAGATGCTTTCCATTGATGACATCGCCATCAGGCACAGCAACTTGCACGCCAGATTTTGTGGGAAAAGGGTGCGTTTGCCAACCTTGCGGCGAACCAAGGCTTTGCGCCATTCAGGGTTTTTGTTGAACAAGACATTGTGCTCCGAAGCAGCACAAGCACATCTGCGTAAATCACAGGCTGGCATCTTTTCACCGGTTCGTTATCCTGAAAGCGTCATAACGCATGAATACTGCGACCGCATCCTTGGGCCTGATTGCTGGCAACCGCTCGTTGCCGCTGGAATTTGCCCGGCAGGCGCGGGCCGCCGGGGTCAAACGGCTGGTGGCCGTGGCGGTTGAAAAGGAAACCGATCCGGCGCTCGCCGCGCTCGTGGATGACATCGTGTGGCTCAAGGTCGGCCAGCTTTCAAAAATGATATCCGCGTTTGCCGACCGCGGCGTGAAGCAATGCGTCATGGTCGGCCAGATCGCCCCGAAGCATCTGTTTGATTTGCGTCCCGATTTGCGCGCGATGTCCCTGTTGTTCCGGCTCAAGGAGAAAAATGCCCACTCGATTTTTGGGGCCGTGGCGGAGGAGTTGAAAAAGGACGGGGTGGAATTGATTGAAGCCACGCCCTGGCTGAAACCGCTCATGCCCGGCGCGGGTTTCCATCTGGGCCCGAAGTTGTCCGCGGGGCAGCGCGCAGACGTGGAGTTTGGTTTTCGCCTCGCCAAGGAAGTGTCTCGGCTCGAAATTGGCCAGACGGTGGCGGTCAAAAATGGCACCGTGCTGGCAGTGGAAGGGTTTGAGGGGACGGACCTGTGTCTTTCGCGCGGGGGTGAACTCGCGGGCAGGGACGGCGGAGCGGTTGCCGTCAAAGTGGCCAAGCCCAAGCACGACATGCGGTTTGACATTCCCTGCATCGGTTCCCAGACCCTGGAAACCTGTGCCCGCGCGGGGGTTTCCGTGCTGGCGCTGGAAGCCGGCAAAACCCTGCTGCTGGAACGCGAGGCTTGCGAAACGCTGGCAAAGAAAAGTAAAATCTCGGTCATAACTGTTGAATGAATGCGCCAACGTCCCAACCCCAAACTCCCAACTCCTGAATCAGATGCTCACCTCCCACGAACTTTTCGGGTTCATGTCGCCCGGTCTGGCCAGCGACATCCTCACGTTCACCTTCGAGTCGGAGAAGCCGACCTACCGGGCCACGCTCAATGCCGTGGCCCAGGCGCGTCATTTGCGCCCGGTTTTTCTCGAACGCCAGCCCCGCGCGCAACGTCATGCGACGATGATAGCCAGCCTGTCACGTCCCGGTCTGGAGGTCGTGGCCGGCGGCCTCCTGCGCACCTGGCTGCTGAAAAAGTACAAAGGCATGCTGGTGGATTTTTTAAACGCCCTGGAGATTAAAAACGAGGACGGGGTGGTGGACAATTTGCCGGAGAGCATGGACGACGCAAAATTGAAGTCGGCGATTGAAGTGCTGCTGGCGAAATATCCGCCCGAAGCGGTGGCGGTATATCTTAACGCCTTCAACGACATGAACGAGGCCAACTGGGCGAATCTCAAGATTGTTTTGGAATCCGATACCCGGCTGCAGCTGGGGGCAAATGTTTGAAGATTGACCAAGATGCTCTGGCAGCAGAGGATTTCTGAATGGAGAATTTGACGGGCAGGCCGGCACAAATTCCCGGATGGTGCTGCTCCCGCTGGGCAGGGCTGGCGCTGGTGGCCGCGGTATTTGTGCTGGCGGCGGCGCTGTCCTGGCGCCGATGGCCCGACCTCCTCGTTGACTTTGGAATCCAGCTTTACCTGCCATGGCGGATTTCCGAGGGGGATGTGCTTTACCGGGATGTGATGTATTTGACGGGTGGTCCACTGTCACAATATTTCAACGCACTCCTCTTCAAGATATTCGGCGTTTCATTCCGGACGCTGATTTTTGCCAACCTGGCCATCACTGCCGGGATGTTGGTTTTGGTTTACCGCCGTTTCCTGGTGGTGGCGGACCAGCTGACGGCGACCATGATTTGCCTGGGGATTGTACTGGTGTTTGCGTTTCAGCAGCTCACACCGGTTGGCAACTACAACTATGTGACGCCCTATTGCCACGAGGTGTTTCACGGGCTCGTGCTTTCCATCGTGGCGGTGATGTGGTTGTCGGATTGGGTGGAAAAGGGGCGAATTCAATTTGCCCTGGCAGCCGGCCTGACTTCCGGCCTGGTATTTCTGACCAAACCGGACGTTTTCCTGGCGCTGATGGTTTGCGCGGCGGCGGCCTTCGTGGTCGTTGGCTGTTTTCAGCGCCGGACCGGTTTCGCGGCAAAATCACTGGTGGGATTTCTCCTGGCTGGCGCGATTCCCGTGCTGGCCTTTTTTGCATTGTTTCTCCGGGCGGAGGACTGGCGGGCCAGTGCGCGCTCGGTGGTTTCGGCGTGGGCGCCGTTATGGCATACGTCCATTACCCTGGACCCATTTTACCAGTGGTGCATGGGATGGGACATGCCGTTTCATCATCTTGAAAAAATGGTGGGGCAATTTATTTTTATCGCGGTGATCACCGTGTTTTACGCCCTGGTTTTCTGGCGGGGGATGGAATCAATATTCAAATGGGGGAAACCGCCCTGGCTGGTCTGGCCATTATTGATGGCGCCGCTTCTGGTTTTTGCCGCCGTTTGGAGTTGGATTGATTGCGGCCGGTCATTGCTCCTGCTGGATTTGTCCGCCTGCGTGTTGTTGGGTTTGAACTCCAGGAAAACCACGGCCGGACCGGCAGTGATTTTCCCGTTGCTTTGGAACCTGTTTAGCCTGGCGCTGCTGGCCAAGCTGGGATTGTTCACGCGAGTCTGGCATTATGGATTTGCGCTGGCCATGCCGGCGTTTGCGGGGATGGTGTATTTATATGTCTGGCTGCTGCCGTTGCTGCTGGAACAAAAATACCGGGTCCGCTTTCATTTGTTTCGTCTCACCGCCTGCCTCGTGCTGGGAATCGGATTTGTCCGGTTGTTTCTCCTCTCGGAATCGCATTATCTCCGGAAGAACCTGGCGGTGGGAGGCGATGGAGATAAAATCATGGCCTACGGTCCCGCCACGGACCCCTTTCACGGCACGGTGGAAACGGCATTGTCCTGGGTGGAGCAGCATGTGCCGCCGGATGCAACGCTGGCCGTCTTGCCCGAAGGGGCCATCATTAATTATCTGAGCCGGCGGGTGAATCCGACCCACCATCTGGCCTGGTTCCCGCCCGTGATGGCCGTGTTCGGTCAAGCCAACATGACCGACAGTTTTGAGAAAGACAGTCCCGACTATGTCGTGATCATTGCCCGGAGCGCCACTGAATTCGGGGTGGGCTTTTTCGGTTACGATCCACGATACGGAGCCGGGCTCAAGCAGTGGGTTGACAACCATTACGACCGGGTCTATCCGGATCCGGCAGAGCAATCATCGCCCGAAAGGCCATTCTTTGCCGGGCTGCAAATCCTGAAACGGCGGCCGCCCGTTTTGCCGGCAGGAAATAATTGAAACGGCCCGGCCGTCACTTATACTAATGCCGCTTATGAAAAAATATCTGGTTGAATTTATCGGCACATTCTTTCTGGTCCTGACCGTGGGCATGACCGTAATTGACCCTGTCGTCGCGGTTGGTTTTGCGCCGCTGGCGATCGGCGCGGCGCTCATGATCATGGTATATGCGGGCGGCCACGTTTCCGGCGGCCATTACAATCCAGCCGTGACGATTGCCGTCTGGTTGCGGGGACGTTGTAATACTGCCGACGTGCCGGCTTACCTCGGCGCGCAGTTTCTCGGCGCGGCGGCGGCCTCATTCATCGCCCTGTATCTCAAAGGCAATCCGACTCTGACGCCAAAAGAAATAGTTTTTGTTCCGGCGTTCATCGCCGAACTGATTGGCACGTTCGCCCTGTGTTACGTCGTGTTGAATGTTGCCACCGCCAAGGGCACGGCGGGCAATTCCAACTACGGCCTCGCCATCGGGTTCACCGTGACGGTGATGGCCTACGCACTCAGCGGGATTTCCGGCGGCGCGTTCAACCCGGCCGTCGCGGTCGGTGGCACTCTCATGCATCTGGTCAAGCTGTCGAATCTCTGGGTTTATTTCGTTGCCAATTTCGCCGCCGGGGTGCTGGCGGCGGTGGTGTTCAAATTCGTGAACCCGGAAGATAAATAATTTGCCAGGACAGCGGCGAAAAAAACTTTTCATTTGCCCGGGGTCTGCTTTAGTGGACATTATGAAATCCAGTCCGCGGCTTTTGCCATTCCTCGTCCCCGGCGTATTTTTGCTTTTGGCGCTCGCCACCGCACAGGCTGCTTCCGTGAGTCCGGCGTCCATCGGTTTGCAACTCTACAGCCTGCGCAATCAACTGGCGACGAATCTGCCAGGCACGCTCGACGAGATCAAAAGCTGGGGTATCACGAATGTTGAACTGGCAGGCACGTACGACCTCACGCCGGAACAGTTCAAGGCGCAACTGGTGGCACGCGGCTTCAATGCCTTCAGCGGACATTTTCCGTATGACCGTTTACGTGACGATCCCGAGGGGGTGGCGCGGGACGCAAAAATTCTCGGGCTTACCTATGTCGGTTGCGCGTGGATTCCGCACGACGACAACAAGCCGTTCGATGAAACAACGTGCCGCGAAGCCATTGCCGTTTTCAACCGGGCCGGGGAAGTGCTGGCCAAACAAGGCCTGAAATTTTTTTATCATGCACATGGCTATGAATTTCAACCCTATCAGAACGGCACGCTGCTTGACCTGTTGATGAAGGGGACGAATCCAAAGTTCGTCAGTTTTCAGATGGATGTGTTTTGGATTGTGCATCCGGGACAGGATCCGGTGAAGCTGCTGAAAAAATATGGTGGGCGAAAATATGGCCACCGCTGGCAGTTGATGCACCTCAAAGGCATGCGCGACAGCACGCCGACCGGTTTGCTGACCGGCCATTCTGCCGTGACCAACGATGTGGCGGTCGGCACCGGCAAAATTGATTATGTTCCGATCTTGAAGGCGGCAAAAAAGGCGGGCGTGAAATGGTATATCATCGAGGATGAATCGCCGTCGTCGGAACAGCAGATTCCAAAGAGCTTTCATTTTCTCGAAATGCTCAAGTGAGTTCAGCGGGGAACTTTCTGCGCGTTCAAGCGAATGGGGTTTTATTGTCGGTAAAACTCCAGCCCCGCGCTGCCGCCAACGAAATCTGCGCTCCGCTCGGCAACGAATTAAAAATAAAAGTCACCGCCCCGCCCGTGGACGCGGCAGCCAACGCTGCATTGCTGGAGTTGCTGGCCGTTTGGCTGGATTGTGCGCGGGGCCGGGTGGAATTGATTCGCGGTCACAAATCGCGCCATAAAGTGGTCAGACTCCATGGGTTCGCCCCGGAGGAAGCACGCCGAAAACTTTTGGGGCATGGGCCCAAATAATGTGAGTTTTTCGCTCATCCAAGTGCAAATCTCCGCAAATGTTGGGTGAAAATCGAGTCTTGCCAATTAACTTCACACCAGCTGCCGGGGAAAATGTAATGTTTTGATGCTCGCAATGCCCCGTTTTGAGGCAAAAAACAGGATATTCAGAGCGGATCGCAATCAAACTAATGTCGGGTGATATCAAACGGGAAAAAATGTTTGAAGGCACTTAACCTGCTTTTCAACGGTCCAACGTTTTACCCATGAATACAACCAATCAGAACATTGACCTGGCATCAATCCAAGCCGGCCCAGCCTCGCAGAACGGGCATTCGCTGGGAGGTTTGGAAGGTGCAAACGGCATCGAACTCAACACGCAGCTGGCGCAGGAAAACGCGCGGCTGGTGCAGGAGCGCGATTTGCTGCGGACGCTGATTGACAGCCTGCCGGATCGCATATTCATCAAAGACCGGCAGAGCCGGTTTTTGGTCAACAATCCGGCACACGTGCGGGCCTTGGGCGCAGCCGGCCAGGACGAATTGATTGGCAAAACCGACCTCGACATCTTCCCCGCGGAAATGGCCAGGCAGAAATACGACGACGAACGGGCCATGATGGAATCAGGCCAGTCGCTGAATCGGGAAGAAATGACGGTGAATCCTCGAACCAAAGAGACGCGCTGGCTGCAAACCACCAAGGTGCCGCTGCGGGACAAGAACGGACAGATCGTCGGGCTGATGGGCATCAGCCGGGATATTACGGACCGGAAACAGGCGGAGGAGGCCCTGCGCCATTCGTACAACGAAATGGAAAAGCGGGTGTCCGAGCGCACCACTGAACTTTCGCAGGAACGCCTACTGTTACGCACACTGATTGACAGTCTGCCAGATGCCATCTTTACGAAGGACAACGCCGGTCGAAAGACGATGGCCAATCCCGCCGATCTGAAAAACTTCCGCTGCAAGACCGAAGCCGAGGCCATCGGCAAAACTGATTTTGATCTCTTTCCGACGGATATCGCCGAAAAATTCTGGGCGGACGATCAGAAGGTGCTCCAAGGCCAGCCGGTCATCAACCGGGAGGAGCATTTCTACGACGAAGCCGGCCAGAAACGCTGGCTGCTGACCAGCAAGATACCGCTGCGCGATCAGAATGGAAACATCACCGGCCTGATGGGTATTGGCCGGGACATCACGGAGCACAAGGAGGCGGAAGACGCGCTGGTTCGGGAACGGTCCCTCCTGCGCTCGCTCACGGACAACCTGCCGGGCTATGTTTATGCCAAGAACGCTGAAGGCAAGTTTGTCATGGCCAACGCCGGGGTGGCGCGCCAGTTGGGATTTTCGTTTCCGAACGAGGTCATTGGAAAGTCTGATTTCGACCTGTTTCCACAGGAACTGGCGGCGAAGTACCGCGCCGAAGAATTGGAAATGATGCAGTCCGGACAAGGGTTGTTGAATCATGAAGGCCCCACCGTGGACAAGAGCAAGGAGCCACAAAACCGCTGCGTTTCAACCACCAAAGTCATTCTCCGGGATGCGCAAGGCAAGGTTACCGGGTTTATCGGCCTCGGCCTGGACATTACCGAGCGCAAGCAGGCGGAAGAGGCGCTGGGCCGGGAACGCTCGCTGCTACGCACGCTGATTGACAGCCTGCCGGATGCCATCTACGCCAAGGATGGCACCGGGCGAAAGACGATGGCCAATCCGGCGGACTTGAAGAACCTGCGCTACAAGACCGAGGCTGAGGTGGTGGGCAAGAACGATTTCGATCTCTTTCCGCCGGACGTGGCCGAAAAATTCTGGGCTGACGACCAGAAGGTGATTCAAGGCCAGCCGGTCTTGAACCGGGAGGAGCATTTCTTCGACGAAGCCGGGCGGAAATGCTGGTTGTTGACGAGCAAGCTGCCGCTGCGCGATCAAAACGGGGTCATCATCGGCCTGGTGGGCATTGGCCGGGATATCACGGTGCGCAAGCAGGTGGAAGACGCCCTGCGGAACAGCGAGAAAAAATTGCGCCAGTTCACGGTGCAACTGGAGCGCAGCAATCGTGAGCTGCAGGATTTTGCCTACGTGGCCTCGCACGATTTGCAGGAACCCTTGCGTAAAATTGTGGTTTTTGGCGAACGGCTCAAGGAAAAGAACAGCGGAGCCATGGGGCCGGATGCGCTGGATTATCTTGATCGGATGCAGCGAGCGGCCGCGCGGATGCAGACGCTGATCAACGATCTATTGACGTTTTCGCGGATTACAACCAAGGCTCAACCATTCACGCAGGTCAATCTGGCCGAGGTGGCCAGCGGCGTGGTGGAAGATTTGGAGGGCCGGATCGAACTGGTCAAGGGGCGCGTCGAAGTGGGAGCCCTGCCGATCATTGACGCGGAGCCGTTGCAGATGCGGCAGCTGTTGCAAAACCTGATCGGCAATGCCCTCAAGTTCCGGCGCCCCGAGGAACCGCCCGTGGTGAAAGTTGAGGCGCAGATCATCCCCGACCCTGTTACGCCCGAAAAGAAGCTTTGCCGATTGACGATCAACGACAATTGCATCGGCTTTGACGAGAAATATCTGGACCGGATTTTCAACGTATTCCAGCGGTTGCACACTCGCAACGAATATGAAGGTACGGGCATGGGGCTGGCCATTGTCCGAAAGATTGCGTTGTATCATGGCGGCGATATCACCGCAAAAAGCAAGCCGGGGGAAGGCTCCACATTTATCCTGACCATCCCGATGGCTCATCCCCGGGAAACCCAAGCCGAAAACACAAACCAAGAAACCAAACAACCATGAAAACTGAAGGAAAAATGATTACAATTCTGTTGGCCGATGATGATCCGGACGATCGGCAGCTGACCCGGGACGCTTTTGCGGAAAACCGCCTGGTGAACATGCTGCACACGGTCGAAGACGGCGAAGAATTAATGGAGTATTTGCGCCGTCAAGGCCGTTACACCGACCAGAAGAATGCGCCGTTGCCCGGTCTGATCCTGCTGGATTTGAACATGCCGCGCAAAGATGGTCGCGAAGCACTCAAGGAAATCAAGGCGGACCCCGAACTGCGTCGCATCCCCATCGTCGTGCTCACCACCTCCAAGGCGGAGGAGGATATTCTGCGCACCTACGATTTGGGCGTGAATTCGTATGTCACCAAACCGGTGACGTTCAAATCGTTGGTGGAATTAATCAAGGTCCTCGGCCGTTATTGGTTTGAAGTGGTCGAGCTTCCCCCGGACGAAGGTTGAACATTTTATGGCCGATGCCCCGGTCAGAATCCTTTTGGTCGATGATGATGAGGATGATTACATCATCACCCGCGATCTGATTTTGCGCATCGCCGGCCGGTATCGCCTGGACTGGGTCAATAATTTTCAAGCGGCGCTGGACGCCATCCAGCGCCGCGAGCACGAAATCTATCTGCTGGACTACCGCCTCGGTGAACGGACGGGCCTGGATTTGTTGTGTGAATCACAACAATTCAACCCCCGGGCACCCATGATCTTGTTGACCGGGCAGGGCGATCATGAGGTTGACATGCAGGCCATGAAAGCCGGCGCTGCCGACTATCTGGTCAAGGGCCAGCTGAATGCCGACATTCTCGATCGCGCCATCCGTTATGCCATCAAAGGCAAGCATGCCGAGGAAAGCCTTCGCCGGGACCGGGATCTCATCAGCCGAATCATGGAAACCAGTCCGGTGGGCATCGTGGTTGCCGACCAGACTGGAAAAATCACCTTTGCCAATCATCGGGCGGAGCAAGTTCTTGGGCTGGCCAAGGACGCCGTGGCCCGAGGGACTTGCAGTGTGCTGGACTGGCGGACGACGGATCCGGAGGGGCATCCGTTGCCGGGACAAACCTCGCCTTTGAAAAAGGTTCTCGAATCCGGCCAGCCCGTGCAGGGGGTTCATCATGCGATTGATGGTTCCGACAGCCACCGGACATTGCTTTCCACCAATGCCACGCCGCTGTTTGATGCCACGGGTAAGATTGACGGGATGGTCATCACGGTTGAAGACATCACCGAGCGGCTCATGCTGGAAGCGCAATTGCGGCAATCACAGAAAATGGAATCGGTGGGCCAGCTGGCTGCCGGCGTGGCGCATGACATCAACAATATTCTGACCGTCATCCAGGGACACGCGGGGCTTTTGCTCAATGCGGTTCCGCCGGGCACCGACGCGACCCGGTCCGTGAAGCAAATTTCCGCGGCGGCGGAACGCGCAGCCAGTTTCATCCGGCAATTGCTCACGTTCAGCCGCAAGCAGATTTTCCGGTCGAAGATCCTCGATTTAAATGCGGTGCTGCAAAATTTGAAAAGCATGCTTCCGCGATTGATCGGTGAGGACATCGCATTGGAAATCCAGTGTCAGCCGGAACTACCGTGCATTCAGGCGGACGCCGGGATGGTGGAGCAGATTGTCATGAATCTGGCCGTCAACTCGCGGGATGCCATGCCGAAGGGCGGCAAATTTACGCTGGCGACCACCGCGGCTGAAATTGACGCCGCCTATCTGAAAAAGCACCCGGAGGCCATTGCGGGCTGGTTCGCCTGCCTGTCCGTGTCGGACACCGGATGTGGCATGGAACCGAAGGTGTTGCAGCGGATTTTTGAACCGTTTTTCACGACCAAGGAAGTGGGCAAAGGAACCGGGTTGGGGCTGGCCACCGTTTATGGCGTGGTAAAACAGCATCACGGCTGGATCGAGGTCCTAAGCGAATTGGGCGTTGGCACCACGTTCAAAGTGTTTCTGCCGGTGGCCGGGAAAGCCGGCGATGCGCCCATTGCCCCGTCCGTCAAATCCGAGACCGTCCGGGGCGGCAAGGAAACCCTGCTGCTGGTCGAAGATGAAATTGGCCTCCTGGAGCTGGTGCGGGAAATTCTGCAGCAATATGAATATCGGGTTTTGATCGCTTCATCGGGGGTTGAGGCGTTGCGGGTCTGGGACGAGTGCCACGGCCAGGTCGATCTGCTGCTGACGGATATGATCATGCCCGGCGGCATGACGGGCAGCGATCTGGCGGCAGAATTGAAAAACCGCAAGCCCGGGCTGAAGGTCATTTATGCCAGCGGCTACAGCTCCGCGCTGACGGGAAAAGAATTTACCACGGGCGAGAATATTTTTCTGGCGAAACCTTATCAACCGAACCAGGTGGCCCAGTTGATTCGGAACACCCTTGATGGCAAGGCCAACGGCAAACCGCAAGCGGCTTCCGCCCATGACAATGCCGCACCCAAGCCGTCGCCTGCCCTGGCGGGGCAATCGATTTGAAGCGGTCGGCGAATTTTCAGGGTCCGACTTTTCAGCTCTGGGACGGGTGACGGCCGTCTCTCAGCCGATCTGTGCCGCCAATTCTTCCGCCGGATACGTCCAGATTTCCGCGAGGGTCGGATGGTAATGAGGCGTGGCGGCCAGTTCCTGAACGGTCATGCGTTTGGCCATGGCCGTGACGATTTCGTGAATGAGTTCGCCGCCCATCGGCCCGACGCACGCACCGCCGAGTATCCTGCCCATTTTTGGCTCAGCCAGTAATTTTACAAAACCGTCCCGGGCTCCCATGATGAGCGATTTGCCGTGGTCATTGAACGGATGACTCGCCGCCCGATACGGAATGCCGTGCGACTTCGCTTCCGTTTCCGTCAGGCCGACGAAGGCCACCTGGGGTTCGGTGAAAACAACCGAAATCAACAACCGGTAATCCATCTTTCGTGGCCGCCCGGACCGGGCGATGTTGTGGGCCGCAGTTTCGCCCTGCTGCACGGCCAGGTGAACAATTTCGTGCGGCCCGGTACAATCGCCGGCCGCGTAGATATGCGGCACGCTGGTTTGCATGCAGAGGTTGGTCACGACGCGACCATGCTCGGTACTGACCCTGGCTCGTTCAAGGTCGAGTGATGCGATGTTTGGGACGCGGCCGAGCGCGAATAATATTTCCCCGGCGGAAACGGAAACGATTTTGCCCCGATGCTGAAAGGATACTGTTTTCAATGCCCCCCTGCACGTCGCATCCAAGAGATTGGTGTGGGTGAAAATCTTGATGCCTTCACGCCGGAAAACCTTTTCAATTTCCATTCCGGCATCAACATCGAATTCACGGAGCACGTTTTCACTGCGTTGAACCAGGGTGACTTCAACTCCAAAACGAGCGAAAAATTGCGCAAACTCGCACGCAATGGCTCCGCCGCCAAGGACGATCAATGATTTGGGCAGCCGTTTTAGTCCGAGCGCATCGTCGCTGGTAAGGTAACCGATATCGCTGAGCTGAGGCAGCGGCGGTGGCGCGACGGCTGAGCCGGTGGCGATGATGAAATGGGCGGCGGTGAGTGTTTTCCCCTGGCTCAATTTGAGGGTGTGCGAATCCAGAAACCGGACCGCGGCGCGAATGAACTTGAATTTGCCGCCGGCCAGTTGTTCACGGCGATAATCCGCGAAATCCTTGATGAGGGCGTCTTTCCGCGCCATGACCCTCGCGAAATCAAAGCCGACCTTTCCCGTGCGAATGCCCCAAGGGCCGGCGTGGCCGGCCAGGTGCATGACTTCGCCGGCGTACAGCAGCGCCTTCGTGGGCATGCAACCGCGCAGAATGCACAGTCCGCCCACTTCCTTGCCGCCTTCGATGACGGCGGTCTTTAATCCGGCACCCGCCGCGGTCCGCGCTGCGGCATAACCGGCGCTGCCGCCGCCCAGGATGGCCACATCGTAGTCAAATCGTTTCACACAGGAAAGGATGGAAGCGATTTCAAATTTGACAATACGAATTAACCATTTAACGATTCAACCAGAACCAAACATGAGCAACATCATCTATCCGCGCAGCCCGCGCGAAACCATGGCTGGCTGGAGTTACCTGCCACGTTACCTCGATAAAATCCGCCTCCACCTGGCGGGCAGGCTCCACGCCGACTATCGGGAGAATTTGGGCAAGGGTTTTGACGGCATGTGGCTCAAGCATGCCGGCGTCACGCATGAGCAGATGATGGACGTGGTAAAAAATTCCATCACCGACGGCGAGGTTTGCGACTGGGTGCGCCAGAATGTGAGGAAGACGCCGGCGGAAAAAGCCGCTCATTGGCAGGAGGTCATCAGCCGTCCGCCCGCCGGCGACGAAGCGGCCGTGGCCCGTTTAAAAATGCGCAAGGAACAATCCGGCCTCGCCCATCGCGATGATCTCAAGACTTTCGTGGACTACATTGATGCGGACGAACAACGCATTTGAATCGCACCCGACCAGGGAACGCAACCCACTGTAACATCAGACGGCCAATACATATTTCGCAAGCGAACCGATCCGGGCGAGAGTTTCGGGATGCATGCGAGCAGGCAGGTTGACCGAGGACTGGGCTTCACGCCGGATATAGGCGCCTTGGATTGAGCGGCGAGGTTGGCCAGATGAGTTTGCCGTGTGTCCATGCCATAACGACCCGTTGTAAACGATGACGGAACCTGCCACGCCGCATGCCAGCACCTGGCTTTCGTGATCTGAGATGGGGTCGTTCATGACATCGTCTGGAATCGCCGGCGACTTATGCGAGCCCGGCACGAAACGCGTGGCCCCATTGTCTTCTCGAAAGTCGTCCACCATGACGATGAAACCAACCATCGGCCACCCATCCGGATCGGACCTAAAGTCCACATGCAGAGGCTGCGCCTGAGAATGTGGCCGCAACGTCCTCGCCAGCAGCGAACTGAGCTTGAAGGGTCGGCCGATGACGCGATGGCACGCCTCGAGTATGAGGCGGTGGACATACAACGGGTCAAATTCTGCGCCGCGATTAACCAAATCGTGGACGCGCGTGGTGCGGCTGCCGAGGTGCAGGTCAGGGGCAGCCGCGCCGGCCACGGCTGAATCGTAGGCGTCGGCAAGTTGCATCAGTTGTTCGGACGCCACCTGGCCAGGGATAACGACGAAACCCGAATCGAGCAAATCCCGTGCGGCGTTCGCCGGCAGTTCGCAGCCGGCTCCAATTTCGTTGAACCAATCGTTCATAGACAAGTGCTCGCTGGAGGTCTGACAGATATTGAGCGGCTAGGGCGTTTTCAAAAAGTATGTAGCCGCCGACGTCAGTCGGCGCCAATCGAATAATGCAGAATGAATATGGCGCGAACTGACGTTCGCGGCTACGAGATTAATTAAATTGCTCTATTCTGTGACTATCCCGTTCAGTGTTTTTGTTTTACCTCGTATCGAGACATGCACCCGCGAACCTCTGACTTTCAAAAAAAACCGCTGATGGCATTCCAGCAAAGGCGGCACCTGATCAATTACTGCCCGGCGTAGAAGGCTTCCACCTTGGCCGTGACATCCTTGTAGCTCGCGTCCATTTCGTAAATCTGTTTGAACTGCTCGATGGCCTCCTCCTTTTTGCCCATGCTTTCAAGCACGCAACCGAGGTTGTAAACCAGGTCCTTTTTCTCCTCGTCGAAAACCGGCTTTTCCTTGATCGCGTCCTGCAATTTTCGCGCCGCCAGGTCGAACATCTTCCGTTTGGCAAAGCATTGGGCGAGGTAACTCATCGAGGCCAGGCGCTTGTGCGGATTTTGCTGCGCCTTTTGAAATTCCTGGATGGCCTCGCTGTATTTGCCCGTTTGAAAGTAAAGCTGGCCCATCTCAAACCGGATCGCCAGGTCCGTCGGATATTTTTCCACGCGCTTCTGACAATCGGTGACCTGAAAATTCAACTTCTCCGCCTGGAGCTTGGCGGTTTGCTCCGCATGATCCGCCGCGGCAGGATCGAGTTGTTCCAGCTGGAAATCAAACCGGCGCACAATGGTGTCGTTGATGGCGCGTTCCAGGGACGGGTCGTTGCCCATCTCGGAATTTTTAATGCGCTCATAAAGCTCCAGCGCGCGTTCAAACTGCTTTTTCTGCGCGTAAAGCTCTGCGAGCCGGCGCACCAGCTTGAGATTATTGGGTTCGGTCTTCAGCCGGGCTTCGTCTTCCGCAATCAGCCGTTCGGTGAGGTCTTCGTTCTTCACGACGCGCTGTTCCTGCTCCAGCGAGGCGGCTTGATCCTTGTTCTTCAGAATGTCGCGGTAGGAACCCTGGCCGCCTTCGAGCGCGTTGTAGCCGCCCTGGTCCAGCGTCTTGCGGGCGGACAAATCCTTGAGCGCCTGATTCAACTCGCCGTCATTGGGCGTGTTGCGTGTCAGTTCGGCAAGCACCCTTTCGGCCTGGCTGGTGTCGCCGCCGGCCGTGCCCACGGCATGGGCAAATTCTATCGCCAGATTCTTGTCCTTGGGCGAATTCTTGACCAGGATTTCCAGCGACATCACCGCGGTCTGCGGCAGCTCCAGCGCCTGGGCCGCCTCGACGATGAGCCGGTGCCCGGCGGAACTGTTCGGGTCGCCGTTCAAAATCTGCTCGGCGATGGCCATGGCCTCGGCGGGATTTTTGCTCATGGCCATTTTGGCCTTGGCGACCTGCGGCGAGGATCCCGCGCCGCTCAACATCTTCTTGAAGAATCCGCCGCCGCTGCCGCATTTTTGGAGCTGAGCGGCGCGCAACGCCTTGCGGCAGTCAAAAAATCCAGGTTCCTTTACCAACACCTGGTTGAACAAGCTGATGGCGTAATCGAGATTTTCCCGTTGCGCGGCTTCGTTGGCCTTGACGAACAGCAAACGCGCCTCGCGCGATATTTCATTGATGCTTTTTTCTGCCATGGTATTGCCTGGTTGAATTTAAAATTTGCATTTGCCCGCGGAAAAATCAACCCCGAAGGCTCCGGGTCAGCCGCACTGCGCCCGGTGGCGCAACGCATGGTCCACCAGCACCAGCGCGGTCATGGCTTCCACCATCGGCACCGCGCGCGGCAACACACACGGGTCGTGCCGGCCGCGGCCTTTCAGCGTGGTGTTGTGATAGGTTTCGTCCACCGTGTCCTGCTCGTGCATGACCGTGGCCACCGGCTTGAAAGCAACGCGGAAGAAAATAGTCTGGCCGTTCGAGATGCCGCCCTGGATGCCGCCGGAAAAGTTCGTCGTCGTGAAAACCTTTCCGCCCCGGGCACGGAACGGATCGTTGTGCTGGCGTCCCGTGAGCGTGATACCGCTGAAGCCGGAGCCGATTTCAAAGGCCTTGGACGCCGGCAAACTCAGCATGGCTTTGGCCAGATCCGCTTCCAGCTTGTCGAAGACTGGTTCGCCCCACCCGGCAGGCACGCCGCGCGCCAGGCCTTCGACGATCCCGCCGACGGTGTCACCCACGCGCCGCATTTTCTCGATGAGCCGGATCATTTTCTCCGCCGCCTTCTGATCGGGACAACGGACGATGTTCGCTTCAACGTCCTTGAGCTTCACCCGGTCCGGGTTCACCTCGGCAATGAGGCGCTGGACCTGCTTGACGTAGGCTAGAACTTCAATGCCATGACGTTCGCGCAACAGCTTTCTGGCAATCGCCCCGGCGGCGACCCGGCCGACGGTTTCGCGCGCGCTGGCGCGACCACCGCCCTGCCAGTTGCGTATGCCATATTTGGCACAGTAGGTGAAGTCCGCGTGTGATGGGCGGAACTTCGTTTTCATTTCGGCGTAAGCCTCGGCCCGGGCGTCCTCGTTTTTGACCCACAGACAGATCGGTGTGCCCAGGGTCTTCCCGCCGAAGGTGCCGGAAAGGATTTGCACCGTGTCGGATTCCTTGCGGGGCGTGACGATCCTGGATTGTCCGGGCCGGCGGCGGTCCAAATCGGGCTGGATGTCCGCTTCGGAGAGCCGGAGCCGCGGCGGGCAGCCATCCACGACCACCCCCACGCCGCCGCCGTGGGATTCACCCCACGTGGTGATGCGGAACAGTTGCCCGAAGGTGCTGGCCATGCCTGCATACTGCGAAAAAATCACCGCGGGGTCAAATGCGTAGCGGCTTTCGGGAGAAAGCCGCCATTTGAAATTTTGCCAAAGGATCCGGCGCTCTGCCGAGACGCCGCTACGCCAGATTTACAGCTCGCAACGATTTTAAGAAAACTTGCCGCTTGAAACTTCAATCTTCAAACTTGAAACTCCGTCTTACATGAATCGCATTGTGGAACGGTTTGCCCGCCTGAAACGCGACGGTAAAAAGGGTTTTATCGTTTACATCGGCGCCGGCGACCCCGATTTGACGGCGACCCGCCGGCTGGCGCTGGCCTTTGACGCGGTGGGCGTGGACGTGCTGGAACTCGGCGTGCCGTTCAGCGATCCGCTGGCCGATGGCTTGGTGAATCAACTGGCGGCCCAGCGGGGCTTGGAATCCGGAACCACACCCCAAAAGGTTTTAAAGACCGTGGCTGAAATCCGGCGTGATTCGCAAATCTCCATTGTCTTGTACATTTACTTCAACCTCATCCATCGCGTCGGGCTGAAACCTTTCATCCAGGCCGCGGCCAGGGCGGGCGTGGACGGCTTGCTGGTGCTCGATTTGCCGCCGGAAGAAGGCGACCGTTACGAATCACTGATGAGCCAGGCCGGCCTGTGCCCGATTTATCTGGTCGCGCCAACGACGCCGGAAGATCGGATCAAATTCATTGTCAGGCGCGGCGCGGGTTTTATTTACTACATCTCGCGCGAAGGGGTGACCGGAATGCAGACGAAGGTCGCAGCCAACCTGGCGCAGCAGGTCGCCAAAATTCGCGCGCATACGTCGCTGCCGGTGGCCGTGGGCTTTGGCATCTCGAATCCCCGGCAGGCGAAACTCGTCGCCACCTCGGCTGACGCGGTCGTCGTCGGCAGCGCGGTGGTGAATCAAATTGCCGAACACGGAAAATCAAAGGATCTGATAAAGCGGGTGGGCGAATTTGTGAAATCGTTGGCGCACGGGGTGAAAAGCATTTAGAAAGCACGGATGGACACAGATGGGCACAGATAAAAACGTCTTCATCCGTGGTTAAAAATTTATGAGCGTAAAAACAAAATCAGACATCAAAGACCGTTTTGTCGTCATCATGGCGGGCGGGCGCGGCGAACGGTTCTGGCCGCTGAGCCGCGAGAAGATGCCCAAGCAATTGCTCACGTTGCTCGGCAAAAGCTCGCTTCTTCAGCAGGCCGTGGAGCGGGTGTTGCCGCTCGTGCCGGCCAAGAATATTTTCGTCATCACCAACGCGGCGCAATTGCCGGAGGTCCGCAAACAGCTCCCGAAAATCCCCCAAGCCAACCTGGTCGCCGAACCCATGGGCCGCGACACCTGTGCCGCCGTTACGCTTGGCGCGGCCCTGGTGGGCGCGCGCTCGACGACCGGGGTCATGGCCGTGCTGCCGGCCGACCACGTCATTCCCGATGCAAGAATGTTTCAGCAGGTGTTGGGGGACGCCTTCGATCTGGCGGGTCGCGGCCGGGCCATTGTGACCATCGGCATCAAGCCGACCGAACCGGCAACGGGTTACGGTTACATTCGCGTGGGGGAAGCCCTGCCGTCGCCGCCGGGGGTGAAGAAATACAGGACCACATTTTTTCGCGCGGAACAATTTGTCGAGAAGCCGCACTTTGACCGCGCGCTGGAATATGTCAGCAGCGGCCAATACCGCTGGAATGCCGGCATGTTTATCTGGTCGTTTGTGACCGTTACGGAAGGTTTGCAGAAACATCAGCCGGAAATGTATGAGGCGTGCCAGCGCTGGTTCAAGGCGGCCGGCCAGCCGGCCAAACTGGCGAAGGTGCTGGCGAGGGAATATCCCGAAATCAAGAAGGTCTCGATTGACTACGCGTTGATGGAAAAGGCGCAAAATGTCGTCGTGGCCGAAGGCGCGTTCGCGTGGGACGATCTCGGTTCGTGGACGGCGTTGGCGCGGCATCTCAAACCGGATGCCGAGGGTAATTGCGCGGTGGCGGATTTTATCCACGTGGATGCTGCAAGGAACCTCATCTTTGATGCGCGCACCAACAATCGCACACCCATTGCCGTGGTCGGTTTGCGCGATTCCATCCTCGTCCAGACGGACGACGCGGTATTGCTGGCGCACAAAAGCCAGGCGCAGAAGGTGAAGGAGCTGGTGAAGAAACTCGGTGAGGACGCGAGGCTGAAGAAGCTGGTGTAGACCGTTTGTTTTTACAATTGCGGTCCGCCGGGATTTTTGATTTCCGGCCCACCGGTTACGGTTAGCGGCGGACGAAATGAAAAACTGAATTGAGATGGCTGAACATTTCAACGTTTGGCGGCGGCACTTCCTCAGTGTAAACCAGTTCATGATGGGCGGAAAACAAGGCCTGGATTTCAGCCAGCCTTTCGCTGGCGGTTCGATCCATTTTATGCATGGTGACGACGAAACGGCTGCCCGGGCGCGACCAGGCCAGCAGATTTTCGCAGTAGCGGTCCCGGAGATTGGAGGGAATGTGTTGCAGGCAACCCGTGTCGATAATGATGTCAAAGACGGTCGGGCAAGTTGCCGGGCCACAGACGTCGGCGCATCGGAATTCGAGGCTGGGTTGGTTGGGGAAGGCTTTACGGGCCTGTTCGACTGCATGGCTGGAAACGTCCATGGCGACGACCTGAAGCCCGCGCCGGGCCAGCCACGCTGCAGACGCGCCACGCCCGCAGCCGATTTCCAGCACCGTCATGCCGGGCGCCAGCCAGCCCTGCTCAAAACCCGAGACCACGAACCAACGGGGAGCATCGGCCAGCCACGGCGGCCGAAAATCCGGTTTGCGCCAGCGACGCTCCCAGGAACGTCGCACCCGCCAGCGCCGGTAATAATTCTGCGCGGCCCCAAGAATCATGTTTAAAACTCATACCAAGTTTGATTATTTCTGATGCGATTTGTTCAAACAAGGAATTTGCTGCATGAAAATCGGTCCTGGCCATTACGCATAAATATGGCAACCAACGGCGAGGCGTAGCCAGCCGTTTGGAAGTCAACACCAGAGCAGCTTCTTGGAGTTCTCGGCCTTGCGCAATTGCAGGTGCGTCCTCACATATATTCATTCCGAATTTCTCAACACGAGGGCCAACCACATCCAGTGCTGTCCAGGTCAACCTCGGGAAAACTCTCTTTGGATCTTTCACCTAAACGGGTCATGGCTGCGACCGTCCTAGCTATGTGGGCGCAAAGTATGAATTCAGCAATCAATCGGCAACACCTTCCCACCGTAAACGCGGAAACCGGCGCGCACGGAGTGACGCGCCCCACCAAAATCAGGACACCACCAACCAGGACGCCGACTGTTCAAGGCACGACGGCCCGATAGAAGCGCAGGCTAAAGTTGGTTGCGGCCGGGTCGCTGAGATTGATCGTGGGATTGGTGCCCACGAAATTGGTCAGCGTGGTCCAGTTTGCCAGGTTGGACGAAGTCTGGATGTGTCCATTCAGACCCGGGGAGAGTTGCAGTTCGAAACTCAGGCCATTGCTGGTCAAGGGTTGCGCGGCGGTAATCTCCAGTTGCAACTGGAAGGTGTTGCTCGAAATGACGCTCA
>JBAPQW010000033.1:0-131123 GCA_049280815.1 Verrucomicrobiia bacterium | reverse complement strand
TCCAGGATGTATTGCCCTTGGTGACTATCCCTTCCCAATCCGCATTGGCCGTCAGCTGGTTGGCCTTGAGCCACAGCTCGATGGTGATCTTCGTGCTAAATGAATCCAAAACGGGCGAGTCGGGGATTGAAACGTTCCCACTCACTCCGTCAAACGAGAAGGCTTGACCCACTTCCCCGGCAGCAAAACTTGCACCCCCGCCCAGCGTCCCGTTGTTGGTGCCAGCACTGTCCATGGCATTGCCTTCCCCACGCCACCAACCTGCCAGACCGGATGGCGGTGGCATGCAAGGTATCACTGTCAATACGGCATTCGAACTGGTTACGGAGCCCAAATGGTTGGTCACCGACACTGCATAATTGCCCGCCTGACTGAACTGCACATTAGTCAGCGTCAGCACCGTATTGGTCGCCCCGATAATGTTCGTCCCGCCAAAACTCCATTGAAACAAAAACGGTGTGCTGCCAACAACGGACACCATGAACTGCACAGTTCCTTGTACCACGACCGACTGGCTGGCTGGTTGCATCTTTATGACTGGTGCCGACGGCGTAATGGTCAGCGACGCATTGGAACTGATCGCCATGCCGGCCAAGTTGCTCACAATGACGCTATAACTTCCCAGATTCGCCGACGAAACACTGTTGATTATCAGGTTGGTGCTCGTGGAGCCCGAAATATTACTCCCATTGGTCAAATTAGTGCCATTGTCCTGCCACTGGTAGTAAATCGGCAGACCACCGACAGCCGCCACGGCAAACATCGCCGATGCCCCCTCCAGGACCGCCTGATTAGTCGGCTGGGAGGTAATGGTTGGCGGACTAATCACCGACAAGGAGAACTGGCGGCTTTGGCCCACTCCGCTGTTCAGGTTGGTAAACCAAAGGGTCGCGCCATAAGTGCCCACCAGCAGGTTGCTGGCGGCAGTGTTCAGGCTCACGGCCACAGCCGTGGCAGCTCCACCAGGCGTCAAGGTGCCGCTGCCGGGCGAGGCATTTAGCCAGACCGATGTGTTGATCAACGTCCAGCTCAGCGAATTGGTCCCCGCATTGGTCAACGACAAATTCTGCGACGTTACTGTAAACGGCCCACCTGCTCCGCCAATGGAAGCAAAACCCGTCGCCGGTGCAATCACCAAAGCCTCGGGGTTTACCAGCGCATTAATCAGATTTTGCCCTGCCGGCGTCCCCCAGCCGGTGCATAGGTCGTAGCCGCTCACCGCATAGAATTTGGCCGGACTGCCGGCCCTGGTATTGTTGCCAGTCGTTATGTCGTGGAAGCATGTGGCGTAGTTCGGTTTCGCGCCAAGGACAGAAACGGTCGGATTGATGAAACCAATCGCCGGCTTTCCGCTGGCTGCCGCCTGTTGATTGATCAACGCCCCAAATCCCGCCCACAACGGCGCCGCGCAACTCGTCCCTCCAACCTGATAATTCAAGCCATTGGCCCGCACATAAACGTTCTCCGCCGTCAACGCCACGTCCGGCGTGTTGCGCATCGTCGTCGATCCCAAATTGGTCACCATGCTGATATTCGTCTGCCAAACTGGAATCGCGTATTGGGTGCTGATGCCCCCGCCGCTCCCGATCCCATTGCCACGGTTCCACACCGACTCCGAAACCCATGCGCCCCCCGGACCACTTGTCGTCAAGGTTGTTCCACCCACCTGCGTGATATATGGAGTGTCCCCGGGAAAATCGATCAAGCCGGTGTAGGCATCATAATCGCCCGAAGCGTTGAAGAACGACTGCCCCTGCGCCGCCATCTGCTGGAAGATCTGGTCGGTTGTCGGGTTGGCTGCGCCGCCAGGCTGATACCAGGAACTGCTCAATTGTTTGGCCAGATTGTCCGTCGCCATCCGATTCAGGATGTCCACCCAAGGACTCGGGTTGGGCGCCATATACACCACCACTTTTGACAAACCCGGGGCCATGGATATCGCCATCTCTATGTCCAAGGATACCTCCACTTCTCCGCCACTGCCGCTGGGATGTCCGCTGGCACCATCAATCAAAACATTCGACAACGTCACACTCGGCAAACCGCCCTGGCTTTCGTAATACGCGATGTCGCTGGCCGTATATCCGTCAAATTGCAGCAGCCCCACCACCTGTCCCGTGCCGTTCAACGTCACGCCCGGGGCATACGCCGCCCGAAAATCATTCCCCATATAATTGCCACCAGGCCCCGAACCTGCATTTGGTGACGCATTTTGCCCATTGACCAGCGGACTTGCCAACAAACGTGGCCTCGGCAACGAATAATTGTCCAAACCGCTGATGCTCAATATTGGAACCGACAAGTCAGCCGAAGGCTCCACATCCGGCGCATAAAATGAGCGATGTTCCGTCGGATGGGGATAGACACGAAGCGTCACATGCATCGCCTTTTCGATGGTCGCCGCCGAACCGCTCACATCCACCAACATCCGATTGGGATGCGTCCCGGTCACCCGCAAACCATTGGCTTTGGCAAAAGCAATGACCGTCCGGTAATCCTGCTCCGTCGGACCAAACCTTTCGGCGAACTGTTCGGGTGTCAAATAGTGATGATATTCCGGACTGGCCGGATCGTAGATCTGCTGCAACAGATTGGTCAAAACCTCCTGGTTCCGCAGCGGCAATCCGATCGCCAGGTTCAATTGATTCGTACCCGCAAGCTTGCCCACCGATTGCAGGCGGGCCACCGCCGCCGGCACAAGATCACGCATCACCTGCAGGGGTGCCGCCCAAACCGTTGTCGCGAACAGAGTCGATAGACAGATGAAGCGGGAGAATCGCGGTTTCATGAAGATGCCTCGTTTTGATTCAACTGATTAAACCCGGATTTTTTCGTAAATCCATTTAAAGCCCAGCTTTTAAGGATGATTCCGATTATGCACAAATCACCATTAAAAATCAAGAAAACTCGTCCGCCGGCACCAATCAATCAGTTTGACTGATAGTTAAATTCAATGACATAACATTCAGGTAATTTGATTGCCGCAGATTCCTATGATCCTAAGGCGTTTGCAGGGACAAGATCCAAGCCTGATTTATATGAACTAAATCAGGCCGTTACCGCAAGGCTTTGAAATTTGAAACCATCGAAAACCAGCACAGGTCAGCTCAGGCCCAAACCGGAACGCGCCATCAGGCTCAAGCGCGATTGCGCCTGCCGGGACATGCCCGTGAAGACGAGGGAAACCCGGTAGCCGGTGTGCTTGTTGCCGGCACAGGCGATGACCACCCCGCTGCATTGAACCCGGCCCCCGTCGCGCGGCGATTGCAGTGCGACCGTCATTTCCGTCCACGGATTGAACGGCGTCGGGCTTCGAAATTCGATGCCGCTCTTGTGCAGGACCACCGCTTCAGAGGAAAGCTCCAATCGGGATTGCCGGCCTTCCACGGTGATTTGTTGCTGGAAAGAATCACCACTCTCAAATTTTTTGGCGCTCATAGAACCTCATCAAACTAGCACGCTCCCACCAATCGTCAAATTAGCTTTTTAAATTCAATAAATTAGCCGTCACCATTCAATAACCGCCGCGCCCCAGGTCAGGCCGGCCCCAAAAACCATCATCAAAATCAAGTCGCCCCGCTGAATTTTTCCCGACGACACAGCCTCGTCCAGGGCAATGGCCACCGACGCCGCGGAGGTGTTGCCGTACTTGTCCAGGTTCACGAAAAGCTGTTCCGGCGTCGCGCCCAGCCGTTCGGCCACGGCGTTGATGATCCGAAGGTTCGCCTGATGGGGAATGACGCATTTGATTCTAGTGATGTCGAGTTCACAACGGCGCAATGCCTCCCGCGCCGCGTTGTACATCGCCTGGACGGCGTTCTTGAAGGTTTCCTTGCCTTCCATGCGCAGAAAATGCAGGCGGGCGTTGACCGAATCCACGGTGGCCGGACAGCGGCTGCCGCCACCGGGCATGAAAAGCAAATCCGCCTTGTCACCATCGGCGCCCATCACCGCGGTGAGCAGGCCGTGGGAATTGGGACGGTTTTGTAAAACCGCCGCACCCGCGCCGTCACCAAACAGCACACAGGTGTTGCGGTCGGTCCAATCGGTGATGGACGAAAGTTTTTCCGCGCCGATGACGAGCACCGCGTCGTAGGTGCGCGACATGATGAACTGCTGGCCGATTTCGAGCGCGTAAATGAAGCCGGAACAGGCGGCTTCCACGTCGAATGCCGCTGCACGCTTCGCCCCGATTTTGCGTTGCACGAGACAGGCGGTGTTGGGAAACGGCATGTCGGGCGTGATGGTGGCGACAATGATGAGATCAATCTGGTCGGCCGTGATGCCGGCCATCTTCATCGCCCGTTCGGCCGCTTTCACGGCCATGTCGGACGTGAATTCATCCTTGGCCGCCTGCCGCCGCTGCTTGATGCCGGTGCGCGAGGTGATCCACTCATCCGAGGTCTCGACCATTTTTTCGAGGTCGGCATTGCTCAGAATTTTTGCCGGCACATACGAGCCGACGCCGGTGATGGAACAGGTGCGCCCCTGGAAATTATGTTTGGCGCGTGGATTTTTGAATTTGGGACTCATTTGGAAGCAGGAACGGAAATCTATGCGCCGGCCAGCTTTTCGTTGGCCCGGGCAATTTCGCGGGCGATGATTTCGTTGACCCGGTGCTGGACCGCCCCGGCGGTCACGCGCAAGGCGCTGGCGATGGCACGTTCGCGCGCCGCAGCGTGCGCCTTGAACACCATGCCGTTGAAACCGAGCAGCGGCGCACCGCCATACACCTCCGGGTCCATCCGCCGGCGGATGGCTTGAAAGGCATTCTTGGCGAGATAGGCACCGATCTGTCGTTTGGGGTTGCGCATCAATTCCCGCTTGAGCATTGAAAACATGGCCACGGCCAGGCTTTCTGCCGTCTTCAAAACGATGTTGCCCACAAAACCGTCACACACGACCACGTCCACGTGGTCCTTGAACAAATCGTGTCCTTCAACGTTGCCGATGAAATTCAAGTCGAGCTGCTTGCAAAGTTTGAAGGCTTCGAGCGTCAGTTCGTTGCCTTTGGAATCTTCCGTGCCGATGCTGAGAAGTCCCACGCGCGGACGCTTGCGCCCCAGCACTTCCCGTGAATACACGCTGCCCATCACGGCAAATTGGGCGAGGTGGAGCGGTTTGCATTCAATGTTCGCCCCGGCATCGAGCAGGACAAATTCATTTTCCTGACGGGGAATGACCGTGGCAATGCAGCCGCGGTCCACACCGGAAATGCGGCCGAGCTTGAACGTGGCCGCCGCAAAAATGCCGCCGGTGTTGCCGAGCGAAACCACCGCATCCGCCTGGCCGTCATGGACGAGTTCAGCGCCGCGACCGATGGAGGAATCCTTTTTTTTGCGCAGCGCGTTGACGGGTTTTTCGTTCATCGTCACCACTTCGCTGGCATGCACAATTTGAACGCGCAAATCATGACAGTTCGTCGCGCCCAACGCGGACTCAATCTCCTTTTGATCGCCCACCAGGAAAAGGGTGGAGATTTTGGGGTCGGCTTCCAGCGCACGCCGGACACCTTCGACGACGACCGCACATCCGTGGTCACCGCCCATGACATCTACTGCGATTCGCATAGATGAGAGAACGCGGAATCTCCGCCGTCCGGCTTGAAATCAGGCGCCGGCGGTCACGGTCAGAACCTGACGGCCCTTGTAATAGCCACACGCCGGGCAGACCCGGTGCGGCACATACGGCGCGGCGCATTGCGGACACGTGCCGAGTTGCGGCAACTTCAGCACACTGTTGTAAGCCCGGCGCATGCGCTGCCGGCTGTGGGACGGTTTGCGTTTCGGAACACCCATAAATTCAAATTTACAATTTTAATTTGTCCAGTTCAGCCCATACGGACGGGGTCAATTCATCTTTGCCACTGGTGCTTTTGACCCTGCCGGTCTGTATTTTTTCCATCCCCCGGCAATCCGGCCGGCACAACGGGTGCCGCGGAAATTCCAGCAGCATATCTTCACGCACATACGGCGTCAAGTCCGCACAATCGTTGACGATGGAGACGCCTTCCTCGCCTTCCAGCGGCAAGTGACAGGCCCACGGATCCAGCTCCAACTCGTGCTGAAACGGCTTCAAACAGCGGACGCATTGGCAGGCCAGCGTGAGCCGTAACCAGCCGCAAATCAACAGGCTGTTCTCCAGCAGTTGAACCTTCAACTCATGCCGCAATGGCTGGACGACGCGGATCATCTCGTCGTGCGTGTCCAAATCCAGCTCGGCGACGGGCAATTCGCCGTGCAACGTCACGTCGTGCTCCTCCAGGTGCCGCAGATTGACGATGAGCGGCATGACTCAACTCCGGCTGGCGCCGGCAAATTTTTTAACCAGCGCCTCCTGCACGTGGGCGGGCACAAAGGCGCTCACGCCGCCGCCCAACCGGGCAATCTCCTTCACAATCCGCGAACTGAGGAACGTATAGGTGTCCTTCGGCATCATGAATATCGTCTCGATGTTTTCATTCAGCTTGCGGTTCATCAGCGCAAGTTGAAATTCAAATTCAAAATCCGACACCGCGCGCAGCCCGCGCACAATCGTCTGCGCCTTCCGGCTCACCACGTATTCGATGAGCAGGCCGTCGAATGTGTCGGCCTCGACATTGGGCAGATGTTTCAAGGCCTTCTTCACCAGCGCAAACCTTTCGTCGAGCGTGAACAGCGGCTGCTTGCCGTCGTTTTTCGCCACCGCCACGACGACGCGGTCGAAGAGCTTGGCGGCGCGCTGGATCACGTCCAGATGGCCGTTGGTCAGCGGATCAAAACTGCCGGGATAAATCGCCGTGCGCATCACCCTCACTCTAGCATTTACCCCCAATTTGACGAGGAAGAAAACGCCGGGACAAGGTCACTTGGCCAGCGGTGCTTGCCAGGGCACTTCATAAATCCGCACAGCATCGCGAATGCCCTTGACGGTGACGGGGAACATTTCGACACAGGTCGAAGCCAGGGCCGGGTCTTCGCGCAGCAAGTGGTTGTAGGTCGTATCGCTGATGATGATGCGACCGCTGCCGGAAACACTTTCCAGACGGCTGGCCAGGTTTACTTCCCGGCCGAAAACCGTGTAATTCAAAATGTGCGCGTCCGACCCCATTAACCCAACGGTGGCGAGGCCGGTATTGATGCCGGTGCCGACCTGCAATGCGCGCAAGGGTGGCCGGGGCGGCAGCCCGGCGGAAAGGCGCGCGCGATTCTCGGTTTCACGCAGATTGTTCTGCGCCGAGCGCTTTTGGTTCAAATCATGGATGGTGCGCTGCGCGTCAATCGCGGCCCGCACACAGTCCGAGGCATGCCGGTCGTTCGGCGTGGGCGCACCCCAGAAAGCCATGACGCAGTCGCCGATGTACTTGTCGAGCGTGCCGCCGTGTTTTTTCACCGCGTCGGCAACGGTGGCCAGATAGAGGTTCACCGTTTCGAGCGTTTCCTGCGCGGATTCTTCAATGCATTTATCCGCCGCCTCATCATCCAGCTCGTGTTCCTGGATGAAGTCCGCCACGCGCTGGTGCATTTCGTCACTCAACGTCGTGAACCCGCGGACGTCCGCAAAAAAAATGGTCACTTCGCGGCGGGCCCCGCCCAGGGAAAGCTTCTCTGCGCCGAGCAACACATTCATCACGTCCGGGGACACGATTTTGGAGAAGACGGATTTGACGCGGCGTTGTTCGCGCTCCTCGAACACCACGCGATAGGTGACGAGGCTCAAGTGCTCGACCAGCATCGCGCCCGCCACGGGGAACACCAACGGCAGCCAGTAGCGGAACGCCACGAAGACATAAAATCCGACGGCAACATAGACCAACAACAGCAGGAAAACCGCCCCCGAGGCCGCAAAGGCCCGCAACTGCCAGGTGAGAAAGGCCGTCAACAAACCGAGGAAAATAATCAGCGCAAATTCCGTCGGGAGTGACGCGCGGTGGATGAATTGGCCGGTGATGACGGAGTTGGCGACATTCCAATGTTTGCTGACGAGCAGGGTATCCTTTTCCAATGGCGTCGCCCCGCGGTCCGTCAGGTCGTTGCCCTGCGCCGCGGAGCCAACCACCACCAGTGTGCCGCGAAAATCATCGTGCAACCCATTGGTCCGGCCAAGCAGCCGCAATCGATCTTGTAAAAGCAAATTTTCAATGGGCGCGCGCCGGAGACGCGGATCGTCAACCTTCAGCCGCCAATCAATGTAAAAATAGCCGTTGCGATCCACGGGAATCACACGTTTGACGCCCTTCGCGCCTTGCAGCGTGATCCGGCCATGCGCCAGATCCAAATCCGGGTGGGCGAGGTCGAGTTTCAATTCCAATGCCGCGAGCACAATGCCCATGTCCCAGACGCCCTGATCATCAAAAGCCCGGACCCGGCGCAGGACCCCGTCGGAATCGCGTTCCGTCGAAATGTCGCCGGGCGCCAGCGCGTTGGTCAGAAACAAGTCAGGCGGCACCAGGTCAGGCACGACGGCCAAAAGGACGTTTCCGGCGTGGCGCATTTGCGCGGCGAAGAAATCGTCGGATTCCATCAAACCGCCTTCGGCCATTTGCACGGGCGGATGGTCATGGCGCAGTTCACCGAACAGCACGTCGAACGCGATGGTCCTGGCGCCCTCAGCGGACAGCTCTTCGACGAGCCGGCCATAAACCTGCCGCGGCCAGTACAGGCCGAAATGGTAGCCGAGTTTGCCGCCTTGCACGGCAGCGATGCTGGAATCTTCGATGGAAACGAACGCGAGATTGGTGGCGGCCGGCGCGGGATAATTCATTGCCGCCCGCACGCGCAAGTCGTAGGTCATGCGCTCCAGCCGCTCAAAAATGTCAAGCTGCAGGAGCCGGGCACCGCAAACGAGCGTGAGGACAAAAACCGCCAGAATGACCGGGGCGCGCTTGAATGGTTTGAGCTTCACTGCACCCAATTAAACAAAAAACCAGAGCAACTCAAGGCTGCTCTGGTTTCAAAATTGTCTCGTGAAACTACGGACCTGAGGTGTTTCTACCGTTCGTTGGCGAACAATGATTTGCGGTGACGTCGAAGGTGAAATTAACTGCGCCACCATAATACATCGTGCGCATCGCCGTAAGGGTCTGCCCCAACTTGCTGAGCGGGTCAGGCGCCAGCGGACTGGTCTGACCGCTTTGGGGATTAAACTGATTCCCCTCACCCACCACCACGGTCGCCGGCTTGCCATCCGCACCAATGAGCGAAAGCACCACGGAATTCTTAAAAACCGAACACTTCCCGGTGGCGTCAATATAGAACAACGTCCCTCGAACTCCGGCGATGCCGTTGGGGATTTTGATCAGGTATTGGGACGCTCCCGAAAGTTTCTTGACGCTGTTGTAGATGCCACCCTGGCGCAAATCCAGCTCCGTATCGCTCACTGAATCCAATCCCGTGTCGGAAACGGTCAGCTTGTCGATGGCCAGCACGGTGTCCCCGGTCATACGAATGGTGTTTTGCTCCGCTGAAGGTTTATAGGCAATCAGCCCGCGAACGTTTGAGTCCGCCGCATCAGAGATTCGGTTCGGCACCGAACCGGCTTGGGGCATCGAGACGGTCCTGCCCAAAACTATGTCCACAGTGGCATCGGGACCCGTCTGAATGACGGAGCCGGCGGCAAGAACCTTGCCGGCCACGAGCGGATGCCATTGGCCATCGCCCAATGAGTACCTTGCTTCACCGGAAATACGAACCACAGTGGCCACACCAGGTTTGACGGATTGCGCAGTGGCACTGCCAGCCAGCGTTAAAACGCACCCGCACAACGCCATGAAGATCAAAGTTTGAATGTGTTTCATATAGTTTTTCCAGTCATACTATTTACTTAAGTATAAGGATAAGTCGCCAAATGTCAACCTGTCAACCTGGAATTTACGACTATTTTTGCTCAAAAACCGCAGGCAAAAGGCTTTGGCCGGAGGCGTTTTCAACCAGTTTGCGCTCAGTGATTTCCAAATAGGAGGCGGCCGCCCCATTTTCCTGCCAGTGCAGCCGCAACGACCGCTCCAGCCAGGGCCGGGCGGCAGCGTAATCCCCGGTCTGGACAAAATGCCAGCCGATGTTCGCCTCGGTGTAATAGCCATTGGGGTCGAGCGCGTCAGCCCGGTTAAAATACGGCCCGGCTTCATCGTGTTTATCCAGCCAGTCGAGGCACATGCCATAGCGCAAATAATTGTAGCCGTCGTGCGGGTTAAGCTGCATGCCGCGGGCATACCACTGCATCGAGGTTTTGGCCAGGGTTTCATAATTCTCGCCGCCGTCGAAACTCTGCGTGCGGAAGCATTCGCCAAGGTCGTAGGTTGTCCCACAATTCATCGGTTCATATTCAAATGCCGTTTCCAGTGCCGCGGCGCGCGGCGTCGAAAAATTCGGCATCGCCTCCGCCCGCGCCCGCCAGACCGCCTCGTGCCCGCGCCGCCAACCCTGCCAGCTCAAATAGACCATGCCCGCGACCAGCGCCAGGGTGACCAGCCCTCTGACCGGCAGTCGCGCTCGCAACCAATAACGCTCCGTGGCAAATCGCAGATTGCCGCTCAACAAGGCCAGCAACGTCACCCCGAGAATGGCATTGGCCGGAATGTGCAGATTGAAATCCACCACGGAATGCACCGCCAACGCGAGCAACCCGGTGGCGGCCCCGAGAAACAGGGCGAAGCGATTGCTCATGCCGCGGCCAAAATCATTTTCCGACGGACAGACGTGCTTCCACGTCCTTCTCAACCCCGCGCCGAACACACCCGCGCCAGCCAGCACGATGATCCCGCCGGCCACACCCCAATCGGCCAGCAGATTCAAATAGTCATTATGCGCGCGGTCAGGACTGAGCTGGATGCTTTCAGGGCGATATTCCCGGAAACGATAATCGTAATGCGCCGGACCGACCCCCCACCAAAAATGATCCCGCCACATTTGTTCCGCCGCCGTCCAAAGGTCGCGGCGTACGGAAAAGTCGGGCAGACCGCCGGTGGCAGACGTTTCCACGCGGCGCATGTAGCTGACGGTCTTCGACAAATACTGGGTGACAAAAACCGTCCCCCCCGCGGCCAAAACGACCAAAAGCAGAAGTGCGGGCAGCCGGTGGTTGCGGTGAAAAATCAAACTTCCCAGTAGGGCCAGCAAGGCCACGATGACCGCCACCCACCCCCCGCGCGAGAACGTCACCGCCATGCCCGCCAGCAGGACCAGCGCCGCGTACCCCAGCAAAATCCGGGTGATTGGTTTTAGGCGCGCCACCAAAATGCAGGCGACCACCAATGGCAGAAGCATTTCCAGAAAACCGGCAAGGTTGTTCGGTGAAATGTAAGTGCCCGAGGCCCGACCCGAATAAGGCGAAATATAACCCCAGACCCGGTTCGAGTGCGTCAAGAATTGGCCGAGGGCAACACACGAAATGCCCACCGCCAGGATAATCAGGGTATAACTGATGATTTGCGCGGATTCCTGACGGTATAAATTGTTGACGATGACAAAAAACAAAAACGCATACATCAACACCTGGATCATTTCCTGCCGCGCAACGTATTCAATGTCCGCAGTGAGATAACGCCCGATGGCCAGAGCCACGAACGCCAGCACCACCCAACCCAGCGGCGGCCAGAGCAATTGCGGCTTTGGACTGATCCATAACCGCAGCGCCCATAAGCCCATCACAGCCACCGTCAGCCCTTGCAAGACCAGAAACTCCGGCGCATCCACCGCGCCCATGGCCAGCGGGCCAAAAACCAGAATGCCGAGCACCACGCCCAGGATGCTCCGCTCGCACCAGCGATCCAATGTTTCCCGATTCATCCGATTTTTAGTCCGCGCCGCATTTACATTAATACGCGCGAATGGTCCCTTCGTGATTCAGCGGCAGAAATAAATTATTGCCGACGTAAATCAATTCAAGGGCGCTGTGCTGCGGGCCGATCAAATAACCTGCCGTCCCGGTCGTCGTGCTGCTTTGGGAGGAGACGTAAATGTTCCCGCCATAGATCGCCGCCGCCAGCTGGCTTCCGTCGGCGGAAGAAATGATGGCCGACCACGAAGCGGTGGGCGCTCCCACGGGTTGCGTCCACGTGGCCCCGGAATCGGAGGAGATATAAATATTGCCGGCCGCCCCCGTCGAAGGTCCGCCGGTGGTGACGGCCAGCCGCGAACCGTCAGCAGACGAAGTGACGGAGGTTGAAGTGCCGACGACAGGAGAATTCTGCGCAATCCACGTGACGCCGGAATCGGTGGAAATATAAATCTGGCCGCTGCTGGCGGTTGCGACCAGCCGGTTTCCATCGGCTGAAGAAGCCACCGCGGTCCAATTTATTGCACCGGGGCCACGCGATGTCCACGCGCCACCGGAGTTGATGGAAGTGTAAATCGAGCCGTTGCCCTCCACCGCCACCAGTTTGGTTCCGTCGGCAGAAGAAGCGACGGAGGTCCATAGCAGGCCATTTAGCACCGACGGTCCCGCGGACCAGCTGGCACCCGAGTTGGAGGAAAGGTAAATCTGACCGCCGCGAACCGCCGCCACCAGTTTGGTTCCATCGGCGGAAGACGCGACGGAAGCCCAGTCGAGGGTGGAAGAAAGGGGCGAGGAAGTGTGCGCCGTCCAAGTTGCGCCGGCATCGGCTGAAGTGTAGATGGCCCCGAGCGGACTGGTGTTATAAATGGTGTAACCCACCGTCGCCACCAATTTGGTGCCGTCGGCGGAAGAGGCGACCGAAGACCAGTAAAGGGCTGAATTGATGGGTGAAGAATTATGTATCGCCCAGGTTGCACCGGAATTGGTGGAAGTGTAGATAAAGCCAAAGTTCACCGTCGCCACCAATTTAGTCCCATCGGCGGAGGAGGCGATGTCCGACCAGTTCAGGGGGGCGGCGACGGCTGTCCAGCCTTGTCCGATCGTGCCGGAAAGGTTCCCGGCCGCGATCATTTGACTGGCGTTTTGCGCAATGACCCAGCCTCCCGCGCCGACCCCGGCAACCTTATACACATCGCCGACGCTGGGCGACGAGGGCAGCGTCAAAATCACCGCCGCGTTGTTGTTGGTGGCGATATAACCGACGTTGGGGTAGATCTGTGAATTGGTCCCCGCCACCGTCACCCAGAAGAACGCGCCCGGGACATTGGTCAGCCCGTGACCAGCCCCGGTGAAGTTGGTGGCGGAAACGGCCCCGGCGAAATTCAAGTTGGGACTGCTCTGCAACGCCACATTCGGGGACAACCGCGCGTCCGGAATGGTGCCGGTGAGGCTGGTGGCCGGCAGATTCAGCAGACCGAAACCATTGCCGACGAAGTTCGTGGCGGTCACGCTGGCGGAAAAAATCACGTTGTTGGTGAGCACCGCCACGTTGGCGGAAAGCAGCGAATTGGGAATGGTCCCGGCAATATTTGTCGCCTGCAATGGCGCGGTCAAGGCCACCGCATTCGAGGCGTTGATGGCCTGAATCGCGTAGGGAACGGAGGCCAGCGTCTGGCGCGGCGACAGCACGGTGTAGGCATTGAGGTCGCCGTTGGTGCGCACACCAATTTCCAGCGAACGCGTGCTGCCATCGAAAATGCCCGGGCCAAAATCCAGCGTGACCGTGAACAAGCCGTTGGTGACGCCGACCGGCGCGTTGGTGAGCGGCCCGGCGACGACGGAATTGGCCGCGTTGAAAACCTGAAACCGGAAGTCAAAAGACCCGGTGACCGCGCCGCCAGCATTGTTCAGCACCCCTTGATAGGTAAACGCCGTGGTCTGCGCCCAAATGCCCATCGCCGACAACCCCAGCGCCAGCGCGGTGAAATACGACTTCATGTGTGGATTTTATCATAATAGTGCCCGGGAACAAGTCGCAATGACTCCGCTGGACAAAATCGTCCGGGCGATTAGCCTTGCAGCCATATGACCGACCCGCGTTACAAAAAACTGGCAAAATTGCTCGTGGAATACTCCACCCGGATCAAAAAGGGCGAACCTGCACTGCTCGACCTGATTGACGTGCCGGACGAATTCTCCATCGAACTGGTCCGGGCAGTCCGGGCCGCCGGCGGCATCCCGCTCGTCGAAGTCCGCCGCACGCGCGTCACGCGCGAGCTGTTGCGTGAAATGAACGACCGGCAGGCCACGCTGGCGCGCGACCTCGAGTTGTTTCGCATGAGGAAAATGCAGGCTTACATCGCCATCCGCGGCAGCGACAACATGAACGAGAATGCCGACGTGCCCGGCGAACGCATGGCGCTTTACTCGCGCGTGCTCCGACCGGTGCTGGATTATCGGGTCAATAAAACGCGCTGGTGCGTGTTGCGCTGGCCCACGCCGAGCATGGCCCAGGCCGCGGGCATGAGCACGGAGGCGTTTGAAAATCTCTATTTCGACGTGTGCACGATGGATTACGCGAAAATGGCCCGCGCCATGGTCCCGCTCGAACGCCGCATGAAAAAGGCCGACCGCGTCCAGCTCAAAAGCCCCGGCACCGACCTGGCCTTCAGCCTCAAGGGCATCGGCGCAAAAATGTGCAAGGGCGACCGCAACATCCCCGATGGCGAGGTTTTCTCCTGCCCGGTGAAAAATTCCGTGAACGGCGTCATCCAGTTCAACACCCCGACGATTTACGCCGGGAAGAAATTTGAAAATGTCCGGCTCGAATTCAAGGACGGCAAAATCACCGGCGCCACGTCGAACAATCCGAAGCGGTTGAACGAAATTTTGAACACCGACGCCGGGGCGCGTTACGTGGGCGAATTTTCGCTCGGATTCAATCCCCACATTTTGAATCCAATATGCGACATTTTGTTTGACGAGAAAATTGCCGGGTCGCTGCATTTCACCCCGGGCCAGGCTTATGAGGAATGCGACAATGGCAACCGCTCGGCGGTCCATTGGGACATGGTGTTGATCCAGCGTCCCGAATGGGGCGGTGGTGAAGTATGGTTTGACGGCGAATTGATCCGTAAAAACGGACTGTTCGTGCCGAAGGATCTAAAGCCGTTGAATCCGGCTTATTTAAAATAGCGGAACTGGACTGATAAAAAATGGCGGTCTGCCTGTTGGCAAACCGCCATTGCACGAAATGGAACCGCTTACGGCGCTTCCTTGAGCATCGCCAGGAACTGTTTCATCGCCGGGGACAGCACCTTGTTCTTCTTGTAAATCGCGGCGATGGGACGGAAAAAGTCACCATCTTCAATCGACAGCGCCGTCAGGGTTTGCTTGCTGACTTCCTGAGTGATCGTCCCCCTCGGCACAATCGAGATACCCGCGTCGATTTCCACCGCCCGCTTCACGGTTTCGATATTGTCGAACTCCATGGCGTGTTTCGGATCCACACCGTGCTCCTTCAAAATCCGGTCCAACGCCTTGCGCGTGGGAATGTCCGGCTCGAACCCGATGAACTTCTGCCCGTTGAGCGCTTTGAGCTTGATGGACTTCTGCCGGGCGAACGGATGCTGCGGATGGCAGATCAACACCAGGGGATCCTTGTGCAGCGCAATAATTTCAAGCTTGGAGTCCTTGGCCGGATACGCGACCAACCCCATGTCCACGACGTTGCTGAGCACGTCGTCATAAACCTGGTTGGCCCGGCGGTATTCGACATGGACGTTGACGGTGGGATAGTTCTTCAGAAATTTTTTGATATAGGGCGGCAAATCGTGCAGGCCGATGCTGTAAATGGTCGCCACCCGAATCGTGCCGGAAATGATGTCCTTCAACTCCTGCAATTTGCTGTGCAACGATTCGTAGGTCTGGATGATTTGCTTGCTGAAATCATAGAGCATCTGGCCCTCGCGCGTGAGGCGGAATTTTTTCTTGCTGCGCTCGATGAGCAACGATTTGAACGTGCGTTCCAGCGAACTGATCTGCTGGCTCACCGCCGATTGCGTCACGCCGTTGATCTGGGCGGCTTTGGTAAAGCTTTCGGTTTCAGCCAGATCACAGAACACTTTTAAACTTTCAATTTGCATAATAAGGAAAGTTAACCAAAAACCTGCACGTTAGTCAACAGCCGGTGTTTGGGCCAGCACCTGCTTGACTTTGGCCAGCAAATCACGGCTCGTGAAGGGCTTTTGCAGGTAGGGTGTGCCGGCTTGCTTGTCCGCCGGCAGCACGTAGCCGCTGGTGCACAGGATCCGCATCCCCGGCATCAATTGCCGGATCCGCTCGATGAGTTCGCGCCCACCCATCGCCGGCATCACCAAATCCGTGATGACCAGGTCAACCTGCACTTGCTCGCCCGCAAGCATCGCCAGCGCCTTCTGGCCGCTGTTGGCCGTCAACACCGAATAACCGTATTCTGTCAAAATCGTATCGGCCATGGTCAGCATCAAACTTTCGTCATCCACCACCAGGATGGTTTCCGTGCCGTTTAAATCCTCATCCGCGCCGGCACTCTCCACCACAAACTGTTGTTCGGCCGGCAGATAAATCCGCACCGACGTGCCCGCCCCCGGCTGGCTGGACACCGCCACGCCGCCGCCGTGATTCGTGATGATGCCATAGACCAGCGCCAGCCCCAATCCGCGATGGCTGCTGCCCTTGGTCGTATAAAACGGCTCGAATATCCGCGGCAGCACATCCGTCTCAATCCCTGGACCGCTGTCGCCAATCTCGATGCACACATAGGATCCGGCAGCCAGCCGCACGTTGCGGTCCTGCGTCGCCTCCGCCAGGTCCACGTTTCGGGTCTGAACGGAAATCTGCCCCTCCCGCTGGGCGACGGCATCCACCGCGTTCTCCAAAACCTTCGTCAAGGCCTGCTGCACCTTGGCCTCGTCAAACCGGGCCGAGAACAATTCCCGCTCCAACTGCAGCTTCCAGACGATTCTGGACGTTTTTTCGTTGCGGAAAAAATCCACGCACCGGGTCACCACCGTGTTCAAATTCCCCGTCGGCGAGCGGTGCGCTTCCTTTTCCTGCCGGCTGAACACCGTGAGTTCATGGGCAATCTCCGCCGCGCGCGACGCCGATTTTTCCACCTCCAACAGCGAGTGCCGCCACGGATGGGTCGCCTCGGCCTTGCTCAACAGCAGCGACGTGTGCCCGAGAATGCTCGTCAGCGCATTGTTGAAATCCAGCGACACCGTCCGGGCCAGTTGCAACGCGCATTCCAGCTTCTGCTTGAACAGCTGGCCGCCTCCCTCCGCCGTGATTTTGGTGTCATCCGGTGTGCTCACCACGGCGGGTACCGCGGGTACCGCGGGCGCCGCCGGCGCGGGCGCAGTCTCCGGCAACAACTGCAGGACAAACCACTTGCTCCCTTCCCGGGCAAAGGAGCAAATCACCGCGGTGAAATTGATTGTGGCCCCGGTCGTGACCCGCAATTTCAAATCCAGCGTCAGCTTCGAGGTCGATCCCCAACGTTTGAAAAAATCCTCCGGGGTGCCGTTGTTCTCGGGCGACCAGATCGCCGACAACGGCGGCGATTCGCTGGCGATGGCCTTGCCAAACGTGCTCACCGCCGACATGTTGGCACGCAGGATCACGCATCCTGCGTTCACCAGCATCGCCGGCCACGCCGCACCCTCCAGACCAAAGACAATTTCAGGCTTCATTCAAACCTATAAAGCATCGCAGCGTATCTTGCTTTCGGGAAATATCAAGGAATGACAAACGCCGAGGGCAGCAGCTCCCGCACCGTGAATTCCCTGATTTTGCCCCCGGCGCGGCTGTCCGCCACCCAGACCTTCGCCGCCGGCGCATATTCCGCCAGCAACTGGCGGCACGCCCCGCACGGCATCGGGCCTCCAGGCGCACGCGCCACCACCGCCACCGCGACAAAATCTTTTTTTCCGCCGGTCAGCGCGGCGAACAGCGCCACGCGCTCCGCACAACACGTCAAGCCATAGCTGGCACTTTCCACATTCGCGCCCAGGATGATGTCGCCGCCTTTGGTCAGCAGCGCCGCCCCCACCTTGAATTTCGAATACGGCGCCACCGCCCGCTCCCGCGCCCGGGCCGCCGCCCGCACCAGCTGCTTTTTGTCAACTTTTCCCATGCAATCCCGCGAAATTTTCCACCAGTTTGGCCGCCACGGTCTTCACCCGTCCGGCAGTTTCCAATACTTCCGCGTGCGACAATTTCTCCCGGCTGATGCCCGCGGCCAGATTGGTGATACAGGAAACCGCCGCCACGTTCAATCCGCATTGCCGCGCCACGATCGCCTCCGGCACCGTGCTCATGCCCACCGCGTCCGCCCCCAAACGCCCAAACGCGCGGATTTCCGCCGGAGTTTCGTAACTCGGCCCGCTCACCGCCAGATAGACGCCGCGTTGCAACTTCAAGCCGCAATTCTTCCCGGCACGGAACAGAAACGCTGCCAGTTTCGTATCATAAACCTGTGTCAGGTCCACGAATCTGGGCAGGCCCGGCACGGGCCCGCCGCGCAACGGATTGGCACCCATGAAATTGATGTGGTCGGTCAAAACCATGAAATCGCCGGCCTGGAATTTTTTATTGATGCCACCCGCCGCATTCGTCAGCAACAAATCGCGGATGCCAAAAGCCGCCAGCGCACGGACGGAAAACGTCACGCGTTCCATCGGATGCCCTTCGTAAAAATGCGCCCGCCCGCTCAACACTAGAACCGGCGTTTTGCCCAGATGGCCGAAATATAATTCGCCCGCGTGGCCGATCACGGTTGGTTTGGGGAACCCAGGAATCTTGGCGTAGGAACTCTTTTTGTCCACCCGCAGCTCGCTGAGGACATGGTGAAATCCGCTGCCCAGCACGATGGCGAGCGTCGGGCGCAGCGATGAAACATTTTTTAGCCGGGCGGCGGCGGCTTGCGGTGTGGCATTCGGCTTCATGTGGCGTTGACTTGATTTATTCCGCAACTGCAATATTCTTATCAACTCGATTTATGGAATTGAACAATGATGAAATACGCCGGTATTCGCGGCACCTGATTCTGCCCGAAGTCGGCCTGGCAGGCCAAAAGAAAATCAAGGGCACCAGCGTCTTGTGCATCGGCGCCGGCGGCCTCGGCTCGCCCATCGCCATGTACCTCGCCGCCGCCGGCATCGGCAAGATTGGCATCGTGGATTTCGACACCGTGGATTACTCCAACCTCCAGCGCCAGATTCTGCACACGGACGCCGACGTCGGCCGCCCCAAGGCGCAATCGGCCAAGGAAACCATCGCGGGCATCAATCCGAATTGCGAAGTCGTCATCCACAACACGCGCATCACGTCCGAAAACGCGCTCGACCTCATCCGGCCCTACGACATCGTCGTGGACGGCACGGACAATTTCCCCACGCGCTATCTCACCAACGACGCCTGCGTGCTGCTCAGGAAGCCGAATGTCTATGGCTCGATCTTCCGTTTCGAAGGCCAGGCGAGCGTGTTCGCGCCGCACCTCGGCGGGCCGTGTTATCGCTGTCTCTATCCTGAACCGCCGCCGCCTGGCATGGTGCCGAGTTGTGCGGAAGGCGGCGTGCTGGGCGTGTTGCCCGGCATCGTCGGTTGCATCCAGGCAACGGAAATCTTGAAACTTGCCCTCGGCAAGGGCCATTCGCTCGTCGGCCGGCTGCTGTTGTTCAACGCGCTCGATATGAAGTTCCGCGAATTGAAACTGCGGCGCGATCCGCAATGCCCCGTATGCGGCGAGCATCCGACCATCAAGGAACTGATCGATTACGAAATGTTCTGCGGCATCGTGCCCGAACCCGCGAATCCCGGCGTGCATCCCGATGAAGTGACCGTGCAGGACATGAAGCGGGCGCTCGACGATCCGAAGCTCGGCATCAGGGTCATTGACGTCCGCGAGCCGGACGAATACGAAATTGCCCACGTCAAAGGAGTGCCGCTGCTGCCGTTGAGCCAGATCCAGCAACGGTTCACCGAACTGGATCCGAACCAGCAATATTACCTCCATTGCAAGGCCGGGGTGCGTTCGCTCAAGGCGCTGGGTTTCCTGCGCGAGCAGGGCTTCAAATATTTGAAGAGCGTCAAGGGCGGCATCACCGCCTGGTCGGACGAAATTGATTCCAACGTGCCGCGCTATTGAACGCCGGTTGACTTTTCAGACGGCGCAGACAAACTAAGCCGCGAAAGGAAATCAACCATGAATATAGTCCAGGAATTCAAGGCGTTCGCCATGCGCGGCAATGTCGTGGACCTCGCGGTCGGCGTCATCATCGGCGCGGCGTTCGGAAAAATCGTCACTTCGGTCGTCTCCGACCTCATCATGCCGTTTATCGCCCGGCTGGTCGGCCATGTTGATTTCTCCAACCTTTACTTTCCGTTGTCCGAAAAAGTCCGGCAAGCGCAGGAGGCTTATGCGGCGTCGGCAACCACCCCCGGCGGGCATCTGCCGCTGGATTTGGCGCAAAAAGCCGGGCCAGTGCTCGCGTGGGGCGACTTCGCGACCGTCACGTTGAATTTCCTCATCGTGGCGTTCTGTATTTTTTTGATGATCAAAATCATGAACAAGATCATCCGCCACGAGGAAGCGGCAGCCCCACCCACCCCGTCGGAACAACTCCTCACCGAAATCCGCGACCTGCTCAAGAACCGGCCTTGAGCCCCGGTTCCGCCTGCAGTTTTTTCAACGCCGCCAGGGCCGCGTCGCTCTCGGCGGCCTTTTTGCTTTTGCCGCGGCCGCGAGCCAGCTCGACTCCCTCGTGCCGCACCGTGCATTCAAACAGGCGGTCGTGGTCCGGTCCCGTGGCGGAAATGTCGAGGTATTCCGGCGCCTCGGACGAGCGCGCCTGCAACAACTCCTGCAACTCACCCTTCGGATTTTCAATGATTGGCAGCACGTTCAGTTTGCCGAAGGCCGCGCTGAATTCGCGCAAGATGAATTCACGCGCCGCCTCAAATCCGCCGTCCAAAAAAATCGCGCCGAGCATCGCTTCAAAGCCGTCGGCCAGGGTGGACGCCCGCTCGCGCCCGCCATTGGTCTCCTCGCCGCGGCTCAAAATCAGATACGCGCCGAGGCCGAGCCCCCGGGCGTGTTCGGCCAGCGTCCGGCGGTTGACGAGCTTGGCGCGCGCCTTCGTCAACGGCCCCTCGTCGAACGCGGGGAACCTTTCGTAAAGCTCGCGGGTGAGCACGAGCTGCAGCACGGCGTCCCCGAGAAATTCCAGCCGCTGGTTGTGCGCCGATGGCGTGCCGGCTTCGTGCGCGACCGACGGATGCGTCAGCGCCAGCCGCAGCAGGCCTTCTTCGCGGAATGGATAACCGAGACGGGCTTGAAATTTGGAGACTTCCGACATGATTTATCCGGGAAACATCGAGCCTCGAACACTGAACGCTGAACGCCGAGGTTTCCGAACGTCAGGCGGTTCGACGTGCGAGATTGAACGCCCGCTCGCGCGATGGAGGAGTTGGATGCTCGGTGGTTTCAAAATCATGCTGTCGGCTGAATTTCCGGTGCGGTCACCGTTTCGGCTGGGGTTGCCGGCGCCGGCGGATTCAAGCCGTGTTCCAGCAACGCGGCCACGTCGCGCTGGACGGCTTCCAGCTGATCCAGGTGCAAATCCGGATCGGCAATGGTGAACACGTCGCCGGTCCCGGGCTGCTCGTAAATGAACACCCGCTTTCCTTCGGTGACGATTTGCTCCTTCACCTTGAGCACGCGCTTGCGTTCGAGCATGACGGCGAGAATGTACCCGGCGGGCGCATACCGCGGGTCGTTCTGTTCGATCAGTTTTCGCAGCAGCGTTTCGGCGGTGTCCTTTTGAATCGGATCCACCAGCGGCGGCGGGGCCTCATACAACCCCTGCCAATGGGAGATGAATCCGGCGCGACCGCGCGCGTCGCCGGCGCTTTGCTTTTGCCGGCACGTCTCGCAGATGTCCGACCGCCGCAACCCGGGCGGCTCATCAAACAGCAACGTGTGATAAACCTGTTTATCGGCAAAGGGCAGGCCGCACGCTTCGCATGCGTGCGCGCGGGATTGAATGTTCCACTCGTTCATGAATTCAGGCCGGCATTATCACGCCTGCGGCGAAACGCGCAATCCGAAAGCTTGCGACCGATTACGCCACTTTTGCTTCCTGGGAGCCACCGCCCGGTCCCGCCCAAAATTTCTCGCGGCCCAGGTCGGATTCCGGCAGTCTGTCCGGATGGTGCGGCTCGTTCTGTTTGATGTTGATGGCACGCTCGTTCACACGGGCCGGGCCGGCACACAGGCCTTTGCCCGCACCCTCGCCACCGAATTCAACGCGCCGGGCGGCACCGAAAAGGTCCGCTTCGCCGGACGCACCGATTTCAGCCTCGTCCGCGAACTTTTTGCGCACAACCATATCCCGGCCACGCCGGAGAATTTCCAGCGGTTTTTTGAGCGTTACGTTTTCTGGCTCGACCAGATTCTCGCGCAAAGCAACGGCGAAATCTGCCGGGGCGTGACCGGGTTCCTCGACGATTTGCGCGCGCTGCCCGACCCTCCCATCCTCGGCCTGCTCACCGGCAACATCCGCCTCGGCGCCGAAATCAAGCTGCGTCATTACGGGCTCTGGGATCATTTTAAAACCGGCGGGTTTGCCAACGACCACGAAGACCGCGATCACATCGCCGCCGCCGCCCTCGAACGCGGCCGCCGCGTGCTCGGCAAGGATTTGCAGCCGCAGGAAATCGTCGTGGTTGGCGACACGCCCTTTGATGTCCGCTGCGGGAAATTTATCGGCGCCCGGGTGCTGGCCGTGGCCACCGGCGGCGCGCAGTTGGACGAGTTAAAAAAACATTCTCCCGATTGGGCGGTGGAAGATTTGACCCGGGTGACCGCCCGGGAAGTCTGCAGATCGTAGCAGCGGACGTCCGTCCGCTCCAAAGTCAGGAATGTTTGAGCCGACTCACGTCGGCTGCCACGGCTCAAGGAAAAATTCAATGTCCGCCGTGGCAATGACCACCACAGCAACCCCCGCCCCCGCCGCCGGGACCACACGCCGGCGCGTCACCACCGCCGGAGCCGGCCGAGGCAAACACGGAGAATTTCTTGGATAATTTCTTCGAGCCGCAGTGCGGGCACTCGGTCCCCTTCCAATTGCTGGAGCGCACGAGAATCTCGCTGTCGCGCGTGCATTGTTCACAATGAAATTCGTAAATCGGCATGCAGGGAAAGTAATCGTTGGGAGAAAAATCTCAAGCGACAAGCGGTACAAGATTTCACCTTTCCTTTCAAGAATCAGCAATTAATCTCCCCGCATGACACAATTGCAAAGGGCCATTGAAGACTCCATCGCGATGCTCCGCGGACTGGCGGGTCTGGAACAACCGCTGGCCCGGGCGACAAAAATGGTCCTGGCCTGCCTGACTTCCGGCCACAAGCTGCTCATTTGCGGCAACGGCGGCAGCGCATCCGACGCCACGCACCTGGCCACGGAATTTCTCTGCCGCTACCGCGACGACCGCCGGCCGTATCCGGCCATTTCCCTCACCGCCAACGGCGAGTTCCTGACCGCCATGTGCAATGATTATCACGCCGACGAAATTTTCGCGCGGCAGGTCTGGGGCCTGGCGGCGCCGGGCGACCTGCTCATCGCCTTCACCACCAGCGGCAAATCCAAAAATATCCGGCGCGCGCTGGAAGAAGCCCGGCGCCGGGGCATCGATAGCATCTGCTTTCTCGGCCGCGACGGCGGGTTCACCAAGGGTATGGCCACGCTCGATCTGCTGGTGGCCGGCGACAATACCGCGCGCATCCAGGAAGGGCACAAATTGCTGTTCCACGCGCTGTGCGAAAACGTCGAGGAAAAACTGCCGAAGGATTGAACGGAAATTTCAGCCAAGCCCCTGCGCGATCATCAGCGCGCGGACAATGACGATCGCCAGCACCCCGGTCCACAAAACCGTTCCGAACGCCGCGCAAATCACACCCCAGATCCGATAAGGCTGCGCCGCATTCCACATTTGTTTTTCCCTGAGACGTACCCGGCCGGAAATCCACAGCGCCGCGATCGCGAACGGCAGCCCGATCACCGGGACCAACCCCAACAATCCGAACACCAGGCAGCGCATCGAGCTGTTGAGCATCTTGATTTTGGCGCTGGCGTCGGCGTTCATTTTGAATCCAGATCGGTGACAGCCGCAGGGTCGGTCTGCGAGTTATTGAGCCGCTTGATCTGTTGTTGCTCCAGGAGTTTGACTTCGCGGTGCAGCTGAAATAGTGCGCGGCCTTCCGCCGTAACGAGCATCATCATGATGGCCAGCAACGCGATAAAAACCACCGTCGCCGAACCGTCTTTGCGCCTTTTCGGTCCGCCCGCGCCGCGAGCGGATTGCCAGGAAAAATGTTTGGAGTGAATTTTCATGGGTTTGCCGGCACGGCCTCGAAGGTGAACCGCAGCGGCAGTTGGGCCTCCTTGCGGCGGGATCCCAGTTCCAGCTCCCATCGCCAGGCGTCCACGGCCCCGCGCGCATCCGCCTGCATCAGAGACGCTTTGACTTTCGGCAGCAGCAACTGGGGCATTTTCAAGGTTGAAACTTCGCGGCGCACCTCGCCCGATTCGAAGCGATAAATTATTTCCCTTTCCGCTTTTGGAATTCGCACCACTTCGCCAGTCGCAGTCGTCTCCACGGCGATTTTCCCGGTCGCGCTGCGCACATCCGCGCGCCAGCGCTCGCCGGCATGCAGTGCGGCGGCAACGTCGTCCGTTGCGAATATCAGCGCCCGGGTATGATCCCAGCAGAAGTAAAACGCCGTGGTGGCGATGCCGAGCAGGATGACGAACACGGCCAAATAAACCAAACATTCAATCAGCATGATGCCGGCCGGGCGGCGGACAGATGAAATGGCGGAAGGAAATCTCATTTGAGGGTGACCTCGCGAACGACCACGCCGATGCCTTTGTGCGCCTCCGGCGTCCATTCGAGGCGCAGATGGTTTCCGGTCTTGGTGAGCTGAAAATGTCCCGGCGGCAGGCTCGCGGCGGCGCAGGCGTGAACGGCGTAGGTCTGCGCGCCGTCCGGCAGATCCCTGGCCGCGCCGGCGGCGAGGATTTCCATTTCACCGTCCACGATTTCCACCGCCACCGCCCGGCAATAGGCGGCGCGCAGGAGCTGCCGTTCGCGGACAAACGAAAAGGCCACCGGCATGATGGCGAGCGTGAGAATCGCCATCCCGACCACCATGTCCACCATGAGCAGACCGTGCTCGGCGTGAAGGCCCTTGCGAAACCGTGATGACAATCTGGTTTTCATTCCATCGCCAGCATTCCCTTCAAAATCATGACCAGCATGCCGAACATGGCGGTGGCAATGAGCGCGACCACCAGTCCGTTCAAGATGACCAGGCCGCTGGTGAGGACATGCGTGGCGGCTTCCTCCTGCTGGAACGCCTTCGCATCGAGCGACTCGTGCCAGCCGCGGAGCGCGTTCAGGAATCCGCCGCGCGCGTGCGTGGCGTTGGTGAGCCGCCAGTGAAATTCGCCGCTGCCGTCAAACCCGCGAACGGCGTCATCCAGCTTGATGCCCCGGGCGAGCGCGGCCACGATGCGCCGGGCGCGGCGGCGGCAGATTTCGTTCGCGGTGGAATCGCCGGCAAGCCGGACGGCTTCGGCCTCCGGCACGCCGCCATCCAGCAGCACAGCGAGCATGGCGGAAAAGGTTCGTTGCAGTTTCTTCTGTTTCCACGGCACGCGCCAGGCAATCCAGTCGACGATCGGAACGCTGCGGAATTGAAACCAGCAGACCAGGCCCGGCCCGCCGATGTAAATCGTCGCCGCCGACATCAACGCCAAAAAAATGACCGCTTCAAAGGTCACCAGCCAAAACGTGTTGGCAAAGACAAACTGCGTCAGCGGCCACACCGGCGCGCCCATGCCGGCCGCCACTTCCTTGAATTTTGGAATGACCATCACCGACAGCAGGCAGATCATCCCGCAGGCGATCGGCGCAAACAGCAACAGGATGGCCACCATGTAGTGCATGGTGCTGCGCACGGTGTCCGGGGCAATGCGCAACACCTCCCGGCAGGCGGGCAGGACGCTTTTGAGGTCGCCGAGTTTTTCGCCGGCGCGGAGCATGGCATTGATTTGCGGCGGCAGGAAGCGCGGAACCTTTTCCAGCGCCTCACCCAGCCGGGCTCCGCCCTCGATATACGCCGCCACGATGTAAAAATGGATCCCGATGGCTCGGTCGCGATTTTCAGCCGCGGCCAGCAAGGCATGTTCCATGGGCTGACCGCGTTGCAGAACGGTTTCCAGGAGGTCGAGAAAAAACAGCGCGCGGTCCCGGCGGCGCATCGGCACCGAGAGCAGAAAATGGATCAGCACTGAAAAGGCGCCGCCGGGCAGCAGGATCAACACGGCATACCAGAACAGGGCGACCAAGAATTGGGCGAAGTCAGTCATGCGATTTTCACACCCGTCAACCGCCGCTCAAACCGTTCAGCATGGCGATGAGCGGCAAAAACATGCTGATGACCAGAAAGGCCTGCGACAAAACAATTGCGCCGAGAAACAGCGAGGCAATCGGGAGCACCGAATAGAGCGCGACCTCGGTGCGGTAAATGGCGCGCGAGTGGTAGATTTCCGCCGCGCGATTAAACCCGGCGGCGAGGTCCTCGCCCGCGCTGGCCACCACCCAGACAAACAGCGGGGGAATCATCCGGTTGACGGCGGCGACCTCGGAAAATTTTACCGTTCCGGCCGCAAGATTTTTCCGCCACTGTTGCAGGTCGGCGGCCGCGGCCGTGCTGGTTTCAAGTTGTGCTCCCAGACCGATGGCGTCGGGCAGGGCGACGCCGTTTTTCAACAGCAAGGCCAGCGACGACGCGACGCGCGAAACCGTGGCCTCCTTGAACGCGGGCAGCCGCCAGAGAAATCTTCCGCGCAGCCCCGGCAGAAAGACGACCGCCGCCGCGAGCAAAAACAGGCAGCCCAGAACCGCGGGAAACACCCAGATGACTTGCAGGGTCGAGAACGCAAAAATGGTGGCGGCGGGCAGCCGCACGCCCATTCCGCCAAAAACACCTTCCATGGACGGCCCGATGACGCAGGTCCAGAGGAAGGCCAGCACCCCCGAAATCAAAAACGCAATGAACATCACGATCAGCGGATACACCATCATGCTTTTCAACCGCGTCCAGATGCTGTTCTGGCGCTGGAAATAATCCGCGAGCATCGTCAGTGCGCCGGGCAGGTCGTTGCTTTTGACGCCCACCAAGATCATGCGCTTGTAAAGTTCCGGCAACTGACGCGATTGCAACGCGCTGGCCATCGGCGTGCCTTTGGCGAGGTCGGCTTCGAGCGATTGCAATTCGTTGCGCAGTTTGCCGCGGCGCATTTCGTCGCACAGCCGCCGCAGGGCGCCCTCCAGCGGGATGCCGTCGCGCAGCATGGCGGCCAGTTGTTGGTTGAAGAAGGAAAACTCGTCAAGATTCATAGGCCGAATACCCGTTGGTATTCTGCCTGATTGGACAAGCCTTGCTGCAAAAGCTCACGCGCCGATTCTTGCAGGGGCCGCGCCGGAACCAAGGTCGTCAATTCCCGTTGCCGGATTTTCGCGCGCATCGCCTCCTCCACCCGCAACCATTCCACCAGCGGCATCCGGCCCTGATAGCCGGTGCGCAAACAGGCGTCGCACCCGGCGCCTTGGCAGGCGGAACACAATTTGCGGATAAGCCGCTGGTTTAAAACCAGTTCGACGGCGCTCGCCACGGCGGAATGGTCGGCGCACATCACGAGCAGCCGCTCGAACACGCCCCGGCAGGAACCGGCGTGCAACGTGGAAATGACCAGGTGCCCGGTCAGGCCGGCGCGCACGGCCAGTTGCGCGGTGGTTTCATCCCGAATCTCCCCAATGATCAGCACCTGTGGATCCTGCCGGAGCAGGTGCCGCGCGGCCCGGGCAAAATCGAGGCCGATGGCTTCATTCACCTCGGTTTGCATCGTGCCCGGAACAATCTGTTCCACCGGATCCTCGACGGTGATGATCTGTCGTCCGCCCCGTTCGACGAGCTGGCGGAGGCAGCCATAAATCGTGGTGGTCTTGCCGCTGCCGGCCGGGCCGGTGAGGAGCAGCAGCCCGGTGGTTTGACGTAGAAACCGTTCCAGCTCGGCGCCGGCCGCGGCGGGCAGGGACAATTCGCGGAGCGAGATGGCCGGGGACGAATTGAAAAGCCGCAGGACGATTTTTTCACCGGTCACGGTCGGATACGTGGCCACGCGGATGTCGTTTTTGCTGTCCAGTTCGTCGTGCGCAATGCGGCCGTCCTGCGGCAGCGATTCCTGATACGTCTTCAGCCGCGCCAGGAATTTGATCCGGCCCAGGACGCGTTCGGCCACGTCGGCGGGAAGTTCCGTGCCGGGGGCAATGATGCCATCCAGGCGGAAATTGACCTCGGCAATTCTGCCGCGCATTTGAAGGTGGATGTCGCTCGCCCCGGCGCGCTCGGCCTGATGGACAAGTTGTTCGAGAATTTTTGGCGCGGCGCCGTTTTGATTTTCCTCAGCCTTCATGGCTTTGTGAAATGGTGTTCCCTGTTTTGGACAGGGCCGCCATGGGTTCGTTACGCGGCCAATCTGAACGCAGCCGCCGACGTTAGTCGGCGCGGACTGTCTTTGGACTCAAAGTGCCGGACGGACGTCCGCAGCTACGAGATTGGCGAGCAAAAGCCCGGGCGAATGAGTATTTTCTGCCTTCTGCCTTCAAAAATAATCCGGCGCTTTTCCCGCCTTCCATTTGATGTTGCAGCCGATGCTGGGAACCTGAAACTCCGAGGTGGGCTTCCCCGCAATCACGGCGTCCAGCGCCGCCCGCACATCGTTTCCCGTCACTGGAATGCCATTGCCGGGCCGGCTGGCATCAAACTGGCCGCGATAAACCAGACGGCGCCCCCGGTCGAAAACAAAAAAATCCGGCGTGCAGGCGGCGCGATAGGCTTTGGCCACCGCTTGCGATTCGTCGAAAAGATACGGGAACAAATAACCGGCCGCTTTGGCCTCCTCCTGCATCCGGGCCGGGCTGTCCTCGGGATAATTCGCCACGTCGTTGGCATTGATGCCAACGATGGCCGCGCCCCGCGGCAGGTAATCGCGGGCGAGCTGCGACAAACCGGCGCGGATGTGCTTCACATAGGGACAATGGTTGCACATGAAAACGACGAGCAGCGCAGGCTGGCCCTTGAAATCCGTCAAGGAGACGGTTTTCCCGCTAGTGTCCGGCAGGTGGAAATCGGGCGCGGCCGTGCCGAGCGGCAGCATGGTGGACGGGGTCAGTGACATGCGGGGATTATAAAGTCAAAGCGCAAAGTTCAAAGTTCAAAGTTGGACCCGTCCGACGCGAGGCGGCTCAATTTTTTGAATGGAGCCGACTCGCATCCGCTGCTACAAGTATTCAAACCGTGGCAAAAAATATTGTTTATTTCGACCTCGAAACCCAGAAGTCCGCCGACGAAGTGGGCGGCTGGGGCAACATCAATCGCATGGGCATGAGCATCGGCGTGACGTTCAGCACCGGGCGCGGCGACTACAATATTTACGGCGAGAAACAGGTGGATGACCTCCTCAAGGATTTGCAACGCGCCGACCTCATCGTGGGTTTCAACATTTTGCGTTTCGATTACGAAGTGTTGCATGGCTACACGTCGTTTGACCTGCGTCAGCTACCCACGCTCGACCTGATGGTGGACCTGCAAAACACGCTGAACCACCGCCTCTCGCTCGACTCGATTGCCACGGCGACGTTCGGCGTGGAAAAGACCGCCGAAGGCCTGCAAGCCATCCGCTGGTTCAAGGAAGGCCGGCTGGCGGAAATCGCGGAGTATTGCTGTTACGATGTGAAAATAACCAAATTGGTCCACGAATACGGCCGGCACCACCGGCAGCTGCATTACCACAACCGGTTCGGCAAGAAAATGACCGTGCCGGTAACCTGGTGACCGGGAATTTCAATCCTGACACCGTAAACCGGCGCGATTCTGGATGTCATCAGGGTTTTTCTGCGCCCTGAAACCTCTCGCACTATCTCCGGGCCCGGCTCCTGGCCTGACGGGCTTCCGCAGGCAAAAGAGCGAAAATTCCGAAGTTTACCCGGACTTTTGGGCCAGTTTGAGGCTCTGAATGGCCCGCTTGGAGACAAAAGCCGCCTGTAGTAATTTCGCAGACTCCGCATCCAATTCTTTCTTGTGGTCGTTGTCGCCCATTCCCAGGTCGGCGTAATCGTAGCTTAAATGTTCGTCGTGGATCTTGTCGTCATAGTACCTGAAAAAGGCGTCCAGGTTCTGTTGCAGGATCACCTCGTCGGTAAATCCCGCGTTTTGCATTTCAACCACCAAAATCCCGATTTCCGTTTTCGCGCAGCGGGCCAGTTGCCGCAATAATTCTTCCTGCGTGTCCCTTTGCGTTCTGGTTTCATTCGCATAGCCAGATTGCTCATCCAGGACTCTTTTCAAACACCCGTCAATTTTGTCCAGGTCGCTGTTGATCAGGCTTATTCTCTTTGCCGCGAGCTGCTGTTGGGCTTCGAGATTTATTTGCGCCTCAAATTGTTTCTGGGCCTCTCCTTCCTCGTGCGCTTTGATTACCTTTTGCTGCTCCGACCGTTGCTGGTCCAGCAGGCCCTGGATGTCCCGCTCCTTTTGTTGTTCCTTCGAGAACTCGACCACCACCGCAAACGCCAGACCGATGGAAATGATGGCGTTCAGGGCAAAAATAAAAGCGTACTTGGGCTTCATGAGGTTCTGATTTGCCGCTGCAAGGAACAGCTTTCCAAAATCGGAGTAAAGACAAAAAACGCCTCGTGCCCGTTTTCCGCCGAAAACACGCCAAAATCAGCCCATTCAGCCTCAGTCCTACGGGCAACGGCAAATCGGGCCGAGTCCGTTGAAAACATTGGCGATTACCTTAAAATGGGTGGGTTTGGCAGGCCGCAAATCGTGGTAGAAAACTGGCTCGCCGCGTCGTGGCTGGGAGCGTTGCTGTTGTTTGGTCCCGCTTGCTTCCCGCTGCTCCCCGAGCGACCACTTACCCGCCAACCGCAGCTCGCGCCGTGCGAGCGGAGGCTGGTGCCCACGACAGGACTTGAACCTGTACGGTGTTACCCACTAGAACCTGAATCTAGCGCGTCTGCCAATTCCGCCACGTGGGCACCCTGATTTTCAACGATTTACGCCTGTTTTCAATGCGGACTTGACACTTGCGACAGTAATTGCGACAGTGTTGCCGTATGAAACGCATGGCAACGCCGGGCAATATAACTGGCTCAAGTTCAAGCTCACGTCGTTATAAATACACCAAGGTTCTGGACAATCGCAAGCACGCAATTCGCGGCCTGTGGCGCCGCAATGGCAAATTCGTGGCCAGGATCACCGTGGAGGACGACGCTGGACGCAAGGCGGTCAAATGGGTGCCTTTGGAGGCCGCTACCGCAGCCGACGCCCAGGAAAAATTCAGGACACTGTTGGTGGAACGGGGTGAAGACAAACTGCGCCATATCGGCCGGTGCCCGAAATTCTCGGACTACGTCGATGAGACATACGAGCAGCGACTGGCCACCTCGGGTAAGAAACCTGACACGCTGGTCACCGAGCACGTCCACCTCAAACAGCTGCGGGAAACCGTCGGACATTTGACCCTCGACAAAATCAGGCCCTACCATGTCACCGGTCATTTGCAGAAACTCAAAGAACAGGGCAAAGCCAATCGCACCTGCAATCTGGCGCTGGTGGTTTTTCGCAACGTGCTCAAGAACGCGAAGATCGACGGCTTCATCAAAATCCTGCCGGTGGAGGGCATCCCCTGGCAGCGTTCCGAGAAGAAAGCCCGCCGCCTCTACACCCGCGAAGATGTTGACCAATTCTGCCAAGCGGCACTGGTCGCCTCGAAGAACGGCGTGGAGTTCGCCGATTACGTTCGCCTGTTGGCGCTGTGCGGTGCACGCGAGCAGGAAACCATCAAACTCCGCTGGGCCGACGTTGACTTCGAGCACAAGCTGCTGACCATCGGTGCGGATGCCGACACCAAAAACCGGGAAGCCCGGCGCGTGGACTTCAACGCCGAATTGGAAACCCATCTCAAAGCCATGCAGACCCGCCGCGCGCCGGATTCGCAATGGCTGTTTCCCAGCCCGCAACGAGGCGACCAGGACGACCGCGCAAAGACTTTCCGGGAATCCTTGCTGCTGACACGGGCGGTGTCGGGCTGCCTTTGTCAGGACTGCAAACATATCAAGCTCGGCACGGAGAAACCGAAAGCGTGCCCGCAGTGCCAGAGCACACGGCTTGAACACAAAGAGAAGGTGTTGCCCGATCACCTGCAAAAGGTTGGCTTCCATGATTACCGTCACCATTTTATCAGCTACGCCGTGATGAGCGGAATTGACTTTATGACGATAGCCCGCTGGGTAGGCCACAAGGACGGCGGGATTCTCATTGGCAAGGTGTATGGGCATTTGAGCAACGAACACGCGCAGGCGCAGGCGGCACGGATGAACTTTGGCCCGGCGATTGTGACATTGCCACATTCGGCGACTGCGTGAGGTAAGGAACCTTCACCCACCGACTCCGGCCTGCTTGTGCGCGGGCACTTTATTAACTTTGGAAAATTCACCGGCACTGGCGCGGCGGTGAAATTCATCAATTGCTTCCTGGGTGAGATATTGCCGCCCGGCGATGTTGACGGTTTTGAGCCAGCCTCTTTTGCGCCAGCGCCACCCCGTGCATGTCGTCACACCCACCTGCTCCAGCCACCGGGAAAGGCTGACGACCGCCGCGCCAAGGATCGGATACGTTTTGCCGTTTGATTCAACTTTCACACTCCGCATCCTACCGCGCGCCCGGCAGATTTTGGTGTATCACAAGCACGGGTTGTCAGGCGGGCGTGACACACAGACCGAGAAGCGGAAAGTGTCCATTCAATCTGTCCAATCGCATCCGCGAGTCGGGCGCATCGGCTCTCACTCAATCAGCAGCAGACGGGCATTCGCACACTTGAAACCTACCGGTTTTTAATCAGGCACGCCTTACCCCTCGGCAAACCGAGGATTCTGAGTCCGCGAAACGGTCGCGGAGAAAGCGCAAACTGTCCGGGCAAGTGCCACTCTCTTGTCCGCAGCCACGGTCAGTCGGTGTCCAATCCGCGCCGTGACCGCTACCGCGTCCGTAGTTTGTCCGGGTCTGCATTTACGGCTGCAGCGTGTCCGGGGTAGTCAACGCAAATTGGCGCGTCCACGAACACCCCATGTCTGCACAAGGCACGGATCGGAAAGTCCGCGAACAGGCAGCAGCAATGAGCGTGAACCATCTGCAGCCAGTCCGCAGTCGCGTGTGGTCGTGCGCGTGAATCGGAAGCTCGATTGTGGGTCGCCGGTCGCCGCGTCAAGGTTGTTCCGCCCCGGCTTCCCTTGGCCTCCACCTTGACCCGCCGCCCGGCTCCGGGAGCTTTGCCTTTAGGATTCTGCGCACGGAGAATTGATTGACGAAGATGATGACGAATTCGCGGGCGCGGTTTGCGGATGTCTTAACATTACATTTCCGGCTCTGCCCCCGCTGATTTGAAACATTTCCCGCGTGCATTTTCTGAAATCCTTTGAAACAAAAACTCTCGCCGCGGCTTGGCTGCAATAGCGACTTGCATTATGCCGCGCGTGGAATCATCTTTGAACCGGAAACCGTGAAGCTGACCATGCCCTTCAAGACACACATCAACCAAGCCGTAGCCGATGATCCTCGCGAGATGCCCGCCTTCACTCTCGCGGAAGCGGCGCATTATCTTCGCATCCCGCTTGCTACGCTGCGCTCCTGGGTGCGGGGTCGCTACTACCCTACAGAGCGGGGCAGAAAATTTTTTAACCCCATCATTGAACTACCGGACCATGAACTGCCTTCGCTTTCGTTTGTCAACCTGGTTGAAGCTCACGTCTTAGACGCGATCCGCCGGGAACACGACATTCCACTTCCCAAAGTTCGCGCCGCATTGGACTACGTGAGAAAACAGTTTGGCTCTCGGCATCCGTTGGCGGACCATAAATTTCAAACGGATGGCGTGGCCCTATTCCTGTCACGTTTTGAGAAACTCATTGCGGTCTCAGAAGCCGGCCAATTGGCGATGAGGGAAATGCTGGCTGCACACCTGCGCAGGGTGGAACACGATGCAACCGGATTAGCCACGCGGCTCTATCCGTTTACACGCAAACGCCAACTGGATGAGCCGAAGGTGATCGTCATTGACCCGTGGATTTCCTTCGGCCGCCCGACCATCACAGGAACAGGCATTACGACCGCAATTATTGCGGAGCGTTACAAGGCTGGCGAGTCCGTTGACGAACTTGCCGAGGACTATGGCTGCCAACGAGGACACGTCGAAGAAGCAGTCCGGTGCGAGCTTGCGCTTGCCGCCTGAAGATTGCCCCAGCCCTACAGAAATCAAGGGAAAGCTGATGGACCTCCCTGGTCGTTTGGTCTTCTTCGTTGATCGCTCCTTGGGTCGGAGAATTATTCCGGGTGCGCTCCGCGATGCGGGTGAGGATGTCCGCGTACACGACGATCATTTTCCACAAGACGCGAAAGACGAAGTTTGGCTTGCTGAGGCAGGCAAACAAAGCTGGGTCGTTCTCACCAAAGACAAAAACATCCGCTACCGGGCAGTTGAACTTCAGGCGTTGGTGGTCGCCAAAGTTCGTGCCTTCGTGCTCACTGCGCGGGGAGATTTGAGCGGCGCGGAAGTCGGCCAAATTTTCGTCAAGGCCCTGCCGGCGATAAAAAAACTCTGCGAAACGACAAAACCGCCTTTTATCGCGCGCGTGAGCAGAGACGGTAGTGTTACGCTGGTCAAGAACTGTGGATAAAAACGCCGCGCGCCCCCTTTGGCTCAATCGTTACTGTGCTCATATCTCGTCCAGCAAAGGATTTTCTTCCCACGGCAGCCCTTCGCAGTTCTCGGACAGGTTCACGCTGTCGGCCACGTCGCAAAAAACCTCGATCTCCGTCGCCTCGTCCGCCGCCTGCTCGCAGAAAAGGTCCAGCCATTCCGTGAAATCGTCCCCATATTCAATGTCACGCATGGCGTTTGTCCCCACTTCAAGCACATTGCGACTTCCGAAATCCGTGCCACAGCCCAAGTCCACTGATTCCACGGTGGTCAGAATAAACTCCTCCTCGTTCAACTCAAAGCCACGGGAGGCTGCGGATTCTCCGGACCGAATAGGAAAGGTGACGCCGCCTCGCACGCCCGGCGTGGTCAGTGGAAGCCGTTCCAAGGCGTGAATGAGATACGCCAGGTCGCGGACCTGTGCCGGCGTCGCCCGCTTGAGCATGGCTCGACACGCATCCAACAGGCGCGTTTGAATCGGCTTGTCCATCGGGTAAAGCCCAAAAGTGTCCGGCCTGCTCTCCGCACCTTCTTCTCCGTCTGTGTCGTGTTCCTGTGTCATCTGGTCAATGTTCAACATGACTACTTTCTACGCTTTCACGGAAACAATGACGGTGTCGGCAGTCAAGACAATTGTCTTATGCGTATCGGCCCGCCAGCTCGGCATTCTGTTCTGAATGCGGCAAGTTCGATTAACATTGTCAGATGCCTTCTCGCAGGTGGTGGCGAAGCACCGTGAGGAAAAAGGCCTGAGCCGGGCAGCGTTGGCGCGGCTGGCCAGCCTCCACCAAACTTACATCGGTTTGTTGGAGCGCGGTGAGCGAACGCCGAATTTGGACACGGCCAACGCTATCGCGCGCGCCTTGGGCAAATCCCTGGAAGGAATAATCACCGAAGCTGGAAAACTCCAAAAAACTGGTAAGTGTAGATAGCTGCGTAACACCGCAATCCGTCTCGTAAAGCCACGCTCGATCTTCAAGTGCCCGTCCTTGCTTCTACGGGCGTAGCCACAGCATACTTTGTGCGTATGCGAGCGATCTCTGTCTTCGAGCACGAAACAATCCGCGAGCTGTTGTCGGACGGGGAGAAGACCACGCTCGACAGGCTGCGCGGGCCGCGTGGTGAAAAGATGTCCCAAGTTTTGCCCGATGGTGTGAAACATTTCAACCTCGTGGACGGCGTGTGGGTCTGCGACTACATCAGCGCTCTGCCCCTCGCCGTCGCGCTCCGCTCGGGTTTGATCAATGCCGCCATGGCCCGCCTGGCCGAGACGGGCAAGGCCGGTAAAATGGAGGAACTTTACTCTTACCTGTGTGGCGTGGAGTTTCGCCAGCATGTCGAAGCAGTCGTCGAATCCTTTGTTACCATGCAGGAAGACCTGCAGCGCGAACGGCGTGCCATGGACAAGTCGTGGGGCGCCCGTGAAAAGCAAATCGCCCGCGCCATCCAGCATACGGCACAGCTTTACGGCAGCATCCAGGGCATCGCCGGTCAGGCAGCCCTGCCCGAAATTAAGACCCTGCAACTGGATACCGGCGAAAAAAGCATCAAGACTAAGTCAAGCGGCGGGTAGCTCCACGGATTCAGCCAATGCGTTCGCGAATGGCGGCGCAGACCTCTCCGTTGCGCTTGCAGTGATTGTTCGGGTACTCCCGGAAAACAGTGTTGTTGTGTTCCATTGAGTCGTAAAGGAATACCATCTGGCGCTTACATTGCGGACAATCGTCCAACAACAGCCACGGCCAGAGGTTTAAGTGTTCATCGCGCAACGGGTGCCGGAGCAGGCAATCGCTCTCGGGCACGGTGGCCGAGACCAGTTGTTCCACTTCAAACAACGGATTTGAACCATGAAGTATCCGCGCCTCACATACACAATTCCCGCCACGATGGCTATTCACTTTTACCAACTGGAAAAAGGTGTAATTTGCCAGCGGTTGCATCAATGCCAGCAGGCGCTGCACCGGTTCAAGCTGTTTTAAAAACAACTTCTCATACGTATCTTCGCTTTCCACAAAACCATGGCCTTCGGTATCGTTTCGCAATTTGACAAAATCTTTGGAAATCCGCTCACACGCATCCACATCCTGGACGCTGATGTTCTTCACCAGGTAATCCATGAAGCCGGGAGTCGGATCGGCCATTCGTTCCCGTAACAGCCTCAAGCATGTTTCCCCCCAAGTGCCATGGCTTCCGCGTCTCAATCGTCGCAACAACTCCATCGTCTCTGGATTTTCCGTAGTCGTTGCCCGTGACCGGCTCGCAAGTAATGCCAGCGTGATATATTTGGTGATAACCGCGTATAGCTGTAGCAGCATTTTGAATTTCCGGGTTCCGCTGACTTCAACTCTCATCGCGCGAAAGCAATGGGCCACGGGAAACGGGTAGTGCTGGTCCACTTCTCGGGGCGAGTTGCCGGACACCCGTGCCGGCGGAGAACACTCCTCCCTGCTGAATCTCACTGGCGCGCTACAGATACCTCTAAATACGGGAACTTCCATTGCCTGTGGAGCTGGCGGCGGTCTGCTTGCCGGTATCCTGCCCGGAATATCCGATTCTTCGTCTGTTTCCCCCGGCTCCCGGCCAAGTGCAATAAGCCGGATTGCATCAAGCATGCGCTGTATTGCTTCCAGTTCTTTTTTTTCCAACCGTGACTGCAACAAATTCAGACAATCCGGACAAATATCGCCGGTTCGGATCTTGATCCCGATTCGCGGCTTGAACTCGCACATGTCGTTAAGACATCCTCGGCCTTCGCCATGATGAACCACTTCAGCAATGAAACGTTGTCCCTCCATTTCATCTGCGATCCACAGCAACTCAACTAGGTTCTCCACCACTTCATACGCCAAATATGAAACTACAGGCAAAGCGGAGATATATTCCCAGGAATGTGTGGTGATAAAACCAATGTCCTGTCCCCATGCCGCGTGGCTGAACCAGTTGCTTTCTATCGGCTCATCAAGTATGCCAAAAATGAAGTTCGCCTCTTGACGGACCTCCGGTTCGCTTAGCACTGATTCAATGGTTGCCCATTTGTGAAGAGTTTCGCTTCCAGCCAGTTGCACAGGAGGACCAGCTTTCACTTCGAAAATAAAAACCCGCTGTGCCTGGTTGAGTAGCGCAGCTGCGCCCTCGGCAGCAGTTGCCGTATCTGCGGATGGTGATAAAAGCCGCAAACTCACCCTGAGTGGATAGATGGGCTTTTGCTTCGCCATGCCCGGATTAAACCACCTCCGTTCGCCCGCGTCGAGCGCTCTGCATCCCGACGTCCGCAGACGTCCCCAACCAACATTTTCCATGGCACATGCAATAGCTTATCGCCATGAGAACGACATCACGAACTACGACGACCGAACCGACCGAAAAACTGACCGCAACCGCCACGCCCGCGCGTGAGCCGGAGGGTGCCATCGCTGTATTGAACCGCCTGTTGACCCGGTGCGGTTTTAATGTCGCCGGCAGCCAGTCTTTGCCCGGTCGCGAGGCAATCTTTGCCCCTATACCTGTAGCTTTGCATCCGAAGGTGCGCAGCCGCTTGGAACAATCATATCCGAACGGCATTTACTCCCACCAAGCCCAGGCGATTCAAGAATGCTTGGCCGGCAAGGATGTCTGTTTCTCAACTTCCACCGCGTCGGGCAAAAGTTTGTCATTCATGGCCGTTGCTGCGCATGAGCTGTTAAACAACGTCTCTGCCCGCGTGCTCGTCCTGTATCCAGCCAAGGCTCTGATTCAGGACCAGCTCGCCAAATGGAATGCTCTGCTTGGGCCCCTCGGTCACAAGGCGGGATTCATTGATGGCAGCGTTCCCGTCGCCGAACGTAACGAAATCCTGTTCCGTCGCCGCGTTGTGTTGATGACACCGGACGTTGCGCAGGCCTGGTTGATAAGCAATCTGAACGAAAACGCAGTCGTGGCCTTCCGTTCCAATTTACGCCTCCTGGTACTGGACGAAGCCCATGTTTACGACGGTGTTTTCGGCACCAATATGGCTTTCTTTCTGCGCCGCCTCCAAGCCGTCAGCTCAGCGCACCGTTTGATTTGCAGCACGGCCACCTTGGGCAAACCTGCCGAATTTATCAACCTGTTGACCGGCCGCCATATTTTCGAAATCGGCCCGGCCGCCGATGGCGCACGAATGGCCCCCAAGCAAATCGTCCTGACGCATAAACCATCCGACGACACGTTCGAGGCCACAGCCACGCTTCTGCGCTCGTTGGCCGAGGAATTTCCCGGCCGTTTCCTTGCCTTTGGTGACTCGCGCAAATTGGTCGAAGTCGTCACCGCCGCCAGCCAGCGTCAGAATCCTGACGGAGGAAACACAGATGAAAATTCGCCAGAATCCGATTCGGCTGGCAACCCGGGCAATGGAATCCTGCCCTACCGCGCCGGCTACGAGGCATCCGACCGCCAGGAGATTCAAGCGGCCTTGACGCAGGGACGCCTGCGTGGCGTGGTCTCTACCAGTGCTTTGGAGATGGGGTTGGATATTGGAGAAATCGACCTGGTTCTGTTGCTTGACACACCTGTTTCGATGAAGTCCTTCTGGCAGCGCATCGGTCGCGCCGGCCGTCGCAATCGCGGAATTTGCACTATCATTGATACGCGCCAGGTCATCGAGGCGAGCGATCAGGGACTGGCCGATTATTTGGCGCGCCCGCTTGAACCCAACTGGTTGTATTTGCACAATCGTTACGCCCAGTACACCAACGCACTTTGTGCCGCCGCGGAAATCGGCCAGATCAATGGCAGCTTCGACCGCACCCATTTTCAATCGCTGCCGGAGCAGTTCAGTCAGTTCCTCAACAACGAAGTAAACCCTACGAACAGCATTGCCCCCGACTTGTATCCCCTAAAGCAGGCGGCCCAAGGCGACCCGCATCACGAATTCCCCTTGCGTAACGGCATTGAGAAGAGTTTCAAGGTGATAACCGCGCAGGGGTTAAATCGGGGTGAAGTCAATTTCTCCCAAGCCTTGCGCGAGGCGTATCCCGGGGCGGTTTATTATTACATGGCCATACCCTACCGCGTGCAGCGCCTGAGTTATCGCAACGGCGAAATCATTGTTAACCGCGAACGCCGCTACACCACCAAACCCATTCGTTTTGCCATGGCCTTCCCGGATTTCGGTCCTGGTCTCCTGCACCTGTGCCAATGCACTGCGGGCTTTCTGGCCGAGGTGGAAATGCAAGTGAGCGAACGTGTCACGGGTTTCAAAGAGAAACGCGGCAAGACTGAAACCACCCACACCTATGGCCCGGGCAGCTCGTTCAACCAGCAGCCATTGACGCGCTTCATTCGCACCACCGGTGTCTGCTGGTTCTTCCCCCAAACGCAGTTGGTGTCGGATTCCATTGCGAATTCCATTCTTGAGGCATTCTGTGAGGAATACGGTGTTCAAACACGTGATCTCGGCGTCGGACGCTTTCATTCCCAAAGTGGTCCCAACGGCGGGACAACTGTCAACGGAGTCTGCATTTTCGATAACTCCAACGGCAGCCTGCGTTTGACTGAAAGATTGGCCGCCAACTTCCCTGCGGTGACCACCGCCGCTTTGAACAGGGAAACCGCCAGGGGAAATACCGCGTTGGTTGACGCCCTGGATCAATTGTCTTCTGAGTTGAAAAAGGTTGTCGCCGTCACACCTTCCACAACGGCATCCGGCGTGAAGAATACAATCGCTTCTCATCCCGAGGATGGCTGGACGATTGTTATCGCCCCCGGAAGCAAAGCAATCATGACCACCGCTTCAGGCACGCAGGAAGTAACCGTATTGGGCCATGTCTTTACGCCCACAGGTTTGCAGTATCACCTTGAACACCCCAGCCCCACCGTCCGCTGGATGGCACAAGCTGACGCACTTGAACCCATTAACGGCGTCACCATCACGCAACTTTACAATTTGATGACCGGCGAACTCAAAAAAGCCGCCTGACAATGTATCGGTAAAGGCCAGTAGCCATTGCTTCGCCGAAACCGAGTCGTTCCGGCAGCAATACTTCTTGACCGTTACATGCCTTAAACCACCATCCCAGCAGGCACCATGAGAGTTGAGATTGAATTTGGAACAGATGGGCGTGCAGTAGTTAAAGCCATCGACCTCACCGGCGATGCTTGGCGGGACTACCTTCACTACTTGGCCGAGACACAACAAGCCGAGGCTGCCTCAAATAGGCGCACCAAGAATCGAGCACTCCGCAGTGCTTTGGCCAATCTGTTCGCTCACTTGGACGGAGTTGTAACCGGGCTTCACGATCGGCTTCGGCGAAAAAACGAATTTGCGCCATATAAGCCGCCTTCAGGCAGGTACTGCACACTCAAGAATAAGATTGACGACATACGCCGGTACACCATTCAGCGGCTGCGCATCCGATTGCCTGTGCTCGACCTGAAGCTGAAACCTCTTCGCGACGTCCTAATGCATCCCGGTGTTACCAAATTGGCCACAGACAGGGCAACCGGAATCCCGGGCGAATTATCCGAGGCTGATTTGTACTCCCTCACAGCAAAGGATATTGATGCCTGCGGCCAGCAAATCGACAGGTGGTTATCACAAGTTTGTCGAGCGCATAATATTGACCGCTTCCACGACACAAAGCGCATCTGCAAAGAGTGGGCGGAAAATCTTGGAACGATGGAGCATGAGCCACAAGAGCTATAACGGTCATTCGCGGCCGGCGGGATAAGTTGCCACCGCGCTTCCCCGCTAGTAAACAACGCCAAAAATGACTCGCCGGAATGTTTCAAGCCCGCGTGATGCACGACAAATTGGCCATTTCAAAACACCTTTCGGAAATCCTCCAAGACTGGAGGGAAAGTCGTGGCGCTTTTCCAGCGAATACGTATCCAGATTCGCATTGGCCCATTCCATTTTTCGGAAATCCGGCCACGGCCATTGTCGCGACCGTTGGGGTGAATCCATCCTCCGGCGAATTTCGGCCTGACCGGAACTGGAACACAGTCCAAAATGCCGCTGATTGGAAAAAACGTCTGAAAAATTATTTCAACCAGTCCACATCGCCGTATGAATGGTTCGCACCGTGGAGTGTAGGATTGGCGATGCTTGGGTTGAATTACGAGGACGGGACAGCCGCGCACTTCGACGTTTCATATCGTCCCACGAAGGCCATGCTGAAAAACAAGGCGACAAACCCCAAGGAATTCCGCCGGATGGTCGAGCGAGACGTGGCGTGGTTTTTCCGTTTGCTGCCGCTTTGCCCCAATCTGCGGTTGCTGCTGGTCTTCGGGCCAATCGTTTGCGCGAACGGTTCAACTGAGAGCCTGGCGCAGTTCTTGAAAAATGATGCGCCGCAAAACGGTTTCAAAGTGCTACAGGACGGCAAGTTTTGGGTGTTCAATCATCAGGACACCGGAAAAACAGTTTGTGTCCACGAAGTTTCAACGCCCGGCGAGAAGTGCATTACATGTAGAGTGGTGAAGAATCTTCACGCGCATCGCGACGAGGTACGGCAACGGATAATTTAGCTAGCCGGGTGGCCCCTTTTGCCAAATTCTCCGCGCTCGACTCGACCCATCGGGTCAACTCACCCCTGCCACCGCGAGCTACCCCCCAGCCCCCTTCTGACCGTTTATCGTCATCCATCGTTTTTCCTGTTCCTGCCCTCGCTGCCATTCCGCACTGCCAGCTTTTCACAAACCCATTTCCTCGCTGGTGGGTAATTCGTGGTCCGCAGCTAGGCGGTCCGCCTCAGCGGCCACATCCACAAACCGCAACGGCTTGTGGTCGGTGTGGCCCTTGGGATGACTGACGTATTGCTGAGGCTCCCACAGAAACCAGAGATACTTGCTGGCGTTTTGTTGCTCGCCTTCGCGCTGGGCGTGCAGGATGAATTTGCCGTCTGGTACACCGTTCAATGCGTTCAACCGTTCGGCCTTTTCCTGGTCGTTGATCCGCCCGATCTTGTGGTCTTGAAATACCTCACTCACCTTCTCGCCCTTGTTCACGTCCCGCTGCACTTCCACGATGTTGTGCGCGTTGGCGATGATCTCGAACGCGCCGCTGACGCTGCGTTTGCCGCCGGCCTGCCCCTTGTGCCCCTCGCTCTTGTTCTGGTGGACCACCAGGTGAATGTGAACCTCCAACTCCATCGCCAGGGCGCTCAAGGCGGTGATGCACTCGGCCTGTTGCGCATAGTCGTCTTTGACGAAGCCCAGGCGCATGAAGTTATCAATCACGAACTGGGTGATGCCGTGCCGCCGGCGCGCCCACCGAATGTCGTCAATCAACGTCCGCCAGTGCGCAATGCCGGTGTGATCGTAGAGCCAGAGGTTCTTGGCCAGCCAGTGCGAGGTTTCCTTGATCTTTTCAGTCGCGCTGGCGCGGTAGTTGTTCCGTTCCTCGTCGGTCGGGCATTGATCCACGATCTTCCGGTCGTAGAGCAAGACGCCGCTCGCCTGCCGGCTGAATTTCTTGAGCGTCTTGCGGGCCTTGGTTTCAAAGCTGCACACCATCGCGCGTTCGCCCTGGGCCATGAGTGCCATGAGGCCAAAGCCCAACATTGTGGTCTTGCCGCTCTTTTCGATGCCGGTCCAGATGGTCAGTTCGCCGGGGCGGATGCTGAAATCAGGAAAGTCCCACGGCAGTTGCAACCCGGTTTCGAGATGTTTGTTCAACCACTCGTCAATTAGTTCCGCCTCGAACTCACCGGCGTTCTTCACCTTGTCCGGAGCGAAATCGCGCGCCCCTGCCACACATGCCTTCATCGCTTCGGCACTCACGCCGGCCATCAGGCAATCATTGGCGTCTTTTTGCGGCAGTTCCACCAACCGACAACGCCGTGGCCCGATCTCAGCGATGATGTCCGCGGCGGCGCGTTTGCCGGGGTCGTCGTTGTCCATCGCCACATAGACGGTCTGGAAGCCCTGCAACCAATCCCAATTGCGGTCCAGCCATTCGCGGTTCGGGCTTGGCCGGCCCTTGTTCTGGCCCTTCCATTTGGCCCCGAAGGGCACGCTCACCGGCAAAATCCCCCACTCGGCGCAACCATAACTGGCCCACGCCACCGCGTCCTTTTCCCCCTCGCAAATCAGCACATCGCGGCATGTGCGAAACGCTGGATGTTTCGACAGTTGCACGCCGAACAGGCTTTTCTCGGGTTGAGGGCTGGTCCATTCCTTTTTCTTGCCTTCCACGCGGGCGAGCTTTTCAAACTTGAGCCATTCAGGAATGGGCGGAGTGATTTCCACCGCAGCTAGTTCATCTGCGGGGGCGGCCCAGTAGGGGAACACCATGTTCCACTCGCCGAAGCTGATGGTTTCGCGGATGTCGTAGGCGACAATAGCCTGCGGATCGAGCCGGCGCTGGTCCACCAGGTAGCGCCACACCGGGCCGCCCTCGACGAGCGGCGAACACTTGGCCCAAGTGTCGGAGACCCTGCGCCACGCACTTTCGTCAGGCTTGACGGGCGGCGCGGGGTAGTTCGTGACGCTGGGATTCTGGAAGCCGTCGCGGATGCCGAGAAAGTCTTTGGCTTCCTTGATGCAGAAACGGAATTCGTGCTGGCGCACGCTGCACCACAAACTTATCAGCGTCTTGCCGCCCTTGCCACCATCCGCAAAGTCACACCAGACACCCACCTTGCCGGTCACGTTCACCTTGAGCGAACGGCCGGGCTGGCCGTCGAGATTGCCGCAGACCCATTCGCCCCCCTCGCGCTTGCCTTGGGGCAGTAGGTGTTGCGCGACTTCCAACGCGCGCTCCTTCAATTTGACCTCGACTTCAAGCCAGTCCATAAATCAGTGGCCTCCCTTTCGCTGCGCGATGATCGCGTCCATGCGCGCCGCGTTTTTTTTGTCCTGGCCAATCCACGCACCGGCGGCGGCGGCCTCCACAAACGCAAGTTCACCAGTCCACCAGAGATCGTCGTCGCCTTCCTGCCAACCGGACGGGTGGCCGCTCGCGGTGTTTCCGGGCGCAGTTTTTTTTCGATTATCCGAAAGCCGGGTTTCCATGGCGCTCCGCCAGTCGCCCACCGGATGCCGGCCAAAGAACCACAGGTCGTCCTGGATCGTCGCCTCGAAACTGTTCCAGACATCCCGAACCTCGCGGGCCGTGTAATCAGATCCGATCTTGGCAAAGTATTCGACTGCTTGTTCCACTGAAGGACGATTGGTGGGAGGTGGATTCCCTTCACCTTCCCTTCCCTTCCCTTCCCTTCCCTTCCCAGATTGCTCAGCATCATGCTCAGCACCCCGCTCAGCGTCTTGCTTAGCGTGGCGCTTGGCGTGGGTTGATTCTGCCGCGCGGCGTTTGGCTTGGACTTCGAGCTCCTTTGCGGCTGGGTAAAATTTCACCTTCAGGTCGTCACCAATCCATTCCCAAAGCCTGCATTCGCGCAGCACTTCCTTGAGCGTCGCCCGGACCATATGCTGCCACTGCCGGTCGATCCAGACCTTGGCCCCACGGATCACCCCGCCGTTCTCCTGGCCGATACAATACCGCTCCAACTTCAACCATGTCGCCTGATCCACTGGCTCCGAGCAAAGGAAATCTTCAGAATCCAACGTCGAGGTATGGATGTTGAGCCATTCCATGCGTCATCCTTTCACTTGGTAGGGCCGGTAACGCCACAGTGCGCAGCCTGTGGCTGGGCAATTCCGCACCTCGTCAACCGTGAGGTTCGAGCAATCGAGACACTTCGCTTTAATCGCCTCGCGTTTGCTGGCTGCCCCCGCGTAGGCGCGCAGGAAAGTTCGCAACTTGCTCGGCGCCTCCCGTGTTACGCCGGCGAGGATTTGCTCCTGTTGCAGGGTCAAAATCTGATCGCTGACAACGTTTTTTTGAAGGTCACTCATTTCGCACCTCGCTTTCATTTGTTCCAATTGAAACAATGTTCCCTGTGGAACGCAGGCATCGCCTGTCCGGCCTGTGCCTGCTCCAAAGGTCATATTCCCGCTCCCAGCCGAGTGCTTGGATTTCTTCATAGGTCAAGTGTGGAAAGAGCCGGCACCGTGTCTTGCCGCAGCGTCCAGGCACATTGTTGATGACTTGGCAGAGGTGAGACCGACCAACGCTAGCAAGCGTCGCCAACAGCGTCGTAGTCATGCGCACGCCGGTTTTTTCGTCAAATCGGCTGTGCAAAAGCCGATGAAAAATCAAATTCTTCATGATCACTCAAACCGATCCGCCTTTGCCCAAATTCCGCCGTCAGTCGAACCCATCTAACTTTTCGACTCCGACCCCACCCGGCAGCCCCCCCCCCCGCCACCGTCGCGCCAGCCTTCTGACCAGCCCGGCGCTCCTTCGGCCTTCGGCTCGTTGCTAAACTTAGAGTCTGGCGTGTCTGCTTTGAAATCCTCACAAATACACAGGGTTTCACACGTTTTCCAAGTCGTGCGACACTTTATGCGACACTCTAGCTAGCTTTCAGACGGTGCCTCGATGATTTCCGACTCCGCCAGCGGCTGCGGTTTCGCCACCGAATCGACCGAATCTTCATACTCTTTAGCGAACACTTTTTTCACGACCCGACCCATCTGGAGGCTCTCCTGGCGGCCCGTCTTTATTTTTTTGCCCGCTACATTTGACGGTGGGTGGAACAATCGTGCATCCAAGAGAGTGCGGGCCGGGATGAACCAGCCGTCGTCGGGACCTCTTCCTTTTAAACTGATCCTACTATTCATCCAAAGTGGAACATTCGCCCATCCAGACAGCGTCACACCGCAAGCAGGCACCAGCCAGCCACCGCCATTACTATGTACAGGTCCCAGTTGGGCGCGCGTGGTATGGCAGATAGCCCGCCGCATGATTTGGCCGACGCGGAAGCCGAAGCAGACAAAGCTAGGTCGGCAACTTTTGGAGGGGGTGATTTTTGGTGTATGCAAGCTATGTTTGAACACGTCCCCGGTGTCGAATCGGTCACATGTGGCTACGCCGGTGGCCAAACAGAAAACCCAACTTTTAACGAAGTCTCTTCCGGGAAAACAGGGCATGCTGAGGTTGTTCAGATTAAGTTCGACCCAACTTTGATCTCTTACGGAAAGCTTCTCGATGCATTTTGGTATGCACATGATCCAACCAAAATCAACAGACAAGGCGACAACATCGGGACACAATATCGCTCGATTATCCTGTATCAAAATGAAGGTCAGAAGACGATCGCAGAAAGATCGTTGAGGATGGCTTCCACACGGTTTTCGGATAGAATTATGACGGAAATCATTCCATTAAGCATTTTTTATAAGGCTGAGAATGATCAACAAGATTACTTTCGCAAAAACCCGAAAGCCGGTTATTGCCGTTCGGTAATTCAACCAAGATTGGAAACATTTGAAAAAAAGTTGGGCGTAAATTAAAGAAAGGAGCAATAATAAAAATTCAAATTTCCGTTTCACATTTGATAATTTCTTGGTTAATGGCGCATGGCGTGGGCGTATTACTAATGCGTAGTTTGCGCTTGTGTCTCCAGAATTTCGCAACCTCTCTGGTGCTTTTGTGCAGCCGGTCTTGGTCATCTGTGCACGAGGCGTGTGTGCTCGTGTACGTGTCGGATAGTGAGCGAGAGCTAAAATCGTTGAAGATTGCCGTCTGGAAAGTGGAAGATGTGGATTTGATGTGACCGGTTCCCTGCGCAGTCCAGCAAAGACCACCAATGCGGCTTGCTACACAAATTGCGACAGTAATTGCGACAGTATCGCCGTTTGAATTGAAACCTTCTCTTAACGCGGCTGGAGAGCATATTTAGCAATAGAATCAATGGATTTCTCGATTTTATTGAAACGCGAAGATACCCCCTGAAAACAGCGAAAGTGGAAACCTGAATCTAGCGCGTCTGCCAATTCCGCCACGTGGGCTTCCTTACTTTTACTACCGCTAACGACTTCTGCACCAGCCCTGTTGACATTGTGCGAGCCGCAGATCACGGAAAGCACGGTCGACAAAAGCGAAATTGTCAGTCGAGGCAATTTCGGCCCGGAACATACAGCATGGACGTGGACCAGCGCAAGCGTCCGATTCGCCGCCTGGGGCCGGTAACGCCACGGGGTTACCCTTGCCGCAACTTGCTAAAAAGCTGGGGCAGGCATGCCTCACCGCCGCCATTGAATAACGTGAGAAGACCCGGGAACCGACCCATCGAACCCAATCGTGCTCGAATTATGGCGTTCCTCAGGCTCAATCCGAATCCAAAAATCTACCGGCGCGCCGGCTCCAGAGTTTTGCGTTTTGCCGTTGGAATTGGAGAAAGGAATTAGGCGTATCATAAAATGGCTCGATCTGTATATGGGGTGAACACCCCATAGGCACGGCTCACTTCGTCCCGTAACATATCTTGTGAAAAAGTTGGCAAAGGGAAGAAATTGCCATCAAAATAAAGGCCGTGATGAAGTTCTGGGGCATGATCCTCGACAAAAGCACGTTTACCCGGCTAAATTTCATCATGCGGAACAATTTCCAATGAGAACCGGCCAAGAACTGATCCTCGCCACCAAACAATACGCCGAGGATTTTAGCACGAAAAGCTGGTGGTGCATCCTTTCCACCGCGTTTTTGGTTCTGACCGCACTGGCCGGCACCATTTGGAACATCCATCCGGTCGGGAAGGTCGTCTGCAGCATTCTGAGCGGCCTGTTGATCCTGCGATTATTCGTGATTTATCACGATCAACAACACCACGCGATCCTGCCTAACTCACGCCTCGCGGAAGGGTTGATGCGGGTGGTGGGCATCCTGGCCCTGAGCCCGAGCAGCATCTGGCGCAGCTCCCACAATCATCATCATAATCACAATTCCAAACTGCGCGGCTCACACATCGGCTCCTTCCCCATCATGACCCGGAGCCAGTATCTAAAGTCACCGACCTCGACGCGCCTCAAGTATCTTTTCATGCGGCACCCCCTGACGATTCTCAGCGGTTACTTCATCGTGTTCCTGTATGGGATGTGCATCAACCCCTTCTTCAATGATCCCAAAAAACATTTCGACTGCCTGATCGCGCTGTTGATTCACGTCGCCATTGGCGTGTCATTGACGCTGGTCTGGGGCTGGCAGGGGCTGCTGCTGACGCAGACCATCCCTCACTTGATTGCCAGCGCCATGGGATCGTACCTCTTCTATGCCCAGCACAATTTCCCCGGCGTTTCGTTCAACGACAAGGCCGGATGGACCTATGAAAAGGCGGCCATGGAATCGTCGAGCTTCATGAAGACCAACCCGATCATGACCTGGTTCACGGCGAACATCGGCTATCATCATATTCACCATCTGAACGCGCGCATTCCGTTCTACCGGCTGCCCGAGGTCCTGCGCGGGATGCCCGAACTGCAGAACGCGCGAACGACCTCGCTCCATCCCGTGGAGATTTACCGCTGCCTGCGGTTGAAGGTTTGGGATGTGGAAGCGCAACGCATGGTCGGCCTTCGCCATCTGGCCCGGGCCGACGCAGCCTTCCCCATGGCAGAGCGCCTGCCGCGATAATCCCAAAACCAATACCACATGATTTCCTTTACCGCTGCTCAAATCGCCGAGCGCGTCCGCGGCGAAGTTTTAGGCGACGGAACAACCCAACTGACGGGATTTTCATCGACCGACAAGGCCCGGACCGGCGACCTCACCTTTGCTGATAAGGAGGAATATTTCGTGGCGGCGGAACAAAGCGCGGCGGCGGCGATTCTGGTCTCGGGCGGTTTCAGTTCAACGAAAAAGGTCGTGATTCGGGTGCCCAACGCGCGGGTGGCGGTGGCCCGATTGCTGCCCGTTTTTTTTCCGCCGGACCAGCATCCGCCGGGCATTCATCCCAGCGCGAACATTGACCCGTCAGCTCAAGTTGATGCGACGGCGCATATCGGGCCCAACTGCGTGGTGGGCGCCCGCGTGCGGATTGGTCCGCGGTCGGTGTTGATGGGCGGTAATTATGTCGGGCGCGATGCCTGCCTGGGCGAAGACGTCTGTTTGTTTCCCAACGTGGTCATTTACGCAAAAACGGTCATCGGTCATCGCGTGGTGATTCATGCCGGGACGGTGATCGGCTCCGACGGCTACGGTTATGTTTTCGACGAAGGCCGGCACCGCAAGGTGCTCCAGGTCGGCAACGTCATCATTCACGACGACGTCGAGATAGGCGCCAACTCGGCGATTGATCGCGCCGCGCTGGGATCCACCGTGATCGGCGCCGGAACGAAGATCGACAACCTGGTGCACGTGGCGCACAACGTGGTCATGGGCCGCCATTGCCTGGTCATGGGCCAGGTCGGATTCGCGGGCAGCACGCAGCTCGGGGATTACGTCGTCATCGCGTCGCAATCCGGCATTGCGGGGCATTTGAAGCTCGGCCATCAAGCCATGGTCGGCGCGAAATCCGGGGTCATGCGCGACATACCGGACGGCGGAAAAGTCCTGGGTCTCCCGGCGATGCCCGATAAACAGGCGAAGCGGCAGATGATCGCCGTGCAGCAGTTGCCGGAGATGCTTCATCGCCTGCGCGACCTGGAAAAGCAGGTCGGACAGCTGGCGGCTAAGCTCGAGGCTCAACCAACGGTTTCCGCACAAGTTTAATTGCGACCAGTCCCCGCCTGCCCCTGCGGCACGCTCACTCGAGGTCAGGCTTGATGCTTTTCAATTCCAGCTTGAGCGCGTGCAGCGACAGGTTGATGTCGCGGATGAAGGCGATCAGCGAGGCGAACAACGATCCCATGCACCCGATGAAAATGACGCTGGGGAGCAGTCCGGATTCCCACTGCAACAACGCGGTCAGGAACAGCGTGATGATGAGCGCCGACGCCAGCAGCGCGCTCAATGCGGCCAGCGTGATGCTCAAACGAATCATCCGCGCCCGCCGGTAGAGAATGGCCACCTGCGCCATCGTCTGCTCGCGTTTGTCGTCGCTTTGCCCGGGCAGGACCTGGATCAACTGGCGGGCGCGGTCAATCGTCCGCCCCAGCCGGTTGGTCATGGTGAGCAACAGCAGGCCGACGCCCGAAATGAGAATGACCGGCCCGATGGCCACCTGGAGCATCGGAATGATTTTTTCAATGGCGGTTGGCGGCATGATTCAATTTCTCAAAGGCCCAGCGTAGTCGAAATCCGGGGGTTGTGGCAAGAACGGGCAAAGGATGGTAGTCCCCTAATTTGGATTCAATTTAACGGCAAGAGGCGCATAACCAATGACCCATTTCATCAGAAAACAAATTGCTACGAACAGTAACACAAAGGCCAAAAGGTTGAACTTCACAGTTCTCTTTTTCAGCTTCATATTTAGGAAATTCGGCTTCACTTTGTGTCCCTCACCGCTTTGACGATTTGCACACTAACCGTCGTTTCAGTCGATATAGCGAGTGGGATTTCACAGCTTCACCCACTTGCCTTTTTGGGAGGATTCCTCGACGGCAGCGAGCACGCGCTGGTTTTTCAAACCGTCCTCGAACGTCGGCTGGACCGGTTTGCCCTCGACGCAGGCGTTCACAAAATCGGCGGCCACATGGATGAACGTGTGTTCGTAGCCAATGCCATGTCCCGGCGGCCACCAGTGGCCCACGTACGGCTGCACCCCGTCGCGCTCCGTCACCAGGATGTCGCGGAAACCCCGCCGGTCTTTGGGATCGTCGCCGTTGTAAAACTGAAGTTTGTTCATGTCCTCGAAATCAAAATAAATCGAGCCTTTGCTGCCGTTGATTTCGATGGCGATGTGGTTCTTGCGGCCCAGCGCATAGCGCGTCGCCTCCACGTTTGCCAGCACACCGTTTTCCATCCGGCCGATGAACATCGCGGAATCCGGCACGGTGACCTTGCCCATCTTGCGCGCGCCTCTGGCCAGTGCGTCCGCCAGCGGCCGTTCGGGAATGAACGTGTTCAGCAACCCGCACACCTCCGTGAATTCGCCAACGAGATAACGGCCCAGGTCAATGACGTGCGAATTGATGTCGCTGTGCACGCCGGCGCCGCTGGTCTCCTTTTGCAGCCGCCAGTCCAGCGGAAATTCCGGATCGGCCAGCCGGTCCTGCGCGTAACGCGCGTGGTAGTGATAAATCCGGCCCAGCGCGCCTTCACCAATCATCCGCTTGGCCAGCGCGATGGCCGGAATGCGCCGGTAATTGTGACAGACCATGTGGACGACCTTCGCCTTTTGCGCGGCGGCATACATCGCCTCGGCCTGTTTGAGATTCAGCGCCAGCGGCTTTTCGCACAGGACATGCTTGCCGTTTTTCGCCGCCGCGATGGCCATCTCCGCGTGAAAATTCGTCGGGGTGACGATGTCCACAATGTCGATCAGCGGCGATTCGACGACTTCCTGCCAGTCGGTGGCGGCATTTTGCCAGCCGAAGTGGGCGCGCGCCGCCTGGACGCCGGCGGGGTTGCGTCCGCAAATGGTGTGCAGCTCGAGATTGGCCTTGAGATTGAAGAAACGGGGGGCCTGCCGCCATGCATTGGAGTGCGCCTTGCCCATGAAGCGGTATCCGATCAGCCCGACGCGCAGAGTTTTGGCCATGCAAACTAGGGGTTGAACTCGATACGCGCGCCTTTATAGTGAGCCGGGACAACCAAGTCAACAGGCAATCGTTTATACCAAAATGCCATTTACCGCTGCGGAAATTGCCAGGCAAATCGGAGGCGAAGTCGTCGGCGACGCCAACATCATCCTCCACGCTTTTGCACCCGCCGAACACGCCCGGGCCGGCGACCTGACGTTTGCCGAAAACGAGGATTATTTCGTCCGGGCCGAACAAAGCGCCGCCGCCGCCGTCATCGCGGACCATCGCTTCTCGTCCACCAACAAAATCCTGATCCGCGTGCCGAACGCCCGCATTGCCTTCGCCCGGGCCATGGCGCTGTTCTTTCCCGACCGCACCTACGCCGCCGGAATTCATCCCACGGCCATCGTGGCGCCCAGCGCACAGGTGGATGCCAGCGCGCACATCGGACCGCACTGCGTCGTGGGCGAGCGAGTAACCATCGGCGCGAAATCGGTTTTGCAGGGCGGAAATTTTGTCGGCGACGATTCCAAGCTCGGTGACGAGGTGAATTTGTTCCCGAACGTGACGCTGTATCCGCGCACGGAACTGGGCGCGCGCGTCCGCATCCACGCGGGCACGGTCGTGGGCTCGGACGGATTCGGATACGTGCTGGACGGTGGGGTGCACCGCAAGGTGCCGCAGATCGGCAACGTCATCATCGGCGACGACGTGGAACTGGGCGCCAATGTGACCATCGACCGCGGCGCGCTGGGCTCGACGATCATCGGCAAGGGCACAAAGATCGACAACCTCGTCCAAATCGCCCACAACGTCGAAATTGGCGAAGGCTCCATTTTAATCTCGCAGGTGGGCATCGCGGGCAGCGCGAAGCTGGGCAGTTACGTCATCCTGGCGGGACAGGTGGGCATCGCCGGCCATTTGAAAATCGGCAACCAGGTCACCGTGGAGGCGAAATCCGGGGTGATGCATGACATTCCCGACGGCGGCAAATGGCTGGGCATTCCGGCACAACCGGACAAGCAGACCAAACGGCAGATGATTGCCATCCAGCATCTCCCCGAGCTTCTCCGCCGCGTCGCTGCGCTGGAAAGGAAAACCGGCGGAAAGTCGGCACCATGAAGACTGGCTGGGCTGGGCGTTTTAGTCGCGGAGCGACTGGTGATGGTAGCCGGGTTTCTCAAGCCCCGGGTTCGTGTTTTCCACTTTTCCCCAAAACTTCGCGGATCACGGCAACCAACTGATCCGGTCCGTTCTCCTTGGAAATAAAACCCGAGGCGCCGGCTGCGCGCGCGAGGCGCTCAGTGCGGCGCACGTCGAACATCGTGGTGGCCACGACGGGCAATTCTGGCGCCCGGGTATGGAGAGCCTTGATCAATTCCAGCCCGCTGGAAGACTTGAGTTGGACGTCGGTCAACACGACGTCGGGCTGGAGCGACAGGATGGCCGCCATCTCCGGGGCATCGTCCGCCTGCCCGCAAACCGCCAGGTCCGGTTCGCGCTCGATGGCTTCAACGAGGCTCCGGCGCATCAGGGGATGGTCTTCCACGACAAAAACCCTGCGCGGCGGGCCGTGCGGAGCGGCCGGCGCGGACGCTGGTGGACCCTGGCTCATTTTCCGGCGCCCAGTTTGGTGGACAGGTGGCGGCGATATTCCGTGGGGGACTCGCCGGCAATGGTCTTGAAGATGCGGTTGAAATGGGTGAGCGATTGAAAACCAATTTCGAAGGCAATCTCACTCACCCGGTAGTTCAGATTCAGCAACAGGTTTTTCGCCTTCTCCACGCGCACGCAGGAGACGTAACGGGCGAAATGGATCCCGGTGACTTTCTTGAACATTTTGCAGAAGTAGAACGAGCTCATGCCGGCCTGGCGGGCCACGATGGCCAGGGACAAATCTTCATGGGAATTCGCCTCGATGTACTGCCGGGCCCGCGTGATCTGAGCCGGCTCCGAATCCTTTTGCTGCAGGAGGATTTGGTTGGCGAGCACGCCAAGCTGGTCGGCAAAGAACTGGAGCAACCGGATGGTCGCCTGGTATTCGCCCGGCTGCACGACCGGGGTTTCGTTATAGTGCTGCGCCGCCTCCCGCCGATCCACGTTGAGGCCCAGGGCCTTGATCTGGTCGAGAACCCGGTTGGTCTGCTCCGGCTTCGGCGCCTTGAAAAAGACCTGGCCGGTCTGGAGGTAGGCAATGAACTCCTTGCCGATTTTCACGCCGACCGCCGACTCGTTGAGCCCGTACGAACAGCGCAAGGTGCAGGGTACGCCGTTGACCCCGTCGCAGACCCGTTGTTGCATTCGCAGACAGGCGGAGCAGGAGTGGTTCGCCTCTGACATCATGGCACAAAACCCATTTTGGTGCCGGCTGCCCTGATGGGCCAGTTGCCAGCCCTCGACCGCGCGCAGGGTCAACGGCAGTCCCGTCACCTCCCCGAAAGCCCGCTGATAATCGCGGAAGATGGCAGAGCCGGCCAAAGCCTCGACCAATCGGCCGTTGGCCTGAACAACCTCGGTCGCATTCCCGGTTTTGACCCCGAAGGTCGCCGGCAGCTCCTTGAAGGCAACCTGCGCCTGGGAAATTGGTCCGCAAAACTTGACTTGAAATTTCGTTGCACTCATGGAAGCAGCTTAATGCCGATGCGAATTCCCGACCATTGGCAGGAAAGACAACCGTGCATAGGGCCGGAAGGTTGCCGGCGATAAGCAAAATGCTTAGCCGTTCAAGGAACCACCATGTAGCTTGTACTGGTGTTGGGCGTTGCACGGCAGCGGGTGGGGAAGCTGAGACTGTCTCGAAACTTCATTTTGTCGTAGCAGCCGACGTGAGTCGGCTCACCAGGTATGGATGTTGCGTGATATTAGAGCGGACTCATGTCCGCTGCTACAGAGTTGAAGCCCGTCTCGGCTGTGACCTCCGGCCTACATGTCCGGCCCGCCTTGGGCGGCGACCCAACGGATGGCGAAGCGGTGGAACTCCGGCGTGGTCTTCAACCCGAGCTTTTCCTTGATGTGCGCCCGGTGCACGTCCACCGTTTTGGGGCTGAGATGAAGGCGGCTGGCAATTTCCTCCGTGCTCCAGCCTCCGCCAAACAACCGCAATACTTCCAATTCGCGGTCGCTCAATTTCGCCTCCGGCCCTTCAACCATCGGGCGGGACGAACCAACCATGGATTCCAGCAACTTGGCCGCCATGCGTGGACTCAAGGCCACCTGGCCGCTCAGCACCGTGCGGATCGCCGTCGCGAGCAGCTCCGGCGCGTCTCCTTTCATCACGTATCCCCGCCCGCCCGCCCGCAACACCCGCGCGGCGTAGAGCGATTCATCCTGCATGGACATCGCCAGCACGGGGAGGCCGGGATGAAGGGTCTGGATATCCTTGAGGAGTTCCAACCCGTCCTTGTCCGGGAGCGCCATGTCCACCAGCACCAGGTCCGGTTGCAGTTTCGCTATGGCCTCCATCGCGGCGCGCGCCGTGCCGGCCTCGCCGCAAACCGTCAGGTCCGCCTCGCGTTCCAGCAGGTCGGCCTGTCCCCGGCGCATCAGGGGATGGTCGTCCACCAGCAAAACTCTCTTTCGCCTGGGCGGGGCCGGGGATGGTTCTTTGCGTGGCACGATTTTTCGATTCTGCCCGGGTCATCCAGGGTTTTCAGCAACAATTGTTCCTTCCAGCATGGCCTTGGGGACGGAACAAATTACCGCAACCCCGCCCGCAGGTTGGGTCTTCACCGCCAATTGTCCGCCGACCAATCGGGCGCGTTGTTCCATCGTGTGGAGGCCAAGGCCACGGGGACTGGGCCGGATCGGGAGACCGACGCCATTGTCTTTGATGCTCAGCTCCAGCCCGGCCGGCTGCCGGACCAATTCCAGGTCAATCCGCGTTGCCCGGCTGTGCTTGAGGGCATTGTGCACGGCCTCCTGCGCAATCCGGTAAAGATGGCTGGCCAACATCTGATTCTGCATCAGCACGGATGATTCACCCGCAAACACGCAATTCACACCGCGCTCATTGGCCCGCCCGGCCAGGTTTTCCAACGCCTGCAGCAGCCCGTCCGGCGTCGGCGGGACGGCATAGAGTTCGTGCGACAGGTTGCGCGCCTGGGTCAGGGCGGTGGCAATTTCATTGGCCAGTTGCCGTGCGGTTTCCGCCTGGGGCGAGTTCGCCGACTGCAAATCGCGGCGCAATCCGTCCATCAAAAATCGCAACCCGCCCAGTTGCTGTCCCAAACCATCGTGCAGTTCCCGGGCGATGCGCGCCCGCTCCTGCTCCGCAGCCGTCTCCACCGCCGACTCCAGTTTCCTTCGCTCCGAAATGTCGCGGGCAATCTTGGAAGCTCCGACGATCCGGCCCTGGCTGTCCTTGATGGGCGAGATGGTCACCGAAACCTCGATGCGCTTCCCGTCTTTGCACACCCGTGTGGTTTCGAAATGGTCCACGCCTTCGCCGCGCGCAATCCGGGCCAGAATATCCGCCTCCTCCTCCACCCGCTCCGGCGGAAAAAGCATCAGCGCCGGCTGGCCAATGACTTCCTTCGCCGAATAGCCAAATAATTTTTCCGCGCCCCGGTTCCAGCCCGTGATGATCCCTCCCAGCGTCTTGCTGATGATGGCGTCGTCGGAGGATTCGATGATGGCCGCCATCCGCGAGAGCGTTTCCTCCGCCTGTTTCCGGTCGGTGATGTCGGCGCGGATGGCAACGTACTGGCGCGGTTTGCCCTGCTCGTTGAGAAACGGCACGATGGTCGTGTCCACCCAGTAATGCGTGCCGTCCTTCGCCTGGTTTTTTATTTCCCCCTTCCAGACCTGGCCGCGCGCAATCGTCACCCACAACTCACGCATGAACTCCTTGGCATGATGGCCGGAATTGATGAGGCGATGGTCCTGACCCAGCAATTCCTCGCGCGGATATTTGGAGATGGCGCAGAACTTGTCGTTGACGTAGGTGATTTTCCCCTGGGGATCGGTGATGGCCACAATGGCATGTTCGTCGAGCGCGGCCTTCAGTTCGACCACCTCGCGGTAACGCTCTTCACCCGGTTGCATTGAAAGTTCCATTAGCGCCTGTCGTCAACTGCCGCCACCACGCCGTCTCCATCCCCAGCCTTATGGCCCAGTGATTAAAGCATCCCGACCCAACGTACAACATTTTTTGATGTTTAACATAACAAGATGTGACCATTGAAAAATTCGGCTCCCCTGGTCGCGGAGCGACCCATAACGGTAGCCGGGGCTCTTCAAGCCCCGGACCCAGAATCCTCCATTCACCACCGTCGCAAAGCGACGGTTGAATAATCACCGTCAATCTGCCAATCTACCCTTCATGGCGAACACCTTCACGTCGCTCCATTATCACGTTATTTTCAGCACTAAACATCGTGAACCTTGGATTACGCCCGACCTCGAGGATCGCGTCTGGAAATTCCTTGGCGGCATCGCCCGCGAAAACGGCATGAAGGCCCTGTTGATTGGTGGCATGCCGGATCACGTTCACTTGGCACTAGCCTTGCCACCCTCGCAATCCGTGAGCAAAGCCCTGCAACTGTTGAAAGGCGGCTCGTCCAAATGGATCAAGGATACCTTGCCGCAAATGCGCAGCTTTGCGTGGCAGGACGGATACGGAGCCTTTACCGTCAGCAAATCCAACCTGTCGGAAGTCATAGCCTATATCCAAAACCAACGCAAACATCACCGGATAAAAACGTTCAAGGAGGAATTCCTGACATTTCTGGTCCGGCACGGCGCGGAATACGACGAACATTATTTGTGGGATTGAATTTCAAGCGTCGCTCCGCGACGCTGACGAATCATTCAATCCAATCCGTGGGATGAATCCCACGGCTACCGTCAAACCATCGCTACGCGATTTGAAAGGCCACACAATAGCACCCGGACAGGTTGCTAATGCTAATTCGCGAAACGACGACGATGCTCCGGTCGCAGAGCGACCTTTGATGGTAGCCGGGGCTTTCAAGCCCCGGATTCTTGTCCCAAATTCACCACCGTCGCGGCGCGACGGTTGAAAAACCTAACACGTCAACGGACGCCCCCATGATCCCGCCAAATAATTCAGCTGTCAGCCCGCCCTCCATCGGCTCATTTTAACCCCATGACCCAGCCAGCCACCCCCTTGCTTTCCGAATCCAGCCAAACCCGCGTCTTGAAAATTATCTGCATTCTCGTTTGTGTGCTGTCCGTGACCTGTGTTCGCGCTGGCGAAGGTTCGCCACCCGCTTTGTTGTCTACAAATATGCCTCCCCAGACAATCTCACCAGAAATGACTCAGCAATCGAAGAGTAATGAAACAGAGCGTGCAGCGGCGTTGCGAGAAGCGCTTCAATATTCAGCTAAACAGGCCGAGGATAGAGCACATGGAGTCCCACTGCCGCCGAGTCAATTCCCGTTTCCCAACTACGATGCCGGGCCACTTCGTCCACCGCCTGCCTATTTGAATTTTTACCGCATAAATGATCACTATCCCGACTATCTGCTATGCATGTATGATGTTGACGAGAAAAACTACGACCAATCCAAAGAAGCAAAATGGTTCAAGGCGGCGCTTAAGCAAATCCGACATTCTGGTCCGGAAAAGTTTCCTCCGATAAAATGGGTTGCTGTTATCGTCTACAATCGAGGCGACTACAAAGATGAGAATACTACTTTTGAGCAATGCAGCAAGGTTGGTGCTATCTTCAACGCCCGCAACGTGTTTAACTCATCAAGTGAACTGTCGCAATTGGTTGCCCTTGCCGACAAGGACCGGTATCCGTTCAAATACGACGCAAAGCAACCAACTCCCGGCGAGCAACAACGCTGGATAATCGTGGAGCAACACGCAGCCACCAACAGCCCAGCCGCGGGCTCGCACTAAAAAACACCGGTATTGTCCGGCTCCGCCGGCTTGAGACCGCCCGAGCGCCACAGGAAAAATATCGCCGGATACACCAGCAGTTCCATGATCACCGAGGTGACGACCCCGCCGACCATCGGCGTGGCAATGCGCTTCATCACGTCCGCGCCGGCACCATGGCTCCAGAGAATCGGCGCCAGGCCGGCGACGATGACGCACGCGGTCATCGCCTTGGGCCGGACACGCTTGACGGCGCCGTGATAAATCGCGTCGCGCAGGTCGGCGACGGTGCGCATCCGGCCTTCGCGTTTCCATTCGTCGTAGGCCAGATTGAGATATAACAACATCACCACGCCGGTTTCCGCGCTCACGCCGGCCAGCGCAATCAACCCGATCCACACCGCCACGCTCAAATTGTAGCCGTTAAGGTAGAGCAGCCAGAACGAGCCAACCAGAGCCAGCGGCACGGACAGCATGATAATGGCAGTGGCCACGGCTGACCGGGTGTTCAGGTAAACAATCAAGATGATGATAAGCAACGTCAGCGGCACGGCGATCATCAACCGCTGCTGGGCGCGCAGCATGTATTCATACTGGCCGCTCCAGAAAATGTTGTAGCCGCTGGGCAGCTTGATGGTGCCCTTGGCGACGGCCTCGTTGACCGCACGCATGGCCATCTGGACGTAAGTGCCCACGTCAATGCCCTTCACGTCCACATAAATCCAGGCATTGGGCACGGCGCCTTCGCTCTTGATGCCCATCGGGGCGTGGACGGTTTCAATCTTCGCCAACTGCCCGAGCGGCACTTGCGCACCGGTCGGAGTGGGCACGACAATGTCGCGCAACACGCCAAGGTTTTCGCGAAAGTCGCGGCTGTAACGCAGGTTCACGTCATACCGCTCCAAGCCTTCGACCGTTGTCGTCAGCGGCATTCCGCCCAACGCGACTTCGAGCACGTCCTGCACGTCACCCACGGTGAGGCCGTAACGGGCGATGGCATCGCGATCGATGTCGAACTGGATGTAATTGCCACCCATCGTGCGTTCGGCAAAAGCGCTCAACGTGCCGGGCACACCCTTGACCACGGCCTCGACCTCGGAAGCCACGCGTTCCAATTCGGCCAGATCTGGCCCGGCAATCTTGACGCCAACGGGCGTCTTGATACCGGTGGCCAGCATGTCGATGCGCGTCTTGATGGGCATGGTCCAGGCGTTGTTCAGACCGGGGATCTGCACGGCAGCGTTCATTGCGTCCATCAGTTCGTCCGGCGTCCGACGCCGGTGCGCGATGACCTTGCCATTCTCGTCTTTGATGTCTGCTTTCGGCCATTCCGCTTCGGGCTTCAGCATGATGGTCGTTTCGATCATGTCCATCGGCGCGGGATCGGTGGCGGTCTCGGCACGCCCGGCCTTGCCGAAGACGTGATGCACCTCGGGAAATCGGCGGATGATTTTGTCCGTGGTTTGAAGCACCTCGCGCGCCTTGGAGGGTGAGATGCCGGGAAAAGTCGTCGGCATGTAAAGCAAATCGCCTTCGTACAACGGCGGCATGAACTCCGAGCCGAGATTCTGGTAAGGGAAGATTTTCCCGACCTTGAAGGCCCATTCCTTGACCGGGCCGTCCGGCAGCAGCCGCGCTGCAACTTTGTTCCACGGCAGGAACACCCAGATGACAAGCGCGGCGGCGGCGACAATGACCGTCCAGCGCCATTTGATCACGAAATCAATCACCGGATGATAGAGCCAGATAAGAAAGCGGTTGATGGGATTCTTTTCCTCCTTCGGAATTTTGCCGCGAATGAAGAAGCCCATGAGAATCGGCGCGAGCGTGAGGGACAACACCGCCGCCGCCGCCATCGAATACGTCTTGGTGAACGCCAGCGGCTTGAACATCCGGCCTTCCTGCGCCTGGAGTGTAAACACGGGAATGAAGGACACGGTAATGACCAGCAACGAGTAGAACAGCGTTGGGCCCACCTCGACGGCCGCATCGCGGATGATGTCCCAGTGCGGCTTCCTGCCCTGGTCGCGTTCCAGGTGTTTGTGGGCGTTTTCGATCATGATGATCACCGCATCCACCATGGCACCGATGGCGATGGCGATGCCGCCGAGCGACATGATGTTCGAGCTGATGCCCTGGCCAAACATGACGAGGAATGAAATCAAGACGGCAATGGGCAGGATGACAATGGCGACAAACGCGCTGCGCAGGTGCATCAGGAAGGCGATGCACACCAGCGCCACGATGATGCTTTCTTCAATGAGTTTTTCTTCGAGCGTCTTGACCGCGCGATCAATCAGCGCGCTGCGGTCATAAACCACAGTGTATTGGACATCCGCCGGAAGGCCTTTCATGGCCAGGTCGAGCTTGTTTTTCGCGTCCAGAATAACCTGCCGCGCATTCGCGCCGTAACGGACGACGACGATGCCGCCGACCGTTTCGCCTTCGCCATTCAGCTCGGCGATGCCCCGGCGCATGTCCGGGCCGAGTTCCACGTTGGCGACCTGCCCGAGCAGGATGGGAACGCCCTGGTCACCCACCCCCACGGCGACCTTCCGCAAATCATCCAGATTTTGGATGTAGCCGCGCACGCGGAGGATGAATTCCTTTTCCGACAGTTCGAGCGAACGGCCGCCGACCTCGCCGTTGCTGCGCTTGACCGCCATCGCCACCTCGGAAATCGAAAGGTTGTAGGCGCGCAGTTTCGCCGGGTCCACCGTCACCTGGTATTGCTTCACGAAGCCGCCGACGGACGCGACCTCGGACACACCTTCGACCGAGGCCAGTTGATAGCGCAGATACCAATCCTGCATCGAGCGCAGTTCGGCCAGATCGCGGTTGGTCGAGTTGATGGCATACATGAACGCCCAGCCCACGCCCGTGGCGTCCGGGCCGAGCGACGGCGTCACGCCTTGGGGCAGGCGCCCGCTCATGCCGCTGAGATATTCCAACACACGGCTGCGCGCCCAGTAAGGATCGGTGCCGTCCTCGAAAATGACATAGACGAACGAGAAACCGTAGAATGAGTAGCCGCGCACGACCTTGGCTTTCGGCACCGACAGCATCTTGGTCGTGATGGGATAGGTAACCTGGTCCTGCACGATTTGCGGTGCCTGCCCCGGCCATTCGGTGTAAACAATCACCTGCACGTCCGAGAGGTCTGGAATCGCGTCCAGCGGTATGTTCTTCACCGCATAAACGCCGCAGAGCAACAGGACAATCGTTCCCAGCAAAACGATGAACTTGTTCTTGAGTGAAAAATCTATGATGCCTTTGAGCATGGTCGTCCTTGGTGCTCAGGGTTGCTGGCCAGCAGCGGGATGCTCCATCGGCGGGTGCAGCTTGCGCCAGTTTTCCTCTGCGATCTTGCCGTGCGCGACGGAACTGGCGGGCACGAGTTCCATGCCGCATTTCGGGCACTGGCCGGGTTTGTCCGACACCACATCAGCGTGGGCCTCCATCGGACAGGTATAGAGCGAGGACGGAATCGCGGCTGAACTTGCGCGCGGTTCAGGAACCGGCGGCGCCTCCATCACCGGAATCAGCGTCATGCCGCATTTTGGACACTTGCCCGGTTTGTCCTCGTGAATGTCGCTGTGCTCCGGCATGGGGCAGGTGTAGTAGAGGAGCTTGCCGCCAGGCTGGAGGTTGTGCAGCGTCGCGGCAGACACCGGCACCAGCGTCATGCCGCAGATGGGACACTGGCCTGGATGGTCGTATTCAATGGAAACGTGCTCCGGCATCGGGCAGATATATTTCACCGGCGCTGCTTGTTCGGATGACCACGCGCCGGACGTCGCCGCTTGATGGGTTGCGACGGCAACCGGCGCACTCTCCTGGACCGCCGGCGGGGAAGTGTCGGGTTTGTTTGGCTTCAGCATTTTCTGGATGGCTTCGCGGAGCTGGCTTTCCGAATCGAGCATGAATTGTCCGGAGGTGACAATTCGTTCGCCTTCCCGCAATCCACTCAGAACTTGATACGTGTCATTCTCGGCTTGTGGACCCAGTGTGACGGTGCGCGGCTCAAACCTGCCTCCTTCCAGAGCCACAAAAACCGTGGTCTTTTCACCGCTGCGGAGGATCGCCATATCCGGTATGAGCAGCACTGAAGGTTCCAGCTCGGATATGATGTGAACCGTGGCGAACATGCCCGGCTTTAGAAAGTAACCGGGATTGTGAAATTCCATTCTCACCTTGGCCGTGCGGGTTTTTTCGTCCACGTTGGGATAGATGTAGGTAACGCGTCCACGAAACTCGCGATCCGGCAGGTAGTCAAGTGTCACGGTCGCCTCCTGGCCGAGTTTGAGGTATGACAAATCCTGCTCGTAAATTTGCGCCTGCACCCAGACCAATCCCAGATCAGCCAGCCGGTAAAGCTTCATGCCCGCGTCCACCATCTGGCCTTCTACGATGTCTTTTTCGACCACGAAACCGTCCTGTGGCGCGACGATGCGCAAGGTTTTGCGCGCCTCCCGGGTTCGGTCCAACTCGGCGATTTGCGCATCGGAGATGTCGTAGAATTTCAACTTCGTCACCGCCGAGGCCTTGAGCGAATCGCTGCCGGTGCCGGCCCGGTTGGCGGGATCGGTGGCGAGAAGGTATTCGACCTGCGCGCTGTAAAGTTCGGGCGCGTAAATCTCGAACAAGGGATCGCCCCGCATCACCAACTGGCCCGTGGCGTTTACGTAAAGCTTTTCGATCCAGCCCTTGACCTTCGTCGTCACATCCGCCAGCGTCGTCTCGTTGTAATCAATGGTCCCGACCGTGCGAAAGGCCCGGCGCAACGGCCCGCGGAGCACCGGCGCTGTTCGAATGCCCATGTTCTGGGTGGTCACCGGGTCAATCTCGATGGCGGATGATTCTGCGGCCGCTGCGGCTTCCTCATAAACCGGCTCCATGTCCATCCCCATGCTGTCCTTGCCGGGAGTCTGCCGCACTTCACCCGGCTTCATGGTGGACTGGTAGTATTTGATTTTGGGTTCACCGGCCGGGACAGACACGCCCGCAATTCCACCCTGCTTGCGAATCGGTGTGAGCTTCATCCCGCAGATGGGGCAATTGCCGGGATGGTCCTGAATCACCTGCGGGTGCATGCCGCACGTGTAGAGGGTCTTTTCCTTCGTGGCGCCGTCAGCAGAGGCGGCGGTGTGGCCCCGACCGCAACCACTCAGCAGCAGCCCCGCACCGCCGGCGACCGCCAGGGCCAGGATGAGCAGCGAAACAAGTTTTGCCGGTTTCATTTGAAATTTCATAAAGTTCAGATCCAGTTGCATGACATTCACATCCCGCCCGAGCCCGCTTTTTTCGGCGAAGATTGGCCACCGCCGTTCCAGCCTTCGGCACCCGACCCCATCGGCGCGCTGGCCGGAGGCATGCCTTGGATGATCAACGAGAGTCCCGCCAACACCACCTCCCTCTGCATGGCGGTTTCGACCTGGTCCAGTTCAAAGCCGAGCAAGGTGCGTTCGGTGTCAGTCAGATTGAAAAAATCGATCTGGCCGGCCAGGTAACCCGATCGGGCCACTTCAAGCGATTGGCGCGCTTTGGGCAAAAGCTGATCGTTCAGGAGCGCCAGATTCCGCGTCGTCTCCCGGTATAGGTAGGTTCTTTCGGCAAAATCGACCGCCAGCGCAATCTGTTCATCCGATAACCGCGCCTCAGCCGAACGCTTGCTCGCCTGCGCCTCGGCAATTTGCGCCTCAATTTTGTCGCGCCAAATGGGGAGCGAAACCGTTCCCAACGGGCGATAGAGCGTAGGATTCAACTTCACGTCAGCCATCAAACCCAGGCTGAAATCAGGCCGACTCCCATTTTGGGCCAGAATGATGGCGGCTTCCGCGGCGCGCACGTCCGCTGCCATCGCTTTGAGGCGCGTATTCTGTGCGAGGGCGGTCTCGAACAGCTTGTCGGCGGAAAGATCCAGTGACGTGGATTCAAACTGCCTGGGCATGGGCGGCGTTGGATCATTGGGGCCCAGGCCGAGCGCGGCCTTGAACTGGGCCAGGAGCGAATCACGCGAGTCCTCCAGATTGACGATCTCGTTTTTGAGCCGGTCCTGTTCGATTTGGGCGCGCAGCACGTCCTGCAAGGTGGCTTTGCCCACTTCATTCTGCGCGCGCGCCAGCTTCTCCAGCCCGTTCAACAGGCCAAGGGTGTTTTGATTTACCCGTACCTTTTCCGCCAAAAAGTAAAGCTGATAGTAGGTACGTTTCACCTCAAACGCGCTCGCGAGGACAGTGGCTTGAAAAGCAAAGTATTTGGTCTGGCTATCGGCCGAGGCGATGTTCGCCCCAACCCGGAGCTTGTCGGGCCACGGCATGAACGCCATGAATCCGGGCATGATCGAGGTAACGATATTCTGGATGTCCATTTGGAACGTCAACTGCAAGTCGGGCAGCGATCGCGCCACGGTGATGTTTTCGACCGATGCCGCCCAATCATAGTAAGCCACCTCGACCTTTGGCTGGTTGAGCATGGCAAAGGCGAGATAATTGCTGAGGCTGGAATCGGCCGTCAGGTCCGGCAGGGGGGGCTTTTGGCCGTGCGGCCGATACGTGCCGGTCACCGCCGACATTTGCTGCCGGGCCTCGCGTTCGCCGTGCGTGGTGATGCCTTTGCAGCCGGTCAGCGCCAGCGCCAGCGTCAACAGCAACGCGCCGTGCAGCCACCTTCGCCGAGCAACTGTTCGTCCCCGCTTCATGGATTTTCTTTGCGTTAACGGCATCCGCCGGGCGAACAGCAACCCGGCATCGTTGTCACCGGCTGGTGGGTGTTTGCCGCTGCCGGTGGCGTGTTGGTGCCGCCATTGTCTCCATAAACCGGTCGTAATGCCATGCCACAAATCGAACAATTACCCGGCTTGTCCGCTTTCACCGACGGATGCATCGGGCAGGTGTAATAAAGGATTTTATGGCTGCCGGCCGCCGTATCGGCCGCCAGCAAGTTGTGCGGTGCAATCCACATCGCGCTGCCACCAAGAACGGCGGCGAGGGTGATGATCACTAATGTCTTTGTTTTCATATGGCTTGTTTTGTTTTCAGTTTTGTTTGCCGCTGTTTGTGCGTCGGCGGATAAATGTTCAGTCAGTTCACGGGCACAATAATTCCGTGGAGCGGACCGAGGCCGCAGTGTCCGGCTCAGGACACACTACGGGTGTTCAGAAGGGAAGGAGTCAGATGAGCCGGGCGCAATCCCGCACGTAAAGCGGTGCGCCGGTCGGCCTGAAGGACAATCGGGAAGCAGAGCAAATCACGCCTGACCGGTTTTCAGGCAGGGTTCCGGCCGCGCTGGCTGGAGCAGAAATCGGAAATTGTTTTTGCGCGCCGGCGTTGGCTGGGACCGCCGGCATCGGATGCGAACCCGACGACGCCGCGGCACAGCAACTCATCTTGCCACCGCAATGGCAGCAGGCATGAGCCGGCCGGGCGGAGGCCACCGGCGTTGGCGCGGCTGACAACTGCGCCCATACCAGCAACAAGCCGGACAGAATGGCGAGCAACGGTTTCACAAATTCATCCGCGCCCAAGGCAGCGGTTCAGATCACTTCTTGGCGGTGGTTTCGGCCGCCTGGATTTTCTTAAGGTATTGGGCCGGATCCTTGTCGAAATCCTTTTTGCATCCCGAGCAGCACAATTTGACCTCCTGGCCCTGATAGACGAAGGCATACGGTTTTCCCATTTCGCCCAACTTCTCACCGGACACAGGACACGTCGTCATCTGGTCAGGTTTGGGCGGGGTGGCAACCGCCGCATTGGTGTCGGCCGCGCGACCGGTCATCGGCAACGCGAACAGGGGAACCGTCAGGGTCAGAGCCGCAAGCAATTTCAAAGTTTTCATAGTCAGTTTGAATATCATGTCACCCATTATACACCAGCCGGTCAAAAACCCCTCAAAAAAACCTTTCGCGTGTTTTTCCGCGTGCCGGGGTAATGCCAGTACAACATCCGGTGGCGCAATGAAGCATCACCAAAATTAAAAGAAAGCTAATATGAAAATTCGAATCCTCCTTACGTTAATCGGCGTGGCCACGTTGGCCTCCATCGCGTTCAACACCAATGCCGGCAGCACCTTGCTTTCACCGCGCGCACTCGGCAACCAGATCAAGGTTGACCCCGGGGTCATGGCCGCCCAGCCAGCAGCTGTGGTTCAATCCGGATCGCCCCGGGCGATTGGTAACCAGACCCGAACCGTGGCTGGCGTGGCCAACGAAGCGACTCCCGCCATGGCCTGCATCAGCAATATGTCCGGCAACCCGAAGACCATCCAAGCCTGTGCGGAGCATCCTGCCATCATGCCCGGTTGCAACCCCGTGGCGATCGCCCGCTGAAACAACCGTTAAAACAGCAACCGGGTTGTCCCGGCCTGAAATATAACGTAAACTACCGGCGGCGGACAAAATCTCCGCCGCCCTTGATCCGATGAACCAAGAAAATATCAATCCTGACCCGAATGACGCCAAGCTCGGCACGCTTCTGCGCGCATCGCGCGTGGGCCCGACGTTGCCGCCGCGTTTCCAGGAAGGGGTCTGGCGGCGCATTGAAGAAACCGAAGCGCCGGTTCGAGCGACTGGCGGCCCGGTCTGGCTCGACGCGCTGGCGGCGCTGGTGTTGCGTCCGCGCTTTGCGCTGGCGGCCGCCACCGTGCTGATGGTTGTGGGCGCGACGCTCGGCCTGCGTGAAGGCAGCCAAATCGCGCATCAGGATGCCCAGGCGCGCTATCTCGCGGTGGTTGCCCCCAATTCACTGCGTTGATGGCATGAACCGCTCGCTCGTCATTTTGCTGGGCGCGCTGGCCCTGTGCGCCGCGCTGTTCGGCGGCTCGTTTTTCGCCGGCCGGCGCGCCTGCCTGATGACGCAATCGACGGATGACTTGAGCTGGCTGCGCGACGAATTTCATCTGGGCGATGCCGAGATGGCGCGCATCCAGAAACTGCACGAAGGCTATCTGCCGAAATGCGCCGAAATGTGCGCCAAAATCGCCGCCAAAAAATCGGAGCTCGAGACGGCGTTGAATGGTTCCACGAACCTCAATCCGGCGGCCCAACAAAAACTGGCCGAACTCGCCGCGCTCCGCGCCCAATGCCAGGCGCAGATGCTCCAGCATTTCGCCGAAGTCAGCCAGACCATGCCGCCGGAACCGGGCCGCCGCTATCTGGCCGAGATGCAACACCTCACCCTCGGCCTGCACGAACAAACCGAATCCTCCATGTCCGGATCCATGGACCATGAGCATCACCAACCCTGATGCCCAGCCTTCGCCGGAGGGTTCCGACTCCGTTTCTTTCCGGCGTGACGAGTCGGCGCAGCAAGCCGACGCCCGGGACCGGGTGGACATGGAACGATTGGCCGCCGGCCAGGACGCGGCCCTCAACGATTTGATGGAACGTCACGCCACACCGGTGTTCCATTTTCTCTGCCGGATGGTGGCCAATGAGGATGACGCGAATGACCTTGCGCAGGAAACTTTCGTCCGTGTCTTCCGCGCCCGCGCGAGTTTCCGGACCAACGAAAAATTTTCCACCTGGCTCTTCACCATCGCCGCCAATCTGGCGCGGAATCATTTCCGCTGGCGGGCGCGGCATCCCAACATCTCGCTGGAAGCCGAAACCGGCGAAACGGAACAAACACTCGGCAACACGCTGCCGGCCAATGATCCCGCGCCCAACGAACAGGCCCTCGCCACCGAACGCGCCGCCGCGGTGCGCGCTGCCGTCGGGAAACTGCCAGAGGATATGCGCGAGGCGATTGTGCTGTGCGAATGGGAGGAACTCAGCATCGCCGAGGCGGCAGTGATTCTCGCATCCACCCCCAAGGCCGTGGAATCACGGCTCTACCGGGCCCGGCAGATTTTGCGCGAACGGCTGAAGTCCTGGCTATGATCGGAGCGCGGACAGCTCGTCCGCGAGTTTGACGGCGGCGCTTTCACTCACTTTGATTCCATCGGCGGAAACAGGAAAGTCAGCGCGCGCCAGGCGCGCAGGCGCCAGTAAAATTCATTGTGCTGGCTCGTCTGCGCCTCCGCCCATTTGTCGCGGCGCAGGCCGGACTTCTCCAGTTCCACCGGCGGCAGCGGCTTCCCGTCCACAAACCATTCCAGATTGGTCGTCCAGCCAATGCGCCGGAATTCGACGGCGACCTGCCTCGTCAGCGAGCCGCCATCGTCGCCACCCATGAAGTCCACCACCCCGGAATCGAGATAGACGCGGAACGGTTTGGGTTGGCCGTGATAACCCTTCAGCACCGCGTTCAAAAAATTCGTCTGCTCCAGCGTGTCGGACCCGGACAGGCTGGCCGTGCCGCCAAAAATCTCCGGGTGATCCCACGCCAGCACCACGCTGCAAAGCCCGCCGATCGAGGACCCCATCACGGCGGTGTGGGCCGGCCCGGGCAACGTGCGATAGTCGCGATCGATCCGCGGTTTCAGTTCCGTGATGAGAAAGGCCTCGTAATTTTCAAAGGCCGTGTTCGTGGCCGGCCCTCCGGCGGCGTGATGGAGGCCGCCGTATTCCGCCCGCCGGGCGAAATTGTTATCCACCGCGACCATGATGATTTCCTGCATTTTCCCGGCGCGGGAAAGTTCATCCGCCGTCTTGTCCAGTTCCCAACTGCCCCAGCCAAACGCGCAGTCCGTCCCGGCGGAACTGAAGACGTTCTGGCCGTCCTGCAAATACAACACCGGATAACGGCGCTGTGGCTGCGTTGCGTAGGATGGTGGAAGATAAACGTGAATGCCCCGGTTCCAGCCAAAAAAATGTGACGGCACGCTCGTGTCGAGCAAGGAACCGTTTTGACCAAAAGCCCTTGGCAGGGACGCCAGCAACAGAAGCAAAACAAACAGGCGGGTCATTTGGGCTCAAGATTTCCCGCCGGATGGTGTTTTTACCGGCGGCAAAGATGACAGTTTGATGCGCTGGTACGCCCCGCGTTTTTGATCCTCCGGGTGCGGCTCGATCGCGAGCACAGTGATGTCCCTTTTGTCCGGACCATAGGCCCAAAAAATCCGGCCCGCCGCCGGCGTGTTGTTTTCAAGGTAAGACTGGAAAATTTTGATTCCGTATTTGGCGCTCAACACGTCAATTTCGTGCGACGCCAGCCTGTTGTGGCGGGGATTTTCTGCAAGGAAGCCAAGGGTTTTACCGAGTTTTTTGAAGAATTTCTCCTCGTCCCTGCCCAGCCTGCCCTGCTGCTTCCGGGTGTAAAGATCGTCCCAAAAAACGGCCATTTCCGGCAATCCCATGCGGATGTTGAAGGCCATCGATCAACTCCCGCTGAACTGGGACAGATCAACAGGGGCCGAGGCCAGTCCTTTTTTCAAACTGGCCACAGACTTGGCCAGCATCTTCAGGGAACGGGCGGAAACGGCCTCCGGCGGCACCAGCACGCGCGGCTCCAGCAAATAACTGCCGTTCGACAACGCCTGAACATGAAAATATTTTGTCTTGGCATTGCGCAGACTGATCCGCTTCTTGGCATCGGCGGCCACGTCGTATTTTTCCAGAACCGTGAGGCGCGGTTTCGATTTGGGGCGTTCCAGTGTCGGGGCCGGCATGGGTTGAATGTGGTGGGAAATCCCACTATTGTCAAATCGCTATTTCGGCTTCAACTGCGGAAATAAAATCACGTCGCGGATGCTTTCCTGGCCGAGCAGCATCATACACAACCGGTCAATGCCCATGCCCATGCCGCCCGCCGGGGGCATGCCGTGCTCCAGCGCCACGAGAAAATCCTCGTCCAGCTTCTGCGTTTCGCCGCCAGCCTGATGCTCGAGCCGCTCGCGTTGCTCGATCGGATCGTTTTGCTCCGTGTAAGCCGGCGCAATCTCCTGGCCGTTGATGCAACACTCAAAAACCTCGACCGTGGTCGGATCCTCCGGCGACAGCTTGGCCAGCGGCACCAGCTCCTTCGGCAGATGGGTGACGAACGTTGGCTGGATCAGCGTCGGCTCGATCAATTTCTCGAACACCGCGCCGGTGACTTCAAAGTCCTCGTATTCCTTGCCGATTTCCGCGCCGAGATCATGTGCGCGCTGGCGGCGTTCCGCGCGAGAAATTTCAAACCAGTCCGCACCGGCCTTTTCGCGCACGAGGTCCTTGTATTTCACCTGCCGCCACGGCGGGGTGAGATCGATGGTCTTGATGACCTTGCCTTCGGCGTCCTTGTGTTCGATGAACAGCGTGTCCAGCACGTTCCCGGCGACATGACAGACCAGGCCCTGCACCAGCTCCATCATACTCTCGTAATCGCCATAGGCTTCATACGCCTCGAGCATGGTGAATTCGGGATTGTGTTTGCGCGAGAGGCCTTCGTTGCGGAAGTTGCGGCCGATCTCAAACACCTTGTCGATGCCGCCGACCAGCAGGCGCTTGAGATAAAGTTCCAGCGCGATGCGCAGATAAAAATTGCAGCCCAGCGCGTTGTGCTTGGTGACGAACGGCTGCGCCGCCGCGCCGCCGGGAATCGCCTGCATCATCGGCGTCTCGACCTCAACGTAGCCTCGCTTGTGCAGGAACTTCCGGATTTCGCGGATGATTTCACTGCGCATCAGGAACAGTTCCTTCACCTCCGGGTTGGCCATCAAATCGAGATAGCGCTGACGATACCGGATTTCGGTGTCTTCGAGTCCGTGCCACTTGGCCGGCGGCGGACGCAGCGCCTTGGCCAGGATGTTGAAGCTGCTGATTTTGACGGAAATCTCATTGGTCTTGGTGGTGAACTGTGTGCCCTTCACGCCGATGAAATCCGCCAGGTCGAGGTGCTGAAAAATGGAAAACTGCTCGTCGCCAAGGACGTTTTTCTGCGCGTAAACCTGCATCCGACCGCTCTGGTCGCGGAGGTCGAGGAACATGCTTTTGCCCATGTCGCGATGCGCGGTGATACGGCCGGCGAGCGCCACTTCGCGGCCCTCGGCGTAATGCTCCCGCGCCTGCTGGCAGGTTTCGGAGGGCGTGAACTTGTTTTTGAACGGGTCAATGCCCTTGGCGCGCAATGCGGCGAGCTTGGCCTTGCGTTGTTCGATCAGCGAATTCGTGTCGTCCATACGGCATCAGTTCAGAGCATCCCCAGTGAATCACAAACCCGATTTCTTTGCACGCAAAAGTCTCATTCGGCCGCCGCCAGCTTGCTGGCGGCGGCCTCCCATTCAGGCGTGAGCGCTGCGAGCCGGTGCTGGACGTCAGCCAGTTCGCGGTTGATCTGCTGGGCGCGGCCGGCCTTTTCGTAGGTCTCCGGCTTTTCCAATTCGGCGGTGAGTTCGGTCTGCCGCGCTTCGAGGGTCTGGATCTCCTTTTCCAATTGATGGACCTGTTGCTGTTGCACCTTGCGTTCGCGCGAACGCGCCTGCCGCTGTTCCGCCTCCAGGCGCTTTTGATCCTTGCGTGACCCGGCAGGGCTGACCTGCCGGTCAGCCTGGACGCGCGGCAGCGCGTCCCTGCCGGTGGAAGTCAACGCGGCCCGGGCGGAGGTCGCCTTGGTTTTATCGAGATAATATTGGTAATCGCCGGGATAGGGCGTGAGCTGGCCGGCGTTGACATGCACAACCTGGTTCGCCAGCGCGCGGATGAAATAAACATCGTGGCTGATGAAAATGAGCGTGCCCTCGAACTGGTCGAGCGCGTACAGCAGCGCGTCGATGCTCGACATGTCGAGATGCGTGGTCGGCTCGTCCATGAGCAGCAGGTTCGGCGGATCGAGCAGCAGCTTCACGAGGGCGAGACGGCTTTTCTCACCGCCGCTCAGCACGCTGACCTTTTTGAAAACGTCATCGCCGCGAAAAAGAAAACTGCCGAGCAGCGTGCGGACGAATTGTTCCGTCACCCGCTGCGGCGTGTCCAGACCCTCTTCCAGCACCGTGCGCTGCGGGTTCAGCATCTCGACGCGGTATTGCGAATAATACCCGGACTTGACGTTATGGCCGAGCGTGCGCGTGCCGCTCTGCGGAATCAAAACCCCGGCGAGAATCTTCAGCAGGGTCGATTTGCCGGCGCCGTTCGGGCCCACCAGCACAATGCGCTGGCCGCGCTCGGCCTTGAAGTTCATGCCTCGGTAAATATGATTCAGCGTGGCGGCGTCTCGGGAGAACGCTGCATTTTCTGTTTCCAAAGTTTCGGTTCGGCGGCCTGCCGACGCGCCGCTACGGGGATTGACATAGGCAAAATGAACATCCTCCAGCGTGATGGCCTTCTGGCCGCCGCGCTGCGGCTGGGGAAACCGGAAGCCGATCTTGCTGTCGTCATTCGTGGGCGCCTCGATTTTGTCCATCCGCTCGATCTGCTTGAGCTTGCTTTGCGCCTGCGCCGCCTTGGTGTTCTTGGCGCGGAACCGGTTTACGAAATCCATCATGTGGCCGATTTCGCGCTGCTGGTTTTTATAAGCGGCGAGGAGCTGGATCTCGCTGGCTTCCCGCAGGACGAGGTATTCGTCGTAATTGCCCCGGTAGCGGACGAGCTTGCTCTGGCGGATTTCCACGATGCCGCCCACGAGCTGGTTCAAAAACTCGCGGTCGTGCGAGATGACGAGGATCGCGCCGGGATACGTCTTCAAATAATCCTGGAACCACAGCAGCGCTTCCAGATCAAGATGGTTCGTGGGTTCGTCGAGCAACAGCAAATCCGGCTCCTGCGTGAGCAGGCGGGCGAGGTGTGCGCGCATGACCCAGCCGCCACTCATCTCGCGCGCCGGACGGTCGAAATCCTTTTCGCGAAAGCCGAGGCCGGCGAGGATTTGTTTGGCCTTGGCCTCGAGCCGGTAGCCGCCCAGTTCGTTGAACCGGTCATGGACGTTGTCATGGATGTCTTCCACATGCTGGGCCTCGATGGGATGGTCGGCGTCCCAGGCCTTGATGATGCGGCGGAGCCTGGTGAATTCCGGGGTGATCGCCGTGGCCAGTTCGACGACGGATTCGTCACCGGCCGGCGCGCTTTCCTGCGGCAGATAGCCGAAGGACACGTTCCGTTCCTGGATGACTTCGCCCGCATCCGCCGATTCGGTGCCGAGGATGATGGCGAACAGCGTGGATTTCCCTGCGCCATTCGGGCCGACCAGCCCGATGCGGTCTCCGCGGTTCACCTGCAACGTGGCATCGGCGAAAAGCACGCGCCCGCCATAGGCTTTGCTGATGTCCGAGAGAGTCAACATACGAAAGGAGAGCTTACTGCAAATCCGGGCGCGAACACAAGGAGATGCCCAGGGCTTTGTTTTTCCGTCCGAATTACAGATGAAACCAGTTGTAGGCGTCCGGGAAAATCGCCCAGTCGATCGCAATTTCCGAGACGAGCATGAACAGGATCATTCCGGCCAGCGCCAGAAATTTCGCGGGTTTGCCCCGGCGTCCGAGCGCGCGATCCAGCCCGAAGACGAGGAGCAGCAAAAAGGGAATCAACGCGCCGAGCATCAGCCGGCCCGACTTGAAATAGGGGTGGGCAGTCGAGGGATAAAAACAGTCGTGAAAATCGTAAAGGATGGACAGGAACCCCAGAAACACCACTGCGGCCAGAAAACACCCGAGGCCGAACCAAAGCGCCTGGCGTTGCGCCGCGGTCCCGGAACGCCCAACCAGCGCGATCACCGCCGCCCCGACCAAGCCGATGGACAAAATGGCGTAGATTAGATCCACGACCGGCGAGGCCAGCGGCTGGCGATGCCAGAGAAATTCCCCCTGCCAGAACGACGCCAGGAGTTCCGAGAGAAAAGTCCACAAGCCATGCGGCGTAAAAATGGGGTGATGCCACCATTCGCCGAATGGTTTTTGCGTCCAACCAAGGAACTGGATTTTGGCCGCCGTGCCGCTGAAATCACCAAAGGCATGTTTGCACCACGCCAGCCAGGCCATCATCGGCAAACCCGCGCACAAGGCCAATGCCGTCAGCGCCGGGCTGGACGCGCGCCATTTTCCCGCCTCCGCCAGGTTGCGGATTTTTAACAGCAGCACCACGCCGGACACGGCCAGCAGGGGCAGGTTGCTGATCTTGGTCAGGAACGTCGCCGCCAGGGCCAATCCGGTGGCGATTCCGAGCCGGACATCCGGCACCTCCGTGCGCAGCCATTTCACCAGGCAGATGAATGCCGAGCCAAAGCAGAGCGGCGACAGCAGGTCGTTTTGAATTGAATAAAACGCGGTTTGCGGCATGAAAGCCAGCAATGCCGGAACCCCGAGCCGCAAAAATTGCCGTTCCGGAAAAATCAATTGCGCGGCCGTGTAACCCAGCCAGACCAGCGCCCCGACAAGAAAAATATCCAGAAAGCGAAGCCAATACAGCAAGGGCCCGTCGTGAAAGCCGAGCATTTTCCCCATGCGCCACCACGCCCCCGCGAGAGAGTAATACAGCGGCGGCTGCGAGGCCTCGTAGTTGAGGACTTTGTCCCAGGCCTGCGTTCTGGCAGCCAGGGTCCGGCGGACACCGTCCACGGGCTGTCGCCACGGCGGCGGCGGGAATCGTCCATCCGCAAAATTGGCCGGGATGCCCACGAATTCCGGCGAGCCGTATAACACGGCATACGGCACCGCCTCGGCGGAGACCGGCTCCAGCGAGCGCGGGAGGTGACCTTGAGAATACTTCACCGCCAGGTCGAAATGGATTTGCTCGTCCACATTGTTGAAAAAGGGAAAGGCGGCCGAAAAAACAAACACGTGGACCGCAGCGAGCAGGCACAAAAGCCACACGATGTTGCGCTCCCGGGATTCGGAAAAAGAGACGGGCGGATTGGAATCGGCGGCGTTCACACCATTGATCTTGCGCGGTCAAATTAAAGCACGTGCGGCAAATCACAAGCCCCGGCACGACCCGGCGGTCACAACGCCGATTCCAGAATTTCGGTCAATTCGTCCGGGGTGAGCCCAATCGGGTTTGCCTTCATGCTGCTCGCGTTCGCTGCTTTCGCGACCAGGTCGGGAAAATGTTCGCGTTGAATGCCAAAGCTGCCCAGCCGGGGAACTTTCAAGTCGAGGACCAGGGCGCGCACCCATTTCAAGCCGTCATCGGCCCGGGCTTTCATATCACCGGCCAGCCAGCGCGCCGCCTCTTCGTAACGGTACAAGGCCGCTCCCTGCGGATCGCGTTGCCGCAGCGCGCGGAGATTCATCGCCATCACGTGCGGCAGCAACGCCGCGCAAATTGCGCCGTGCGATGCGGGAAAACCGCCGCCGATCGGCCCGGCAAAACCATGCACCGCGCCGAGACCGGCATTGCTCAAAGCCAGCCCGCCGAACAGGCTCGCCACGGCCAGGTCTTCCCGCGCATCTTTGTCCGATCCGTTGCTGAATGCGATGCGCAACGACCGCGCGGCGCGCCGCAAACCTTCGACACACAATCCGTCGGTCATCGGGTTGGCGCGTTTGCAGACAAACGGTTCAATCAGCTGGGTCAGCGCATCGAGCCCGGTGCTGGCCGTAAGCGCGGGTGGCAATGCATACGTCAATTCAGGATCCACCACCGCCACCCGGGCAAGCATCAGCGGGCTGCGCAGGCTGACTTTCAATTTGTGTTCCGGCGACGCCAGCACCGCGTTGCGTGTGACTTCCGATCCGGTGCCGGCCGTGGTGGGAATGGCAATGAACGGCGCGGACGGCTGGGTCAGCGGCTGGCCGCGGCCGATGATTTCCACGTAATCCAGCAGTTCGCCGCCATTGGTCAGCAACGCGGCGATGGCCTTGCTGGCGTCCATGGCACTGCCTCCGCCGAAACCAATCACCAGTTCGCAATGTTCGGATTTGGCCAGGTTCGTTCCTTGTTGCACGGTCGCCAGTTCGGGTTCGCCCGCCACGGGAAAAACCACGGCGCTGACGCCGGCGGATTGCAAGCTGGCCAGCATTCGTTCCGCGCGGTGCGCGGCGCGGCCGGTGACAACCAATGCGCGCCGACCAAAATCCCTGGCGATGGCGCCAACGCCATTCACCGTTCCCGCCCCGAAAACGATGCGCGTGGCCGTGGCAAATTCAAAGCGGGCTTCCATCACCAGTTGACTTGATCCGGGAAAAGGGTGTTGAACTTCACGCTGTGGCGCGGCTCGGCCATCATGGGCGCGACGGTGTCCCGCCAGACCGGGTAATGCTTCGTCCCCTTGTGCGCGGCGGCGGCGTTCGCATCACGATACACTTCCACCAGCACAAATCGCGTCGGATCCTCCTGCTGCTGCAGGGCGTCGAAGCGCGCCACCCCCGGCTCCTTCCGGCTTTCGCGCGCATTGGCGAGCGTCGCCTGTTTGAAGGCCTCGACCCACTCGGGCCTGACCTGAACGTGAACGTGAACCACAAGCATGGGCGACCAATAGGCGAAAACGATCAAAAGCTCAAGCCCCGTCAACGGCGGGTGGCGCCTCAATTGAATTTCAAGGCAGGGTCATCGCGCCGCGTCGAGCGGCGCACAACGAAGCGCCAGCATTGTACCGCCCGCTGCACGCGGCCGGGGGACGCCGCAGCGCGGCCTCCCCACCATCGTAAACTGAACCCATTTCCAACGCAGGACACCCAATCGAAACGAGCCGGCAACCGTCTTAAAGTCTCGACTCAAAATCGTAATCACCCGAACCGGTTTCAAAGACCGCACAGCCATCTTCCTCGCGGAGAAATTTCACCCCCCGGCCAAGTGACGCAGGCTTGCCGCCTTCCGTCACGACGGCGGATGATCGGGCCGGAACCATCACCGTCGCCGTTGTGTTCGCCGGGATGGAAACCTTCAACGTGAACTGGTCACCGCGGCGCTTCCAATCGCTGACGATTTTTCCCCGGATGGAAATGAACTGCGCCCGGGCCCACGTGAGGTCGCCGACCGGCTGCGGCTGGATGAGAATCTTTTCGAAGCCCGCGCCGGCGGGGTCGTTCCGAATTCCGGCCAGGTCGTGGTAAAACCATTCCAGGATCTGGCCGAGCATGAAGTGGTTCTGGGACGAGGTGCGCCCGGCGTTCCACGCCTCGGTCAGACTGGTCGCGCCCTTTTTCAGCTGGAAACCGTAGCCGGGTTTGTCCGACTGGTGGTTGATCTCGAAAATCACGTCCGAGCGCCCGCCGTCGGCAAGCGCGCGGAGCAGATAGCGGTAACCGACATCGCCGGCCGTGAGCGCGTTCCCGCGGGCGCGAACATCACGCACCACGGCGTCCAAAACGGCGGCGCGGTTGGTCGGGTCGCAAAGGCCCATCACCAGCGGAATGGAATTCGCACACTGCGAACCGGTGGCGTAGCTGCGATGGGTCGGGTTGTAGAATTTGTCGTTGAAAGCGGCGCGGATTTCGCCGGCGCGTTCGGAATACGCCCGGGCGTCATTGGTCTGGCCCAGCCGGGCCGCCGCCTGCGCCATGATTTGCACGTCCTGGAAATAAAAGGCGGTCGCGGTGAGCGCGATGGGTGTGAGCTGCGCAATGCCCGGCGACCTCGGCCCGATGTCGTACCAGTCGCCGAGGCCATAATCAACAATGTGATTGTTCGCGCGGCCCTCGAGGAAGGCGAGGTAGTTTTTCATCGCGTCGTAATGCCGGCGGAACAGTTCCAGGTCGCCGTCGAATTCGTACTGCTGCCACGGCACGAGGATGAACGCGCTGCCCCATTCGGGCGAATCACCGAACCGGTTGCGTTCATCGCGGTTGGTCTGGCCCCGGTCCTGGAAGACGGTGTATTCCGGCGCGGTGGTGGGCACGAGGCCGTTGGCCAGCTGCGAGTCGGCCATGTCGTTCAGCTGCTTGGTAAAAAGCTGGGCGAGGTCGAATTCATAGCGCAGCGCCGGGCCGTTGAGGTGGTCCTCCTCCAGCCAGCCGCGCTTTTCGCGCTGCGGACAATCGGTCATCAGGCTCATCATGTTGCCGCGTTGCGCCCAGCGGACGAGCGTGTGAATGCGATTGAACAAGTCATCAGAACACTGGAATTCACCCACCGGCCCGGACGCGGACTGGATGACGACGCCGACAATGGATTTGACGACCGGCAAATTCGTTTTGCCCTGGGGCGGAAAGCAGGTCACCTGCAAATAGCGCGCGCCGCGGTAGAAGAATTTTGGGAACCAGGTTTCGGCGCCCGTGCCGTTCAACGTGTAGGTCCAGCGGGTTTTACCACCGCACATGGTGTCGTCCAGCCGGCCGTCGGGCTTTACCAATTCGGACGGGACGATCCGCACGACCGCGCCCGCCGGGCCTTTCACGACAATGCGGGGCATCAGCGAAGCGTTCTGGCCGAGGTCATAAACCCTCGCGCCGTTCGTGAGTTGACGGGTGGAAACCGGTTTCAACACCTCGAAGGTGCGGATGGGCGGTGCGGCGCAGGAAAGGCCGCGCAACGTGCCACCCGGTCCGCGGGTGGATTGCGCGGAGCGCCATTTTGAGTCGTTGAAATTGGCCTGGTCCCACCCGCCGGCCACCAGCCGAGCGTCAAAATCCTCGCCGTTGTAAATCGAGGAAAACGTGATGGGGCCCGGGGCCACGCGCCAGCTTTCGTCCGTGCCGATGATTTCAACCGAGCCGTCGGCGTATTCGAGCCGCAATTGAGCGATGGCCTGGAGCGGGCCAAAGCTATAGGGCACCTGGCCCGGAGGAATGAAGCACCGGGGCGGGGTGTCGCGCACATCATACATCCCGCCAGCCAGAAAAATCCCGGCGGCGTTTTTCCCCGGGTGCAGCAACTGGGTGACGTCGCGGGTGTCGTACAGGCAGGTCCGATCGTATTTCGACCAGCCGGGTGCGAGCAGATCGTCGCCGGCCCTTTTCCCGTCCAGCGACAATTCGTATTGGCCGAGGCCGCAGAGGTTCACGAGCGCGCGTTGGAGCCCGGGCTTCACGGTAAATTCGCGGCGCAGCAGCAGCGTTTCAAAATTTGTGTCCGGCGCGGAAATCCATCTGGCCCGCCAATCCGAATCGGCCAGCACGCCCATCGTCCAGGTCGCCGGCCGGCTCCACGCAGAAACCTTTCCGCCGGCGTCCCAGGCGCGGACCTTCCAAAAAACCGGCTGCGCGGATTTCAGTTCCACGCCGCGGTAGGGAATTTGAATCGTTTCGCCGGAATCCACTTTTCCGCTGTCCCACAAATCGCCATTATCATCCGCCAGATTTTTTGGGGACGAGGCGGCGAGGATTTGATAGGCGCTCTGCCGCTGGCCGCGTTCCCGGCTTTCCAATATCCAAAACAGCCGCGGATGGGGCGAGTCCACGCCGAGCGGGTTCACGGCATAATCGCAGCGCAAACCATCGACAGTCACGGCCGCCACACTTTGGGAAACCACCGTCAGCCAGAAGCCGGCGGCAAAGAGCAGGCGCCGACCTTGGGCCTGGCTCCGGTTGCATGGAGTCAACATGTGAAACCGCAACTTACCTTCGCGAAGACATGGATTCAAGCCTGCCGGGCGGTCCTTGGCCGGCGGCGCAATTTGCATTGAACCCGAACGACTATCTTTCCACACTGGCCAGCCTATGGGCGCACAATGGAAACAGGCCGGGCGCGAAATCAACGCGCAGAAAAAGGGCCAGATGACCGCCAAACTGGTCCGCGAAATCATGGTCGCGGCCAAGCTCGGCGGACCCGATCCCGACCTCAACCCGCGCCTCTTCGTCGCCGTCGAAAAAGCCAAAAAGGCCTCGGTTTACCGCGACACCATTGAACGCGCCATCCGGAAAGGCGCCGGCCTCGACAGCGAAAAGATCAATTACGAGACCGTCGTTTATGAAGGTTTTGCGCCGCACAAGGTGCCCGTCGTCGTCGAATGCCTCACCGACAACCGGAACCGCACCGCGCCGGAGATCCGCAATTTGTTCAAGGCCGGTTCGCTCGGCCAGCCGGGCAGCGTGGCGTTTTTCTTCAATCACCTCGGCGTCGTCGAAGCCACGCATCCCGACCCCAATCGCGACGCGGAGGCCGACGCCATCGAAGCCGGCGCGCAGGAAATCGAGCCGCTCGAGGCCGACGAAGTTCCCGCCGGCCAGAAGGGCGCGCGATTTCTCACGGAGATCAAGGACCTCGACCACGTTTCCAAGGCGCTGAAGGCCTCCGGCTGGAACGTCAGCGCGGCCGAAATCCGCCATCTGGCGAAGAATTTTGTGGAAGTCAGCGAAGCCGCCCGCAAGGACGTCACGGATTTTCTGAACGCGTTGGACGACCACGACGACGTGCACCGTGTTTATGCGGCGCTGAAATAAAGCGGGGCGGGGTGCGGCTTAGAGGCTGAGGAATTTCAAGACCTGCAATTCACCCCGGAAATGGAGCAGGATTTCATTCCCCTGCACCTCGATCTGCAACGGATGCCGGTCCTGCGAGTAATCCCACATCGGATGCCCATCGGACGGATTCAGCCGGTACAAATCAAAATACAAAACCGGATCCTCGCCCGGAGTGATCAGGGGGTTTTCCGCCGCCTTCGAAATATAAACAAATTTTCCGGAGACGAAACATTTGTCCCCGATGCCCTCGGTGCGCCACAAGACCTTGCCGGTGACGGCATCCACTTTTAAAACCACCGGGCCGGCCTTGGAGGCAAAATTGACCTGCTGGGAAAATTGGATGGAATCCGGACTGGCGGTCGTGCTGGTCACATACAGGCTTTTCTTCCCCTCCGGCTGCAACTGGGAGATGCCGACGCTCGTGAGCCGCCAATGCACGTCGCCGGTCGCCGCCTCAAAGCTCGTCAGCATGCCCTGGTCAAACACGTACAGAGTGCTGCCGTCCTCGACACAGGGCGGATCGGCTTCGGTGGCGAAATCCTCCAGGTAATGGGAGGCAACGGAATAAGTGAGATTGGCCGACCAGAGTTTCTTGTTGTTCTTGTCGAAAACCAGGATGACGTTGCGCGCCACCAGTACGTTCAGGGTCTTGAGCGCGAAGAATGAAGGCGAGCCAATAACCTCGCCGGTCCAGTCCGGGGCGGAGCCGGCCGGCCACCGGCGCAGGGTGACCTGATACCGGCTGACGTCCTCCTCTTCCACGCCGCCGGTTTGTTCCCGACGCGTCTCATTGATCATTTGTTCGGCCGCCTCGAGGCTTTGGCCGGCGGTGAGACTGTCATCCACCAGGGATTTCTTTTTCTCGGTCTTCATGGCCTGATGGGTGACGGTCTTGTGCTCGATCAAATCCACCTTCATCTGCACGACACTGGCGCCATCGGCCACAAATTGATCGCCCAGGCTCTCCCGCTCGACGGATTTGGCACCGGTCGGAAGCACAGTCTTCGCCGCCGCAAAGATTTGACCGATTTGATTGTTGGCGGCGGGCGCTTGAGCCGGCGGTTTGGCCGGGCGGTCGGATGGCAACGGCGCGACGCTGGCGAATTTAATCGGATCAGTCTTTACGGCGCCGTCAGCCAGGCTGATGCGGGTCATGATTTGCTGCCCGGATTCATCGGAGGAAATCGCTGTGATGGCATCGTCATTCTTTGCCAGGCCGAAGAACGGCGGGTTCAATGGAATTTGCTGCCGGCTGTTGCCGCTGCCCCGGTCGTACTGCACGAGCCGGTCGGGAAATAAAACCCACAGGTCCTTTGCGGTGGCGACGACATGCGGTTCGGGATAAAGCCTGACTTGCTCTTCGACTCCCGGCCGGGCTGAATCCGGCGGGGGCGGCGGGGAGAAGCCGACATTCAGGGGGACCGACCAAAGCTGCCTTTGTTGCGCCACATCGAACAGGCTCATCTGGCTGGCCTTGATTAACAGCACCTGGTTGGGGACCAAAAACTGGTAGAAGCGCGCCCGGTCGCCATGAGGTAGTTTCTCGGAATAAATGACCCGCGGATGCGACGCGAAAAATGCATACCAGATCCAGGCCCCGACAAAGACGGCCCCCAGAAAAATGGCGGCCCTCCAGATCCAGGCAGCCACCCGGTGAATCCTGGCCTCGACGACCGCCCGCTGGCTGGCATAAACGGGCAGATCCATCCCGGTCTCCTCGGCGCGCTTCCGGCAATAAGTCGAACACGCATAACCATATTGTTCCATGCACTCTTCGCAAATGGGTTTGCCACAGACGCGGCAGGTTTCCACCGCCGGATTCTTCAGGTGCCGGAAACAAAAGGTCGCGGCGGCAGCGGTCTCCGGCACGGCGGCGGCCGGTGGCTGGGCAACGGCCACCCGCATGGGTTGGCCGGCGGGAATGGGCGCTGGCGGAATGACCCGCGCAACTGAGGCGTCAACCGTCAGCGGGGCCACCGGGGCAAGCTTCTGGCGAATCATCTCGTTGGCCAGTTCGGTCCGGTCCGCGCCACAACCGGGACAATTGACCCGGACCGGCATCCGGCCGTTCAGCGGCTCGACGTCAAACGCAAAGCGGGTCTCACACGGGCAATGAATTTTGACTTCCATCACTAGGGCTTCGGATTCAGTAGAACGACGTTGGTGGCGAGTGGCAAGGGAAATGCCAGGCGGGATGGCGTGTACTGGACGTTGCCGTCGCAGAAAAGAACGTTGCCGCCAAACTTGTTGTGGTTGTTGCCCGGCCGTTTGCCATCGGGCGAAAAGACCATCTGGCCCGGCGTCTTGGGCGCGGCATCCACCTGCGCATCGGAAGCGAGCGGCGCCTCCGTCCCGTCCGCAAGCAACCGCCCCATGTAATAGGCGTAGCTGATTTTTTTGTCCGCAAAGGGCTGGGCGCCCGGCAACGGTTTGCCCGCGCCGCCCGGGCAGACGAAAATTTCCGTGTCGGTCGTGGACTTGGGCACCAGCAGACTCAATGGCGCCTCGGAAGTGGACGCGCCAGGCACGGCCGGGAGGACCCCGTTGTTGTCCTGGGCAAAAGTCCGCAGCGCCGCGTACATGGTTTGCAGCTGGCCCTGGCAGGCCGCCAGCCTTTTCTCCTGGGCGCTCTTCGAGCCGGCGCTGAGGTAAAGCGTAAAGACGATGAACAGAATCACGACCACCAGGAACAGTTCGAGAATCGAGAACGCCGCGGCGGTGCGTCGCGAAACCGGTTTCGGGAGCGGCTGGATCACAATTTGTGTGTATCATCGGGCCGGGAACGTGGCAACAGTTTCTTTGCCCCCACCAACAAGGCTTGATCGCAAACAAGTCATGGACTTCCTTGCCGTTATCAACGACAATGTGGTGCTCCCGCTTCGTCGAGCCGGATCAAGGCACGTTTCCGACCAAACAATTTATGACCAAAAAGCCAGCAACCCTGAGACCGATGCCGGACCCGCCTCCGGCCGGGGAAACCGAGCAGCAACACTTCGACCGCATCCTGTCCCGGAACGAATTCAAACCGCTGAAAGCCATCCTCAACGAACTGCGCATGGACCGGACCGTGATGCACGGGGCGATTGTCACCACGAACTCCTACCCGAATTTCCTGAGCAAGCTGGGCTATCGGGTCGTGCTCGTGCCGCAAATTCACGAGCAGGACTGCTACTCGCGCCTGGGGCCGGCCGGCGGCATCCGCGCCGTGCTGCCGTATCACGACACGGCCACCTACAGCACCCTGGTCACGCTGGTGAACTTCGATTCGACATTGACCACGACGCCCAAATCCGTTGACTTTTTCAGCAACCAGCTGGCCGAATTCAAGACCCAGTTGATGAAATAAGCCGCCAGTCGCTCCGTCATGGTGCCAGTTGATAGCTCACAAAGGCCAGCTTGCTGCTGTCCGGCGACCACGACGGCACATTGATGGTGCCCTGGCCGCCAAAAAGTTTGGCGAGCACTTCGATCTTGCCGTTCCGTAACGAGAGCAGCCGCAGCATCACGTCCTGGTTCGCCGGATGGCCTTTCACGTCCGGTGCGTACGAGAGAAAGACCAGCCATTTGCCGTCCGGTGAGGGATGCGGAAACCAGTTGTTCCATTCGTCGGACGTGACGGCTTCCGGTTGCGAGCCGTCCGCCTTCATGCGCCAGACCTGCATCCGCCCGGTGCGTTCCGAGTTGAAGTAGATGAACTGGCCGTCCGGCGAGTAATCCGGCCCGTCATCAAGCCCGGGCGCCGTGGTCAGCCGCGTCTCCGGGCCGCCGGCAACCGCGATGGTATAGATGTCGTACTCGCCGTTGCGCACCCCGCAGAAGGCCAGCGTCTTGCCGTCCGGTGACCACCCGTGCCAGTAGGATGGACCCACCTCCGTCATCCGCTTGGGCGCACCGCCCCCGATCGGCAGCGTGTAAATACGCGAATGTTTATCGCCTTGCGACTGATCACTGATGGCCAGCTGCGTGCCATCCGGCGAGAGGCCATGATCGTTGTTGCATTTGGTTGCGAAGCCCGTGTCAATCAACTGCGGTTCGCCGTTGGTCACGGGCAGGCGATAAATCCGGCCCCGGCTGTTGAAAAAAAGCGATTTGCCATCGCGCGACCAGTTTGGGGCTTCGAAGAGATAGTTCGTCCACCAGACGACCCGCCGATCTTTTGACGCAATGGCGATGGTCTCGAGCGTGCTGATGAGGTGCGGGTTGCTGTTGGTCGCGGGCGCCGATTCAGCCAGTTCCACATTCGAGAACGCGGCGGTCTCGAACGCCTTGTCGTTGTGCGCGCTTACCGCCAGCCCCACATAAAATGGCGCTTCGAGCTCCAGCCGGAACGACCCGCCCGCCGGATGCAGTGCTTCGCCTTCGCGGGCGATGGACATCGAAACGTATTTCCCGTGTTTCTCCAGCCGCAGCCGGCCGGGTGATTTGATATTGGATTGAATCTCGTGCGTGAGCCCGCCTTTGGTCTCACGGTATTGCAGTGAGGTCAGGCCGTCGCCATGCAACACGGCGTCGGCATAAGCGGAATCGGCGTCCAGGCTCTGGCGGACAATCAGGCAGGCCTTCCGATGCGGCTCGCTGCTCGTGCCCACAAAGGTGATGTCCGCCGCCAGCGTGACGTCGCCGGAAACCTTTTTCCAGACAAAGTGGCAGGCGTCATTGGTGAACCACATGTTCACACCGCCGCCGCCCACCGAGTAAGTCTGCTGCGCCGCATCGTATTGGACGGAACCGGCATGGTGAGGCGTGCCGATGTCCATATCCGCCGTGAAAATACCTGGCGGGGCGGAATCTGTTTGCGCGTTTGCCAGCGCCAAGGGAATAAAGGCCAGCGCGAACGCCAAAAGTCTGGGGGAACCGATGAAATTGTGCATATGGTGATTAAACCGCGCAGCCACCTCGTTGGCAACGGGTTATTTGAACCCCATTTTGATGACGAAGCTACGTTCATCGCTTCCAGGGCATTGCAAAACCGATGCCCTGGCCGGGGAGCGGATGGTCGCATCTTTTGGCGGCTCGCGCCACGACGCGCGGCTTGATAAATCCACTGGCGCACCGAGCCAACGGCAGGTAATTGTTTCCGGATGAAATTCACTTCGGCCAGACAATTCCTTCAGGCATTGAATCCCATCCATCTGGCGACACTGGTCTGCCTCCTGGCCGTTTCGCCCGGGTTCAGCCAGGCAACCCTGTCCGCAGGATCAGGGACCTCAGTGCAAAACCCATCGCTGGGCCGCGGAGTGAATGTCCTCGGCTACGACCCGATCTGGGATGCTTTTGACCAGGGGCGGTTCAAGGAGCGTTATTTTAAAATGATCCGCGAAGGCGGTTTTGACACCCTGCGGATCAATCTTTACCCGTTCCGGCACATGGGTGCGGCGCCAGATTTTGTCCTGAGCAATTCGTGGTGGCAGACGACGGAGTGGATCGTCACCAATGCCCTGGCCGCCGATCTCAACGTGATCCTTGATTTCCACGAATACGAGGTCACGGGGAAGGATGCGGAAAGCAACAAAGCCAGGTTCCTCGCCTTTTGGCGACAGGTGGCGCCGCATTTCCAGAACGCGCCGGACAAGGTGTTGTTCGAGATTCTGAACGAACCCAACGGCCAGATGACGCCGGAGTTGTGGAACCAATGTCTGGTCGAGGCGCTGGCCATCCTCCGCGAGAGCAATCCCACCCGCACCGTCATCATCGGGCCCGCTTTCTGGAATTCGATCGACCATCTGGCCGAGCTGAAGCTTCCCGAGGCGGATCGGCATTTGATGGTGACGGTGCATTATTACAGCCCCATGAGTTTCACCCACCAGGGCGCACCTTGGGCCCATCCGGTGCCCAAGCTCGGCGCGGTGTGGCAGGGCACGTCGGAAGAACGCGCGGCGATTACGGCGGACTTTGCAAAAGCCCAAGCCTGGGCCAAAGCACATCATCGCCCCATCTTCCTCGGCGAGTTTGGCGCGTACGACAAGGGTGAAATGCCGTCGCGGGCGCGTTGGACGGAGGCTGTCGCTCGCGCCGCGGAAAAGAACGGCTGGAGCTGGGCCTACTGGCAATTCGACTCGGATTTCATCGTCTATGATATTTCGAAGGAACAATGGGTTGAACCGATTCACCAGGCGCTGATCCCTCCGGGAAACGCGAAAACACCCTAGGTGCCCCGGCCATGGCCCTGTCAACATTCAGAAACGCTGCTTACCAGGCCCGCGCGTATTGGTTCGGTGCCGGCAACTTGTCCTTGTGACCAAGCGCCTTGGCGGCGTGCGCCGGCCAATATGGGTCCACCAACATTTGTCGCGCCAGCAACACCACATCCGCCTGACCGATGCGCACGATGTCGTCCGCCTGCTTCGGTTCAGTGATGAAGCCCACAGCAGCGGTGGCGATATCCGCCTCACGGCGGATCTGTTCGGCGAACGGCACCTGATAGCCCGGCGCGACGGCGATTTTTGCGTCCGGCACCACGCCGCCGGAACTGCAGTCAATCAAATCCACGCCCTCAGCCTTGAGCCATTTAGCCAGCTCGACGCTTTGCTCGATGTTCCAGCCGCCGGGCATCCAGTCGATCGCCGAGATCCGCACCGCCAGCGGCAGCGGCTCCGGCCAGACGTGTCGCACCGCCCGCGCCGCGTCCAGCAGGAAGCGAACACGATTTTCAAAACTGCCGCCGTACTTGTCCGTGCGATGATTGGCCAGCGGCGAGAGAAACTCATTGAACAGATAACCGTGGGCCGCGTGCAGTTCCAGCCATTCAAAACCCGCCGTCATCGCGCGTTTCGCCGTCGCCACAAAATCATTCCGCACCCGGTCAATGTCCGCCTGCGTCATCGCGCGCGGGACTTTTGGCAGGTCGCCGCCGAAGGGAATGGCGCTCGGCGCGATTATCGGCCAGCCACCCCGGTCGTCCGGCAGATGTGCGCCTCCTTTCCACGGCAAATCGGCGGACGCCTTGCGACCGGCATGGGCGATCTGGATGCCTGCCACGGCGCCGTGCGATTTCACGAACTTCGCGATGCGCGCGAGCGGCTCGACATGCTTTTCGCCCCACAACCCGAGGCAGCCCGGCGTGATGCGGCCTTCCGGCGCGACCGCTGTGGCCTCGACCATGACGAGTCCCGCGCCGCCAACCGCGCGCGAACCGAGATGGACGAAATGCCAGTCGTTCGCCACGCCGTCGTCCGCGGAATACTGGCACATGGGCGAGACGCCGACGCGGTTGCGCAGCGTGACGGAGCGAATGGTTAACGGTTGAAACAGGTGTGGCTCGGAAATCGAATTCTTAACCATGGCGCGGACAAAGTATGTCGGAAAATTAAAAACGCAAGCGGCCGGGAGGAGAAACGCTTTTGACGGCACCGAGGTTGGTCTTCCGGCTGACGGGCTTTCAACCCATGAAATGGTAGTCGTAAGGCGCGCGCATTTCGCGGGCGAGCCGGGGATTGGCTACGGCGGCACCGTCGCCGGTGAAAACTTCCTTTTCCGGATTCCACTCCAGTTTGCGCCCGGTCCGCAGCGCGATGATGATCAGGTGCCCGACGCAGGCCGAGCGATGACCGGTTTCAACGCTGGCAATCGGATCGCGCCGCGTACGCACACAGTCAAAAAAGTTTCCCATGTGGTTGTTGCTCACCTCCAGCCGGACCGCGCGGTCCGGCAGCGGCGTGAGGAGCAGTTGCTTGTCGCTCGCGGTGATTTCATCGCGATTGACCCAGATCCAGCCGTCCGTGCCGGTAAATTTCACGCCATTGCGCTGACCGTTTTCATTGATGACCGCGCCAAACGGGCTGTCGTCGGTCGTGGTTTTGACGATCTGCGTCACGCCATTGGCCCAGGTGAGTGTGGCTTCATATTCGCTGGGGGTGGTGTAGCCGTTCGGCAGCGGCGGCGTGATCACCCGGGCCTCCACCGCGACCGGGCCATCCAAACCAATGGCCCAACGCGCAATGTCGTTGTGATGCGCGCCCCAGTCGGTCACCGGACCGCCGGAATAATCATACCACCAGCGGAACGTCGCATGGCAGCGTTCGGTGAAGTACTCTGCTGACGGCGCCTGACCCAGCCAGAAGTCGTAATCAAACCCGGCGGGAACCGAAACTTTTTTGAACGGGCCGCCGCGGAGTCCGGCCGGGACATACACATTCACCTGTTGCAACGTGCCGATGCGTCCGTTGCGGACCAGTTCACATCCGAGGTGAAAACGCGCACTGCTGCGCTGCTGCGTCCCGGTCTGGAAAACGATTTTGTTCTCCCGCACGGCCTTGATGACGTGCCGGCCCTCGTCAATCGTGAGCGTCAGCGGCTTTTCACCATAGACATCCTTTTTCGCCCGGGCGGCGGCGATGTTGACGAGCGTGTGCCAGTGATCCGGCGTCGCCTGCACGACGACATGCACATCATCGCGCTCCAACAATTTGCGGAAGTCGCCATATTTAGCGGGCGACCGGCCGTCGCTCGTGAAACGCTGCGCGGCGGCATCCACCTGCCGTGGATCCACATCGCAGACGGCCAGAATGTCGCCAAAGCGCGAGGCGTTTCCGGCGTCGCCATTGCCCATCCCGCCACAACCGATGAGCGCGATGCCGGGGCGGTCGTTGGGAGCCGGAATTTTTGGAGCGACCTCGGCGGCGGCCAGTTCACGCTCCACAAACCACAGCGGCAACCCCGTCGCGGCCGCGACCACCGTGCATTTTTGCAGAAACGAGCGGCGCGAAATGTAAAATGGCCTTGGCATGATCATTTTGACCGGGAATGGCCCGGCCAGTTCAATGTTCCCGTCCCGTCCATGAGTTAAATTTGAGTCGTGCCTAAGGTTAGGTTTCGGGGAGTCCCTCGTCCATCCCAAGCACCGGAAGCCTGTTCGGAATTCCTCGCCGCGCAAAGCGCAGAGGCGCGAGGACCGGCCGCAGCGCGGGGCAATCTGCCGTTGCGTTTCGCCCTCTGGCAAGCTTGTCTCACGGGCTCAGGCTGGTTAGCCTCGCGGCACAACATAGGTGCGAACCGAATATCCTCATGAGTAATGAGCCGGCATGCGTCCCCCAACCACGGGCGGTCTGGCGGCTGAGGCGGTGGATGATTGTCCTGGCGGGGATCGTGGCCGGGCAGTTCATTTTGTACGGGCCATCCCTGGTGGGGCAGAAGGTCTTGCTGCCGCTTGATCTTCTGGCGGTGGAGAACGTCTATCTCCCGATGACGCCGGAGGTTGCCACCATCATCCCGCATGACCGAATCCTGGCTGACCTGGTGCTCGCATTCGAACCGGCTCGTCAATTTGCCATCGCGGAATTTCGCGCCGGCCGGCTTCCCCAGTGGACCCCCTATCAGTATGCCGGGGCTCCGGCAGCGATCTGGCCGAAATTTTCTCCGTTCCTGTTGTTGGAATGTTGCATGCGGTCGCCCTTGATCCTGGCCTGGACGCAGCTTTTCGCCGCGGTGATTGCAGGTTTTGGAGTTTATTTTTTTTGCCGGCGGGTGCTGTCGGTCAATTTCTGGGCGGCGGCCATCCCGGCCTGGTGCTACCCCATCACGGGTTTTTTCGTGTTCTGGCAGGGCAGTTCACCATGCAATGCGGTCTTCTGGTTTCCCTGGCTGCTGTTGGCCGTGGATCGGACGGTGCGATGCGCCAGCTCATGGGCGGCGGCCGGATTGAGTGTGGCCACGGGTCTGGTGCTGACAAGCGGGTCGCTGGATGTGTCCGGACAGGTGCTGTTGGCCTCCGGCCTCTACGCGGTGTGGGTCCTGCTGGAGGTGCATCGAAAACAGTGGTGGCAGCGGCCGGCACAGCGGGCCGTCGCGGCGGTAACGCTGGCATGGCTGCTTGGCTTTCTGCTCGCGGCGCCGTATCTGCTCCCGCTGTTGGAATACGCACACACTGGCTCGCGTATGGACCGGCGCCTTGCCGGCAATGAAGAACGACCGCCAGCGGGTTTGTCCGCCTTGCCGCAAACCGTTTTGCCGGATATGTATGGGGCAACGCAAGCCGGCAGTCTGCGTCTCACCGGCGAAACCCAGATCGAAAGCTCCGCCACCGCCTACACCGGCATGCTCGCAACCCTTTTGGTGGCACCGCTGGCCTGGTGCAGCCGGCGACATCGCTCGATCAACGTGTTTTGGTGTCTGCTCGGTTTTTTTGCGTTAAGTTGGACTTTGAACGTGCCGGGATTGGTGGCGTTGCTGCGCTGGCCAGGACTGAACATGATGTCGCACAACCGTTTTGTGTTTGCCGCGTCATTCGCCATTCTCGCCCTGACGGCGGTTGGATTGGACGCGCTGGGACAAGGGATGGTACGCAGACGCTGGTGGTTCTGGCTCCCGGCGACGCTGCTGGCCGGGTTGTTTGCCTGGTGTCTTTATCGCACCATCTTTTTACCTGAACCCATTGCAACCCAAATCGGTTGGTCCGTGAATCGAGGCAAACCCGTGGACTGGATTCGCACCCCGGAAAATGTGCAACAGGTTCAGTCGTGGTTCATCTGGTCTTACGCGGTGGCGGCGATGTTATGCGACCTGGGGATGATCGGATGGCTGCTGTTGTGGTTTCGGCCGGCCTGGTCGGCGCGGGCAGTTCCGGTGTTGGCCGTTTTACTCATGGCCGACCTGCTCTGGTTCGCCCATGACCGCAGCGCGCAATGCGACCCGGCGCTTTATTATCCGCGCATTCCGGTGCTGGAGGAAATTGCCAGGTCCGCTCCCGGCCGAATCGTAGGCTACAGTTGTCTGCCCGCGTCGCTCGCGCAAATGCAGGGATTGCGCGATATTCGCGGCGACGACGGGGTTGAGTCGAAGCGGCTGATGGAAATCCTGGCGTTCGCAGCAGATCCGCGCACGCCGGTGCTGAATTACTCGATGATGCAGTGGTTCAGTCCCCGGGTGGAATTTCTGCCACCGGATGGCATCCGGCTTTCCCCGATTCTCGACCTGCTCAACGTGCGCTATGTGATTTTCCGCGGCATCCCCCCCAAGGGCATTACTGCTCCCTTTCAAGCGACTGACTATTGGGCGCTCGAAAATCATGCAGCGCTTCCCCGGGTGTTCGTTCCACAACACGTTGCATTCGTGTCCGACAAGCACGAGCGCTTGGAAAAACTTAAGTCGCCGCAGTTCGATCCGCGCGCGGTGGCTTATGTCGAATCCCCGCTCCACCTGCCGGATTCCTGTCGCGGCCAGGCGGAAATTGTTTCCGAGGTTCCGACGCGTGTCACCGTGTCCGTGAAAATGGAAACGCCGGGGCTGGTGGTTCTGGCCGACTTGTGGGACCAGGGATGGAAGGCCTTTCTGGACGGTCAACCCGTGCCAATTCTGCGCGCCGATCATGCGGTTCGTGGCGTCGTTGTCCCTGCGGGCGCCTCCACCCTGGAGTTCCGGTATGAGTCTGCAAGCTTCCATTGGGGGTTGTGTTTGTCCGGCCTGGCTGCGGTGATTTTACTGGGTTGGCTTGGAACTGCGGTATGGATTCGCCGATCAAAATTAATCCACGCTCCGTCGGGAGTTGAGCTTTGAATGGAAATGTTGACTGCCAACCTTTCGCGTCCGGCGGAGTTGTGGCCAGAAGCGCAATTCCGTGAGCTGCCAGCGCCGTGGAAACTCACCGGGGCTTCAACCAGCCGCTGCTTTCCAGCCATTCCGTGGCGCGGTCAGGCCAGGCAGTGACCGTCGCCGGCGTGCGACGCAAGCCGAAGCCATGTCCGCCAGTGGCATAGACATGCAGGTCGGCGGGCCCATGCGCCTGTTTCAACGCCAGATCGTTGTCCAATAATACCTTTTGTCCTCGCACCAGCCGGACGGTGCTCCCGAAGTGTTCGGGCTGAATGAGAGCGATGTTGTTCTCCATGCCTCCGTTCTGACAGGCCCACTTGGACGTACTTTGTCCAAGGACAGCAACAGACCTGACCGCCACCCCGTCAGAAGATTGGCAATCTTGACAAAGAGCTTCAATGAACGATTGTGATGCCCATAAACAACTCTTGCGCCTGAAATCCCGGGGATGACTGAATGCTCAGGGAACGGAGAAATAAACCGATGAAAAAATCTGCAAAGCTCCAGTGGTTGAGTTTGGGTTTGTGTCTCAGTGCGGGGACGGCTTATGCGCAGGCTCTCAAACCCCAACCCGCAGCAAACGCGTCGACCATCACAAACAAATTGCCGGACAAGGCTTCGTCGCAATTCACTCCGCTCCCGCCAAATTCGTCGGCCCGGGGAAGCACCAACCCAGCCCAACCGGGCGAGATAACCACCCTCGACGGAAAATCCTACAAGGGCGTGACGGTGCAAAGAGTTGACCCAGATGGCTTGACGATTGGATACGCGGGCAACGGCGGCGGAACCAGCATCGCCAAAATCAAGTTTAAAAATCTGCCGGAGGTCCTGCAACGACACTACAACTACGATCCGGACCAGGCGGCGGCCTACGAAGCCAAGCAGGCGCGGGGAATGGCGGCATGGCGCGCCCAACAGCAGAAGCAGGACGAGGCGGCCAAACGCGCCGCAACCCAGCGGGCCCAGCAGGACGCTCTGGAACAGCAGCAAAAGGAGCTGGAGCAGCAACAAAAAAAAGAAGCGCCGCCGGAAATGACTGAAGCGCAGAAACAGGAAGCGCAAAAACAGATCGAAGCGACGTGGTCGCATATGAATTCTGCGGTGAAGGCGGGGGGAATCACCAATTAGGCAGCCATCGCGTTGAACGTGACCGGCGAGGGCGTATGTCGGGGCGCAGCACCTCACCAAGGGCGCGCGAGATCGGGGCGCCTTTTGCGCGCGGTTCGGGCGCTCACCTTCTGGTCCGTAATTGCCAGCTCTTCGGAGGGAATCACCGGTCCAGGTTGAGCCTGTTCTGAATCAGCCTGGATGGCCTTCAGCGCGTCGTCGATCACCCCAAGCAATTCCTCCCGGCCCTGCCCGGCCAGCGCGGAACAGGCATGGATCGCCGGCAGTTGCTCGAACCATCCCGCGATGCGTTCCGTGAACGCCGCGACGTTCGCCGCCACCGTCGCCGGCGTGACCTTGTCCGTCTTGGTGAAGACGAGGACGAACGGAACCGAATTGCGGGCGAGCCAGGCGATGAACTCAACATCCATTTCCTGGGGCGGCAGCCCGGAATCGAGCAGCGCAAACACACAGCACAGGCTCGGGCGATGCTTCAGGTAGTCGTTCACGACCCGGTTGAATTTGAATTTGGCCTTCCGCGCCCCGGCGGCAAATCCGTAGCCCGGCAGGTCCACCAGCCGCCAGGTCTGGTTCATGGTAAAGAAATTGATGAGCTTGGTGAAGCCCGGCGTGGGCGAAACCCGGGCAAGGTCCAGCTTGCCCGAGAGCAGGTTCAGCAACGAAGACTTGCCGACGTTGGACCGGCCGATGAAGGCAAATTCAGGCAGCGACTCGTCCGGACACGAATCCAAGTCCGGCGCGCTGCAGTCAAAAATGGCGGATGAAATTTGCACGATCGTGAATCAACACCCGATGGTCGCAGCTAATCCGCTCCAGCGACACACCTATTTTCCAGGAAGAAAATCGCCGGCGACCGCAAATTTATGTCGCCTTTCTTTTGCAGTCAGTGTTTCAATTCCATGAAAAGAAGACCCAACCACGCCGGCCATGAACGCTTATCTTTTCACCGCCATCACGACCCGGCATCAGCTTCGACCCGCCATGGGGCGTCAGGGTCAGTCCAACGATATTCGGACGTGGGATGGCTGCGAGAGTCTGATTGTTATCGGCGATTCGCCGGAGGAGGCGCAAACGCGGTTCGAAGCCCGGTTACGTGCGACGGCGGAAGGAGAAAATCCGGTGGAAGTTGCCATCCGTAAAATCACGGCCGCACAATTCGTGGACCAATTATTCACCGAATCGGGACCCGCGCCGCTGGACTGGCCGGACATTCTCAAACAGGTGGAAGCGCAAGCGGAAGCCACCCCGGTCGATGATTTCGAACAAGGCTATTGGGTGGACGTGGACCAGGTGGTTCGGCCGGAAAAATTGAGCTTCAGCGCCGGCACGCTGCAATCGGATCTGCCGGAAGACATCCGCTCCGGTTTGAACTGGTCGGCGGACAAGCAGTTTCTGTTTGTGCTGAGCGTGCTCAGCCCGCCGGCGGCGCCGCCGGAGCCTGCGGACGGGCTGGAAACCGAGGATGCCGACCGGGCCGGATCATCAGGCGAAGATTCTGAAAACCCCGAGCCCGTCGGGATTGGCGAGTTATATGGAACGTTTCCGCAGGCGCTGGACAGGGAAGCCGCCGTGTTGATTCGGGCCCGGAACTCGGCGGTGGCCGCCTGGCTCTGGCGCCGCCATGCCACCAACACACGGCTGGCCGCAAACGCAATCCGGATTGATCCCTGGTGCGGCGCGATTAACCTGCCGTAAACCATCCATTATTTTATGCCCAAGAAAGACCCGCGCATTGACGCTTACATCGCCAAGGCCGGAAATTTTGCGAAGCCGATTCTCAACCGCGTCCGCAAGCTCGTGCATGCGGCATGTCCAGACGTGACGGAGACCATCAAATGGCACTCGCCGTTTTTCGAGCACAAGGGAATTTTGCTGGCCACGCCGGCCTTCAAACGGCATTGCGCGCTCATTTTTTGGAAAGGCAGATTGTTTTTGAGCAAAGACCAAAAGACAAAGCTTCGCCGCCTCATTTCCATTTCCGATTTGCCGGGGGATAAAACCCTGACCGGCTACATCAAGAAAGCCGTCGAGCTCAACGAGAGCGGGATCAAAATTCCCACGCGCCCGAAATCAAAGGCCGAGAAACTCGTCGTGCCGGATTATTTTCTGGCCGCACTCAAGAAGAACAAGCGGGCGCTGGCCACGTTTGAGAATTTCAGCCCCAGCCACAAACGGGAATATGTCGGGTGGATCACCGAAGCCAAACGCGAAGCGACGCGCGCGAAACGCATCGAGGCCGCCATCAAACAGATGACCGAAGGAAAATCGCGGAACTGGAGATATCAGCAGAAACAGCGCAGGAAAGGATAAGATGAAGATTGCCAGAATGATTTGTGGCGGCGCGTTGCTCTGCGTGACGTTGAATTTGCTGGCCCAGTCCGCAACCAACCGCCCAGCCCGCCCCGCACCGCCCACCCGTGATCCGCACACGCCCGGATATGTCACCGCCAAAGAATTGCCCGACGGAACCATTCCATCGGCGGATGCCGACGGAAATTTTATCATCGGCCCGACTCACCCTCGCGCTTCGGAAATGACGGTGCAGACCAACATGCCGCAGGGAATCGTCTATAATTTCATGTTGAGTTCGGCGAACAGCAAAATTTATCCCGGCATCGCGCGCGAGCCGGGAACTTTCGGCACGGTGGATCCCACCGACCCCGCCAAACTGGTGGTGACCACCAGCTATCCGGCTCCTTATACCCGCTACGTAGCGGTTTATGTCCCCAAACAATATGTTCCCGGCACGGCGGCGCCCTTCATTGTCGGCGCGGACGGACCCGACCGGGCGTTGTTCACGGCGCTGGACAATCTGATTGCCGAGCACAAGGTGCCGATGATGATTGCCATCTCCATCGGCAACGGCAGCGGCGACGCCCAAGGCAGCGAGCGCGGGCTGGAATACGACACCATGTCCGGCCTCTATGCGGAGTTCGTCGAGCAAGAAGTGCTGCCGCTCGTGGAAAAACAATGCCGCGTGAAATTGACCAAAGACCCCGACGGCCGGGCGACCATGGGCGGCAGTTCCGGCGGCTCATGCGCCCTGATCATGGCGTGGTATCATCCTGACCTTTACCACCGTGTGCTGACTTATTCCGGCACCTACGTGAACCAGCAGTGGCCGCCCAATGCCGAAACCCCGCACGGCGCCTGGGAATTTCATGAACATCTCATCCCGGACAGCCCAGCCAAGCCGCTGCGCATCTGGATGGAAGTCGGCGACCGGGACCTTTTGAATCCGAACATCATGCGTGACAACATGCACGACTGGGTTCTCGCCAACGAGCGCATGGCAGATGTGCTGGCGGCCAAAGGCTATCATTACCAGTTTGTCTTCGCCCGCAACGCCGGGCATGTGGACGGCCGGGTGAAACAGCAAACCTTGCCCGAAGCCCTGGAATGGCTGTGGCAAGACTACCGTCCGGTGGCGAAGTGAGGCAGGAAGAAAAGCAGCCTAGATGTTTAGTTTTTGGCCGTCGCCGATTGATTTTCAAAATCCAAAGCGTTATCGCTTTTTCGCCTTGGGCTTGTCATCGTCATATTTCACGTGGAAGCCGATTTCGCGTTTCGGCCTGGCTGGCGGCGACATTGGCTGCCGGATGGCGTCAAAGACAACCTTGAACTGCGCGTCATATTTATTTTCCAGCGTCGCGAGCTTGCGCGCCAGTTCGGCATTGGAGGCCAGCATCTGCCGCAGCCGCACGAACGCGCGCACCACCTGGACGCCGGTCTGAGCCGCCCGTTCGCTATTCAACACGTTTGCCAGCATCAATGCACCGTGCTCGGTGAAGGCGTAGGGTAGGTGGGGTGAAAACTTGAGCCGGGCGAGGTAATCACAATTTGTGACAACCTCGCTTTTCTCGATTTCAGTGAGTTGGAACATGAAATCCCGCGGAAAACGGCCCAGATTGCGTTTGACTGCCTGATTTAGTGCGCCGGTCGAAACACCGTAAAGTTCAGCCAAATCGCTGTCCAGCATCACTTTTTCGCCACGAATGGAGAGGATTGCCTTTTCAATTCGTTCCACCGGAACCAAGTTCATTTGCCCGTCCATTTCTGACCTTTCACCCAGAGGTGGTCACAGTTTGTGACCCTAAAGAGCAATAAGTTTCTTTCATCGCATTTGAGGTTTTAATTTGGTTTCTGAAACTTGAACCGGTCACAGATTGTGACCGGTTCGTTTGAAATGCCAATTTGACATTTCAAAACGGCTCGCGAGGACGCTCGCCCCACCAGGGCGCACGGAGTGGCGCGCTCTATCACTTGCATTTGAAGGTGGTTTTGCTAGCCATGGCCCGCATGAAATCCTGGGCGGGCCTGCTCTGGCTTCTTCTTGCTGCAACGGCGATGGCTGGCGAGACCAACTCGCCGGGCACGTTAAGAACGATTACCCGTTCCCGCCGGAATTAAAGCAGGCGCTTTTCGACTATGAGGACCAGCACTGGCAGGACCCGCAGACGGGTTATTTCGGCGGTTGGTATCGTCTGCCGAACGGGAGCATCCGCAAGACGGCTGATTTGAGCGTCACGTTCCACATCGCGTCGTATCGGCGTGACAGCCTCAAACGCATACCGGAAATGATGCGCACCACCATCGCGTTCAAGGATTACCCGTATCCCTTTGGCTGGCGGCAGCAAGGACAACCGTCAAATCACCATAACGCTGATGTCGTGCGCCTGTTCCGCATCGGCTGGCCGCAGATGGATGAGGCGCAACGCCAGCTCGCCCGCGTGGAGATGCGGCAGATGATGGACTTCTGCCTGCACAGCACGATGAACCCGGATGGCTCGTTCAAGATGATGGACGAGGATACGCTCGGCTCATCGTTTTATTTCCCCGTCTCGCTTCTGAATGAACTCGGCTATTTCCGGCCGTCGCTGCGCTTCTGGACGTGGGAATCATTTCCGGACGCGATGGACGTTGCGGCCAAGGTCGAGCAACGCATCAAGGCCATGGGCCTGACCGACACGGAATCGGCCAAGGTATTGCGAATCTTCGATGACGCCCGCCGTGAACAGCGCGCCTGGCGGATGGGCGGCGCGATCGTGCTGGTGACATTCCTTTGGTTGGGCTGGCGGGTGGTGAAACATTTCCGCCGCCGCCGCGCCATTCCGTGTGCGGGGCACATGGACCGCAGCGTGAAACAACAAACGTTGGCTGCAGCCCTGGAATGGCTGTGGCCGCGCGCCAACACCAACTCCTTTACAATCGATAAGCTTGTGGCGGAACGCGGCCCAATTTTTTGCCGGGGATGATGTTGGTTGGAAAATCTTCCTTTCTGCGCTAACTTCCCGCATGAAATTAAAACTTGCCGCCAGAAAAACCGAATCACCCGGCGTCAAATCATTCATTTTCAAGCCCGAAGCACCACTCGTCTGGAAGGCTGGCCAATTCCGGCATTACGTCCTCAATCACGCGGCCACCGATGATCGCGGCTCTGACCGCTGGTTCACCATCGCTTCCGCTCCTTGTGAACGCCACGTGATGCTGACCACCCGCTTTGCCTTCCAGCAGGGCAGCACCTTCAAAAAATCACTCAAAGCCCTCAAGCCAGGCGGCACGATCGAGGTGTCCGATCTCGATGGCGACTTCATTGTGAGCGACCCCAAGAAACAATACGTCTTCATCGCCGGCGGTATCGGCATCACGCCCTTCCGTTCGATCCTTAAGCAGGCTGAACACGAAGGAAAAAAACTGCGCGTCCAATTGATTTATGCAAACCGCAAAACGGTCGCCGCCTATCAAAAAGAATTTGAGGCGATGGCCAAACGAAACCGGAACTTAAAAATCCATTACCTCTTCAGTCCGCAGCGCATCGACCAACAGACGATCAAAGAACTGGTTCCGGACCTGAAAAAACCACTCTTCTACGTCTCCGGCCCTGAACCGATGGTGGAAGCCGTCGGGAAAATGTTGCATCAGCTTGGCATTCCCCAAAAGCGGATCAAACAGGATTGGTTTCCTGGTTATCCTGCGGAGTAAGGCCAATGGCCATCACTTCTCCCACGCTTTTCTTCTGCGAGGTCGGGCGAGGTCAAGGGACCCGGCCGACAACGCTTAAATCTTCACCTTGAATTCTTCGCCCTTTTTAAGCGAGAGGACAAAACCGGCGAGCAGTTCGGGAATCATCTCCAAATCTTTCAGGCTCACCACCTCGACGGGCGAATGCATGTAGCGGTTCGGCAGGCTGATGAGTGCGCTGGCGATGCCGCCGCGCGTCCAGAAAATCGCGTCGGTGTCGGTGCCACTCGTTGAAGACATCGCCTCGTGCTGGACGGGAATCTTTTCCTGACCCGCGATTTTTCCCAAACGCTTGACGATCTCGGCGTGATTACAGCCGCCGTGCGTCAACGTCGGTCCGCCGCCGACTTTCACATCACCGTGCTGCGCCTTGCTGACCGTCGGATAATCGGTCGCGTGCGTCACATCCACGACGAGCGCCACATCCGGCTTCAGCGAATAGGCGATCTGCCGCGCGCCCAGCAGGCCGACCTCCTCCTGCACGTTTGAAACCGCGCAGACTTCGGCCTTGAATTTTTTCCCGCCCAGCAAGCGCAACGCCTCCGCCACGGCAAAAGTCCCGATGCGGTTGTCGAACGCCCGCGCCACGACCAGATCTCCGCGCAGCACGTCAAATTCATCCGCGAGGGTGATGGGGTCGCCGATCTGGACGATTTTTTGCGCTTCTTTTTTGTTCCGCGCCCCGATGTCAATGAACAGGTCGTGGATTTTTGGCGGCTTCGGGTCGCCTTCCGACTTCATAAGGTGCGGCGCGACGTTGCCGACGACGCCCTTGACCGGGCCGTTCCGGGTGTGGATGACGACGCGCTGCGCCTTTGTGATGGCCGCGTCGATGCCGCCCATCTTGCGGACGTAAATGAATCCGTCGGCGTCAATGAAGTTGACGCCCATCGCAATCTCGTCCGCGTGCGCAGCGAGCATGACGCGCGGCGAACCGCCCTTGTTCAGCACCGCCACGCAATTCCCGTAGGCGTCGGAAAAAGTTTCATCGGCGAATTGCTTTGCGTAATCGAGCCAAACGCGCTGGCCGCGAACCTCGTGGCCGGTCGGGCTGGGCGTGTTGACGAGCGTCCGCAGGAAATCCAGTGATTGTTCGCGCATGGCGCAAAGATATTCGGCGGCGGGAAACCTGTCGAGCGGACAACTGGAAACAAAAGAGGCGGAGGCAATTCTAACTGATCTGAAATGCCAGCTTTGGACGGAGCGCAAACCGGCGTGCCCAGGCCAAGTGCAGACAGAAGCTTTGGAACCACGCGGGCGCAAGATGGCATAAGCCGATTCGCAGTCCGATCGAGACGCGGTTGCTGGAATCGCAGATTGGGCTAGAGTGTCAAGGCTGTGAAGATTCTGATCACCGGTGCCAACGGTTACATTGGCCGACGCCTGATACCCGTCCTGCTCGAACAGGGCCACGAACTGTTTTGCTGTGTGCGCGACAAGTCGCGCTTCGACTGGCACCGGCGGCATGAGCGATTGCACACCCTCGAACTGGATTTTCTCAGGCCGGAGCGGACGACGGAATTTCCGAAGGACCTGGATGTCGCCTTCTACTTGATTCATTCGATGAACAGTGTCATCGGCGATTTTGCCGAACCGGAACGCCAGTCTGCCGCCCGGTTTCGCGAACTGCTGGAATCAACCCGTTGCCGGCAGATTGTCTATCTCAGCGGCATCGTGAATGAGAAAATCCTGTCCACGCATCTCTCCTCCCGGCTGGCGGTGGAACAGTTTTTGCGGGCCGGGCGGATTCCCTGCACCGTGCTGCGGGCCGGCATCGTGGTGGGTTCCGGTAGCGCCTCGTTTGAAATCATCCGTGATCTGGTGGAAAAACTGCCGCTGATGATCGCGCCAAAATGGCTGCAGACCCGCGGCCAGCCCATCGCCATCCGCAATGTCATCCAGTTTCTCGTCGGCGTGATGTTGCGCGCGGAGACCTATAATCTGGACTTTGACATCGGCGGCCCCGAAATCCTGAACTACCGGCAGATGCTCACCCAGTTCGCCGAGGTGCGCGGATTGCGCCGGTTGATTATCACGGTCCCGGTCATGACGCCGCGCCTCTCCTCCTACTGGCTTTACTTCATCACCTCCACGTCCTTCGCGCTGGCCGCGAATCTGGTGGACAGCATGAAGGTCGAAACCATCCCGCGAAAAAACAATCTCGCCGAACAACTCGGCATCAACCTCATCTCCTATAAACAAGCCGTGGCTCTGGCCCTGGCGCGGATCGAACAAGGCAACGTCATCAGCGGCTGGAAAGATTCCTTTGCCTCCTCGGGCGCCAGTCTGGCATTGATGCATTCAGCAAATGTGCCGCAACACGGCTGCTTCCAGGACCGGCGGACGCGAACAGTCGCCGGTCGCGCGGCACCGGTCTGGCAACGCGTCTGGAGCATTGGCGGCGACACCGGCTGGTATTACGGCAACTGGCTCTGGGCGTTGCGCGGCCTGCTCGACAAAATGGTCGGCGGCGTCGGCTTGAATCGTGGCCGCACCCGCGTCAATGACATCGAGGTCGGCGACGCATTGGATTTCTGGCGCGTGCTGGTTGCGGATAAGCCGGCCAGGCGGCTCTTGCTGTTCGCCGAAATGCGCCTGCCCGGCGAGGCGTGGCTGGAATTTCAAATCGTTTCCACCCGGAACGGCGACCAATTCATCCAGACCGCCACCTTCCGCCCGCGCGGGGTGGCCGGCCGGCTTTACTGGTATGCAGTGCTGCCGCTGCACCATTTCATCTTCAACGGCATGATCAACGCGCTGACCCGGCCGGATTAACCGGCTGGCGCTGGCGGCTACAAAGATTTCGCTCCGGACGGGCCGGGGACCAACCGCAACACGGTTCAACTCCAACGGAGTTGCGTCATTCAGCCCGGAGTTGGCGGTCCGAGCCGGACAGGCGAGGGGCGGCTACGCTGGGTGAACGGGCAAAATGAAAACAACTCTGAAGGAGTTGTGGCGGGCGGCGGCGGAATGGTGGCCGTGCGCAAGCACCAACTCCTTCAGAGTTGATGAAATTGTTGGAACGATTTCCCAGGGTAGCCCCGAAGATTTTCGGGGCAACCCTGGGCTGATGGATTTGAATCCCGTTGGGATTCATGGACGGAGAACGACTCCGCTAATTTTGCCGGCTCAGAGCTATTGCTTAACCGCTTGTGCTCGCAAAAGTGCAACTTCTACATTTAAGGCCTCACCTTTCACCGTATCGTAGAGGCTCTTCCAACACAGCGGACTCTTGCCAACTGCGTTTGGTTTTCTGCCATATTCCTCGGCATAAGCAAGAAGGGTTTTGACCAATTCATTGCTGCTGTTGCGGAACACTTGCATTGAGTCAGCAACTTTCCATTTTGCAACCTCTCCCGAATAATCAAGAAGTGGTCGCACAGCAGCCACGATGGGATACAGATAACCCGTAGGCCAACCTGACTTCACCGATTTTCCTGTGATCGGTAATCATTGTATCAACGATACACCTCGCGCCGGTGGCCGACGGTGATGACGATGACCTGCAAAATGCGGTCATGGATTTCGTAAATCACCCGGTAATCGCCCACGCGAATCCGCCACGCGTCGCGGCCCTTGAGCTTCTTCACATCCGCCGGTCGCGGATTGGTTTCCAATCCCGCCAGCCGTGCCAGAATCCGGCTGGCAACATCATCCGGCAGCCGATCCAGTTCCTTCCGAACCGATTTCGTCAGGATGACCTGGTATCTCATTTTGCCCGGCGTTTACGATCGTTGCGGTAAGAAGTCAAAGTCGTAAACTGACCGGCGGCGATTTCCGAATGCGCCCGGTCATGCAGGGCGTCATAAGCATGGATGTCGGCCAATTCCTCCTCGGCCTCGCGGAGACGTTCGTAGGTGGCCAGATTCAGCACCACGCCGGTGCGTTTGCCTTTGGCATCGGTGAGGAATTGTTCTTCTTTTGCGGCCAGCGCTTTCATGGCAAAACTCTATCCGATTCCAGATTTTTCGCAACCCGTCCCTAATTTTTCGCCGTCGCCAATTCCTCCTCAAAATCCACAATCTCCTTTATCTGCACCAGGAACCAGCGGTCGATTTTTGTGAGGTTGAAAATCTCATCAATGGTAAAACCGGCGCGCAGGGCGTGGCGGATGAAAAAGATGCGTTCGGCGTTGGGCACGCTCAGTTTACGGCTGATGACGTCCCGGGGCAGGATGTCGCGGTCGCCATAGACTTCCGTGCCGATGCGCCAGGGTTTGCCGTCGCCGCCCAGGCCGCTCCGGCCAATCTCCAGCGAACGCAGGCATTTCTGCAGGCTTTCCTTGAAGGTGCGGCCGATGGCCATCGCCTCGCCCACGCTTTTCATCTGCGTGGTCAGCGTCGGGTCGGCCTGCGCAAATTTCTCGAAGGCAAACCGCGGAATCTTGGTGACGACGTAGTCAATGCTCGGCTCGAAACTCGCGGGGGTTTCGCGCGTGATGTCGTTCTTGAGTTCGTCGAGCCGGTAGCCCACGGCGAGCTTGGCGGCGATTTTGGCGATGGGAAAGCCGGTGGCCTTGGATGCCAGCGCCGAGCTGCGGCTGACGCGCGGGTTCATCTCGATGATGACCATGCGGCCATTGTCCGGGTTGACGCCGAACTGGATGTTCGAGCCGCCGGTCTCCACGCCCACGGCGCGGATCACGGCAAAGCTCTGGTCGCGCATGATCTGGAATTCCTTGTCCGTCAGCGTCTGGATGGGTGCCACGGTGATGGAATCGCCGGTGTGCACGCCCATCGGGTCGAAATTTTCGATGGAACAAATGATGACGCAGTTGTCGGCCTGGTCGCGCATGACCTCCATTTCATATTCCTTCCAGCCGAGCAATGATTCCTCGATGAGGATTTCGGAAACCGGTGAAAGGTCCATGCCGCGCTTGGCGAGTTCGTCAAATTCATCGCGGTTGTAGGCGATGCCGCCGCCGGTGCCGCCGAGGGTGAAGGCCGGCCGGATGATGAGCGGGAACCGGCCGATTTTTTCGGCGACGGCGCGGGCTTCATCCGCGTTGTGCGCGGTGCCGGAAATCGGGACGTCCAAGCCGATGGAAAGCATGAGATCCTTGAAAACCTGCCGGTCTTCGCCCTTCTGGATGGCCTCGGGCTTGGCGCCGATCATTTCCACGTCGTGCCGTTCGAGCGCGCCGTTTTTGTGGAGGGCCATGGAGGTGTTCAAGGCGGTCTGGCCGCCAAGCGTGGGCAACAGGACCAGTTTGCCCTTCGCCTTGAGTTGTTTCATCTCCGCCTTCTCGCGCTCGATGATTTTCTCGACGCATTCGGGCGTGATGGGCTCGATGTAGGTGCGGTCGGCGAACTCCGGGTCGGTCATGATGGTGGCCGGGTTGGAGTTGACGAGGATGACGCGGTAGCCTTCCTCCTTGAGCGCCTTGCAGGCCTGGGTGCCGGAATAATCGAATTCGCACGCCTGGCCGATGATGATCGGTCCGGCGCCGATGATGAGGACGCTGTGAATGTCAGTGCGCTTGGGCATCTTTCAATGTTCGATTTGGAAACAGTTCAAAACGCCACAGATGAAACACGAATCAGGCGTGGAACGAAAGAAAATTGCAACGTGGCGGAGTCTCGGCCGAGCGCCGCAAACTCATCGAACAATCAACGGCGCCCTGCCGGTCATCGGGACGAATCGAACGGGCAGCACGGCGCGTTCCTCCAAATGCTTTCCCTGTTTGTGGAACAGCACCAGTTTCTGGTCCCCGTCCGGCCCGACGGGAATGATCATGCGCCCGCCGTCCCTCAGTTGTTCGATGAGCGGTTGCGGCCTCTGTTCCGGGGCGCAGGTGACAATGATGGCATCAAACGGCGCGGCCTCCGGCCAGCCCAGATAACCGTCGCCGGTGCGCAGCTGAACGTTCGCATAGCCGAGTTGTTTCAGCTCCGCCCCGGCGCGTTGGGCCAGCGTCGCCACAATCTCGATGGTGTAAACCTCCCCCGCCAGTTCGGCGAGCACCGCGACCTGGTAACCCGAACCGGTCCCGATTTCCAGCACACGGTCCGTCGGCTGGAGATCCAGTTGTTCGGTCATGAAAGCGACAACGAATGGTTGGGAAATGGTCTGGCCGTGCCCAATGGGCAGTGCACAGTTGTCGTAAGCCTGGGGCCGGAGTTCGGTCGGAATGAACAGGTGGCGCGGGATTTTGCCCATGGCCGCCCGCACGCGCGGATCGGTGATGCCGTATCGCGAACTCGATAATTGTTCCTGCACCATGCGGCGGCGCTCGCCGGCAAAACGGGCCTCCTCACCCGCCGGGACAACATTGGCCTGGCCGCGCTCTTCCCGGGGCGGGATGGACAGCGCCTGGAGAATCGGCATCATGTTGTTTTTCACAACCGCCAATATAACCCCGTTTGCCGGCGCCGACCATGGGTAAAACACCGGGCAGACGCTCATGATGAGAAAGCTGTTCAATTTGCTTCCACCCAGCGTTCAGCACCTGTCCCGGTCGGCGGGCGCGGTGGCACCCCCCGGCCCAAGAAATACGGACCCAATTGAGGCACAGCAATTGCCAAATTCCGGTTGGTGAATCAGTAAGGGCGGGTGACATTACAACCCCAGCCCGGCGATTGTACCATGCCGGGTGGCGGCTGGTTTTGTTCGGCCGGCCGGTTAAACCGAAATTTATTATGAAACGTCTTTGTTTTTTCTCCACCGTTTTGTTGTTTTTCACCTTGCTGGCCCTCCCGGCGGCCGCCCAGGTCATGATCACCGAGTTCATGGCGAGCAACACGCACACGCTGCTGGATGAGGACGGCGATTCCTCGGATTGGATTGAAATCGAAAACACGTCGGGCTCGACGGTGAATCTCCTCAATTGGGCACTGACCGATAGCGCGGGTAATCCAACGAAGTGGCTTTTCCCGTCCACGAACATCGCTCCGGGCGATTTCATGGTGATTTTTGCTTCCGGCAAGGATCGCCGTGCTCCGGGCCAGGAACTGCACACCAATTTCAAACTGTCGGCGGATGGCGAGTATCTCGCATTGTTCCGCCCGGATCGCAGCACCGCCACGGAGATTGCGCCGCAGTTTCCGTCACAATTCCCGGACGTTTCCTACGGCCTCGGCATGCAGTTCACGACAACCCCGCTGGTCGCAACGAACGCGGCGATTCATTATTTGATTCCGGCGGATGCATCCGTGGACGCCATCTGGACGCAGACCGCTTTCGACGATTCAAGCTGGCTGGCGGGCACCAACGGCATTGGCTATGAAACCGGCATCGTGGATCCGCAAGAGGAATCGTTTGCAGCGAAAGTGCTGGCGACCCAGCCGGAGGCCTACTGGCGGTTGAACGAAACGACCGGGCCAACGGCAGCGAATCTCGGCAGCGATGGCGTCTCGGACGGAGGAGGTTATCTGGGCAATGTTGTTTTGGGTGGCGCGGGCCCGCGCCCGCCGGCTTTTCCCACGCTTGAGGCCAACAACAACGCGCCGGTTTTCGACGGCTCGAGCGCCTACATCAACGGGCCGTATGAACTGCTGAATGATCTGCCGGCATTCACGATTGCGGCCTGGATTTGTCCGGCCGCCACGCCAAACAGCCTCACGGGATTGTTCGGCCAGATCGGCACGATGGAACTCGGTTTCAACACACCAACCACCATCCAAATCTGGACGCCCGCCGGTTCGGTGTCTGCCCCTTATCCCTACGCCACCAACACCTGGCATTACATCACAGCCGTCGGCGGCAACGGCCAGCTGGCGCTTTATTTCGACGGGACGCTGGCGGGCAACACGATGATTTCGGCGGCGAATTTCGGCGAGTCGGAATACGATTTTAACATCGGCGGCGGCGGCATTTTTGACACCAGCGGGAATTATTTCCAAGGACAGATTGACGAAGTCGCCGTCTGGTTCCGCGCGCTGGCGACGAATGAAATAACCGCGCTGCTGGCCTCCAATGCCGACCAGGTCAGCTATACGAATTACATCAACACCGACGTGCTGTCGAAAATGTATGGCGTGAATGCCACCGCGTATGTCCGCCTGCCGTTCACGATTTCCGATACCAATACTTTCAATGATTTGCAATTGTTCATGCGCTATGACGACGGCTTCGCCGCGTTTCTCAACGGCCATTTGATTGCAAGTGCCAATGCGCCCGGCGAAAGTCCGACGGTGCCGGCCCTCACGGATCTGGGCACCACGGCGCCAACGCCCGGATCAAACGACGTGTCCCAGTTGCTCACGTCCGGACAAGCGAACATGCCTGACGGTTTGAATTATTACACGGACAACCAGACTGGTCACAGCAGCGGCGAGCCGGGCCAGACCTTTACAACCCCCAGCGGCTCGTCGCAATACTTGTTGAATTCACTCGCCATCAAAACCGGCGGCGGCTCGACTTCCGGAACCGGCACACCGCAAAATTATGTGCTGCATATCTATTCGGTGAGCGGCAGCACGGCGACGCTGCTGGCGACGTATAACGCGACGAATTTCACCTTTGGGGATGGCGATTGGTTGCAGTGGCGTGGTTTAAGCCTGTCGCTTTCAACCACCGCCGTTTATGCCTATTCATTCGGAAAGGCTTCGGCCAACGTGTACGGATGGGAACAGCTGGGAAATGCCATTGGCAATCTTTATTCAGGCGGCGAGCTGGGTCTGATGCCCGTCACCGGCGGGACGATTACTTTCGGCAGCAGCCATGGCTATGATGCCGTTTTTGATGTCGGGTTGATTTTGCCCGCCTCGCTCGCGTGGAATTCCTCCGCCTCGCAGCGGCATCTTGATCCGCAGTCGGTGCAATGGGCGGCCTTCGATGTCAGCGCGGCGCGGCAGTGGCTGCAAACGGGCAGCAACGTGCTGGCAATCCAGGCGATGAACATCGCCGCGACCAACACGGATTTTCTGATGCAGGCGCAACTGCTCGGCCTGAGCGTTACCGGCACCAACACCGGCTGGAGATATTTCACCGGCCCGACCCCGGGCGCGCCGAACGGGACGAGCGCAACCGATTTCGGCCCGATCATGTCCGGTGCCGCTCATTCGCCCAACGTGCCGGCGACGGGCGGCGCGCTCACCGTCACGGCGCAAGCGGTGCCTGGCTTCAACCCCATTGCCAATGTCACGCTGCATTACAGGGCGATGTTTAACTCCGAGGTTTCCGTGCCGATGAGCCTGACCGACCCCAACGGCACCTGGACCGGCACCATTCCCGGCGGCGTCGCGACAGCCGGACAATTGCTCCGTTATTATGTCACCGCCGTGGACACCGCCGGCAATGCTTCGCGCTGGCCGATTTTCGCCAACACGACCGACTCGCAACAATATCTGGGAACCGTCGTCAGCGATCCTTCCGTCCAATCGCAACTGCCGGTGGCCAGCCTGTTCATCCAGAACCCGGGCGCCGCCGACAATCGCACCGGCACAGCGGCATCGCTGTTTTATCTGAACGAACTTTACGACAACCTCAACATTTATGTGCATGGCCAGTCCTCCGTCGGCTGGCCCAAGAAAAGCCACAACCTCGATTTTCCAAAAGACCACCAATTTCTTTACACACCGAACGGCATTCGGGAAAAGAAGGTCATCTTCATCAGCAATTACGGCGACAAGGCACGCATGTGCACCACCTTGACCTATGCGACGACGGCCATGTCCGGCGGCATGAGCCTGTTTTCCTTCCCCATCCGCATCCAGCTCAACGGCGCGTTTTGGGGCGTGGAAGACCTGGTGGAGCATGGGGACGATTTGTGGCTCGACCGCATCGGCCGGGACGGCAACGGCGCGCTTTACAAGATGTATAACAATCTGAGTTCTGCTTCCGGCAACGAAAAGAAGACCCGCGATTGGGAAGGCACGGACGATCTGGCGGCATTGGTGGCCGGCCTGGACGAATCCATCCCGCTGGCCAACCGGGTGCTTTACGGCTACGACAATCTTGATCTGCCCCAAACCGCCAGCTATTTCGCGGACATGGCCCTAGCCAGCAGCCAGGATGTGGCCGCCAAAAATTATTATCTTTACCGCGACAGCGACGGCACCGGCGAATGGGCGATCACCCCGTGGGACGTGGACCTGACCTGGGGCCGGAACTGGATCGACGCCTACGGCTATTTCACCGACACGATTTACACCAACAACGTGCTTAATTTTGACAACCCCGCGCAGCAATGGAAACCCGCCAACCGGCTGTTCGACCTGTTTTTCGGCTCGGCCGATTTCCGCCAGATGTATCTGCGCCGGCTGCGCACGTTGATGGACACCATTCTCATGCCGCCGGGCACGCCCACCAACGCGCTCGTCATCGAGCCGCTCATCCGCCAATACGAAAGCCGTTTGAATCCGGCGGGCATCTCTCCATCCGACACCGTGCTGGATTACGCGGCCTGGGGCCCCTGGTGGGGCGACACCACCCTGAGCCAGTTTCCCAACTTTGCCGAACAGATCATTTCCACCTATCTGCCCGGGCGCCGGAACTTTCTCTACAGCACCAACGCCGCGCTCAACGGCGATTTCATCCCCGCCGCGCAACCCGCCAACACCGTCGTCCTGATCGGTTCCTGGGATTACAACCCGGCCAGCGGAAATCAGAACGAACAATATGTTGAATTGCGCAACACGAATGCCTTCGCGGTGGACGTTTCCTATTGGCGGCTCACCGGCGGCATTGAATTCAGCCTGCGTCCCGGCACGGTGATTCCCGCCGGCAAATCGCTTTACCTCGCCGCCAATGTGAACGCTTTCCGGACGCGCGCCATCAGCCCGCATGCCGGACAGGGACTGTTCGTGCAGGGCGCGTATGGCGGTCTGCTCAGCACGCAGGGCAACACCCCCTTGATCCTGAAAAACGACAAGGGCATGCCCGTCAGCAAGAACAGCTACGCCGGGAATTCGTCCTCAGCGACGTTTGTCGCCGGGAATCTCGCGGTGCTCCGCGTCGGCGACGGCACGCAAACCCTGGGCAACCGCGGCAATTCCGTTTTCATCGACCAGTTCACCACCAACGGCACGCTGGTCGGCAGCGTCCCCATGCCCGACAACGCCACCAACGCCCTGATCGTCAGCGGCAGCGCCTCCTCCGAAGGCGCGCTGACCCGCTCGGCGGACGGGCGGCTGCTGGAATTCGCAGGTTATCAAATCGCCCTCACCAACGCCGCGCTGCTCGGTTCGTCACTCGCCAACGCCAACGCCACCAACGCTCCCCGCGCCCTCGGCATCGCGGATATCGCGGGCACCTTTGCGCTCGTCGGGGTGACGACCAATCAATACAGCGGCAACAATCTGCGTTCCGGCGCCACCGATGGCCGGGGAAATTATTGGGGCGCCGGCGCGAACAGCGGCACTTTTTATTTTGGCAGCAGCCCGACCAACACCGTGCAAAACACCGTCGCAAATTCCGTGGTCATCCAGGACCTCGGCGGGAACCTTTATTTCAGCACCAGCAAAACCACGCCGGGCGTCTGGAAAATTCCTGGCACCCCGGCGGTTCCCACCCCCACCGCCGTGTTTCTGCCCACCGGCGCCGGCAGCAGTCCATACGGGTTTGCCCTCAGTCCCGACTTGAACACGGCCTATATCGCCGACGACACGTTGACCGGCAAAGGCGGGGTGCAACGCTGGGATTATAACGGCAGCACCTGGGCCTTGAGTTACGCGTTCGCAGGCATCACGAATGTCGGCGCGCGCGGGCTGGCGGTGGATTTCAGCGGCGCGAATCCGGTGATTTACGCGACCACCGCCGAGGCTGCGGCCAACCGGCTCGTTTCCCTGACGGACAACGGTGCGGCGGCAACTGCGACCACACTTGCCACCGCCGGAGTCAATCAACTGTTCCGCGGCGTCAGCTTCACGCCCAGCTCGGGATCCGTACCGCAATTCTTCAAGGCAGCCACCGTCACCAATGGATTTGCGCTGAGCTGGACCGCCTTATTGAACCGCAATTATACTGTTCAATACAATGATGATTTGAACACCACGAACTGGCTGACCCTCACGAACCTCACCGCGGCCACACCGGTGATGACGGTGATTGACCCGGGCGCGTCCGCCAGCAGCAGCCGCTTTTACCGGGTGGTCTTGAATCCTTGATCTTGCCCCCGAAAATCTTTCAAGCCACGTCAAATCAACCGCGGCTGATTTCCCGCCGCCGGTTTCAGTCCGAGCTTCAGGTAGCTCAATTCCGTGGCCACGCGGCCTTGGGATGTGCGGTTCAGATAACCTTCCATGATGAGATAAGGCTCATAGACTTCCTCGATCGTGTCCGGTTCTTCGCCCACGGCCACGGCGAGTGAATTTACGCCCACCGGCCCGCCGCCAAATTTCATGATGACGGCCTCGAGAATGCGCTTGTCCATTTCGTCGAGACCGTTCTGGTCGATCTCCAGCATGGCCAGAGCCTTGTCCGCCACGTCGGCGGTGATGCGGCCGTCGTGTCGGACCTGCGCGTAATCACGCACGCGGCGGAGCAGGTTGTTTGCAATACGCGGCGTGCCACGGCTGCGGCGGGCGATTTCGCGCGCGCCGGCGGGCTCGATCTCCACCTTCAACAGACGCGCCGAGCGGATGATGATGGATTCCAGGTCCGCGGCCACGTAATAGTCCAGCCGTTCGCGCACGGCAAAACGCGTGAGCAGCGGGGCGGTGAGCAGCCCGCTGCGCGTGGTCGCGCCGATGAGCGTGAAACGCGGGAGATTCAGCCGCACGCTGCGCGCGTTCGGTCCCTGGTCGATGATGATGTCGAGTTTGAAGTCCTCCATCGCCGGGTACAGATATTCCTCGATGGTTTTTTGCAGGCGATGGATCTCGTCAATGAACAGCACGTCGCCTTCCTCGAGATTCGTGAGCAGGCCGGCCAGGTCGCCGGCCTTTTCAATGGTCGGACCGCTGGTGGACTTGAGGTTGGCGCCCATGGACCTAGCCAGGATGTTGGCCAGCGTGGTTTTGCCGAGGCCCGGCGGGCCGTTGAGCAGGATGTGGTCGAGCGGCTCCTTTCGCTGTTTGGCGGCGGCGACGGCGATTTCCAGGCGCTCCTTCACCTTGGGCTGGCCGGTGAACTCGGAAAACAGCGAAGGCCGCAGCGTCATTTCCAACGCCGTGTCGGGTTTGTTCAAGGTGGAGACGGCACGTTCGGGCACACGGGAAAGATGCGGAAAGGTTCCGCGAGCGACAAGGGCAAATACGGCTGTTCAGGCTCCGCCCAGGCTGGGCAAATAACACCAAAACAATTTAGGGAGAGTTCTTTACCAAAAAGGGTTGGCGTGGGCAGCAGCGGATTCATAGTTTATGCTCGTGCCATTTGTTAAATTGTAAATGTCCTATGAGAAAAATTAAAATTCTGACGTGGATGGTTGCATTGTTCTGCTGGTCCGGCCTGGCCACCAACGCATTTGCCAGCGAAGTAGCCATCAAAATCCCCGACCTGACCCAGGTGACCTTCTCCGGCCTGGGCGGCGTGAGCGGCGTGACGCTGATGTATCTGGGAATCGTGATGTGCGCGTTCGGTGCGGCCTTCGGCCTGTTCCAATATAAGCAGACCAAGGCGCTGCCGGTGCATAAAAGCATGGGCGACGTGTCGAACATCATCTGGGAAACCTGCAAAACCTACCTTTTTCAGCAGGGCAAATTCCTCCTCATTCTCTGGGTTTTGATCGCCACCTGCATGGTGTACTACTTCATCGGCCTGCCGTGGAACGATCCGGACAATCAACTGAACCACGGGGTGTTGATCCGCAATGGCTGCGTCATTTTACTCGCCTCGGTCCTGGGCATCCTGGGTTCCTATGGGGTGGCCTGGTTTGGCATCCGCATCAACACCGTGGCCAACTCGCGCACCGCCTTCTCGGCGCTCAAGGGCCATCCGCTGAAAACGCTGCTGATCCCGCTCCAATCCGGCATGAGCGTCGGACTGCTGCTCGTGTCCGTGGAACTGTTCTTCATGATTTGCATCCTTACGTTTCTGCCGCGCGATCTGGTCGGGCCCTGCTTCATCGGCTTTGCCATCGGCGAATCGCTCGGCGCCTCGGTGCTGCGCATCTGCGGCGGCATCTTCACCAAGATTGCCGACATCGGCTCCGACCTGATGAAAATCGTCTTCAAACTGCCCGAAGACGATCCCAAGAACCCCGGCGTCATTGCCGACTGCACCGGTGACAATGCCGGCGATTCCGTCGGGCCGACCGCCGACGGTTTTGAAACCTACGGGGTCACGGGCGTCGCGCTGATCTCGTTCCTGGCGCTGGCGCTGGCCGCCAACCAATCGGTTTGCGCCACGCTCATCATCTGGCTTTTCGTCATGCGCGCGCTGATGGTGGCAACTTCACTGGCCTCCTATTTCCTGAACACCCTCGTCAGCAACGCGAAATACGGAAAGCTGAAGGACTTTGATTTTGAAGCCCCGCTGACCCATCTGGTCTGGATCACCTCGGCGTTGTCCATCGCTGTCACGTTTGTTGCCAGCCGGGTGTTGCTCCTCGGCCAGCCCGGCATCCATCCCGACCTGTGGTGGGTGCTGTCGTGCATCATCAGTTGCGGCACGGTAGCCGGCGCCTTGATTCCTGAATTCACGAAAATCTTCACCAGCACCAACTCCATGCACGTCAAGGAAGTGACCAACTGTTCCCGGCACGGCGGCGCGTCGTTGAACATCCTGTCCGGGTTCGTGGCCGGCAACATGTCGGCGTTCTGGATGGGCCTGGTCATCATGCTGTTGATGTTCGTTTCGTACTACTTTTCCCGGAATCCGGCGCTGATGGCCATCATGCCGCCACAATTCACGTTTGCTGCGCCCATCTTCGCCTTCGGGTTGGTCGCCTTCGGCTTCCTCGGCATGGGACCGGTGACCATCGCGGTGGACAGCTATGGGCCGGTGACCGACAACGCCCAGTCGGTTTATGAACTGAGCCAGATTGAAGGGATCAAAGGCATCAAGGACGACATCCAGAAGAATTTCGGCTTCACCCCGGATTTTGCCAATGCCAAGTATCTGCTCGAAAAGGGTGACGGCGCGGGCAACACCTTCAAGGCCACCGCCAAACCCGTGCTCATCGGCACGGCGGTCGTCGGCGCCACAACCATGGTGTTCGGCATCATCATGCTGCTGGAAAACAAATTCGGCAACGTGGTCAGCCATTTGAGCCTGGTGCAGCCCGAGGTCATTCTCGGCCTGCTGACCGGCGGGGCGGTGATTTATTGGTTCACCGGTGCTTCCACCCAGGCCGTCGTGACCGGCGCTTATCGCGCCGTGGTTTACATCAAGGAGCACATGCATCTCGATGAAAAAACCGCTTCGGAGGAGGACAGCAAGGAAGTGGTCCGCATCTGCACCGTCTATGCGCAAAAAGGCATGTGGAACATTTTTATCGTGATCTTCTGCCTCGCGCTGGCGCTGGCGTTCTTTGATCCGTATTTCTTCATCGGTTACCTGATCGGCATCGCGTTCTTTGGCCTGTACCAGGCCATCTTCATGGCCAATGCCGGCGGCGCCTGGGACAATGCCAAGAAAATCGTGGAAGTGGACCTCCGCCAAAAGGGCACTGAACTTCATGCCGCGACGGTGGTCGGTGACACCGTGGGCGATCCGTTCAAGGACACCTCGTCCGTGGCGCTGAACCCGGTGATCAAATTCACCACGCTGTTCGGACTGCTCGCCGTCGAAATCGCGGTGACGATGACCAACCAGCACATCAAGACCGGCATCGGCTTGTTCTTCGCCGCCATCGCGTTGATCTTTGTGTATCGTTCGTTCTATTGCATGCGCATTCCCGAGGATAAAGTGATCCCGCTTTTGCCGGTGGAAAATCAGGAGCCGCCCACGGCCCGGAAGATTTACCCGTCCACCCAAACCCGTTCGGGAACGACCGTCGTGGATGAAACGATCAACGTGGAAAACTGAAGGATTTCGTTTTTCCTGGCCGCCCTCCCGGTTCACGCCGCGAGGGCGGTTTTCTTTTTGTCGCAAACGGCAGCGCGTGAACACGTTCGGCCAGGGCCGATTTTTCAGTCGTTTTTGCTGGAAATTCAAAGTTCATTTCGGCAGGCTTCGCGGGCTTATGGAGATTATCAAGCCGTCTTTCCGCATGGCCATGCCGCTGGTTCTGCTGTTGGGCGCGATCCGGGCCGGGGCCGGCGAAGCGGACATCCATCTGCCGCCGTTGGAGGACTCGTCGTTACTGGACGGCGAGGTCAGCAGCCACGCCATTTTGTTCATGGGTCTGGCCATCTGTGCCGTCGGCGCGGCCTTCGGCTTCCTGGAATACGCCAAAACCCGGGCGTTGCCCGCCCACCAGTCCATGCGCCAGGTTTCCCACATCATCTGGGAAACCTGCAAAACATATCTGCTCCAGCAGGGGAAGTTTCTGCTGCTGCTCTGGGGGCTGATCGCGCTGTGCATGATTTATTATTTCACCGGGCTGCAACACAAACCCGCCCCGCAGGTGCTGCTGATCCTCGCCAGCTCCGTACTCGGCATTCTCGGCAGCTACGGCGTCGCCTGGTTCGGCATCCGCATCAACACCACGGCCAACAGCCGCGCCGCGTTTGCCGCGCTCAAAGGCAACGCCCTCGAAACCCTGTTCATCCCGCTCCAGGCCGGCATGAGCATCGGCCTGCTGCTCGTCTGCGTCGAATTGTGCTGCATGATCTGCATCTTCGCCTTCCTGCCCCGCGAACTGGTCGGCCCTTGCTTCATCGGCTTTGCCATCGGCGAATCCCTCGGCGCCTCGGCCTTGCGCATCGGCGGCGGCATCTTCACCAAGATCGCCGACATCGGCGCGGACCTGATGAAAATCGTCTTCAAACTGCCCGAAGACGACCCGAAAAATCCCGGCGTCATCGCCGATTGCACCGGCGACAACGCGGGCGATTCGGTCGGCCCGACCGCCGACGGGTTTGAAACCTACGGGGTGACCAGCGTGGCGCTGATTGCGTTCCTGGCGCTGGCGCTCGCCGCTTCGCCGGTGGTTTGCGGACAGCTCATCCTGTGGATTTTTGGCATTCAAAGCCTGATGATCCTGTCGTCGCTGTCGTCGTTTTACCTCAACAACCTCACCAGCTATCTGCGCTATCACGGCAAAAAAGATTTCAATTGGGAGGCCCCGCTCACTGATCTGGTCTGGACCACGTCCATACTCTCCATCGTGATGGGGTTGATCGCGAGCAAGGCTCTGCTGGGCGGTTTCACGATTCCTCGAATAATCCAGGGCGTCTGGGTGGACAAGCCACTGCCGGACCTGTGGTGGGTGCTGTCCGGCATCATGTCCTGCGGCATTCTCGCCGGCGCGCTCATCATGGAATTGACCAAGGTCTTCGTCAGCACCAAGTCGCGGCACGTGCGCGAAGTCACCACCGCCTCCAACCAGGGCGGCCCGTCACTGAACATCCTTTCCGGCCTGGTCGCGGGCAATTTTTCCGCGTTCTGGATGGGCATGGTGATCCTGGCGCTGATGTCGGTGGCGTATTTGTTTTCGCAGCACCCGGACCTGCTGGCGCTCATGCCGGAAAAATACCCCTTCGCCGCGCCGATTTTCGCCTTCGGCCTCGTCGCCTTCGGCTTTCTCGCCATGGCGCCGGTGACGATTGCCGTGGACAGCTTCGGTCCGGTGACCGACAATGCCCAATCCGTCTATCAATTGAGCCGCATCGAGTCGCTGCCCGGCATTGCCGCGGAAATTGAAAAGGACTTCGGCTTCAAGCCCAGTTTCAGCGACGCCAAACTCGAACTGGAAAAAGGTGACGGCGCGGGCAACACCTTCAAGGCCACCGCCAAACCCGTGCTCATCGGCACCGCCGTGGTCGGCGCCACCACGATGATTTTCGGCATCATCATGCTGCTCGAACAGGCCTTCGGCGATGTCGTCACCCGCCTCAGCCTCGTCCAGCCGCAAATCATTCTCGGCCTGCTCATGGGTGGTGCGGTGATTTACTGGTTCACCGGCGCGACCACGCAGGCGGTGGTGACCGGGGCATATCGCGCGGTGGTTTACATCAAGGAAAACATGAAGCTCGACGCCGCCCAGGCATCCATCGAGGACAGCAAAAAGGTCGTCGAAATCTGCACCGTCTATGCGCAACGCGGCATGATCAACATTTTCATCGTCATCTTCGCCTTTGCGCTCGGACTGCCGTTCTTCAGCCCCTACTTTTTCATCGGCTACCTCATTTCCATCGCGTTCTTCGGCCTGTACCAAGCCATCTTCATGGCCAACGCCGGCGGCGCCTGGGACAACGCCAAGAAAATCGTCGAGGTGGACATGAAACAGAAAGGCACGCCGCTGCACGACGCCACCGTCGTCGGCGACACCGTGGGCGATCCGTTCAAGGACACCAGCTCGGTGGCGATGAACCCCATCATCAAGTTCACGACGCTGTTCGGCCTGCTCGCCGTGGAAATCGCCGTGGAAATGCGGAAGAAAAATCCCGGGTCGCACCTGCATTGGGTCTTTGGCGCGGTCTGCTTCCTCGTGGCGCTCGTCTTTGTCCACCGCTCGTTCTACGCGATGCGGATCCCCGAGGACAAGCCGGCTGGAAAATGACCGGGGCGGAATTTACCTTCTGCGGCCGCCGGGGGCAAAGTGGTAGCCGCCGTGGACACGGCCGCCGCGCACCTTGCCGGGAAAACCGCCCTGGGGCTGGCCGGGTTTGGATTCCTCAAACAGCGCGGTGTAGTTGTAATTGAAATTCTCCAGCTTCACGCGCGGAATCTTCTGGCTGATGAACCGTTCGATGGCAAAGACGTGGCCCGCGTCCTCCGCAATCATGATGGTGAAGGCGTCGCCGCTCGCCTCCGCGCGGCCCGTGCGGCCGATGCGGTGGATGTAATCCTCCGGATGCTGCGGCACGTCGTAGTTGATGACGTGGCTCACGTCCGCGATGTCGAGCCCGCGCGCCGCAATGTCCGTCGCCACGAGCACCTCGTATTTGCCGGAGCGAAAGCCCTGCAACGCCTGCTCGCGCTCCTTTTGGGTGCGGTTGGAATGCAGCACCCCCACGGCGTGATTGTTGCGCTTGAGCAGGCCCGCAATGCGGTCGGCGCCGTGCTTCGTCCGGCAGAAAATCAGCACCGAGTTGAAATTCACGCGCTTCAGCAGCTCCAGCAAGAGGTCGGATTTCTGCGAATCGGATACGGGATAAATGACGTGCTTCACCGTTTCGGCGGGCGTCCGGCGCGCGCCGATTTCAATGGTCTCCGGCTTGTTCATCGCCCATTGGATGAGCGTTTCGATCTGCGGCGGAATCGTTGCGGAAAACAGCGCGGTATGGCGCTGGCGCGGACAGTGTTCAACAATGCGCCGCACGTCCGGCAGAAAGCCCATGTCCAGCATCCGGTCAGCCTCGTCGAGCACGAGGAACTGGACCTTGTCCAGACGCACCGTGCCGCGTTCCAGATGATCGAGCAGACGGCCCGGCGTGGCGGCCAGCACGTCCACGCCGGCACGTAAATCGTCCATCTGCCGCCCGTAACCCACGCCGCCATAAACGACGGAGACCTTCAGATTGGTGAAGCGCGCGAAATCACGGATGGCCGTTTCCACCTGCGCGGCGAGTTCGCGCGTTGGTTCGAGGATGAGCGCGCGCGGCCCGGGTGCGTGCTGGTCCAGCTTGGTGAGGATGGGCAGGGCGAACGCGGCGGTTTTGCCCGTGCCGGTCTGGGCGCTGCCGATGACGTCGCGTCCGGACAGCACCAGCGGTATGCCGCGGAGCTGGATCGGCGTGGGCGTGATGTAACCCGCCGCCCGCACCCCTTCGAGCACCGCCGGAGAAAGACCTAACTTGATGAAAGGCATAAACCCATGCTAACAGCCAGCAGAATTAAAGAAAGCAGGGATTTCTACGGCCAATTTCTAGTGCGGACGGTGGTCGATGCTGATCAAAAGGAAGTTGGCGCCGACTGATGTCGCCGGCTACGAAGGCGACAGGTTTTCCTCCGCTGGCGGCTCAGCCACGCGGACCTCCGCCGCCGGATCACGCGCAGCGGTTTCAGTCGGGGCCGGAGTTTCAGCCGTTGCTTCTGCGGCCGGCTCCGGTTCAACTGCCGGCTCCGGTTCGGACGCGGGAATTTCCGCCTCGGTCAAAACCGGGGCTTCTCCCACGGGATCAACCGTGGTCGTAGTGGTATCGCCTTCCGCCGCTGGTTTTTCCTGGGCCGATTTCTTTTCCGGTTTCAGCGGCCGGGGCAAGGGCTTTTTGGCCGTGTCCATCCGGCCGTCGGCAAATTCCAGCACATGGCCCTGATGCACCAGCCAGTGCAAATCGGCAATGATGACGGTCTGTTCTGGCGTCGGTTCGACGCTGGGTGCTGCCGTGCCTGGGGTCCCGCCTTTGGGCGGTTCCGTGCTGCCGGCGGCCGGCGGCGTCTCCGGCTTGACTTCAATGACCGTGGGCTTGGGCAAGGACGGCGCCAGGGCCTCGATCAATTGCCGCCGCGTGCATTTCGGATGCGCATTGATGTGGTGGACAAGGCGCTTGATGTTTTCCGAAACCGGCGTGGTCTCCAGATCGAGAAATTGCGGGCGGGCGACGGAAACATGCGTGAAGGTCTTGTTGACCTTGAAAAAATGCAGGCCGTGCGTGGCGAATTGCCGGCTGAGGCCGGTGGCCAGTTGCAGCGGAAAATATTTCTGCCGTTCCCAATCGTTGCGCACCAGCCGCTGCAATTCCCGGCTGCGCAGATTGCGGCTCAACACGCCGCCGACGATGTGCGATTCCACCGGCTTGATGATGGCGTCCTTGTGCACGGCGCGGAAATGTTTCTCCACCTCCTCCAGGTTCGGGAGCTTGAGCGGCTCCGGCACGTTGAGGCAGGTGTACTCGGTCTTGAAACTTTGCTCCTCAATCCATTTTTTAACGACGGCTTCGTCCTTCACGATTCTCACGCGTGATTTGAAGGCATCGAACGGCATGCGGGCGAACCGCTCGGCGTGCAGCTTGCGGAGCTGGTTCTGGTAATCGTGGTGGTTCGGCGGGCCGAGGATGTTGCCGCTCATGCCGCATTGCGCCACAAAAGTGTAGGTGCCCTTCGGCGGCTCGGTGGCGGTGCGCTCGGCCTGATAGAACGTGGCGAAATGAGTTTTGAGCACATGCGCGACGGCTTCGTCCTCGCTCAGCCACGGCGTGTCATCGAGCGCACAAACGAACAGCGGCTGGATAATCTGACCGTCGGCCTTTTTCCGCACGCCCAGCTGCACGGAGTAACGTTCCGGCTTCACCAAAACAATTTGCGCAATCTGGAACAACGGATACGCGCGGCCGGTCACTTTGATCTGGCGAGCGAGCGATTCGACGCCATTTTCGTCCGGCAAAAAGGTGACGGTGATCTCCGGCAACGGCGCGGGCGGCGCGGGACGTTCACGGCGCTCACCCCCCCGGTCATCGCGCTGTGGCCCACCCCGCTTGCGGTCGCCGAATTTTGGCCCGGAACGCGCCGGACGGGGGCCGCGGCGTTCGCCAAACGAGTCGCTGCGGGGGCCGCCCCGGCGGCCTTCGCGTTGACGGTCATCGCGTCCGGCGGGTTCGCCGGCAAACTTGGCATAGGGATTGGGCCCGGACTTCTCCTGCGCCCAGGCGGGCAGGAAAAGCTTTTCCAGATCAATTTCAACTTCAGAAATACTGCTCATGCTTCAAACTACTTGCGGTCATTAAGCTGCCGCGCGTTTGGCAAGAATAGCATCTACAATCTTTTTGGCTAGTGCTGGTTTTTCAACCATCGCCTTCTGCGCGGCCTCCTTGCCCTGCCCGATCAGCTCACCCTCGAATTGCAGCCAGGCGCCTTTTTTGTCCACCACCCCGGCTTCGATGCCCACTTCCAGGATGCTGCCTTCCTTGTTGATGCCGTGGTTGTAAACGATGTCGAACTCGGCCTCGGCAAACGGCGGCGCCACCTTGTTCTTCACCACCTTGACCCGAACGTGATTGCCGGTGGCGTTGCCCGCGTCGTCCTTGAGCGTCTCCTTGCGGCGGATGTCGAGCCGCACACTGGCGTAAAATTTCAGCGCCTTGCCGCCGGGCGTCGTTTCGGGATTGCCAAACATCACGCCGACCTTTTCCCGCAACTGGTTGGTGAAAATACAGGTCGTCTTCGACTTGCCCAAAATGGCGGTGAGCTTGCGCAAGGCCTGGCTCATGAGCCGCGCCTGCATGCCCATCGTCGCCATGCCCATCTCGCCCTCGAGTTCGGCCTTCGGCACCAGCGCCGCGACGGAATCAATCACGATCACGTCCAGCGCATTCGAACGGGCGAGCGTCTCGCAAATGGTCAGCGCTTCCTCGCCGGAATCCGGCTGCGACACGAGCAGATCATCAAGGTTCACACCCAGTTTTTTTGCGTAGCCCGGATCCAGCGCATGCTCGGCGTCAATGAACGCCGCCAGGCCGCCGGTCTTTTGCGCATTGGCGATGACGTGCAGCATGAGCGTGGTCTTGCCCGACGATTCCGGCCCAAAAATCTCGATGACACGGCCGCGCGGAATGCCGCCGACGCCCAGCGCCAGGTCCAGCGCGAGCGCGCCGGTCGGGATCACTTCAATTTTGACCAGCGCCCGGGCATCGCCCAGGCGCATGATGCTGCCTTCGCCGTAGCTCTTGGTGATGGAGGAGATGGCGGCATCGAGTTCGCGCGAGTGCGCGGAGACGGCCTTGGTGTCCTTGGTGTCGGCGGCGGGTTTTTCGGCAATTTTCGGCGGCATAACTATCGGAGCCCTTCGTTGTTGGTTTTACGAAACGCGACGCTAGCGAATAATCGCAAAATAGTCAAATGTCGGATGGTCCGGTGGCGGGAAATTCGCCCGGCGATGATTCAAAACTTGTTGTGAATAAGCACTGTAGGCGCGCGATTTTGACGGCGCAAAAAAGCCGCATTTATCCCGGACCGAGCTCACCATGGAAGGCGCTGTAAACCATCTGCACGGCCACCGCCGACAGAATCAGTCCCATCAACCGGCTTAGAATGTTAGCCCCCGATTTCCCGATGACCCGGATGATCCGGTCGCTCAACAACATCAGGATCAACGTGATGCCCAGCACCAACGCCATGATGGCACAGGTCAACGTTTCCTGGAGCAGGCTGGTGGTGTTGTTGTCCGTGAGCACCACCACCGACAGCAACGCGCCGGGTGTGGCGATGGACGGCATGGCCAGCGGGAAAACCGCCACGTCATGCCCAGCCTCCGGGGGTGGAACCGGACCTGAAGCTTTTTCAAAAATCATTGTCAGCGAAAACAGGAACAACACAATTCCGCCGGCAATCTGGAACGAGAGCAGTTCAATGTGCATCACGCCCAGCAACATCTCGCCGAAATAGAGAAACCCGGCCAGCAGGAAAAACGCGATGATCGTTGCCCGGATGGCCGCGCGCCGACGCGCCGGGGCCGCCATGTGTTTCGTCACCGACAAATAAAGCGGCATCGTGCCCAGCGGATCAACCGTCACCCACAGCGTCACAAAATCGAAAAGCAGTTCGTTCCAGCTCACGCGCGCCTACTGTAATCGTCGCGGGAATATCCGCAATCCCTTACCCACGTGCCGTGGCGGCTTTGGCGATGCCTGCCAGGCCGGCCTCTACGCCCATTCGCACAACTGCTCGACATGCGCCGCCGAACCGTCACGCAGCCAGCCGTCCAGCTGGGACTGGTCCTTGAGCTGTTGCCCGCGGAGGCGCGGCACGACCACAAAACGCGACTGGATTTCCGGCAGGGCCGTCATGTCCACCCACAATTTCTCGAACTGGCTCACGGGAAATGTGTCCTCCTGGCCCTGGCCCCACCGTTTTTTGACGTCTTTGATCGTGACATAAGTCGGCACACGCGCCGCCAGCGTGCGGACGACCGCGGTGACTTTTTCCATGTTCCCCAGATCATCGCGCCCCAGCCCAAACGCCGTCAGCAACCGGTCAATGTCAATCCAGCACGTGTTGGAGTTGTAATAGCTGAGCGCGAATTCATCCTCCTCGCGCGGCATGGCCAGTCCCTCGACGAGACGCACCTGGCCGTTGACGCGCGCCAAGCCGCCGCCGCGGTCTTCCAGCCGCCGGGTGATCACTTCAAACGTGAGGCCGGCTCCCTGCGCCAGATGCAGCCCGAACATCGCCGGGTCGGCGTCGGCGCCAAGCGTGTCAATGTTGTGCAGCATCAGGTGCCGAAGCTGCGGCTGTTCGGCGAGCAGGCGGGCGAGCACGCCGTTGCGCAACAGGTTGGGAACCTCGAACCAATGTCCAACTGGATGGAGGCACTGGCCGGGGAGATTGTCCGTGTAATCGCCGCCTTCGCCAGCCGCGCGCGCCCAGTTGATGAGCGCGGCGCGAAGGCTGTCGCGGACCTTCTGCTGCTGTTCATCGAGCATTTGCTGCGGCATTTCCTCCCAGAGAAAACGCAGGTCGCGCACCGTGGGAATCATCCGCAAGCCAATGGAACGACCGGGTGACAGCAGCACGGGACCGGGATAGCCGTAATTATTCTGCTGGGAAAGATAACCCGCCGTGGCCTGGTGGGTCAGGTAACTCGTGGTAACAATGTGCGGCAGCGGCCTGCCCGCCAGATGGCTGATGCGCCGGCTTTTGGCCAGATGGGTTTCGATGAAGGTGCGGTATTCGCCTCCCAGCCGGCAAAACGGATGCAACGCCTTCACCACGCCCGCACCCTGGGTCCACCGGCTGCCGACGCCAGCGGCCAGCGTCACAATGGCCAGCTCGCCACGAGCGAGCGCGGCCAGACCCGCTTCCTGAAGCTCCTTCGCCAGCGGCGCGACGGCATCCAGCACGTCTTCGTCTTTTACATCCTTGATGTCGGCATTCACCGGCAGCCGGTTCTGCGCCAGCCCGATGCGCCCGGCCTTGAGGTCGTCTCTGATCTGTTCATGCTGGGCGCGGTCAAACCCGTTTTGATCCAGCAATTCGGCGAGGCTTTGCTGCCGGTCGCTCTCCACCCCTGAATGCGGCAAGAGGCGGTCAAAGACCGTGGACATCATGCCGGCCAATTCAGGGCGGGTGTGGCATGCGGCCCCAAACCTGCCGATTTCGGCACGGCGCCCCGGTGGCAGGGTCTGTGGGTCCGCCCGCAACCAGCCGGGCACATGGAGCGCGTAATACGCCGCCGGCAGCAACGCCTTCTCCCCGCAGCGCAGGTCGGCCCAGGTGCCCCGCTCATTGATGGCAAAATCATAAACCACCGGTTCCATCGCGAAGGGCAGGGCATGCTGCAGCTCGCCCTTGAGTTCCGACATGATTGTCTCCAGCCGTTCCTGTGCACGGGCCCGGTGCTCCGGTTCAAAAATAAAACCCATGCCGCCGCCCGACATGCCGCCGAGCATCCAGAATCCCTGGAAGCGGGTCCCGAATTCCCCCTGCACGCGCCGGATGAGCGATTCCGTGAAATGGTTGCTGGCCCAGGGAATGATCGTCTGGAGCGGCCCTTCAAAATTGCGCGTGGTCAAGGCGCCAATCTTTTGCACGTCGCCTTCGCGCAAGGCCACCAGGAGGTCGTCGAGAATGCCCATGGCCTGCTGGCGCCCGCGCCACTCGGCATCGGAACGAAGCAGGTATTTTTCGGTCACCATTTCGAGGATCGGCCCGACGTTCTGGGCCATGCCGCCGTGAACGAGCACCAGGCTGTCCTGCAATCGCCGGCGCGTTTCCGGCGACGCATCATGCGCATCCAGAATCTTGTGCGTGGGCATGAGGCGTCCGCGACTGATGCCGAATTCCGGATCACCCTCGCCGGCGGCCACACCGCAAATCAGCTTCATCCCGGGCCACACGCCGCCGGAATCCTGCCAGCCGCCGCCGGAACCCCCGAGCCATTCCCCAAGCAGCGCGCGCGCCAGCACCAGCCGGCGTTCATCCTCCTGCAACAGCCCGTCCAGCGACCGGGCCTGGCCGGTGGCGCGCATGCAGACGGAAATCAGCGAGGCCAGCAGGTTCGTGGAGACGGCGAGCCGTGAACCTTTGGGGATGTTGTTGACGTTGCTGACGATCTCCAGCCCGCGGCCCGGCCCGACCACGCGGGCGAGCAGGTCCGCGAGTTGCTGGCCGGAGCCTTCAATGCCCGGCGGCACAATGCCCGCTGCGATGATCGCCGCCTTGAGCAGGCCAAGATAATCGCGGGCAAAATCGAAAACCTCGGCGAGCTGGCTGATGTCCGCGCTGGCGCCCAGGTCCACGCTCGTCAGGCGCAGCACCGGTTCATCAATGACGCGCAAATACGATTCCACCGGCGGGCGCGGCGCGACGTCGCGGCCATGCACCCCCAGATCAATGGAAATATTCAACACCCGCGCGCCTTCGGGAAAATCCATGCCCAGAAAAAAAATGTCGCTCCAGCCGCTGTGGCTCAGGTCCATGCGCACCGGCGTGCGCTCGCGCAAAATCGGATAGCTGCCATCGGCGTCGCGCCGCAACAATTCGGGGCGCAGCCGCAGGGGATGATCGGCCGGATGACCCATGCGAAACATCCATTGATTGCCGCGGACCGAGCGCACGCTGCGCCGCACCTGGTCGGCGAGCGTTTGAAAGGCGAGCCGCTGATAGGCCGCCGCCAGCGCGCTGGAGATGGGATCGCCGGGACCTTCGGCCTTTTGCACGGCGAGAAACTCTTCAATCGCCTCGGCAAACCGGCGGCTCAGCAGGTGTTTGAAGCCTTGAAACGGAATCAAGCCGCGCCGGCGGATGCCCGGCTTGGCCGGCAGGTGAAACCGGTGGATGGCGTATAGAAAGAACAATGCCCGGACGCGTTCGTAAAGATTGTCGCTGCGCCGGCGGAAGGCATCGAGTTCGGCGCAGGCCGCGACCAGTTGATCCCGGGATGCCGTGGCGCACACGGAATCGAGCGACCGGTTTCGCATCTGCGGGTCGGCCGAGGTGATGAGTTCAATCAGGGAGCCAGCCATGTGAAAAAGCGAATGGGATTGGGTTCACGGTGGGGGAGGATCACCTGCCGCCGAGCGCCAGCAATTCAACCAGCCCGGAGAGAATTTCATCGCGATCCCTGCCGTTGAGCGCCAGCGCGAATTGCGCGGTCAGCAGCCCGTACTTCACGCCCATGTCGAAGCGGCGGCCTTCCAATTCGCACGCCAGATAACGTTCATGCTCCGCGAGCCGCGACAACGCGGAACTCAGTTGCACCCGCCCCTGCTCGCCGGCCGCGACCACGTCCTCTTCGAGCAAGGCCATGACCCGCGGCATCAGGACGTGCATGCCGAAATAACAGAGGTAATAGCCAGCCCGCAAGCCCGGGACGATGAGCGTCTGCTCGGCCTCGGTGGGCGTGGGCTTTTCCGCCACATCCGACACCAGATAAAGTCCCGGGCGGGCGCCGGCCAGCCGGCCTCCCACCGTGCCGTAGTAAGGCAGCTTGCTTTCGTGGGTGGCCTGTACGGCCGAGACGGTGCAGGCCTCGGCCGCGGCGGTTTCCACCAATTGCTGCGCACAGCGCTTCGCGCTCCGGCTTATGTAGAGGTGATCGCCCACCAGCAGCAGGAAGGGCGAAGACCCGGTGAACTCGCGCGCGCACCAGACGGCGTGGCCATAACCAAGCGGCCGGGCCTGCTCGACGAATTTCAACAACCGGCCATGCGGTCCGGCCGCGGCGCGATACGCTTCCTGGTCCCCGGGACTGACGACCACACAAATATCCTCGATGCCGGCCTGGAGGGATTCCTCGACAATGATGGCCAGGGCGGATTTGCTCTGGCCGTTTCCATCCACCAGCGTTTGCAACGGCAGGGTCCGCTGGTTTTGCCCGGCAGCCGTGATGACGGTTTTAGTGATTTCCATGATGGTCTGCTTGTGGCTGATTGTCCGTCGGAAGCGACAACTCAGGGTGTTGAGGTGTTAACGCCAGGATTCATCGACGGCATATTTAAACTTTTCCCAAAACCATCGCCAGCAAAATGTCCGTCCTGACCCCGGTCTGTACGTTTGTCATTCAGAACACAGCGCGGAAAACTGAGGCTTAAGCCGGCGGCGGGGCGCCGAAATGAGCGGCATGCGAAGCATAAGCCGCCGCATCGTCCAACATCGCGTCAATCGCCGCAATCATCGGCCCGGCCTTGACCAGCCCGGAAAAAACCACCCGGTCGTCAATATTGCTTTTCAAAACGAAGGTGGGACGTTGCGTCACCTGCAGCGCATGGAATTGGGCCGTGGCCTTCCGCACCCGCTTTTCGACTTCCGGCGATCGCGCCAGCTTGAGCAGCGCCGCGGCATCCAGGTTCCCGGCCCAGGCGGCCACCGCCACCGAGACATCCCATTTGCCCACCTTTTTCCCCACGCACAGGGCGGCTTCTGTCAAGGCCAGCCGGACCCGGTCATCAGTGACGCCAAGATCCTTCGCCGCTTCGGCCACGCAATTCGGCGCAAGATATTCCTTTGCCCCGGTCATCCAGCTGGATTTCAGCATGAATGGCGAGCGCACAATCGTCCCGCTGCGGCGGTAAAACCAGTCTTCCTGTTCCTGCGACTTCGGGAGACCGGATTCGTCGAGCAGGGCAATCGCCCAGGTGAACTCCACCGGGGCCTTGGCGTATTTTTCCCGTAATTCCTTCCAGGCCGGTTCTGCCCAGTAACACCAGGAGGAAATCACGTCGAGATAGTAGGTGACTTTGACGTTCACGGCGGCAATCTATCGTCGCCATCCACAAATGGCACCCAAAATATCCGCCATCATTTAAGTCTGAGTCGTGCCTGTAGCGCAGACTGGCAGTCTGCCGTATCGCAGGTTGGTAACCTGCGAATCGTCCGAACGCTGCCATGGCTACGATCTGCCGGCCGCCAGCCGGCGACGCAGCAGACAAACTGTCGGCGCTACCACCTCGCTACCGGGTCGCGTCCTTGAATGCTTCGGTAACTTCGCCGACCGCGTTGGTCACGGCCACCTTGACCTTGGCGGCAACATTGGTCGCCACCCCGGTGGCCTTGTGCACGCCAACGCCGATTTCATGGACCACGTTGGTCACTGCCTTGTCAGCTTTTTCCACCCCCTGCTGCACAGCCTCTTTTCCTTGAACCACGGCGCTCTTCACCGCGTCCTTGGTTTTGTCCGCAGTGGTTTTTGCCGGAGGATTGGTGTTCACCGTTTCCGGACCGCCCAGGCAACTGGCGGTGGACACAACCGTGACCGCCAGTGCAAGCACTGGAACCACAAATCTGCCGGACCTTGTTTTCATATTACCGGTCATTGGATGCATTTCCGGCGGATTTGTTCGATCAACTTCGCCGCTCTTTGATGGCTGCAATAATGTCCGCCACCACCTCGCCCTTCGGTTTCGCGCCGATGTTGCCTTTGCCGGCCAGATGGACACTTGATAGGCTGGGTTTCTCGTCAGCGAATGAAGAATTTTCCTGGAACCCACTTTTTGTCACGCTCAATGCAGAGATACCAAGCTGACCGGTCATTCATTGGAACCCAACGTTTTTCTTCTTTGCGGTAGTACCAATCTTTGTCCACTTGATAAAACACCTGCCGGCCGACCAACTCCAAAATATTGCAGATTTCGCCGTTGTGATAATTCAGCGTGTCGTAATCTGTAACCGTTGCATGGGCCATTTCGGAGTAGATGTAGTGGAGGTCGCGCAATAACTCATCCACGCCCGCATCGAGTTCATGAACATTCAATCCCAACCTGCGCGCCTCGCGCGCTGTGATGGGATAAGAATGCGATGGATAATCGTAGTTTAGCGCCCGGCTGATTCTCATGACCCTCGCTCGGGAGGAAACATGATAACTCAACAACTCCTGGCAGATTCTCATCGAAAGCGAGTTGGACCGATCCAATGCGCCGATGACAAGCGGGTGGAGATATTTGTAAACCTCCGGATAAGGATTGCCTCCGCCTTTCTGCTCCTTCCACAATCGCAAAATCCGCATCACCTCGTCCTGGCTGACCGAAACCAAATAATTATGGTGATCCACCGGAGAAAGGTCATGTTTGAGGGAAGAATCCACTGCAGTCAGGTAGGATGTCGGCCCCATCCGAATTTCATTTGCCCCAAGAGCAACCATCGTTGCCGCAGAAGCACATTCAAACGGTGCCAGCAAGGTGATGTGATCAAACTTTTGTCGAAGGAGATGCACAAACCTCAAGGCCGCCTCGGGATTACCACCGTCTGACTTCAGGAACAGCGCAACTTTGGACTGGCGCTTTGCTGGCCCGATTAGTTTGGACATGGCCACTACATCGTTCTGACAAATCGAGCCGCCGGTGGAAACCCAGTAGACTAACACCGGTAATTTTAGCTTGTCTTGCAACTCCGCAACCAGTTTCTGCGTTTGCGCCGTGAGAATCGGCGGCCGTTGCAACTTCACCTTCGATTTGACAGTGGTTTTCATCGATCCAATTCGTTAGGCCCTGCGTTCCTTGATTGCCGCCAGAATGTCCGCCACCACTTCGCCCTTCGGTTTCGCGCCGACGTTGCCCTTGCCGTGCAGACGCACCGAGACGTTGCCGGCGTCCATGTCGCGGCCACCGATGACCAGCATGGTGTGGACCTTCGCCTGCTCGGCCTCGGCAATCTTCGCCTTGATGGGGTCGTTGCTGAAATCGGCTTCGCAACGCACAAAGTTCGCGCGCAATTCGCTGACGATGGCCTTGGCGTAGTTCAACAGCGGCTCCTCCTCGCCGAGGGTGAGCACGCGCACCTGCTCCGGCGCGAGCCAGAGCGGGAAGTTGCCGGCGTAATGCTCGATGAGAAAACCGATGAACCGCTCATGCGTGCCCAGCGGCGCGCGATGGATGCACAACGGCGTCTTGTTGGAATTGTCCTTGTCGCGATACGTCAGGCCGAACTTGGCGGGCACGGCGAAGTCCACCTGGTTGGTGGCGATGGTGAATTCGCGGCCGATGGCGCTCCACACCTGCACGTCAATCTTCGGCCCGTAGAACGCCGCCTCGTTGGCGACCTCCACGTAGTTGATGCGGGATTCGATCAACACCTTCCGCACCATGTCCTCGGTTTTCTTCCACAACTCCGGTTCGTTGACGTATTTCTTGCCGAGCCCTTCCGCCGCGTGCGTGCTGAAGCGCATCTGATATTTTTCGAGGCCGAAGATTTTGAAATACTTCAGATACATGTCGTTCACGGCGCGGAACTCGTCGGCGAACTGCTCCTCGGTGCAATAGATGTGGGCGTCGTTCATGTTGAGCGAACGCACGCGCATGAGGCCGAACAACTCGCCGCTCTGCTCGTAGCGATAGCAAGTGCCGTATTCCGCGAGGCGCAACGGCAAGTCGCGGTAACTGTGCGGCTCAGCCGCAAAAATGCGGTGATGATGCGGACAGTTCATGGCTTTGAGGTAGTAGCTGGTGCCCTGCGCCATCAATTCTCCTGCAAGTTTGGTGTTCTTATCAGAAACTTCCTGCAAGCGTTCCGGTTGATTTTTACTTTTTATCAATTCTGATGTTTCGGCTTCGAGTTGTTTTATCTCTGCA
>JBAPQW010000032.1:0-12605 GCA_049280815.1 Verrucomicrobiia bacterium | reverse complement strand
TTGTCGCAATATGACGCCTTTTGTCGCTGGCAATATGCCGCAAATTGTCGTCTTTTGCCGCCAGCAGTGATTCACACAGCGGCAGCGACGAAGGAAGTGAGGCAATTTTCCGTCAGACATCTTCCCTAAGCACAGCTTGAGGCGGTGAGCGCCGCCCCAAATGTTGCGCAACAGTTGCGCAACAGTTGCGCAAAAATCGCGCGAAAAGTTCACGCAATTAAACACCATTCAGCACGGTTCAACGTCAGCCGTTCATGCCGCTGGAATCGTCCAGCCAAGTCACACCCAGGACAAACGCAAATGAGCGGCGAAAAATAGAAATTGGTCAAGGCGCGCGTTACCCCGTAGTTTCACACGGTTTTTACGGCTCGCCAAAATCTCGCCGAATGTTGCGCGAAATGCTTCGCCTGATGCTAACCGTCCGTTGACACCCAGTTGCCAACCGTGTTGCTTCGGATGTTGCCTTGCGTGATTATCACCATGTTGCGAACCCGGTGCTAACCGTGCTGCTAACCACGTTGCGAACTTTGTTGCTTCGGATGCTGCCTCGCGTCGTTACCACCCTGTTGCTAACCGCGTTGCCTCGCCGTTGCCAACCATGTTGCAAAGCTGGTGCTAACAGTGCTGCCAGCCGGAAAAAAACTTGCTTCTAGGGTGGCGTTACTGGCTTGTCGGGGCGGCGTCCGAACCTTTGTGACTGTGTGTGGCTGGCGGTCGTCGCTGGCCTGCTTATTAGGCGCTCTGGCTGCCGCGCCGGGCAGCGTGGCGATGCTGGCGCATCGCCGATTGCTTTCCGGGCTACGTTAGCTCGCTGGCGGTTTCGGTTTCAGGCTGTCGTTGAATTCTTTGGCTTCCTCTGCTTTCATCATTCTCACGTTGGCAATGTGCGGTCCGCGTGAACGGTATGGCGAGCTTTCATTTTGTGGCGATGGGACATCGCTCGTGATAGCCGTTGCCGGCGGCGTGGTCGGCGTGGGTTTTGCGGCCACGGCTGGCGCACTTTGAGGCGTGGCCGGGAGATTTGCGGCTGGCGCGGTTTTCGCCCGTTTCCGTCGCTTGCGCGATTTGCCGCCCTCCAAGACGATGCGGCCGTATTCGGCCACACGCGCCCGGCTGGTCTTGACGCCATGGTGTTCTAGCAATTCAGCAATGGCAGCGTAGGACGCATTTTTGCCGCGTAATTCCACGATGGAATCATGGAACGGCTTCAAATTGTTGAATGGAATGCGACTTGGATCGGGTTGATATTCCCGAATTGCTTTGCGCAGCGATTCAAGATCGAGCGTTGGTGTAATTTGTGTGTTCATAATGTTTTGGATGTCATGGTTAAAAGCTGACGGCGAAATTCCCACGAGCTGCTTGCGAGATGTTGCGTTGGCCGTTGCGCGGCCAAGTTGCGAGTTGTCTCGCAAGTTTCCGGCGCGGACATTGCGCAGCCAAATCCGGCGCAAGGCAAGTTGTCTTGCGAGTCGTCTTGACGGACGTTCGGCGGTATTCCTTTTGCCACTGTCCGGCTTTTGCCGGGACGTTGCGCGGATATGACGTGAGGCATTTCGCCGGATTTCTTACCGGATGTTTCGCGCCCATCGCGCGACCGTCTCGCGGGACTCCGCGCAAGTTTCGGCGAGCTGTAAGCGAGCCGTAAAATCCTTGTCGAGACAAGGGGTAGGGCTTCCACCCTATCAAAGCGGTAGCACAAAACCGTGCGACTGCACCGTGACTTGAAAATTGTTGCATCGGGTTTGACATGCTTTGTGAACATGACAGTGCAAATTGATGATGCAATTTGTGACGTGAAATTTAACGCGCTGGCGTTTGCCTTTTTGTGGACACGTCGCCCACAATCTGATTGCCGGGGATGAAAAGTGGTCATGGTTAATCCGTTGTTTCGTCGTCACCGTTCCACGTCGAGTCAACCTCGATCCCGATGATTGGCGGCGGGGATTGCCTCGGCGGTTGTATCAGGAAAATGATTGCGGGAATGACCGTGGCAGAGTTTCCTTTCATCCGTTTCCGCAAGCCGCCACTGAAAATCCAAGCGATGGCCAGTAGTGCCAGCCAGACGAACACCAGGTAAAGATAAACGCCGTCGTCTGCAATCAGGGTGTCCAGAAAGTTGAAAATGGGATTGAGCAATTCAGCGGGATTCAAGTTCATGGTTCGTTCTCCGTTTTCAGTTTGTCAGTCTCACACCCAAATCGCAGCCGTGGTGGATGCCAGCCTCGCCAGCGCGTTTTTCCAAAGCGACGATCTTCCGAATGCAGGCCGCCCAAATCTCCGGCCTGCAAGCGCGTTAAATTCGATTGTGACGCGCTCATGTGCCATGTGAGGTTAAAATTCATGGTGAGATGCTCATTCGGAAAATCACTCCGCCGTCTTGACGATGGCGAGGATTGCGGCCTTGAGTGGGGCAGGAAGTTTTTCCCAAGCGGTGACTACTTGGGACAGTTCAGGGCTTGACGCGACTGGAATTTGTGAGTCTATTTGTGCGTCGTCGTGCGGATTTCCGTTATTATTGGCGGGATTTTGTGGGGTTCGAATCCCCCTCTCTCCGCCATTCTGACTTTTCGTGACTCGTGGTGACAAGCGATGAGTCACCGTGACTTTCGCCAGTGTTTTCAAGGCTGTTTTCAGTTTGTATCTCCCTGATTTTCGTGACAGACGGTGACACCGTTTGACCGCTCGCGCCTAAAGTTCGGGAGTCTATTCGGGAGTCAGCACGTTTCCCAAAACCTGGCAATGTGTCCATCACTTCGCGCAACGGCAGTTGCCCGGCGTCCGTGTAGGTCTTCATCGTCAGACGCATATCGCTATGCCGCGCCAATTCCATAGCCAAGCGTGGATGCACTTTCATGGTTGAAAGCCGGGTGATGAACGTCGTCCGCAAGGCGTGATAATCCATGCGGTGTCCGCGCTCGTCCAAAAACGGGATGCCCGCCTTTGCCAAGTCCTGCCGAAACTCTTTCATCTTCGGAACGCCGTTGACCACCACCAGCTCGTCCGTTTTGCTGTCCGCCGGTTTCTGCTGCTGCAATACTTCGGCCAGTTCACGATGCAACGGCAATGCCTGTTCCTTTCGGTTCTTGTTCACGGCAGCATGAATGCGCAGCAATCCGCCGGATTCGCCAAGCACCAGATTCGACCAGCGCAGCGTTTTGACTTCATTGCGCCGCAAACCCGCATACAGGGGCAGCATATAGGCCAGTTGATTCTTGCCAGCCGCTTGCAACAACTGGACGACTTGCGCATCCGACAGCGCCCGCCGTTGAACCCGTTCCTTGCCGCGCGTGTCCGTCCGTTCCACCAATTCAAAGGGGTTCACGCTGACGCGGCTTTGCTTGCGGAGCCATGTCCAAAAGGCCGAGAGCGTGGCCAGATATTCATTCAGGGTCTTGGGTGCTTTGTAGGCTTGCTCCTTGCGCCACATTTGAAACGAGGCGGGAGTCACGTTGGCCAATCTCGTCCAACCGCATTCCCGCACCAGCCGCCGCAGCCGCTTGTCCACATGGCGCAGGTGGTCTTCCGACCGCCCCAGGACGGTCAACTCGTTGACGTATTCCGAAACCAGATCAAGCAACGGGCTTTGCGCCGCCTCCCGTTCCACTTTCGCCGGAATCAATCCCGCTGATTCGTGTTCCAATTCCTGAATCAGCTTGTTCAGTTTTTGCTGCGCAACCTGCTTGTCGGATACCTGCAAGGCGATGTCCCGCACTTTGCTGTCACCGGCAAGTTTGATGCGCGCCCGGTATAACCGGCCTGTTGTCCTTTTGCCGTTTTGTAACCGTTTTGGTTTGTAGATTCTCGCTTCCATAGTTCATGCTCCTTTCAATTTCGATTGACGCAATTTTTCAAAATGCGCGTCCACCTGGCTTTGCAGCATTCCCACAACACGGCCAACGTGCTGCAACGGGGGCAATTCGCCTTTTTCTGCCCCGCGCCGAATCGTGCGGCTGCAAACGCTGAAAATCCCCTCCAATTCCGGCAACCGTATCAGGCGGTCATTAAATTGATGCTCCGTAGGCATAAAACATCATTTTTCATCCTTCAATTTCCAAGTCCTGTTTTCTTTGTCCCATTCCATCCCTTTGCGCAGCCGTTTCCGAAGCGCAGCAGCTTTTTCAGGCGATGTCATAGCCGCTTGCAATTCCTTCGCCATATAAATCCAGTCCTGTTGCAGGTTTTCCTTGTTGCCGCAGTAATCCCGATATTTCACCTTCCGATTGCCCTTGTCCTTGGGGTCTTGGTTCACAAATTCCTCGGCTTCCTTTTCTTCTTTCGCACTGGTTGGCTCGTCTCCATCGCCTTCCCGCAACAGGCGTGTGCTTTCGAGGAAAGGTGTCTCGTTCGGGTCGTCCACAAACCCAACTTTACGTTTCATGTCCTCTGCCCACGCCTTGCATTCGCTGACGGACACGAGAATAAAGGGACGTTCCTTGGCCATGCGTTTTGCACCGAATGGCCGTGTTTCCTCATGGGTGACGTAGAAGAAAAAGGCCGTCAATTTGCCTTCCTTGATGCGTTTATGGACGCCAGCGCGTGACACCGGCACAAACATGATGACCCCGCCGCTCGAAAGCCCTACGTCGCCTTTGTAATACTCGGCCAGAGTTTCAAACCATTCGCCGCATTCCTTGAAGGTTCCTTCCCGCCGATAGGCGCGGGTGCCGGGCGTCGGCTCGCCGACAATGGGCAGCAGTTCTTTCGGCACTTCGATGAATGGAAACTGAATGAACGGCATATAACCGATAGTAACATTGTGAATACAGTTGTCAACCATAAATCTTGAAATTTTTCCTACCGTTGGCTTGATGCTGTCTTGCCACACAGCTTGCGATTGAACCTGCTTGCTAAAACTCCGGCTGGAAATCCCGGCGTGCTTCCTAACCAGCCGCGTCCATGTCGTGCCAGCGCCAGTCAACGGTGGAGCCGCCAGAAGAAAACCCGGCGCGAAGCGCCTTCTGATTTTTCGGACGACCTTGACGGGCGCGGGCGCGACATATAATCGGACGAGGCGAGCGCGCCGGAGTCAGTTGATGGAGGGAATTTCGTGCAAAAAGTTTTGCAATTTTTCGTCAAGCGGCAAAACATTCCAGCAAATGAATCGGAAATGGAAATTTTCGGCTGCACTTCTTGCAATTGCCCTGGCAACTACAACCGCTTTTGCCGAAACGAACTCAGTTGGTTCGGTTGCACTCGTTTCCACAAACATTTTAATTACGCCGACGAATCTGATTCAACTGTTGGCGCTGCCACCGGAGCAACTTGAAAAAGTGGACATTGCCCGAATGAATTTGCTTTGCGCCGAGGGTTTGCGCGGGGCGGAAAATCTCAACCTCCCGGAAAACCTCGACACGTTGGATTTATGGGCGCGACATGTGGACGTCGAAACCTTCCGAAATCTCCACCGCTTTTGGGAGCATCCCGAAACATATAACAATTCCCTGGCTTATTATCGAATGATCATGCTGGCGACCGTTCTGCAAGAAGATATGGGCGTGCATTACAATCCCGAGCGCGCGTTGCCGCAGCTTCTCGGCAAGCGTGAACCAAACGATGTCTTTTTTGGCGATGCTGGCGATGTTTTTATCAACGGGATTCTTGGCGAACAACGGCAAGGCACTTGTTCATCGTTACCAGTGCTTTATGTGGCGGTGGCGCAACGGCTCGGTTATCCCGTGGATTTGGCGTCCACCGAAGAACATCTTTACCTGCGCTACGAAGAAGGGACAAATCATCTCAATGTGGACGCGGCGGGCGAAGGATTCATCACCCATTCCGACCAGGAATATCGCAAATGGCCGCACTCGCTCACGGACGAGGAAATAAAAACCTATGGCTATTTGCAGCCGATGAGCAAACAACAAATTCTGGGCGCGTTCCTGACCATCCGCGCCGCCAATCTGACCAGCGCGAAAAAATTCGATGAAGCGGCGGACAGTTGGGAGGCAGCCAGCCATTATTTGTCGCCCACGCCCGTCTTGCAAAAAATTGTCGCGATGGCCAAGGAGCGAGCCAGCGACGTGCATAAAGCGGAGCGTTGGGATGAATTGTGGGATGCGGTCGTGACGCAGCCGATTCCCGAAGATGCGCTGGATTATTTCCAAAACCGCCAAGCGCAGATTCTTTTGTTTATGGAAAGCAGCACGGACTTGGCGGCGATGGAAAGGGCCGCCGCCGATTTGAAAAGCGAAGTGGCTGAATACGCGAAGGAAAAGGATTCCGCTCCTGACATTTTTCAAATCCACAACTCGGATGAATACCCGATACGGATGACGAACAATTACCACAAAGTTTTGTTCCGTGTCTCACTCGTTCCGCCGCCTCTGCGATTGTTGCAGATCGCCGAACCGGAGCAATCGCTGGCCGATGACCTTTTCCCGAAAAAACAACGCATGATTTTTCCGGCCGAGCTGGTGCCGCCGCAGTATTGGCAATCCACTCCTCTGGAACTTTTGAACCGTCTCCAAAAGTTAAACAACGAAAGGGACATGGTTGAGGAAATGAATGTTTATGCTGCCGAAGAAGCCCGGCTCCAAAATCTCAAGATGCAGGACGCGACGAGACAAATGCAATTTCAAACCGCCGCCGCCCGGCCGTTCGGACAAAATCCCGGATCGAACATTCGCTCGCAAGATTTGCCATTGCCGTGGCGTGGAAAACCCGTTCCGCAGGAACTTCAAGACCGGATCGCCAGTCTGAACCAGCAAAATGCGCCCCAGTCACGAATCAAGGAAACCATAGACGATTTTTTCATTGGGCAAGATCAGCAGCAAATGGCGGTTCAGGCGATTCAATCCCGACGCAGCCCGCTCGACCAGCAACCTGTGGCGCGCCCGCCGTTCCAGCTTGAAATCGTGCCGAAAACGCCTGCGTCGGCGGGATTAAATCTATTGTTGACAAATCAGCTGATATTGCCGATAAATCTAATAACAAACGCAAAGGGAAAGCCATGAAAGCAATTAAAAAGGTAATTCTGCTGGGTGCGGTTGCGTTTTTCGCCGCGTCAAATGTCCAAGCTTATTTTGACCCGTCCACCGGACGCTGGGCCAGCCGCGATCCAGTGGGGGACTTGGCCTTTGTTCAAAGCCATGTCGGCAATTCGACGGCCAAATTCCAACAACTCCAGAAGCAATCGCTTTTGCCTACGTATGTTTTTGTCCAGAACAATCCTGTCTCCATGATTGATTTTTGGGGACTATACGCTAACTGCTGTTGCGATTCTCAGACGATTCAAAATGGCAAGGATTGGCTGATCAGCAGATACGATATGGCACATAACTATCTTGCCACCTATCGTCCGCAAGGGACATTGTCTGAAGAAAACGGATGGTCATGTTTGAGCGTTTCTTTGAACATCGGTCGTTTTCTTGGGCCTACGCCGCGCTGTTGGACGTGTTACATTGCAGATCATTTTACAAAACGGATGGGTATGTTTAATTATGACGACCTAAATGTTATTGTTTGTGAATCACATCCGAAGAGTGGGTCACCGGAGAAAATTGTATTTGATTACTGGGATGATACACCACCAGCGCAACCCTATAGCAGCTATTTAAGCAATCATCCAGACCAAAGGACACCCGATACAAGTCCTGAAAGATCAGCCGATTGTTCTCAGTCACAAGATTGGTCTGCAAATTATTGGTTATTAAACCCGATCATAAACGACAAACCAGACAAAAAGAATTAAATGAGGCCATTCGATAGCCAGAAAAAGGAATATGGGTTTATGGCTTGTTGTTCTACTTCTGGTTTTGGCCGAGCCGATTTGCTAGCGGTATTATTTACCTGTTTGTTACTCTTCTGCTTGGTGGGTGTTCTGTTTGTGTGGGGAAGCAAGCGAACTCACTCCAAGCTGAGTTGTTACAATAATCTTATGCAAATTGGAGTAGCGGAAAAATTATTTGAACTTGACCATGGTTTCGCTCCGTGGGGAAGTTCTACCAATCACGAAGGAACGTTTGAATATTCTGCCTCACCTGAACAGACATTTCGTCTTTTCCAAATTCAATCAAATTGCCTTAACGCACTGATACTTCTTATTTGCCCGCAAGATACACGGCAGCAAGCTGCGAGCTGGGAAAGTTTAGCCAATACGAACGTCTCATATTTTGTCGGCATCGATAGTAAATCCGATTTGCCAACGTCCATATTAGGTGGTGACCGAAACATCACACCACTGTCGAATGTCATTTTAAAAGCGAACGAATCCGCACCCTTGAACTGGATTAAAAGCGTGGGTCTTCATGGTGATAAAGGGCATCTCATTTTCGGGGATGGTCACGTCGAGGAGTTGGATTCTCCCGGTTTAGACAACGCGATCCAACGAACAGGCATTGCGACAAATCGTTTCGCGATTCCGTAGTGCAACTAGCTCATTTGGGCCGATTGCAGGGTATTGATTCAATAACTGGATTATGCCAGAAAAATGCAGAAGCCGGTTTGCTGATTTTTTAAGCTTTGGCGCCTTGCTTTTTAGCATTCTTGGTGGAGTTGGGTATTTTTTGTTAATTCGGTATCCAGATCGAATTGATTATGTTCAGCAAGCTAATTTCGACAGAATATCGGTTTTCACTCTGACGTCTTTAATTATTGGGGTCTTATGTGGAATTGTGTTGTTGTGCTTTTCTCGTAAGAATTTGAACTGTCTCATTAAAGGTATTTTTGGTCTGTGCATACCGTTAATTCTTCTTGTGGCAACATTTTCCACCCCCCGGCTATTTGTTAAATCCGTTCTGACCGCACAAAATATTTGCATCAACAACACCCGCAAAATTGAAGCGGTCAAAGCAGAATGGGCGCAACGTGCGGGAGCTACAAACGGGGCGGCGGTTACTTGGGACGAAATTGCGCCATATTTCACAAACGGGATTCCAAAGTGTCCAGAAGGTGGAACGTATAATCTGGGAAAAGTTGGTGAACCAGTTTTATGTTCAATTCCAAGCCACAGGCTTCCGTCACAATAATCACAAGCCAGGCGGCGCTCGCTCGGCCAGCAGCCGGTGCCCCATCCCCATTTCCAGCTTGAAATCGTGCCGAAAACGCCCGCGCCGACGGGATTAAAATTGCCGTTGACAATTCCGTCGCAATTTCCGATAAACTTAAAACCGACCCAAAGGGAAAGCCATGAAGACAATAAAAAATGTGATTCCACTGGCTGTTGCGGTTGTGTTCTTCGCCGCGCTGAATGTTCAAGCCCATTTCGACCCGTCCGTCGGACGCTGGGCAAGTCGAGACCCGGTTGACGAAATCGGATTCAAACAATTGCAATTAAACGAGGACGTATCCGACGATGCTGAAGGCGGGCCAAACCCTTATGCCTTCGTTGCCAACGCGCCTACTTTGTCAATTGATGAATACGGTCTCAAGGCGACTCTGACAATCCACATCAGCAGCACCGACAGTTTGTCGTGTGGCGGATGGAATAATGTTTGGTCGTATTATGGTAACGCTGACGATTCCTATTGGATGGTGCAGGAAATCATCGTTGGTATAAATTATATGGACTGCGCCAATAAACCGCAGCCACCAGAAAAAGACGATTGGCTTGAAGCCGTGCTGGTGGGTCCTGGCTATTATGCCACCACGGATCATGATTATATGCCGCCGATTCCAAATACCATTGGAACCCGCGACAGCACGTCGGCTAGAGCAACGCTAATTCGAGCCTCATCAAAGCGCGGCAAAGAGATTTCCGGTTGGGGGCATCAAGTAACGCAAGCGCCTGATGATAATGCCACCAGGAACATTCCTAGTTGGTGGCCAACAGTGGACTTCTTTGCAGCTAGGAATTCTTGGAAAAACTCGTGGAACTGTTGTTGCGGAAAGCATGATGACGGCACTCTGCAACATTCTCCGTAAGCAGAATATCTGTATGGCTAATGGCCTTAATAGATTCATCGGGTTAGCCATTTTCATTGCAGCACTGTCGCCGTTATTGTGTGTTTCGGGTCCGATTTCCGATTCATTGGATGAGAAATCTTTGGCGGAAGCGCTTCTAAAGGTTGATCCCTGGCCTGACCATTCAACAAATTATTCCGAAGCAAACTGGAAAGCATTGGTTTCTATTGCCAAGCTAATTCAAAGGAGTGACCCTCGAACGGTCAGTGAAGCACTTCAAAAATACCAGAGTGAGCAAGTAAGTAATTCAGTCCAAGAAATTCACAATGACAGCAAATTATATCTTCTGATGCGGGTCGTCTTTGAATTGCCGGAACGAGCGCCGAACGACGCGACATGGTCTTCATTTGGTTGCTGGCTGACAATGAAAACAGAATACAACAATGACGGAACTATAAATCGCGCTTGGCCAATTGCATGGAACCAAGGGAATCCATGTTTGGTTTCTGGTTGCCTCGGAATACAAGGCTTTGGAAGGTATAGCAGGTATGGTGCTGCGGATGAGTTTCTTTATTTTCGGAGCAAATGCGCATTCCGTAATTTGTCGTCGTTCAAATGAGCGCCGTAAAAACCTTGTTTCCACGCTGGTATATGTCATTGAAGTGAACAGTCAAGGAAACGGTTTTGCACGTACCTAGACACCATCCCCTTACGTTGGTAGAGGCCGGGCCGGTGCGATGGTCAGGCACCGTTGAAATGCGTTGAATGGTGGTGACGAGTTCAACGACATTCAACGCCCCGGATCAACGCAACTCAACACCGTTCAACTCCAGCCGTCCATGCAGACGGAATCACCTGGCAATGTCACATCCATGACAAACGCAAGGGAGCGTCAAAAACCGGAAATTAGTTAAGGCACGCCTCACTCCTGCCAGTGGGCTGGTTTTTGAGTCCACACATTGGCCAGGGTGCAGCAACCCGACAGCCAAGCAAACATTTTGACAGTTTCCATGATTATGGAAAATCCACGGTCTATCCACATCCGCGACCTTTCCACGGCCCATCTGCGGCCACAAACAATCCGTGGCAGCGGAATGTTCACATTACGTCCACGCGACAGCCGCGATGTTGCTATGTGGTCAACATCAGCCGGTCGGGCCGCTGGAATCGTCCAGCCAAGTCACACCCAAGACAAACGCAAGGAAGCGTCAAAAATCGGAATTTAGTTAAGGCACGCGTTACCCCGTAGTTTCACACGGTTTTTACGGCTCGCCAAAATCTCGCCGAGTGTTGCGCGAAATGCTTCGCTTGTGCTAACCGCACTGTTGCGTCAGGTGCTAACCCTGTTATTTCACCGTGTTGCTAACCGCGTTGCCAACTTTGTTGCTTCGGATGTTGCCTCGCGTGATTACCACCCTGTTGCTAACCATGTTGCCTCGCTGTTGCCAACCCTGTTGCGAAGCCGGTGCTAACCGTGCTGCTAGCCAGAAAAAACTTGCTTCTATGGTGGCGTGACTGGCTTGTCGGGGCGGCGTCCGAACCTTTGCGGCTGCGTGTGGCTGGCGAACGTCGCTGGCCTGCTTATTGGGCGCTCTGGCTGCCGCGCCGGGCAGCGTGGCGATGCTGGCGCATCGCCGGATGGCTTGCCGGGCTGCGTTAGCTCGCTGGCGGTTTCGGTTTCAGGCTGGCCTCGAATTCTTCCCGTTCGCTTGGAGTCATCATTTTCACGTTGGCGATGTGCGGTCCGCGTGAATGGTATGACGAATTCTCTTTTGGTGGCGGCGTGGAATTGCCCACCGGCGCAAAGGTCGGCACTGGTGTGGCCGGCGTGGGTTTTGCGGCCACGGCTGGCACGGTTTTCGCCCGTTTCCGCCGTTTGCGCGATTTCCCGCCTTCCAGGACAATGCGGCCGTATTCGGCCACACGCGCCCGGCTGGTCTTTACTCCATTTTGTATCAGCAATTCAGCAATGGCAGCGTAGGACGCATTTTTGCCGCGCAATTCCACGATGGAATCATGGAACGGCTTCAAATTGCTGAATGGAACGCGACTTGGATCGGGTTGATATTCCCGAATTGCTTTACGCAGCAATTCCAGATTGGGCGTTGTCGGTGATGTGGGTGAGGTGTTCATAATTTTAGAACGGGATGGTTGAAAACATGACGGCGGGATTCTTACGAGTCATCTTGCGAGATGTTTCGCGGCTGTTGCGCGGACAAGTTGCGAGTTGTCTCGCAAGCTTCCAGCGCGGACATGGCGCGGCCAAGTCCGGCGCAAGGCGAGCCGTCTTGCGAGTTGTCTTGACGGACGTTCGGCGGCATTGCTGCTGCCACTGTCCGGTCATTGCCGGGAAGTTGCGCGGACATAACGCGAGACATTTCGCCGGATTTCTTGCCGGATGTTTCGCGCCCATCGCGCGACTGTCTCGCGGGACTCCGCGCAATTTTCGGCGAGCTATTGGCGAGCCGTAAAATCCTTGTCCTGACAAGGGGTAAGGCTTCCACCCTATCAAAGCGGTAGCACAAAACCGTGCGACTGCACCGTGACTTGAAAATTGTTGCATTAGTTTTGACACGCTTCGTGTGCCTGACTGTGCAAATTGATGGTGCAATTTGTGACGTGAAATTTAACGTGCCGGTGTTCTCATTTTTGCGAGCGTGTCGGTCACAGTCTGTTTGCCGGGAATGAAATGTGTTCATGGTTCGTCAATTGTTTCGTCGTCACCGTTCCACGTCTGGTCAACCTCGATGCCGATGATTGGCGGC
>JBAPQW010000031.1:0-39411 GCA_049280815.1 Verrucomicrobiia bacterium | reverse complement strand
CGCTACCGACTGTGACACATCTGGATCTCTACTATACTTCGGCGACGACGAACCTGGCTTATGCCGGCGCAGTGACCGTTAACCAGGGAACGTTCAGCGCCGTGATCCCGGCCGATTGCGTGTTCACACTGACCGGTTTCACCAGCGCCGCGTTGACCAACGGGGTTCCTTACACCAACATCATTGCCGGCGGGGCGTCGAGCACCGATTATTACCGCTACACGGTCACCAACCCGGTGGCGCGGGCGCAGTTTGAGATCCTCAACCCCACCGGCGACTTGACGCTGGTGGCGCGGAACGGGAGCTTGCCGCAGTACGCTCTGGGTCTGTACGATTATCTGAGCGCCAACCCCGGCACGAACGACGAATTCATTCTGGTGCTCACCAATACTTTGCCGGTTCCTGCCTCGGCTGGCGATTGGTTTCTCGGTGTGGTGAACAATTCCGGGGCCGCCGCCGCCTATGCCATCAAGGCGACCCAGTGGGCTGATTCCGGCCAGCCGATCATTCTGACGCAACCCAGCCTGCAGAACGGCAGTCTCTGCTTCTCCTGGAATTCGCTGCCGGGCGCCCATTACGTGGTACAGGCCAAAGTATCCCTTACCGACCCCTACTGGACAGACGTCTCCAGCACCATCACGGCCACAGGCGTCATCACCAGTTGCTGCCAGGTGACCGGGTCCTACCAGTTTTTCCGCGTGATCGAAGGTGTGGCGCTGACCAGCGATGCCGCTCCGGCCCACGCCACCAACCAGATTGCCAAAGCCTCCGACGGCGCCAAGCGAAAGACGTTTGTGTTTGTGCCGCCCGCCTTAATATAAATTTACAGGTGATCTGAAGGTCAATCCCTGAAGGTTTCAGTGTGCGAGATTTGTAACCATCGATAGAAAGGCCATCAGTCCTTCTACATTAAAAGTGATCGTAAAACTCAAACCAAATCGTTCTACAAATATGAAAATCGCAATTGTTGGTCTCGGTTACGTGGGGCTCCCGTTGTCGCTTCAGTTCGCGCGCTCGGGAGTCACGGTGTTGGGCTTGGACATCGATCCGTCCAAGGTGGAGGCGCTGAATGGCGGCCGCAGTTATATCAAGCACATCTCCGCCGAAACCATTGCGGCGGCGGTAAAGGCCAAGACCTTTTCCGCCTCCGCCGACTTCAGCCTGGTTCAGGGCGTTGAAGCCGTCATCATCTGTGTGCCGACACCGCTCAACAAGAATCGCGAGCCGGACATTTCGTTCATCCTGGAAACCGGCCAGGCCCTCGCGCCGCATTTGAAGCCGGGGATCCTGGTGGTGTTGGAATCCACCACCTATCCCGGCACGACGGATGAGGATTTGCGGGCCGTGCTCGAGGCCGGTTCGAAGTTGAAGGCCGGGACCGATTTTCATCTGGCCTTTTCGCCGGAACGGGAGGACCCGGGTAATGCGCAGAGCAAGGTGGAAATCATCCCCAAGGTGATTGGCGGCTATACCCCGGCCTGTCTGGAACGCGCCAAAGCGCTTTATGGACGCGCCATCAAGACCATTGTGCCGGTCTCGTCCTGCCGGGCTGCCGAGGCCACCAAGCTGCTCGAAAACATCTTTCGCAGCGTCAACATCGCGCTGGTCAACGAGTTGAAACTCGTTTACGGCGCCATGGACATCGACGTTTGGGAGGTCATTGCGGCGGCCAAAACCAAGCCGTTCGGATTCATGGCCTTTTATCCCGGCCCGGGCCTGGGCGGACATTGCATCCCCATTGATCCGTTTTATCTCACCTGGAAGGCCCGCGAATATGGACAGAACACGCGCTTCATTGAGCTGGCCGGCGAAATCAACACCGCCATGCCGGCGCATGTGGTGAACCGGACGGCGGAAGCCCTCAACCAACTTCGGAAGCCATTGAATGGCAGCCGCGTGCTGATCCTGGGCCTGGCCTACAAACCGAACGTGGATGACGATCGCGAATCACCGAGTTACGTCCTGCTGGAACTGCTCAAGGCCCGCGGCGCGAACGTGGCGTATTACGATCCTTATGTGCCGGTCATCCGCGTTACGCGCGAACACGCCCATTGGGCGGGCACCCGTTCGGCGGCCTGGAATCGCGAAACCGTGCAGGCTTTCGACGCGGTGCTCATCGCCACCAATCATGAAGTTGTCAATTACCAGGAGCTGGCCGACTGGGCGACCTGCATCGTGGACACCCGCAATGCCATGGCCGGGATTAAGGTCAAGCCCGGCCAGGTCTGGAAGGCGTAGATGGTCATCTAGCCAAAACTGGATTTCGCGATGATCTTGTTATTGGGATCAACCGGTTACATGGGGCAGGCCTTCTCCACGGAGTTGCGCCGGCGCGGTCACGGTTTTATTCCGTTGACGCGCAAGGCGATCAATTATTCGGATTTCAACCTGTTGTTCGATTATGTGCGGAGGGTGAAACCGCAGTTCATCATCAACGCCGCCGGGTACCGGGGCCGGCCCAACGTGGATGCGTGCGAGGAAGCCCGCGAAGAGACGTTGTTTGCCAATACGCTGCTGCCCCAAACCGTCGCCCGCGTCTGCTCCATGACGGACACACCCTGGGGACATGTTTCCTCCGGCTGCATTTATCGCGGGGCCAAGATGATTCTCAATGGGAAAACTCAAAATGTGGCGGGAGCGGAGCTGCGGCGGTTGTTTGAGGAGAGCCCGGAAAAAATCTGCGGCTATACCGAATGGGATGAGCCCAATTTTGCCTTCCGGCACGCGCCCTGCAACTTTTACAGCGGCACCAAGGCCCTGGCCGAAGAAGCCATCCGCGGACTGAGCCAGGTCTATATCTGGCGGCCGGGCATGCCCTTCAATGAGCGCAGCGAGCCGAGAAACCTCCTCTGGCGTTTGCAACATTACGCCCGGGTGATCGACGGCGTAAATTCGCTTTCACATATCGACGATTTCGTCCGGGCCTGCCTGGACCTCTGGGAAAAGCAGGAACCGTTTGGAATCTACAACGTCACCAATCCCGGCGCCGTGTCCACCCGCCAGGTGGTTGACCTGATCGGCCGGATTCTCAAACCGGAACGCCGCTTTGAATATTGGGAGGGCGACGAGGAATTCTATCGCTACGGCGCCAAGGCGCTGCGCTCCAATTGTGTTCTCGATGTCTCAAAATTGCTGGCCACCGGCGTGAGAATCCGCCCGGTGGAAAAGGCCATCGAGGATTCACTGCGCCATTGGACCATATCCGTCGGCAACCTCGCGTATCATTAAACCTTTCTTGGCTTTCCCCCAAAAAACTACAATAGTCCGGCCGTCGCTCGATCATGAACTCTAAACAACCCGTCTTTTCCCGCAGCCCCAGGAAAAGTGCCCGACTCCTGATCCGGGCCTTGCTGGTCGGCTTCTTCGCGTTGGATCGTCAGGCCCAGGCGCAATCCATTCTGGCGCCGGGTCCTCAGGCGCCCGATCAAACCCCTCCGGCCGTGCAACAAACCGATGAAATGGATGTCTTTGCCTCTCCGCCCCAAACCAAGGCGCAGCCGCTCAAGTGGGGACCGCTGACTTTGCGGCCGCATCCTTATTACCAATTTCTGTACGCCGACGGGCTGCAATTCAGCACCAATCAGGTCTCCCATAGCAACATCCAGACATTTTCGCCGGGCGCCCTCCTGCAAATCGGTCAGTATTGGACCCTCGATTACGTGCCTCTGTGGACGCTCTATTCCAACCACCAGTTCTCAGATAACTTCGGACAGTCGGCCACGTTGGTGGGCGGGACTTCCTACGGCGATTGGATCCTGGGACTCATCCAAATCTACAGCGACACCTCCGCGCCGTCGGCCACGACCGCCAGCCAGACCCGCACGAAAGACTACAGCACCACCCTGAACGGTTCCTATACCATGAACAGCAAGATGTCGCTGGACCTGTCGTTGAACCAAAATTATCTCTCGGCGGACCAGTTCTCCAGCTACAGCGAATGGTCCACGATGGATTGGTTGAGTTATAAGTTCTGGCCCCGATTGAACGCCGGCCTCGGCGTGGGCGGCGGCTATGACGACCAGGCCTCGAGTCCGGACATGACCTTTGAGGAATTTCAAGGACGGGTCAACTGGCGGGCCACCGATAAAATCAGTTTCCAGCTCCACAGCGGCGTGGAGGTCCGCCAGTTCCCGAGCGGCGGCATCGCCCCCCTCGTCACCCCGATCTTTGAGGGCACCATCCAATACCAGCCCTTTGAAAAAACCCGGATTTCCATCACCGGTTCGCGGACGGTGGCATCCTCATATCTGCAGAATCAATTTACGGAAACCACGGCGTTCAACGCTGAATTCAACCAGCGGTTGTTGGGCCGGTATTTTCTGGATTTGAATGGCGGTTACCAGTTGGTGAAATATGTTTCCTCGGTCGCCTCCACCTCCAGCCGTGAGGACGATTTGTACTCGCTCAACGTGCAGCTGAACCGGGCTTTCCTGAAACGTGGCACCATGTCGGTGATTTATCGGCTCAGCAAGGATGACTCCTCCCAGTCGGGTTACAGCTTCACGAGCCATCAGGTCGGGTTCCAAATTGGCTACAGCTACTAACTCCCGGCTCAGAACCAGTTAAATTTCTCGGGCACGTAAATCGTGTCGCCCGGCTTCAGGTAAAACGGCGGCCCCGCCTTGCCGTCCAACACCCGCTTCAGATCCAGGGTGAACTTTTGCCCGTGGTCCCCTTCCTGCCGGATCACTACCACCGCCTTCATGTTGGCCTTCTCATAGTCGAACCCGCCCGCTTCCATGATGGCTTCAAAAGCCGTGATCGGGTGGTCGGACACGATCTTCCCCGCCTTCAGCACGGAACCGGTGACATAAACCGGGAAGGAGGAACTCTGCACCTCCACGTTGACTTCCTTCGACAATAACTGCGTCGAGTAAAGCTCCACCAGATCCGCCTCAAGTTGTTTCGGTGTCTTGCCCGCCGCCTTCACCTCGCCGACCAAATCCAGCGAAATCATGCCGTCCCGGCGAATGGGCTGCGTCTTGTTCAGGTTGGGATTGGCGGGGAAGGAGATTTTCACGACGTCACCTTCCCGCAGGGTGATGACTTCGGTGGTGTTGGTGCCCGACTGGGTGGGCAGGGGAAAGTATTCGTCCGTCTGGCAGCCGGCCGCCAGCATCAGCCCCGCCAGCATCGGGACCAGCGTCTTCAGCCAGTGAAGGTAACGTCCTTTGTCGTCGATGATTTTGCCGGTCAACAGTTTTATCATAATGGATTCCTCGGTTCGGAACGCTGTGCCTTCTTTGAACAGGAAATCCCGCGAATGTCAATTTACATTTTGCGGCCGCCATTCACCGGGCGGGGGATGACCGGCACCCGATGCGGCATTGGCACCTGAGTGTGATTTGGACCGGCGCGCTCCGGGTTGAGGCTATTCCAACGCCGCCAGGACTTCGTCGAGTGACAAGGTGGCAAAGGTGGCGGCATAGTCCGACATGGCGTAGGGCACGATGAGCCGCCGGTCATGCAACAGGCTGCCGCAGGAATAAACCACGTTGGGCACGTAGCCTTCGCGCTCGTTTTCGTTTGGCTTGATGATTGGTTCACGCGTGCGGCCGAGCACCTTGGTCGGGTCATCCCGGTCGAGCAGGAACGCGCCAATGCAATATTTGCGCATGGCTCCGACGCCGTGGCTGAACACGAGCCAGCCAGCGTCGGTTTCGATGGGTGAGCCGCAGTTGCCCATCTGGATGAACTCCCACGGAAAGGTCGGCTTCACCACCAGTTGCGCCGTCTGCCAGAAGTGCGGATGGTCGGAGAACATCACGTAAATATTCTCGTAATCCTGCCGCCCGAGCATGGCGTACTGGCCGTTGATTTTTCGCGGGAACAAGGCCATGCCCTTGTTCTGCACCGCCGGGCCATTCAGGGTGGAGAACCGGAAATGCAGGAAGTCAGGGGTCTCGATGAACTGTGGCAGGATCAGGCGTCCGTCGTACGCGGTGTAGGTGGCGTAGTACACGATGGAGCCGTCATCATTCCGGAACCGGACGAAGCGGGCGTCCTCGATGCCGTTGCTTTGGGACGGCGTGACTGGAAACAGCACCCGCTCGGACAAGCGCGTGCTCGGGGCGAACTGCACCTCGTAATTGGACTGGGCGAACACCAGCGTTTTTCTGGCGGCCGCCTCGGTATCGTGACCGTGCGGCCGGAGTTTTTCCTCGATATGCCCAACGCTGGTGCGAAGTTCATTGAGCGTGAATGTGTCGCCCAGGCTGAGCAACAATTCCCGGCTGAAACTGCCCGCCAGCCCGAGCTCCTGCATCTTCCGTTCAAACAACTTTTTCTCGAAGGAGGCATTGGGCACCTGTTCCGCCTCCACGCAGTAACGGGTGGGTGTGTTGATGACGATGGTGCCGTCCGCATCGATGGTTCCCGTGCGAAAGGTGACCGAGGAGATGTGGCCTTCGCCGGTGGCGCGCAGGCTGAGGACGAACCGCAGCGAGCCGGGCGGCAGATCGGACTGGTCCGGGTGCGGCACCATGGAGGGATTGAACAGGGCCGCCGCTTCGAGGGAATACTCGTGGGTGAAATAGGCCGCGATCAACAACTCCCGCTGCTCCGAAAGGCTTTGATCGGTCAACAAATAGGGCCGCACCTGTTGAAACCGCCGTTTGAGCATCCGGGTGATTTCAATGTGCCGCTCGCCGAAATCGGCCATGACCTCCCGGAGCAGATCGTGGACCTCGCCCTCGGCCAGCGCCAGCACCCGCGCACAAATCTTGATAAAACGCTGCTCCGTGGTGGGATTAAAAGGCCGCAACAACACGCGCGCCGGATCCGGCCGCAGCAGGACATTGGTGCGTTGAATGGCGAAGGCTTTCATGATTTGGTGGCCGGCGGGACGATCGGCAGGTTGAGCAGGGGCATGGCGGTTTGCGCCAGGCGCAGTTCAGCCAGCGAAAGCAGGAACGCCAGCGTGGATTCCGCCCCCTGGTTTTGATTCACGCGGTCCACGTGCAACGCATCACGGCAACCGCCGGTGTTCGACGAATACAGTTCAAACCCCAGGTCGTTCCAGCCCAGGAACCAGTCGAATGCCCGCTGCGCCTGCTCAAACCACCAGGCATCCTCCGTGGCCCGATAAGCTTCGAGGCAGGCCGATATCATGGCGTGCGCTTCAATGGGTTGCTGGTCGAAATTCGCGCGGGCGCCGCCACGAGGATAGAACCCGTTGCTGCCGATGGGCCGGAAATCGCCGCTCTCGGAGGTTTGCACCTCCACCAGCCAGCGCAGCGCCTGGAGTCCGCGCTCGAGCACCGGCTTCTGGCCGGTCATTCTTCCACTCAAGATCAAGGCATGGGTCAGTTTGGCGTTATCGTAGGCCAGCACTTCTTCAAACCAGGGCCAGTCCTTTTGCGCGACCCGGTCGAACAATTCCATCAGCCGCGCCGTCAGGGCGTCCCGGATTTGCGTCGCCAGCCGGTCGCCGCTCAACCGCTGCAAATACTCGTGAATGCCGAGCAGGCTGAAGGCCCAGGCGCGCGGGGAGGTAAACTCCGCCACCACCGGCAGGGCCTGTTCAAAAATCTGCCCCGCGAGAATTTGAAAGCTCCGATAAGGCGAACGGCCCACGCCCAGGCCCAGCGCCCAGAGCGCCCGGCCGTGGCAATCTTCCGAACCTTGCTCATCGAGCCAGTGCCGGTCAAAACTCAGATGATTGTGAAACCGCTTGGTCTTCGTATCGAACGCGTGATGCAAAAACGCTGCATACGTTGTGGCCAGCGTCCGCACCCGCTCGGGCTCCTCCTCCATCTCGTCCAGCAACACGGACAGGATGAAGGCGCGCGCATTGTCGTCCGTGCAATAGCCCTCGGAAAAATTCGGCACGGTGAAGATGGCGTGCTGAAAAATTCCGGTTGAATCCGTCAGGCGTGAAAGATGCGTGAGCCGCAACTCCGGCAGTTCGCGCGGCTGCTGGTCCAGCGTTTTGGTGGCAAAGGATTTTCGCGACTGGACGGACCGTTCCAGCCGCGCCGCCTCGAACGATTTCATGTACAGCCGGGCCACTTTGCTCCAGATCATTTCCCGCCCCAGCTTGTAGGCGTTTTTGCGGATGGAAGTCCGGCGGGTCTCGTTGCGCAACAGACCGATGACTTCGCGCGCAATGGCCTTGGAATCTCCAAACGGCACCAGCATCCCGCGGCCGTCCGCGAGCAATTCCGCCGCGTGCCAGTAAGGCGTGGAAACCACCGCCTTGCCCGCGCCAAACGAATACGCCAGCGTCCCGGACGTGATTTGCGCCTCGTTCAAGTACGGGGTGATATAAAGGTCCGCCGCGCCGATGAACTCCATCAGCTCATCCAGTTCGACGAAGCGGTTGTAAAAAATGACGTTTTTCTGGACCTTGTTTTTCTTCGCCAGCCGTTCGAGGCTCAACCGGTAGGTTTCGCCCTGATCGCGGAGCAGGTTGGGGTGGGTCGCGCCAAGCACCATGTAAACCACGTTGGGAAATTCCGCCAGGATCTCCGGCAGCGCGTTCAACGCGTGCTCGATGCCCTTGTTCGGCGAGAGCAGGCCGAACGTGAGCAGCACGAGCTTGCCCTCCACATGAAACTGGTCCTTGAAAAAATTCGGGTCCGTAAACGGCACGTCGGGAATCCCGTGCGGGATGAGGTCGATCTTGGCGGTGGGCGTCTGGTAAATCTGCTGCAGCATCTGCCGCCCGCGCTCCGTCATCACCACCAGCCGGGTCGAGCGCGCGGTCAGTTCCTGCATGACCCGCCGTTGGTCGGTGGTGGGTTTGCTGAGCAGCGTGTGGAAGGTGGTGACCACCGGCATCCGCAACTCGCGCAGCAGCGCCAGCACATGGCTGCCCGCCGGACCGCCGTAAATTCCAAACTCGTGCTGCAGACAAACCGCGTCCACGTTGCTGATGTTCAGGAAATCTGCCGCGCGGTGATACGAAGGGAGATCCTGTTCCTCGATCTCAAAACGGACTTCGCGGGGATATTCATAGCCGCCTTCAATGTCATTTACCGGCACGGCAAAGCACTGGCTTTTGGGATATTCCGTCGCCACGGCCTTGAGCACGTCGGAGGTGAACGTGGCGATGCCGCACTTGCGCGGCAGGTAATCGCCGATAAAGGCGATTTTTTGAATTTCAGACGCAGTCTCCATGAACAGCCTCTTTCAGTGTGCTCTTCCCCCCGCAGAACACAACCTAAAGAGACGGGTTTCGCCGCCCGCCGGTGCCGGCCCAGGTCCGGATGTAACTGGACCAAAGTCTGAATGGCTGCCGGCCAAAAATGGCGCCAGCGGCGCAACCGGCTCCGCCTTCCCGGCGTTTCAATTTGCGATGCTAATGTATAAGTATATGAGAATACGCGTTCTTAATACAATAATTGGCAAGGTTTCAACAATACATGGTTGGTCAGTTTCTGGGCGTTCGACAATCTTGATGATGAAACGGCGCCCCGGGCGTCATAACGCAGCAACAACCAATAAATCGAACGATGAAAAAAACACTCGTACTCGCAACCATCTTTGGCTTCACCGCCGTGCTCAACGTTTCGGCCGCGGATGCCAAAGCCAACTGGGATTCACTCTGCGCCAAATGCCACGGCGCCGACGGCAAGGGCGACACCAAAATCGGCCAGAAACTCGGCGTCAAGGACCTTACCGACGCCAAGGTTCAGGCGGACCTCAAGGATGACGCCGCGGCCAAGGGCATCAAGGAAGGCGTGAAGGACGCGGATGGCAAGACCTTGATGAAACCCTTTGACACGTTGTCGGATGACGAAGTCAAGGCGCTGGTCCAATACGTTCGCACGCTCAAAAAATAAGGTCTGGCCGGGGGACCGCACAAACTGGAACCATTTTATGAAAAAATTATTCGCTCTCTGCCTTGCGACCGTCGCCTTGTTCGCCTTGTCCGCCCGTGCGGATGACGCCAAGGCTCTCTACGAAAACAGCTGTGCCAAGTGCCACGGCGCCGACGGCAAAGGCGACACTAAAATGGGCAAGAAGCTTGGCGCCAAGGATTATACCGATCCCACGGTCCAAGCCGCCCTCACCGACGATAATGCCGCCAAGGCCATCAAAGATGGTTTGAAAGACGCCGACGGCAAGAGCTTGATGAAACCGACCGAAGGCGTATCCGACACAGACGTCAAAGGCCTGGTCGCCTACATGCGCACGTTCAAGAAATAAGCCCCGGCCGCAATTCGCGGCGCCAGGGGGACTGGTCTTAAAAATGCCGAAATCCTCCGGCGGCCACGGGCGAGGTGGCCCGCGTCGCCGGAAATGGGATTTTTTGTCTGCGGGTCAATGCATGGATATGAACGACGAAATGGATGAGATGCCGCCGCACCGGCCATCGCTGCTCCGCAACTGGATGAGCCTGGTCGGGCTGGTCGTGGTCAGCGGCAGCCTCTTCTCCTTTTTCCTGCTGTTCATGCTGGATGCCGTCGCGCATTTCTCCAATCCCTATATCAGCATCCTCACCTGGATGGTCACGCCCGGGTTCTTGATCTCCGGGTTGTTGCTGACGTTGATTGGCGTGTTGCGCGCCCGCCGCCGGCGCAAGGGCGGCGATGCCCTGATCGCGAACCTTCAAATCGATCTGTCGCGGCCCAAGGACCGGCGTATCCTGGTCGGCTTCGTTATCGGCAGCCTGCTGTTCATCATGCTCTCGGCGGTGGGCAGCTATAACGCGTTCAACTTTACGGAGTCGGTGCAGTTTTGCGGCGAAACCTGCCACCAGGTCATGAAACCCGAATTGACCACCCACGACCACGGTCCGCATGCGCGCGTCGCCTGCGTGGCCTGTCATGTCGGTCCGGGGGTAAGCTGGTTCGTCCGTTCCAAACTCACCGGTTCCTACCAGCTTTACGCCGTCCTGTTTGACAAATATCCCCGGCCCATCACCACGCCCATCAAAAACCTGCGCCCCGCCCGCGAAACCTGCGAGCAATGTCACTGGCCGCAGAAGTTTTCCGGCAATCTCGACCGCACTTTCAATTACTTCCAGGGCGACGCGTCCAACTCACCCTATTCCATCCGGCTGTCCATCAAAATCGGCGGCGCCAATCCCAATCGCGGCCCGGTCGGCGGCGTCCACTGGCACACGATGGCGGACACCCGCGTTGAATATATTGCCACGGATGCGGCGCGTCAGAAAATTCCCTGGGTCCGGCTCACGGATGCCCGGGGTGTGGTCACCGTCTTCCGCCAGCCGCGTTTCACCAACGACATCAGCCAGTACGAAATCCGCACCATGGACTGCATGGATTGTCACAACCGCCCGTCACACCGCTACGTGCCGCCCGACCAGGCGGTCAACCTGGCCATGGAACTCGGCCAGATCGACCGCACGCTGCCCTGGATCAAGACCAACGCGGTTTATGTCCTGACCCGCAAATACAACACCGATGCCGAGGCGAAGGCCGGAATCGCATCGGCCCTGGCGGAGCGATATCCCAACGATCCGCGTCTCGAACCGGCCATCGCCACGTTGCAACGGATCTACTCGGACAATTTCTTCCCGGAAATGAAGGCCAACTGGAGTGTGTATCCGGACAACCTCGGCCACATGCTTTGGCCCGGGTGTTTCCGCTGCCACGACGGCGCGCACAAGGCCGAGGACGGCAAACAAACCATCAAGGCCAACGATTGCAACGCCTGCCACACCATCCTGGCCCAGGGCACCGGCGCGGAATTGCAGCAAATGACCCCGGGCGGCCAGGCGTTCAAACACACCGGTGGAGATTATGACCTTTCCTGCTCCGATTGCCATACCGGCGGGCCGTAGGTTGTCGACGATCATAGTCTGAACCGGAGTGGCTCCACCGCGCACCCGGCTATCACTTCCCTGTGGACTTTGAAACCAAAATGAAATAATTACACCCACCTCTCATGCATTCACAACCTGTCCATCAAATCGAGGCAAGGCCAGTCAGAAGCATGGGGCAATTGGGGACAATGTACCCTGCCGCAGAAAATGACCGGGATTACTATTGTCGCAAATTATGAATAAGATTACGCGCCGGGTTTTATTTCTCCTTTTCTTTCTGTCCGGCTTTTGCAGTCTGGTTTATCAGGTTGTATGGACGCGCATGGCATTTGCCTCCTTCGGCATCATTACTCCGGTGCTTTCCGTGGTGTTGTCGGTATTCATGTTGGGACTTGCCGCCGGATCCTGGGCAGGCGGGCGATACATTGCTTCGTGGGTTGAGAGATCCGGTCTTTCGGCGGTTGTCTTTTACGCTGGCGCGGAATTATTGATTGGGCTGGGAGCGTTCGCCGTTCCGAAGCTCTTCACGGCCGGTGAATATTTGCTGCTGGCAGCGGGTCAAACCAATTCCATCGGCTACCTGTTCTTATCGGCGCTGGTCTTGGCGTTTTCCATCCTGCCTTGGTGCCTGTTCATGGGTGCGACTTTCCCCTTGATGATGGCTTACGTCCGGGAACGGGATTGTAACAGCACGGAAAGTTTCAGCTTTCTCTACATGGCAAACGTGCTGGGTGCGATGAGCGGCACATTTTTAGCCGCCGTTGTTCTGGTGGAACTGTTGGGGTTTCGACATACCCTATGCGTGGCAGCCGCAGGAAATTTCACGATTGCGGTCATCGGCGGTTATCTGGGTTTAAAGCAACGAGGCAGCCACGCAATCGCTTTGGCGGAAGCGGACCGTTCAGCCGAGCCAGGCAACGTTGCATCCTCTGGCCGTTCCCGCAGCCGGCTCATTAAATGGATTCTGTTTTCGACCGGTTTTGGCGCGATGGGCATGGAAGTGGTTTGGACGCGCGCGTTCACGCCGATTCTGAAAACCCAGGTCTATTCCTTTGCTTGGATTGTTTTCAGCTATTTGGGATCAACCTTTATCGGCTCGCTGACTTATCGCCGGAATCTCCGGGCTGGCAAGGTGCATTCAATGGCGGAATTGATGTTTTTCCTCGCGATTGCCGCTTTCTTTCCCGTCCTCGCCAACGATTACCGGCTGATCACGTATGCTTCCTGGGTGGGCCTAAAGATCAGTGAACATGGCCAGGCGGCTCTTTTGCTTGTCAGTATCACGCCGGTTTGCATCATTTTAGGATATCTGACTCCTCGCTTGATTGATGAATATGCGGCCGGCCGGCCACGGGATGCCGGCAAAGCTTACGCGATCAATGTAATCGGGTGTATTCTGGGTCCGCTTGCGGCTTCGTATGTATTGTTGCCGAACATGGCGGAGCGATATGCCCTTGTACTTCTGAGCCTGCCGTTTCTGATGCTTTGCGTGCCCTTTGCTGCGGCTCTGACGAGGCGGTGGCGCGTTGTCGCGATAGCATCGGCTGTCACCGCTTTGGTTTGGTGCTCGTTTTTTACCGTCGATTTCGAGGGTCTGGTGGCGAGGACGCAAAAAAACGCCGAGGTTCGCCGCGACTACGCCGCCTCCGTCATCTCTTACGGCGATGCTAGATTATCCAAGCGACTTTTGGTGAATGGCATTGGAATGACCGCGTTGACCCCGGTCACCAAGTGCATGGTCCATCTGCCACTGGCCTTTCACAAGGGACGGTCTGAGTCGGTGCTGCTCATTTGTTTTGGGATGGGCACCACCTACCGCTCGGCTCTGAGCTGGAACATTGAGACAACCGCGGTTGAATTGGTTCCCGGGGTCAAGGATGCCTTTGGATGCTATCATGCGGATGCGGCGCAAGTGCTGGAAAATCCAAGGGGCCGAATCATCATTGACGACGGGCGCCGGTATCTTCGCCGGACGAAGGAGAAATTTGACGTCATTGTCATTGATCCGCCGCCTCCGATAGAAGCGGCTGGCTCAAGTCTTCTGTATTCGAAGGAGTTTTATGACCTTGCCAAACAACATTTGAAACCCAACGGCATCCTCCAAGCCTGGCTTCCCGGCGGCGCGCGGTTGCTGACGGAGCAGGCCGTTCTCCGATCGCTCGACGAATCGTTTCCTTACACGCGGTGTTTCGACTCTCTCGATTCCTGGGGGACACATATGCTGGCTTCGATGGATCCCATTGAAAATCTGTCCCCAGCGGAACTCGCGCAACGACTGCCAGCAGAGGCAACAAAAGATTTATTGGAATGGGCGCCCATGGAGAGAACCACCACCGAAATTCTGGCCGTGGTATTGTCGCAGGAAACTAACATTAAAAGCGTCCTGAATCGCAATCCATCCATTCAAATCACCGACGACAATCCATACAACGAATACTTTTTGCTGCGCGAGTTTGGATTTTAGGCAAGCGGTAAGCCCTGCCTTAGCATCCGGGTGCTGATCCTGCCGCCAAGCACCAGGAGACTCTCGGGGACTTGCCGGTTGGCCAGGTCAATGCCTGCCAACCAATAAATGCCAAACAAAGGGCAACCGACGGAGAGCCGTTTTTGAGGTTGGACTGGAATCTACGGGTGCATGGTTCGACCGCAGACCGGTTCAAAATCAGTCTTAATGGCGTTGCTGTGGGCATTTACGCTCGCAGCTTCGCCAGTTGTGGCGGCCACCAACGCCGTCGAAAAACTGGCCAACGCGGATTGCCTGGATTGTCATACCGACCCGCACAACAACCGGACGGTGGAGGGCAAAACGGTTCCGCTCGCTGTCTTTCCCACCAACAGCTTTGCCCGGTCGGTTCATTCCATGCTGGATTGCACCGACTGTCACACCGGCGTCAAGGAGCTCGTCCATAACCCCGGATTGCCGCCGCCGGACTGCACCGGTTGCCATGAAAAGGAAGGAAAGGATTACGCCGCGAGCATTCACGGCGTGAGCCACGCGCTGGGCGCTTCCGGCGCGGCCAATTGCTGGGACTGCCATGGTTCGCACGATATCCTGTCCGTCAAGGATCCGTCATCCCCGGTTTACAAACTCAATCTGCCCCAGACCTGTGCCAAATGTCACAACAACGCCAAGCTGACGCAGGAATATCAGATGAAACATCCGGAGGCGGCGGCGCAATATCTCGACAGCATCCACGGCCGGGCGCTGATCAAGATGGGCCTCATCGTGGCGCCGTCCTGCAACGATTGCCACGGCACGCACGGCATCAAACGCGCCATCGACCGCGATTCGCCCATCAACCATGCGAACGTAGCCAAAACCTGCGGCAAGTGTCACGTCGGCATCGAGCAGACCTACAATCAAAGCGTTCACGGGCAGTTGCTCGCCAGGGGTGATTCGCGCGGACCCGTCTGCACGGATTGTCACACCGCGCATGACATCGAGAATCCGGAAGGCAACAATTTCAAGGCCCTCAGCGACGCCCGCTGCGGCAAATGCCACGCCGACCGGTTGGAACATTATCGCGACACGTATCACGGCAAGGCCATGGCCCTGGGCAAACCCAATTCCGCGCCCAGTGTCGCCGCCTGCTATGACTGCCACGGTTATCACGACATCCTGCCTCCCGCCAATCCGGCGTCGCACCTTTCGAAAACCAACATCCTCGCCACCTGCCAGCAATGCCATCCCGGGGCGACCATCGGGTTCACCGAATACCGGCCGCACGCCAACCCGATGGATAAGAAGAATTATCCCTTGTTGCACATGGTGTTCCTGGGCATGACGGGCCTGCTCATCGGCACGTTCGCCTTCTTTGGCCTGCACACCCTCATGTGGCTGGTCCGCGCCGTCTATCTTTACCTGCACGACTCGAAAAAGTTTCGCGAGGCGAAAATCGCGACCCAGACGGACGGCGAATGGTTCACGCGGTTCGTGCCATTTGAGCGGCTCCTGCATTTCATGGTGGTGACCAGCTTCTTGTTGCTCGTCATCACCGGCATGCCGTTGAAGTTTTATTACACGGACTGGGCCAGGGCGATTTTCACCGTCATCGGCGGCCCGGAAACCGCGCGCACGCTGCACCGCTTCGGCGCGGTGATCACGTTCATGTATTTTGCTCTTCACTTAGCGTCGCTGATCGGCAAGGCATGGAAGGGCAGGGGAACGCTCTGCGATCCGGCAGATGGCAAATTCCATTTCAAACGGCTCTGGAACGTCCTCTTCGGGCCTGACTCCATGATGCCGACGATCCAGGACTGGCGGGACTTCACCGCTCACAATAAATGGTTCTTCGGCAAGGGACCGAAGCCGGAATTTGACCGCTGGACATACTGGGAGAAGTTCGATTACTTCGCCGTATTCTGGGGCGTGGCGATCATCGGCACCTCGGGCCTGCTGATGTGGTTCCCGACGTTTTTCACGAAGTTCATGCCGGGCTGGGTGCTCAACATTGCGCTCATCATTCATTCAGACGAGGCGTTGCTGGCGGCCGGCTTCATCTTTTCCATCCATTTCTTCAACACCCATTTTCGCATCGAAAAATTCCCGATGGACACCGTCATCTTCTCGGGCCGGATTTCCAAGAACGAGATGCTGCACGAACGCAAGCGCTGGTACGACCGGCTGGTGGCGACCGGCCGGCTGGAGGACCACCGCGTCAAGGACGAGTGGTTGCGCTGGAAAAACATCGCGCGGTCGTTCGGCTATTTCTTCTTCGGCCTCGGCATGCTGCTGCTGCTGCTGATCATCTACGCCATGATCACGCGCCTGGCGCACTGAGTGGTGAGCTGGCGTGGACGGGCGTCTTCTCCGCCTGGCGGGATGCCCCGGCATTACGCAGGGAAGATTCCCGCCCTACGGACAAACGGCAGGAGTGTGCCAATGGCAACCTGTACTGCATATCGACGTCGAGCACGATTTCAAGCTGGCATCGGAGAATCAGCGGAAGGTGATCTCTTCGGCGGCCTGGACCGTCACCGGCCCAAGCAGGCCCGAGTCAAGCAGCGCCGCGTCCTTGCCCCAATGATGCCAAGTGGTGAAGGTGACGCGGCCGGTCGGACTCGGTTTGCCGTCGAGCAGCCATTGCGGCCAGCCCTTCAATTCCTTTCCCTTCCATTCGCAGTCCGGGGCAAGTTGCTCGTCGCCAATCAGCCGGTTGGGCCAGAGGTTGGTGACCTTGACTTCGAGTGTGTTCGGGCCGGGCCGGGCCACGGCAGTCACATTGACCCGGAACGGCGGCTTCCAGAGGATGCCGAGAGAATTTCCATTCAGCGAAACTTCCGCGAGATTTTTGACCGCGCCCAGGTCGAGCCACAGTTCGCGCCGGGAACCGGGCAGATCCGCCGGCAGGTTGACGTCCCGGGTGTAAGTGGCCGTGCCGGAGAAATACTTCACGCCGGAATCCGCGTTTTTCGTCCAGGATTGCAGCTGTTCAAACGTGACCTTGGCCGGTGCGTTCCATCCGGGCGGGAAGCTGACATCCCATGATCCGGTGATGACGAACGGCGCGGGCACGGACGGGCACCGGGCCTTTGTCTTTCGACCGGAGGCCCAACGCAGCGTGTAGTTGCCCGGCGCCAGGGCCAGCAGCCGCATTTGGTCCGTTCCGGCAAGGAAAACGTAGGGCGGTGGCGTCCCGGCCGGAAGCGCGGTTTCAGGCAGGGTCAATGTTTCATCTTCCTTGACGACCGTGCTCTGGCGAATGCCGTTGAGGGTATATTCCACATGCAGTTCCTTGTGGTCGTTCGGTGCGGGATCATCGCCTGCAAAGTCGTTGTCGATGCGGGCGCTCAAGCCGCCGGGTTTGACCCGGGCGGAGAGTTTTGCGGTCAGGTCCATCAGCCGGTCGCTGCGGGCGGGCGGGTGCAACTGACCGTAAATGGCCTGCTCCACCTCCGCGCCTTCCGGGAGTTCGAGCGTTTTGTTTTCCGTCACCTCGACTGTTTGCCGCCGGTTGTTCAGGCGATACTCCACCCGCAATTGCTTCACCACGTTCGGCGCCGGATCATTCCCGGTCAGCCCGTTGTCGGCCCGGATTTCGCGTGTGCCGCCGGCGACCAGCGCTTTGACGTTTGCGGTGACCTCCCGCGGGGGATGGGCAACGCCGGGCCAACAACCGTAAAGGGCTTTGACCACCTCGCTGCCAGCGGGGAGACCGATGGATTCACCTTCGGTCGCCTCGGCCTGCTCGTGCCGGCCAGCATGAATAAACTCAACGCGCAATTGTTTGACTGTTCCCGAGGCGGGATCTTCTCCGGCCAGGTCGTTGCCGGCGGAGATGTGACGTTCACCATCGGCGACGAGCGATTTGACGCTGGCGGTCACGTCAATCCACACCGGGAAGGCGCCGTAAACCGCCTTGAGAATGCGCAGGTCAACCACCTGGGACGAAGCTTCGGCCAATGGTGGTCCGTCGCACTCAACGGCAACGAGATGGTCGCCTTGCGTTTTGGCACGGAAAACCACAAACACCGAGCCCGATGGTCCGAAGGGCAGGCGAACCACGGTCCGCCCGTTCTCTTCGTGCCAGACGGGCGCCGGTTCAATGTCGCCGGTTTCCGGATTCCAAAGCTCCGGCTGTTTGCCTTCGACGCGAAAGCTGCAATCGACGGTCGCAAAACGGTTTCGCTGGTTGGAGACGAAATACATTTCCGTCTCACCATCACGACGGTGGATAAAGTCAAGCCGGGTGCCGTCAGCCGCGGGATAATCAAAGTCCGGTTCCAATTTCAGTCCACCAAACACCTGGGCCAGGGGCCGGCCCCAAACCGCCTTGCCGCGGCCGTGGGCGTGTTCGGTGATGGTTCCGCCGTTGCAGTCACCCCAGATCCGCGTCGCCAGGGTTCGCACTTCAACGTCGCATTCCGGATACCCTTCGAGGCTCGGAGAAGAACGGGGCGGTTGACCGACCACAATCAGGCCGTCCGCCACGAATTCCGCCAGCTTCCGCAGCAGGTCCGGGGAGATCGCCGGGTCGGAAGGCGGCAGTATGAGCACGCGGTAACTCATGCCGCGGTCGAGCACCAACCGATCCGCCTTCATCGTGGCATGGTGAAGCAGGACGTCAGCGTTGATGGCGTCGTAGTCGTAGCCAGGCGGCATGGCAGGATCACCGGCGCGCATTTCGACCGGTGCGCTTTCGCCGCAGAAATAAGCGGCGTCGGCCACGAAGCGGCCCTGCTGGAGCAGGTATTGGCAGCGGGCGACATACTGAAACCACGCGCGGCTCTGCTCCCACCAGGTGCAGGTGCGGTCGAAGTGCGTGCCCCACTGGCCCATGGTCATGCCGGGCCAGCGGTTGGTCCATGGTTGCAGGGCGTAGCGGTGGAAGATGAACCGGTTGACGCCCTGGCAGAAAACCTGGTCGCCCAAGGCCTTGAGCGAATACGGATCGTCCAGCCAACGCCCGTGTTGTGAACCGGGTGACGCGGTAAATGACTCGGCGCCGATGACCGGCCGGCCGTAAATGTGACCGATCGAAGCCGCGAGTTTGACCGAAGCGTCCGGCGCACCGCCGACCCAGAATTCGCCCATCGGGATGTCTGCCGTTGCGCCGCATTGGAGCGACTCGAACGGCCCGGTGTAAGGCTCGAAGGAAGCCTTCAACCCGTGCTCATGACAGAGTTCCTGGAAATGGCCGTAGTAATTCTCGGCGAACAAATCCGCAATGGTCCGCCGCAGGTCCCACAGAAACCGTTCCGACACCTCCGGGCTGTCCACCACCCGGCCGGTCAGCGTCGGGAGGTAAAGCAGCGGGTCGTAACCCCGGCGTTTTTGAAATTCCGACCGGAACTGGGGCGTCCAGTTTTGCCCGCCCACTTCATAACTGTCGATGAGCACGTTGTTCAATGTCTTCCCGGAACCAGCCAGCGGTCCTAGGTCGTCGAGGACTTTCTGGACGAACCCCGCCCAGTGCGCGTCAAGCGCTTCCGGGCTGAACTTGTCGCATTCCGGTCCGGTGCCCTCCGCGGGTGCCGGATGATTCTCCACACCCGTTGGGGTGTACCCGAGGCGCAGGATGGTCCAATCCCCGGCTGGCACCTCCCAATCGAGGCGGCCATCCGGGTGCAGTTGGCTGGTCAGATCCAAAATCCCGGCGCGCGGCACGACCTGGCCCGCGGCGATGTGGTCCTTGGCGGGCGAGGACAGCACAAATTCCCCGTTGGCGCCGCTCTTGGCGTCGAGGTCTTCAATGGCGGATGATTTTTCCGTTCCAGTTTCGACGTCGGGAGTGCGGAACGCCAGCACGGCAAGGTCGCGGTAATAATCGAGCTTGGATGGAGGTGAAGGCAGCACCGCGCTAAAATGCACCGGCCCCTTCACCTTCCGTTCACTGGTCGTCACGCGTTGCATGGCGTGTTCGGGCGTGTTCCAGGGACCGCCGCTGCTCGACCAGCCAGCGCAATTTTCCAGACAGAGTTCGAGGCCCAACCGGTCCGCCTCCCGGGCCGCATGCACCGCCAACTCGCGCCACTCGGGGCTCAGGAACTTCACGGGCCCGGCCGGGATGCCGCAATCCACATTCACAATCGTCGCGCCGCCGATGCCCACGCGCTGCATTGCCTCCAGGTCCGCCGTGATGCCCTCCTTCGTAATATTGCCGTTCATCCAATGCCACCACGTCTGCGGCCGGGCGGAATCGGGCGGGTGACGAAAGCCGTCCTCGATTGCATCGGCCCGCGCCGATGTCGCCAGCAGGATCATGACTGCTCCCGCGGCGGCGATACCGGAAACGACGGCCCAGGTGTGCAGTTCCGCCGCGGGCACAAGGGAACCTTTGGAGCGTATCATGGTTTGATTCATTAATTCACATCCGGCTGGAAATAAACAGCCTTAAAACGAGTACACGCCTTGCTCAACTGCGCCGTTCCGGGAAATGGGCATTGCCGTCCACGAAAGGGAAATAGAAGAACGCTAAACGTGGCGAATTATCCCGAGATTGCGGGCCAATATTACGCGAGTGAGGATTCGTCATTAAAACGTTGCAAAAAAAAAGCTTCCACCCAGGGGGGAGTTCTGATTTAATGTAGCCTCAGTAATCATGAAAGCAAAACACCTGCATTTTCTTGGGGTTGCGCTTTGCACCCTTTTCACCACTGCTGAATCCAGTTTGGCCCAGAGTCTGGCCTTTACGAACCACACGTACCCCGCGGGCGGCGGACCGAGTTGTGTTGTGGCGGCCGATGTCAACGGCGATGGCCAGCTGGACTTGATCAGCGCCAATCAGAGCACCAACACGCTGACGGTGCTGACGAACAATGGCAGCGGCAGCTTCGGTTTCAATGCCACCCTCAATGTGGGGACGAATCCAGTTTCCGTCGTGGCCGCGAATGTCAACAGCAACGGAACGCTATATCTGATCAGCGCGAATAAAGGCACCAACACGCTGACGGTGCTGACAAACAATGGCAGCGGCAGCTTCGGTTTCAATGCCACCCTCAATGTGGGGACGAATCCAGCCTGCGTCGTGGCGGCGGACCTCAACGGCGACGGCAAATTGGATTTAATCAGCGCGAATGAAGGCGCCAACACGCTGACGGTGTTGACGAACGATGGCAGCGGGATCTTTGGCTTCAATGCCACGCTCATCGTGGGTAAAAGTCCGGCCAGCGTCGTGGCGGCGGACCTTAACGGCGACGGCAAACTGGATTTGATCAGCGCCAATGCAGGCAGCGCCTCGCTGACCGTGCTGACGAACAACGGCAGCGGCATCCTTAGCTCCAATGCCATGCTCACCGTGGGGAACTACCCGGCCTGCGTCGTGGCGGCCGATGTCAACGGTGACGGCAAACTGGATTTGATCAGCGCCAACCTGATTGACAGCACACTGACCGTGCTCACCAACAACGGCCGGGGCGGCTTTTTATTAAGTGCCACGCTGCCCGTCGGGAAATACCCGGCGTGGGTCGCGGCGGCGGATCTTTATGGGGATGGCAGACTGGATTTGATCAGCGCGAACAGCGGCACCAACACGTTGACGGTGCTGACGAACAATGGCAGCGGTGTGTTTGGCTCCAACGCCACGTGGCAAGTCGGCAGCGCGCCGGAATGCGTCGCGGCGCCAGATATCAACAGTAACAGCCGGCCGGATTTAATCAGCGCGAATTACAGTGACAGCACGCTTACCGTGCTGACGCAAACGCTTGCCGGGCCGCCGATCCTGACCATCACGCCCGCCGGCCCAAACACCGTTGTTCTCTCCTGGTCATCGCTGGCGAGCGGCTTTGGGCTCCAGACCAATTCAACCTTGACCTCCGCAAATTGGCTGCCGGCCAGCTACCCCATTTCCACCAACGGCCCGAACGAAAGCACCACGATTACGCCGACTCCGGGGAATTTGTTCTTCCGGCTCAAGCAATAGAGCATCGAAGAGACATCCGTTTCGATTTGCCCCGTTAAATAGTATAGTTCTTGGAAACACGGCCCGGCGCCGGTTCAGGCTTTTTTCAGGAAGGTCCCCTTTTGCAGTTCCTCGAAGGCCTGCTGGAGTTCCGCCTGCGTGTTCATCACGATGGGTCCGTACCACGCCACCGGTTCCTGCAGCGGCTTTCCGGAAACCAGCAGAAACCGGATGCCGTCCTCTCCGGCCTGGACTTCCACATCGTCGCCGGAGTCGAAAAGGATCAGCGAACGGTTGTCTGCCTCCGTGGGTAGCGCCGTGTCGGCCCAGCCCAGGCTTTCGGTCGGCACCGCCAGAGGGGCGGATGCGTTGCAAAACTTGCCGCTCCCCGCAAAGACATAGGCGAACGCATGGCGCGTCTTCTCGACGGGGAGCCGCTTGCGTTTGCCGGGCGGCACTGTGATGTCAATGTAGGTCGGGTCGGCGGCGATGCCCTCCACGGGTCCGCGCTTGCCCCAGAAATTGCCGCAAATAATCCTAGCCTGCGTGCCGTCGTCCTCGGTGACTTCGGGGATTTCCGGCGCCTTGATTTCCTGATAGCGCGGCGCGGTCATTTTGAGCGCCGACGGCAGGTTCGCCCATAACTGAAATCCGTGCATGCGGCCGAGCGGGTCGCCCTTGGGCATTTCCTGGTGAATGATGCCCCGGCCTGCCGTCATCCACTGGAGGTCGCCGGGAGCAATGGCGCCGCGGTTGCCCAGGCTGTCGGCGTGCTCGACAGTGCCGGCGAGAACATAGGTGATGGTTTCGATGCCTCGATGCGGATGCCATGGGAAGCCCGCGAGGTAATCGTCAGGAATGTCATTGCGGAAATCATCCAGCAGGAGGAAGGGGTCGAAGTCGGAGGTGTTGCCAAAGCCAAATGCCCGGCGCAGATGCACGCCGGCGCCTTCGAGGGTGGGCTTGGCCTTGACCAGGCGTTTGATTGGTCGGATGGACATAGGGTTCTCCTTGGTTCAGTTTAGCTGCGATTGACATGGGCAAAATTACCCGCGGACCACGTGGTGTCAACCCCGGCGCGAACGGCCGGTAGTCAGCGATCCATAGCCAATAATGTGTGATGGGTGACAGTCTCAGTGCTTCCCGGTCAGCCGTTCGACCAGGAAATCCTCATACGCGCCGAGGTTCTTCCAGCTCGTGGCCGCGTTGACCTGCCTTCCCTGCGGGTCAATGACCGTGAAACCGTCGTCCGTGATCCGGAGGTTGAGTTTCTCCATTACGCACAGGTCCGGCCCGATGGCAAGATAGACAGCCACGGGGTCGAATAGCGTGCTGCTGCGCTGGTCGGCCATATCCGCCGGCAACGCGGGTTGGTTGACCAGCCAGATCCGGTAGTTGGTGATAAGGTCGGCGACATTCCGATCGGTCGAGTCGCGGACGCGCCGGTATTTGTCGCCGGTCAACGTCACGAGGCCGCAGGTGTCGAGCGGCGTGATGGTGATGTCCCACGGGGCGGCGAACACCTGCTGCAATGCCTTGGGGTCGGCCTTGACGTTCCACTCCGCCTGGGGTTGCTTCGCGCCATTGTAACCCACGCGCACGCTGCCCTGCATGCCCACGAACCGGGCATGTTGCGCAATGCGCGGCTCGCGCTTCAGTGCCTCGGCGATGTTCGGCACGGGGCCGATGCAAATCAACGTCACGGTCTGCGTCGAGTTCATGATCGTGTCAATGATGGCCTGCACGCCGTTGGTGTGGACCTTGCCCGGATAGGATTTCAGGTCGTAGTCCTTGACCCAGGCTGCCTGACGGCCGTCGCCGCGCGGAACAATGTCGAGCCCAAGGCCCACCGGCACGTCGCTGCGTCCGGCACGTTCGAGGAGTTTCGCGAGCAGCCGCGCGCGGTATGGCGCCTCGCCGTAATCGCCCACCACGAGTTTCAAGTCCAGCTCCGGTGATTTGAGCAGCAGCGCCAGCGCCCACGTATCGTCAATGTCATCACCAATGTCCGTATCGAGGATGACCGGGATGGGCGCGGGTTTGGCGGGTTGGGTATCGGCGGCGTGGGCCGGCCGGGCGGTCAGCGTGAGCCCGAACCAGAACAGGACCAGGCCGGCGCCAATCCGGCGAATTGAACAAAATGGAGCAGGGGAATTCATGGGCGGGAGGATTGCAGAAACGCCCGGAGTGGCAAGTGGTGAGTGAGACGGATGACGGGCGTTCACGGATAAGTGATCAAACATCGGAAGGGGTGCGATCAAAACATGGCGTTTCACGGTTCATTCGATCCGCCACAGGTTGTGCTTTCATTCATGGAGCGCGGAGGCGGTAAAAACTTTGGTTCGCACCCTCGTAGGGCAGGGCGACCTGCCAGATGCGATTTGATAACGAGGTCTGGTTGGTAACGGCAACCCAGACGGTTCCCGAAACGAGATTGGAAGCGCATTCGAGCACGAACGGGGTGGAACGGAGCGGCCAGTTGATCGTGACTCCGCCAGGTACCGTTGCCGTTTGCAGCGAGGGTGGCATGGCATCGCTGGCAGCGTATCCCGCCAGCCACGCAAACGCCGAATTCCAATAGACCCCCGGCTCGGTCATGTCCGCGTCCTGGGTGTTGATGAAACGTTTCCAAGGATGTTGGACGACCATCTGGGCCGAGCCGTCAACGTTGATGTTGCCACCGAGATAGCCCGGCGGTTGTTGCAACAGGTTGGTCCAGAACTGCGAATAAAAATCCGAGCCGTGCTGGTAATCACCGTAACCGCTCACGAACACGCGATTCACCGGATTGCGTCCGCAAATGAAATGCAACGATTCGATGGCGGTCTGCTGGTAAGTGGAATTCTGCGTCCATTCGAACGCGCGCACGAGCACCATGGCCGATGGCGTCAGGACGCCACCACTGGAGCCCCAATACAGATGGAACGGATAAAGCGCCGGCACGCGGTAGCCTGACAGGGCGACATAATTGGTGAGCACGTCGGCCTGATGCAGGAAGGCGCCTTTCAAGGTCGCCTGAGTGGTCGGATCCACGGCCCGGGCGCTTCGCACATAATCCATAAACGCAAAGTTCAACGGGTGGTTCAGGTAGGTGATGACATTGTCGCTGCCAAAGCCGGTGGTGTTGGCGCCAAACACAGGACCGTTCAGCGGTGAGCCGCCATTCTGGTTGAACTGGGCGGTGAAAAAGCTGTTAAATTGGGCATCGCCGGTGGCCTCGAACAATTCAACCGCAGCGAAGGCCCGGCAACGCTGGTCGAACGTCGCATCGCCCCATGACGGATCATCGCCGCCGGGATCCACCCCGTTCGTGAGGGGCAGGCGCGGCTGCACCAGGTTCGGATTGGCCTGGAGCCACGACCAGGCGAGTTGTGCGCGCGCCAGCAGGTCGGCGCTCTGGTCCGGCGGCAGCTGGCTGCCCATCACCGCGCAGGCCTTGGCAAACACTGCGGCGGCACAGGCGGTGGCAAAGGAGCTGATGTCCGAAACCTGGGGCGGTTGCGTGACCGTGTCCGGGTTGCCCATCAAATAGTTGTTCACGCTGCCATCGGCATTTTGCATGCGCTTGAGCCAGTCGAGTCCCCAGGAAATCAGCGGAATGAGATCGGTCGGGGATGAACTGGATTCGGGAAGGTCCAGGCTGTTTCCTGGGACGTTGGGGCCGAAGTCGCGCAAGGTTTCCAAGAGGAACCAGCAGGCGGTGGCCGTGTTCGGCACGTCAATGTGCGTGTCTCCGGCATCGAACCAGCACCCATGAACGTCGCGGTTGGTGCTGGCGCCGAAATTGAAATGGCCGTGGTTTGGATCGTAATTATAGGTGGCATTCGTGGTGTCGGGGTGAACGGCCACACGGGTGTAACCCTCTGCATACGGCGCGAGGATTGGCACACTGGCGCGTGAAAAGTAGAAAAACCGCAGCGCGTCGCGGAACAACCCGTGATAAACATTCGTGGCGATGGCGAAGGCCGGTGATTGCGCCCCCAATTCGGGCAGTTCGAAGCGATAGACCCCCGGCGTTCGCCAGGCACCGAAGTCGGCCTGGTAGTTCGTGTCGCCGTCCTGTGGCCAGCCCGGTGCTTGCCAGATGTTGGGCGGAACAAACCGGGTGACCGCGCCGGTGAAAACGATCTGCGAATTCGCGACGTTGACAATCTGGAACCGGGTTGGGGGAGTGGTGATGGTTCCCGGTTCCCAGCTCACCACCACGAGCTTGGCCGGCATCAGCGGGGCGTAACCGAGTTGATCGACTTTGGCGAATTCCGTGTATTGAAGCTGGGTCGCGGAAGGCACCAGATCCATGGCGGCAATGTCGAGGATGCAGTGATCGAGATAGTTTCCCGTGGCAATCAAAGCGATGTCCCAGATGTGCGTGAGATCCAAGCCGGGATTGACCGCCGTGAAATCCGAGGCCGGGATGTAGATATCCTGCCAGTCGTTGGTGGCAGCGGAAAGGTAGCGGCTCAGTGGAAGCAGCGTCAGGCCGAGTGGTCCAATATTCATGTCCCAGGCGCCGTTGGTGGGGATGGCGCTCCATTTCAGGCGCAGGTGAATGGCCGGATTCGTGCCCGTGCGCAGGTAATTGAGGGAATTACCGCTGACCTTGAAAAGGACGTTCCAGAATCCGCCCGGCGGGTTAACTGCATCCAGCACCAAGACTTGCGTGCCATCGAGATTGTCAACCGGCACCGTTCCGTTCACATTGCGCACCGAGGTGCCATTGCCCTGGTAGATGGTCGAACCCCAGCCGCCCCAGTTGGTGGGATTCTGATACGGATTGAAATACTTCACCGACGCCAACGGCAATTGTCCGGCTTCGGTTTGTCCGTCGCTGAATGCCAGCCAGAGCACGGCGAGCCAGGGAACGAATCTGCCTCCAGAAGCCATCCACCGACGGACCAAGCCACGAGCCAGGAACTTGATTTGAAACACGTCATCGGCCGCGCCAGCACGATGATCGAGCCGGTGCGGTTGTTGGTAACCTACCCTGAAAAACGCCGCATGGGTAGTTCAAATGAAGGAAGATCGAGTGAGGCCGGATTTGATCGGTTTGATGACGCGAGTCGCAGCAGATTTCGAACTCCGATCGTTGAACCTTGTTCTTCGGTCATGGTTTTTCGCGCACCGTGCCGGCGGAGAGGACCTGGACGAAGAATTGCTGTTGCGGTTTGAGCGGATGTGTCGCCCGGATGGATCGGATTCCACCCAGAAGCATCCCGGCTCCGCTGGCCGGGCCGACTACGAGTTCGGCGCGCGTCAGGTTGCGGGTCCCGCTGTATAAATCCACCGGGAGCCGGTACCGGTCCAGCGCGTCTTGCCCCGGCGGTTCGGGGTCGGTCAGGGACACCTCCTCCAGACGCGGTTGCACCGAAAGCGCAAAATCACCCGTGACCACGCTGATGGCCATGGTCTTCAGCTCCGGCAGGCGGAAGGCGCAGTGGGCCTTTTTCCAGAGTTCATGCACCGCCGGCTCGGTCTGGATTTGCTGCAACAGCGTCATCAACCAGATGAATCCGCCGCCGAAGGTTTGCGCCAGCTTGTCGAGATCCTCGGGATGGGGAGAATTTTCGCCGGGTTTAGCCCGGATGGATTTGTTCCCCACCGGTCCGTCGGCGGGGGATCGGTTCTTATGGACGGAAAGCTCCAGGCTCAGGCGGCACATGTCTGCCAGTCCGTTGGTGAGCAATCCCCAGGGCAATGTGGTTTCCCCCTCTTTAACCAGCCGCCGGCCGGTCTCGTCAAACACCCGCACGCGCACCGGATAAAGATGGGAAATGTAACTGGCTTCATGGCTGACCGGAGACGGGCCATTGGTGTTGGACCAGGAGAATGTGTTGGTTTGCAAATCAGGACTCCACGGGTGCCCCACCGTGTTGGTCGGCGGCGGACGCAAGGTCGTCAATTCCACGAAGCCGACCGTTTCTTTGGAGGCATCGATGGCGCGGACGCCGATCAATAATTGGAGATTGGGTCGCCAATCGGTTTGCGACCGGTCCGGCAGAGTTTCAATGGTGCCGGTGACTTTCTTCAGGATCGCGAGCCCGGGCGCAAAAACCGGGTCAATGGTCTCGCCCGCAGTTTCCGCCGTCAGGCCGGCGCAAAAAACCGCCAAACTGGTCGTGGTCATCAAAGCGGTCAGCACCCGGTTGGGAAAATTCATCACCAGCCGTTATACCACAGTGTCCGGTTAATGCCAGTTCTTGAATGCGCGTCATCAAGTGGCAGGTGACAGCCCGCCCTGACTTATTCCGGGTTTAAGCGGGTCACGCAGGACAATGCAGGGTGAGGGAAAGGCAGAATTCGTTATGGCGCGACGGGCTGCCGGTTGCTACATTTTTTTCGCGGTCGTTGAGAGTGAGCCCGGAGGCCGGTTTTTCCGACAATATTAACTTTAACTGAAAGGAAATTAAATTATGTCGAACATTGCACAACTGCTCGGTGACAAGGCCGATTATCTGCTTAACTTTAAGAGCCCTAAAATTTCGAAGGAGCGTCTGCATGTTCCCGGGCCGGATTTCGTGGATCGGATTTTTTCCGTGTCCGACCGCAACAACCGCGTGCTCGGCAATCTGCAGCGCCTGTTCGGCCATGGCCGGCTCGGCGGCACCGGCTACGTTTCCATCCTGCCGGTGGACCAGGGCATCGAACACTCCGCCGGCGCGAGCTTTGCCAAGAACCCGGATTATTTTGACGCGGAGAACATAGTGAAGCTGGCGGTGGAAGGCGGCTGCAACGCGGTGGCGTCCACCTACGGCGTGCTGGGCGCGGTGGCCCGCAAATACGCGCACAAGATTCCCTTCCTCGTAAAAATCAACCACAACGAACTGCTCACCTATCCGAACAAGGCCGATCAAATCATGTTCGGCACCTTGAAGGAGGCGGCGGACATGGGCTGCGCGGCGGTGGGCGCGACGATTTATTTCGGCTCCGACAACAGCGGCCGGCAGATTGTGGAGGTGGCGCAGGCGTTCGCGCAGGCGCACGAGCTGGGGATGGCCACGGTGCTGTGGTGCTATCTCCGCAACAACGCTTTCAAGGTTAAAGACGCGGAAGGCAAGACTACCGACTATCACGTTTCGGCCGACCTTACCGGCCAGGCCAATCATCTGGGCGTGACCATCCAGGCGGACATCATCAAACAGAAGCTCCCCGAGAACAACGGCGGGTTCAAGGCGCTCAACACCGGCAGCTCCAGCTACGGCAAACTCGACGAGCGGATTTACACCGAGCTGACCAGCGACCATCCGATTGATCTCTGCCGTTATCAGGTGGCCAATTGTTACATGGGCCGCGCCGGACTCATCAACAGCGGCGGCGAATCCAAGGGCAAGGGCGACCTCGAACAGGCCGTCGCCACCGCCGTCATCAACAAACGCGCCGGCGGCATGGGCCTGATTTCCGGCCGCAAGGCGTTTCAACGTCCGATGAAAGAAGGCATTGGGTTGCTCAACGCCATCCAGGATGTTTACCTCAGCAAGGAAATCACCGTGGCCTGATCCGCCCCCGGGTAGCAGCCGCTCTAACTTCATGCCCAACATATGTGAAATGAGCCGGCTCACGTCGGCTGCCACTTAAAAAGGGATTTTTCAGGAGCGCGGACATTTTTGTCCGCGCTTTTTTATTGCACGCCGACGCGGTAGAAGAACGGCCCGGAACCGACCGCATTGGTGTCGAGATAACTCGTCGTTCCGACCTGGCCAGGTATGTCAGCTTGGATGGTCTGGAAGGCAGGTTGCGCGCCGAGATTGCCACTGCTTTGCAGGAGATATGTTATTCCACTCACGCTTTGCCAGGTGACCACCAATCCCGCCGGATTATTGGTGGGCGCGGCCGAGGTCAGCTTCAGGACCGACAGGGCGTTGGTGGGATTGGTCCCGGTTTTCCATTCCTGCCTGTTGTTCATCCCATCGCCGTCGGAATCCAGATAATCCGCAGTGCCATCCGTGGGCAGCCCGTATTGCTGGAGCCAGGCATAGGAGATGACCGAAGTTGGCGTTTGAAATTCATACGCGCCCATGTCCACCGTACCGCCCACGATGCGCGGGTTGCCGTCGAGATCGGTGGCGCCGGCGGCGTAGGTGTTGTGGCCGGAATTGATGCAGGGGGAATTCGATTGCAGATGAAGATCGCCGGTGGCGAGGCTCACGAGAACCGGTTCGTTGGTGATGTTGCCGACGCCGTTGGTGGGCGGGGGTGTGGTGCAGCAATAATTCAGGATGCCGCCGGTAACGTTTGGGTCCAGGGCGTTAAACTTGTTGGCGTTGTAATAGCTGATGCAATTGTTCAGCGTGGCGGCGGCAACTCCGCCGCCCGGACCATCAACGCTGTTGCTGACCACCGTGCAGTTGTTGAGGATGCCGCCATAAGCGCCACCGCCGAAATCGCTGGCCGTATTGTTCGCCACTGTGCAGTTGTTCAAGGTGGATTGACAGGCGCCACCACCCTGTTTCCCTCCATTATTCGCGCTCAGAATGCAATGGTTCAGAATGTTGGAAATCGCGCCGCCGCCTGACAGCAACGCGAAATTGCTGCAAACAATCGAATTATTGACGACCCCCAGGCACACACCGCCGCCGCTGGTCGCCGCATTGTTGCTGATGACGCAGGCGGTCAAGGTGCAGTAATACGCGCCGCCACCGCCACGGCCACCGTTGCAAACGTTGCCGACCACCAGACAATTGCTCAGCGTACAATAAAAGGCCCCGCCGCCGCTGTTATAGTTTTGCTGATTCGCGATGTTCTTTATCAAGGTGCAGTTTACCAGGATATTGGAACACGCACCGCCACCAAACCCACCGTTGTTATTGCCGAGAATGCAATTGAACAGGGTTCCCTGAAAGGCGCCCCCGCCATACGCGGGAGCGGTGTTACCCGTTAAAACGCAATTGGAAACCACGGCGCTGTTGTCCTCGCACCAGACCCCGCCGCCGCTTTCTTCCGACAGGATGTTTCCCGTGTGGCGGCAGTTCCCGTTGGTCAGGGTGAAGCCGATCAGACTGGCACCATTTGTGAGATACGCACAACGGATCTGGTAGTCGGAGGCCGCCGATCGGAAGCCGGCAATGATGGTCGAGGCCGCTCCGTTGACACTTTGCACGGTGACCGCCTTGTCCACGGTCACACGATTGGTGGCGATGCCATAAACCGCGCGCCCGCCGGTGTTGTAAACGCCATTGCTGACAAGAACGAAATCACCCGCGTTCGCCGCTTCAATCGCGTCCTGGATGTTCGTGGCCGCCGTTGACCAAGTGGCGTAAGGCGGCACCGGATTGGTGCTGTTCACATCGACGTAACGCGTGATCGCGGAAGCCTGAAAACTTAAAAGCACCATTAGCACCACCGCAACTCGCTGGCTGAAGGCCTTCATAACCTGAGATTAGCCGTTTTTAACATGGCCAATCGTCAGATTCAAGATTTAAATGGGCGCTGCTAATCCTGTAAAAACTCCCGCTGCCAGTTCATCAGCTCCGGCATATGCCGGGCCCAGTCCCGCGCCAGATCCCCGAGCGTCGCCCGACTGGCGATGAGCGTTGCATCAATGCCCAGCCGGTGGGCGTGCGCATCGCGACGTTTTTCCAATTCGCGATAACGGCGCATCTCCGCTTCGTTGGGTCGGGTGAACTGATGCCGGATTTTTTCCGGATGCCGGTCAGCCGGCAATGCCAGCCCGGCTTTGATCGCCGCGGACAGGCTCTCGCGGCGGCGCGGGGACATGCGTGGTGACAGGAGCGGCTCGACGGGTTGATGCGTCGCGGCCGCCTCGGCGAGCTCCACGATTTTTTCATGGCTCAGGATGAAAAACGGCGGCCGGTTTCCAGCCACGGCCTCCGCCTCGCGCCATCGCCACAACTCGCGCAACACGCCGAGTGCGGCCCGGTCCAGCCGGTGACTGCCTTTGACGCGCCAGGCGGTATCCCCGTCCGTGACGGGCGGGCGCGAGCATTCCGCGATCAGCTGCGCACACGACTCCTGATGCCAGCCCAGGCGGTTTTGACGCTGGAGTTCCAGTTTCAGCTTGTCGGCAAGCGGTTTGAGATGATGCGTATCGTTGCGCGCGTAGGTTTCCATCCGCTCGGTAAGCGGGCGCCGGGCCCAATCGGCCTTTTGCGAGGCCTTGTCCAAGGTCACGCCGAGAAACTTTTCCACCAGCGAACTCAGGCCGAATTGCCGCTCGCCCAACAGCCGCGCCGCCAGCATCGTGTCGAAAATCGCGCGGGGCACGAACTCATGATGCTTGCGCAGCAACCGCAAATCATAGTCCGCGCCATGCATGATGAGTTCTTGGCCCGCCAGTGCCGCCAGCAGGGGGGCCAGGCCGATTTTCGCCAGCGGATCGATCAACTGGTCGCCGTCGGCCGTGCTGATTTGAATCAGGCAGACTTTTTCCGGATAAGCGTGCAGGCTGTCAGCCTCGGTATCGAGCGCCAGCCACGCGGCCGAGCGAAGCGCCGGCAGGAAGGCAGCCAGCTTTGCGTCAGTGTCAATCACGCTGGAAATATATTGGCTGGACGGTAGCGGGGAAGCGAAAACGCGCGGCGCGTTCAGATTTAAGAAATCTTTTGCCGTGATTTAAATTGAATAATCCGGTAAGGCCGGTGTAAAAACAGTCAATTGCGGCTGGCGGGAACAGGCGGCGCGGGTCGTTACTGATGCCAGCCACGGCACGGTGTCATTGAAATTTGATGTTTTATGGCAACGATTTCTTCACTGAAAATCGATCGGGGAGGTGGGAGCCGGCTGCAGCGGGTAATGCGTTTGATGCTGTGGCTGGTCCTGGTGCTGGCGCTTCTGTTGATCGTGGCCTACCTGGTCGTGACCAGCCCCGGCTTCATCAAACGCATCGTTCTCCCCCGCGTGAGCGCCGCCATCCATGCCGACGTCACCGTCACCGATATTTCCATTCATCCCTTCACCAAAATCACGATCCACGGGCTGAATGTGCAGGTGAAAGGCCAGGAGCCGCTCGTCACCGTGCCGGAATTCCGCGCCAGCTACAGTCTTTGGAGCCTCCTGCGCGGCAACCTCCGCGTGTCCGAGGTCGCGCTCGTGTCGCCGACAGTCATGCTGGTGGAAAACCCGGACGGCACCAGCAACCTGGGCGACCTCTTGTCGGCCTCGGGCAAACCCCGGGAAACGACCGAACCGCCCAGACCCGCCAAATCATCAAAGCCAATGCGCGTCGATGTGCAGAAAGTCTCGGTCAGCAACGCCACGTTCCGGCAGGTCAAAAATTATCCGGGTAACCGGCGTGACTTTCTCGAGGTGGCGAACGTGAGCGTGGCGCTGGCCAACGTGAAGGATGGGCAGGCGGGAACCCTGCAACTGGGCGCCTACCTGCAGATGGAAAACAACCCGCCCACCGGCAAGGCAGGACATTTGCAGGCCGCGTTGAACGGCAACTTCGGCTTTACCTTGGGCGCCAACCTGATCCCCGTGCCCGTTGCCGGCCAGTTGCGCCTGGATATTTCACGCGCTGACGGGGTGTTTGGTGATTTTGCCCGGTTCAGCGCCATGCTGGATTGCGACGTGACCGCGGCGGAAATCAAACAAGCCAGATTATCGTTCACCAAAGCCGGCGCGCCGCTGGGCCAGCTCGTCGTCAGCGGGCCGCTGGACCTGCAACTCCGGGAAGGCCGGTTGAAGGTGGAATTGCGCGGCATTGACCGCCGATTGTTGAACCTGCTGTGCGCCGCGGGTGGAATGGACTTCGGCACCACCACCCTCAGTTCCAGCAACGACATCGAATTGTCCCGCGCTGCTTCCATCATCAGTCTCACGGGCCGGTTCGACGCCGACAATGTGCAATTGACCCGCGGGGGTCAGACCACCCCCACGCTCAACCTCAACGCCAGCTATGCCGTCACCCTGGACCGTGCGACGCAGACCTTGCAGGTCCGCAGCTTGAATGTGGTCGGGAAACAGAACGGCAGCCCGCTGCTGACCGCACACCTGGACCGGCAGATGACCTTCGCCTGGGGCGGGAGCCCCGGTGCTGCGGGAGATTCCGCGCTCGACCTGGACGTCACGGGATTGAGCCTGGTCGACTGGCGGCCATTCCTCGGCAACTCCGTCAGCGCCGGCAACCTGGGCGTCGCGTTGAAATTGTCGTCGTCCGAGGCCGGTCGGAAACTTGAGTTCAGCCTGGATTCCCAGCTGCAGAACCTGTCGGTCCGCCTGGGTGACGATCGCATCGGCCCCGTGACGGTGGGCACGCGCGTGCGCGGACAGGCGGTGAATTTCGAACAGTTCAACCTGGGCGAATTCCAGCTGCAGATCGTCCAGCAAAACCAGTCGCTGGCCATAGCCAACGGTTCGGGCACCTACAACGCCACGAACGCGAGCCTGGACCTGCAGTTGGAGCTGCAAGTTTCGATGCCCGTGTTGGGCCAGGTCATTCCCCAGGCGGGCATGAGTTTCTCGTCCGGTACGGCGGAGTTGAAGGGCCGGGTCACCCAAATGCAGGACACTCAATCCATCACCGGCAAAGTCGAGTTCGCCAATCTCACCGGTCAGTCCGGCAAAAATCAGTTCCGCAGTTTCGGTAGCATCATGAACCTCGACCTCGACAAAACCCCGGATAAAATACAGATCAACAAGATCAGCGGCGCCTTGAATGGATCTGGCAATGCGGGGGGCACTTATGAGATCACCGGCAACTACAACACCTCGCATCATTCCGCGCAGTTGGCCGCGACCTTGTCGGGAATCAATGCCAATGGCGTCCGACCGTTCCTCGAGCCACTGCTGGGGGACAAAAAACTTGTTTCCATCGCCGTCAACGGAGACGCCGCCGTGGATTATGATCCGAATGGCAGTTCCACCATCAAGGGCGGACTCCAGGTGACCAATCTGGTCGTCAGCGATCCGCAGCATCAGTTCCCCGCCACCCCGCTGGAAGCCGGATGTCAACTTGACACCGCGGTCAAAAAGCAGGTGGCCGACATCCGCTCGTTCCAAATCAACCTCACGCCCACCCAACGCGGGCAGAATCAGATTCAATTGCAGGGACAGGTGGATGGTTCGCAACCGGACGCGGTCCGCGGGAATCTCAAACTCAGCGCCGCCTCGCTCGACCTGACCACTTACTACGATTTGTTTGCCGGCGGTCCGAACGGAGGCGGGAAACCGGCGGCGGCGGCACCCCCGGCCGGAACGGCTGAGGCCAATGCCGGTCAGGAGCCGCCTGCAAAAATATTGCCGTTCAAAAACTTTACGGTGGCCGTCGATATCGGCCGGCTCTATTTGCACGAAGTTGATGTCGGCGACTGGCAGGCCAGGGTAAACTTGGAGGGTGGAAACGTGACGGTGAAGCCCTTCAAGCTGGCCCTCAACGGCGCGCCGGTGAACGCCACGGTGGATTTGAACCTTGGCGTGCCGGGTTACCGGTACGATGTCGCTTTCAGCGCCGACCGCGTCCCGATGACTCCGTTGGTGAACTCGTTTGTGCCCGATCGCAAAGGCCAGATGGGCGGGACCTTCACCGCCAGCGTACAACTCAAAGGCGCGGGCGTCACCGGCGCGGGTTTGCAAAAAAATCTCACGGGCCAGATTCTCGTCGGCATGACCAACTTGAATTTGTCCGTGGTCAATGTGCGGAGTGCGGTCCTGAAAAAGGTGATCAATGTGGTGGCCACCATCCCGCAGCTTTTGGTCAGCCCCCAAAACGCCGTTGCTTCGCTGATTGGCCAGGTGACCGGGTCCGGCGGCGGACTGATGGAAGCCCTGGAAAAATCACCCATCCAGATCATCGACGCCAAAATCAAGGCGGGCAGGGGACAGCTTGAGTTGCAGCAGGCAACCGTGCAAAGCACGGCTTTCAAGGCGGAAGCCCAGGGAGCCATCGCCCTGGCCCAGGTGCTGACCAACTCCACCATCAATATCCCCGTCGCCGTTTTCGTGAGCCAGCCCATCGCCAAACAACTCAATCTCACGTCCGGCGACACACCCGCCAACACCGCCTACGTTCCCTTGCCGCAATTCCTCACGATGACCGGCACCATTGGCGTGCCGAAGGCGGACATCAACAAGCTGGCGTTGGGCGGCATGACCGTGAAGTCCATCGGCGGCGGTATTCTCACCACCACCACCAACGGCGCTTCACATCTGGGCGGCTTCCTGAATCAATTGATCAAAAGCGTGAAGCCAAATTAGCCGGAAAAGCAAGTTCGGCGACCCGTCCCGGAGGTTGTTTGCATTGCCATCAGACGCGACTGCCGGTTTCGCTGCCGCCCATTTAGGCAGGCGTTTCGCGGATTCCAGCTTTTCGAGTTTCATCTTCCGATGATTGGTGAACCGGGCATGACCGGTTTGAACGACTGTAGTCGCGGACGCTCTTTCATTGCGGCCAGCTCGTCGAATGCAACCCGCTGCAGCGCCGCCGCTTGATCGGGTGTGAAACCGAGGTCCACCGCCGCCCGTTCGCTTTTGCCGAGCGATCGAGGATCAAGCCTGGTCAGGTCGCCGAAGATCATCAGCGCTTCCAGATAGTAGCCAAACGCGCTCGCATGGTAGTTATCGCAAGCCCACAGGTTTATCTGGCCGGCTGAAATGCCGTCGTAAGGATTCGGATCCGCCACCCCGGTCTTAAACGCGCGGTTCCACGCTTCACCGACCGGTATGACGCCGTGGATGGCAGGTGAGCCAGCCGCAACTGCGAGATCGTACCCTGCGCGGATATCGAGCGCCATTTGTTCGATTGGCTGTCCGTACCAATGGCCGGACTTTAGGTAAGTCTGGTCAGCGCGCGACCACGTGGCGACCAGCCGAATGTCCACTTTCGAGTTTTTGCTCCCCAGGAGTGCTGCCAGATCCTTCGCCGCGCAAACCAACACAGTCGGGTCGCCCGGTTTGTTTTGATCGAGCGTGCTATAACCCTGCGCCACGACGTAGTCCCAAGCTCGCCCGATGACGGCGGCTTTGTTCTTAACGTGATAGTCGATATTCTTGCCGGGCGCTGTTTCCAGGCTCACCTGGAAGTCCCGTCCCGCTTGGGCGGCAAAGATCCTGAACAACGCGGGAACTCCGCCCATTCCGTCACCATTCAAATCGGTGACGGAGTGGGCGCGAAAGAATTGCACGGGCGAGCCGGCGCCATATGTAAAGCTGTTGCCAATAAACAAGACGCTCGGAACGAGCTCGCTCTTGGGTGGGGCAGGCGTTTCTTGCGCAGTAAGGGTTCCGGCCGGCCACCTGACCGCAACAAATGAGAGGAACAGTGTGGCATGAATCAGATAACTGCGCTTCATGGCTCGATTGCGTTCGTTTTGCATTCTGAAAATCCGCGCTGCCGCTTCAAATCACCTGGCGGAACCGGTTTGTCGCGCCACAGCAGCATAAATGTAAACATAAATGGGTTAGTCCTGAGTACTGACACAAATTCACTTTTTTCTTTGGCTTCGCCATCGGGCCAGTGTCCTTTGACCCGCTTTTCATATCCGCGATTTGTTGGCAACGCGATGTCAACGTCATCGGACCGCTGGCCCAACGGCTGGAAGCCCGGCTGGGCAACAAGTTCAAGGCCAACACCCTCCCGGCCATCAAGCTGGCCCGCGCCGTCTATTTCATGCTCCGCGAACACACCGTCTTCGACCCCGAACGCCTGGTGGCGGCGCTGACGCATCAATGAATTTGGCCCCGGCCAGAGTCAACCCGCAAAGTCTATCCTTCGTGCGATTAGTGATAGAAACGTAAATCGTCGGCGGGTCGGCGCGTATGCTTGTGGCGATACGGAATGGCAAACGAGCCTCTATGGCGTCGAGTCCCATTCTGTAAATGTCGTACAGCACAGTAAAAACGAGTGCGCTCACGAGCAGCCTAACGTCCAGAGCTCAGGCAACGCGGGACCAACCAGCGTGAACCGCGACCACGATTCGCGAAGCGAACAGTCCATTTGGGGCACTCATCTAGTGGCGGGCTTGGGAAGCCAACCGGAACTGGAACGGCCATCCCGCGTTGCCTGCAGCGATTTGATACTCCCTTCAAAGCCCTTTGGGTTTTTTGATATCATTGTTGCGGGGCGGGGAGTGTTACCAGCACTCCCCGCCATAACATCACGTTAACCGGCGTCCACTGGAAGCCCATCAACCATGAAGTACTACACGCCTATGAAATACTACATATCCACCACCCAGTTCAACTGCGGAATCGACCTCCACGCCCACCAGATGTACGTCTGCGTCATGGATCGGGACGGCAAAAAGCTCGTCCACACCAACATCCGCAACAATGACTTCGACTTCTTCCTCAAGCTCGTCGCGCCCTATCGCCACGACCTGACCGTCTGCGCCGAATGCATGTTCGGCTGGTACTGGCTCGCCGATGCCTGCCAGGCCGCCGGCATCCACTTCGTCCTGGCCCACGCCCTTTACCTCAAGGCCATTCACGGCGGCAAAAACAAGAACGACCGCATCGACTCCGAAAAGATCGCCCATCTCCTGCGCACCAATTTCATTCCGCCGGCTTACGTCTATCCCGCCGACAAACGCCCGTTGCGCGCCCTGCTGCGCCATCCTCTACGAAGTCGGCGATATTCACCACTTTGCCACCGTCAAAGATTTTCTCTCCTACTGTCGCCTGGTCAAAGGCACGGTGGCCAGCGCCGGCCTGATCAAGGGCCTGCGCGGCGCCAAGTTGGGCAACGCTTATCTGCGCTGGGCTTTCGGCGAAGCCGCCATCATTGCCAAACGCGATGTCAACGTCATCGGCCCGCTGGCCCAACGGCTGGAGGCCAGACTGGGCAACAAGTTCAAGGCCAACACCGTCCTGGCCATCAAGCTGGCCCGCGCCGTCTATTTCATGCTCCGCGACCACACCGTCTTCGATCCCGAACGCCTGGTGGCGGCGCTGACGCATCAATGAATTTGGCCCCGGCCAGAGTCAACCCGCAAAGTCTAACTGAGAGCCGTTCCAAACCGATGCCCGCACGAGTCACAGACCAAACTCATTGGTGCCTGAGCACCGCCGGTCTGCGTTGGGCAGGGCAGGACTCCGTGGATTTGATTGGGAACTCTGGCCGGCGGCCATCACTGGCGGCCGGCCGCCGGGGGCGCGAGCTATTTGGCTCGGCATCGCCCCCGGCTCGTTTAATCTGCCGGCGGGCGACCAAGACATAACTTCGGAACGAAAGAAGATTGGGAGTCTCCGCCCCCAGAGCACGTCCGCAAAAAACTGGAGCCCCGGCTTGACCGGGGCAGCCGTCATTTCATTTGAATGGATAGGGAAGGCAATAATTGCGGAGCGGAGTCGGAAAGGGGACAGGATGAACAGGATGGTCAGGATGAATTGTGTGGTGGGAGTGGATCGTTCCGCCCGCTGTTGCGCGGGCGGGGGCGTCGCAGCGCG
>JBAPQW010000030.1:0-6150 GCA_049280815.1 Verrucomicrobiia bacterium | reverse complement strand
CCACAGCCGAGTCAATACTTCACCGGGGACAAATTTTCAACCCCAGTGGGGCAAAATTTTGGCGCGCCAAAATTTTGCCCCACTGGGGTTGAAAATTTGTCCCCGGTGAAGTATTGACTCGGCTGTGGAAGCCACCAGCGACAAACGTTATGACACGAGATTCGATTTTGATTTTGCGACGAATTTGTTGCTCGAAATCGCCCAAGAGCGGTCTCTCGAAGGGTTATTGGAAAAATCCGTTGGCGCGCCGAACCCGGAGATTGCGCGATCAGAAATTTGGCTGATTCAAAAAGGCGACATTTGTTCGCGTTGTCCACAAAGATCGCAATGTCCCGATCAAACGCGCTGCCTGCAGCTTGTGGCCGCCGGCGAAAGCCACGTGGCTGCCGACGCGGAAGAATTCTCGCGCGTCTTCAATACTCACGAAAGAATCCCCTTGGGCGTGGGCCTTATCGGAAAGGTTGCTACGACAGGGCGACTAGCCGCACTGGAGAATGCAGATGAGGTTCGCGCTGAATTTCCCCGGCTCGAATCCTTGCAGACGGAAAAAATCCGTAGATGCACGGCAACGGCCATTTCATTTCGTGGCGACATTTTGGGTGTGCTCGCTATTTTTTCCCGCGCCCATCTCACGAGAGACAGGCATGTGTGGCAGCAGATATTCTCCGATCACTTCGGCGCGGCCATCGCCAACGCGCGGGCGTTCGAAGAAATCCAGCGCCTCAAAGCGCAACTCGAAATGCAGAACGCTTACTTGGAAGAAGAGGTGGTGCAGGCCAAAGCCTTCGGCGAACTGGTGGGCCAGAGCCAAGCCTTGCGCCACATCGTCAGCCAGATTGACCTCGTCGCCCCCACCGAAGCGTCAGTGTTGATATTGGGCGAAAGCGGGACGGGCAAGGAACTGGTCGCGCGTGAAATCCACCAGCGCAGCCGGCGCAAAGACAAACCGCTCGTCCGAGTCAATTGCGCTTCAATTCCGAAAGATTTGTTTGAAAGCGAATTTTTCGGCCACGCGCGCGGTGCTTTCACCGGAGCCGTCAAAGACCGCGCCGGTCGCTTCGAAGCCGCCGACGGCGGGACACTTTTCCTCGACGAAATCGGCGAAGTGCCGCTGGACTTGCAGAGCAAATTGCTCCGCGTGTTGCAGGAGAAATGTTATGAACGCGTCGGCGAGGACCGCACGCGCCAGGCCGATGTGCGGGTGATTGCCGCCACCAATCGTAACTTGCAGCGGCAAGTGGAAGCGGGCCATTTTCGCGAAGACCTTTTCTACCGGCTCAATGTTTTTCCGATTCAAGTGCCGCCGCTGCGCGAGCGGATGGAAGATATTTCGCTGCTGGCGAAACATTTCATTGAAACGTCAGTCAGAGAATTGGGCTGTTCCAAACCGCGCCTGACGCGTGCGGCTATCGGCAAGCTGGAAAATTATCATTGGCCCGGTAACATTCGCGAACTACGCAACGTCATCGAACGCGCCATCATCATTTCGCGCGGCGGCGCGCTCGACTTCGATTTGCCGGTGACCGAATCCGCGGTTGTTCCATCACGACATGCCGCACGCGCAAAGAACGATGCCGAACCAGAATTTCTCACAGAAGCCGAACTGCAACGCCGCGAGCGCAACAACTTGCTGACCATCCTTGAAAAGACGCATTGGAAAATCAAGGGCGAGAACGGCGCAGCGGAACTGCTCGGAGTCAAAGCTACAACATTAAAAGCGCGGATCAAAAAGATGGGGTTAAAGCGTCCGTCTCAATCTGAAGCGGCGGGTTGAACCGCAACGGCGCGAAGGCCAGAATCTCTTGATTATTCTTGGAAAAGCCGATCGGAAAGCCCATCAGCGCTGCGGCTTGAGCGTGATCAGCACGACGTCGTTTGCACGTAGGTCGAACTGCTGTTCGAATTTTCCGTCACGGCCGATCTTCACGGTGCGGACTTCCACGGGCGCGCCGCTGTTTTCGGATTTGATTTCAGCGACCCGGGCCTTGGTGAGTTGCGCGGGTGAGCCTAAGTCGCGATAGGTGGCGTAGGCGTCGTTAACCCGGTAGCCGATCTTGTACGTTTCCACGGTGTATTTTCCCTTGGGCAGGCTTGACAAGGTGAGTGTGATTTTGTTTTTTGGCTGCGCGGGCAAATCACGTTTATAAAACTCCTGGTTATGAACCTTCGGGCCGGGATGCGTGTTTGTGAAATCCCAAATCAACGCCTGCACGCCGCCGGTTTTGTCGGCGCAAATCCACGAGGACGGGTCGCTGTTCTTCAATTCCGTCGGGCCGAGGCGGTTCAAGAATTGATACGCGTAAAACGCCGGCTTGTTGATGTCCTCGTAATTGATCAGGCCGAAGCCGCCGTGAAAGGCCTCCCAGCGCGGGCCGGCTTCCTCGAAAATGTCTGTGAATGTCCAGTAGGACATGGATTGCGCGGCGTCGCCGCATTTTTTGAGTTTGTCCAGAATGTAAGCCGCACTGTGATAGCTGTCGTGAACCGGATCGGACGGCGTGTAGGAGGAACTCCATTCGGTGAAGTGGAGTTCCAGCTTGGGCATCGCCGAATGGGCGATCTGCTGGCGCACCCGTTTGACGTCGCCAATAACTGAGTTGGGATTCTTGGAAAGCACCGTGCCGGTGTCGCCATGTTCGTCCAGGTAGCCGCTTTCCACGCCATAAGTGTGGGTGGCAATAAAATCCACCGGGGCGTGGTTTGTGTCGCAGAAATGAATAAACTCCGGCACCCAGCCGGCGCCCGCCGTCGCCGGGCCGCCCACCTTGTAATCGCCGGAAACGCTCTTGATGGCGCGGGCCGTCGCGGCGTAGAGGTCGAAATATTGTTGTTGCGTGCCGTCCCAGAACCCGCCCATGAGATTCGGTTCATTCCAGACCTCGAAATACCACGTGCGCACTTCGGCATCACCGTAGCGTTCCTTCAAGTGCGTGACAAAAGCGCGGATGAAATCGCCCCATTTATTCATGTCTTTGGGCGGAGTCACGTTGCCGCGATACCAGAAAATGGTTTTGGACCCGCTGGCCAGCGCATTGGGCATGAAGCCCAATTCCGCAAATGGCTTCATGCCGATGCTTTGGAGAAAGTCGTAAAGCTCGTCAATGTATTGCCAGTTGTATTCCGGGTTGCCGTGGCTGTCTTCCCGGTAAACGCCCATGTCGTCGTCAAACAAACCGTGCATGCGGATGTAGGTGAAGCCGCATTCGCGGTGCGCGTAGGTTAGTTGCCGCTGCCAGTCGGCGCGCAAGCCCTCGTTCGCGCGGCCCGCGCCGACACATCGCTTGAACATGGTATTGAGCGGGCCGTTGGTCTGCTGCAAGTCTGCCGAGACCATCCGGGGCGTTTCGTTTGTGGTGGAGGCGTTGGACAAATCCATCGCGGCGAGGAACCCCGCGAGGCCGAGGGCGAGACAACTTATTTTTTGTTTCATATGAATTATCATTCGTATCCCAACAAATGTGGCAAACGCGGGAACTTCTTTTGTCAGCGTTGTGCCTTGAGCATGACGAACACGACTTCGTTTTCGCGGAGGTCGCATTGCTGCTCGAATTTTCCGTCGCGGCCAATTTTTACGGTTTTGGTTTCCAACGGCGCGCCGCTGTTTTTGGCTTTGATTTCAGCGACCTGCGCCTTGGTCAGTTGGGCGGACGATCCCAAATCCATGTAGGTCAGGTAAGGATCGTTGACGCGGTAGCCGACTTTGCAAGTCAAACCGCAGACCGAAGTTGGATTAAACCACATTTACTCCCGGTAAATTCAATCGAAAGCTGCTTTGGATTTGTTTACGCCAATCATTCATGACCTGCGCCTGCTCCGCGTAATCTGGCCATTTTGCCACGGCCTCCCGAACTTCCTCAACGATGACTTCGGCCCGACCACGTTTCATCAAGGCGCTTTTGGCGCAGGCGCGAAAGTCGGCCAGCGTGAATCCATCATGCTTGCCGTTCATCGTCATCTGATGCCGGGCGGTCCAGTCGCCGCCCGGGTTGTAGCTGTAAATCACGTCGAAGGCGGGTGCGAGGGACCAGCGCCCCGTCTTGTCCATCAGGAAGGCGATGTTCTTGACGTGATCGTCCTGATTGCGGGCAATGATGTTGAACACCATCCGCCGGAATTGCTCCTCCACGGTTGCCATCGGCAAATTCAACTGGCGGATGACGAGGAACGCCTGTTCGTAGGCATACGCGCCCGCGTGGTTAAAATCAAAATGCGCCAGCGCGCATAACGACTGCATATGCAATTTCTCACCGCTTTCAAGCCGGTCAAAACGCCGGGTCATGAAATGACGCCGACCGCCTTCTTCCAGCAAACGGCATTCACTCATGGTGATGCCCGCCGCCTTGGCCATCAAATAATATGCGTATTCAATGGCTCCATAGCCTTTCGGGTCTTCGAGCTCCTTGTCCTTGTTGCCGGTGACACCATCAAATTTCAGCAGCCAGTAATCGAATCCCTTTCCAGCCGTGATCTGCCCCGAACGGACTTCGTTGGTTTCGCGGTTCCAGGCAATGACCGCCTTGGCCCGCGCGCCGCCGGCGGAGGTGCCGACCCGCAGAATGTCGTTCAAGGCGTTTTTTCGGCTCGCGCTGGCAAAAGTAGTTTTCAAATTCTTGCGATGGCTTAAAACTTCCGACGCCAGCTTGACCAGGGCATAAATCTCAATCTTCTTCGCCTGCTGCGGCTTGGGGCCGATCGCCGGCACGAACTCCAGTGCGCCCATGCCGCGCGCACCGGTGTAACAAAGCCGCTCCACTGCGTTAAAACTCTCGGACGTCCGGCCTTGCGTCGCCAGCCACGCATCGATCAAGGCATTGCCGAATTTGTCGGGCAAGGAATCAGCCAGCAGACCCGGCAGACCGTGAAAGGTCTTTTGCGGCAAATCCGCGAAGACATACACCCGGTCATTCAAGGGCATGGTGATTGGCGAAACTTCAATCCCGCTCTGCGCAAATGCCGGATCGTATTGGAAGGCAGCATAGCTGCCGCCCTCCGCCAGCGAGACGGCCCCGATGGTTCGGCCCCACAGTTGGACTTCGGCCAAAGTCATTGTTCAGCTCCCCATTGCCATTTCTTGGCCGAAGGCTTGGCAGGCCTGGCGGTGGAAGCACGCTGGCGTTTCCGGCCAGCCATTTTCAGTTGCGCGACCGGGCTGGGCACTGGTTCCGGCACGAGCAGATCCAAGCGCTCAATCACATCGAGCACGCGGCACACGCGGATGAAGCCTGACAACTGGGTTCCCACCGTCCCCGCTTCCAACCGTTCCACCGTGCGTTTCGCGACCCCGGCCTGCGTCGCCAGTTGCGCTTGCGTGAGATTGCGATCCAACCGGATTTTGGCCAGTCGTCCGCCCAGTTCACCGAGAATTACCACATCCGTGGATTGCTTGGTTATCTTCATAATACGCCTAATATGGCGAATTAAACGCTTTTTGTCAATTAACTCGTCATTAAAGACGAATACATTAAATAATACAACTCGCCACTTAGGGCGATTATGCTCAACATATGATGATTATTCGCCATCTAGGACGACTTGCAGTTCGCCGTGACCAGCGCGTTCTTCGCTAAGCTAACCGCCAGATCCCTTTGATTGCTCGCCCTACCGTCCCTGCGTCAGTTTACAGCCCATTTTCTTCTGCAAAGGGGAGTTTCGAAGACGATGACGCCCACGAACGGGATGCGCAGTTGCCAACAGTTGCCAATTTTAAACTATTCCCTTCAATTCACTTTTATTCCATTTCATTGGAATGTTGCTGACGAAAAGCGCATAAAGTCCTTTATTTATAGGGATTTTACGCTGTTCTAAAGATGGTGGCTGGGGGCGGAATTGAACGCAACCGCCTTCCACAAACCGCTCGAAATCAACTGCCTATGGCATCGCTGATGTCTTGATTCTAAGGGGGTTACGCTTTATGTCAAGCTTAACTCCGTCCGACTTTTTTTAACCCCATTTAACCCCCACCAGATGAGTTTTGCTGGCACTTCTGCTGGCACTTTGATGGATTGAGTTTGGCAATTATTTCAATATTGTCAGCGAGCGGTCAAAACCGGCCAGTCGAGAGCGAATGAAAACCAGCCACTTTGATGAACGCATTGCGTTTGGTGCCGTGGAGACGGCACAAAGACGCGATGAATCAACTCAACGTGAGCT
>JBAPQW010000029.1:0-72853 GCA_049280815.1 Verrucomicrobiia bacterium | reverse complement strand
GGGCTAAACAACACCTCAAGCAACTGGAAATACATCTTGTAATACCAAGTATCGTGATTCTGCCCGAAAGCCGCGTGCTGGAGCTTCGTCTTATCGGCGACAACCAGTGCGCGGAAATGCAAATCATCGTCGTCGAAAAAATAATCCAGCGCCTCCAAGTAATAATCACCCAAGCCCTTGGACACCTTGCCCCACTTTAACTCAAATACCGGCGACAGTTTGTGGCGCACTTTGATCTCCCGCAAACGCACAGCAATTTCTCGTGTCTTTTCTAATGGACACCACACCGCGCCTAACACCATTACTTTCTGCCGGTCGTTTTCCAAATGGCAGCTCTCATCACAATAGATGTTGAATATCTGGCTCATATTTTTGCCTTCAACAGTTTTTCCGCCTGCTTTACGCGCAACTCGCCCGCCGGCGGCTTGGGCAACGGCGCGTCCAGCAAATCAAAATTTCGCCATGCCGATGTGATTTCCACGCCCGTATCGTCATCCAAGTATTTTGATGTCTTTCGTTTTAGCAACAAGAACCAGCGCCCATCGTGGTGTTGTCCCAATTCAAAATATTTTCGATTCGTTCCCTTCTTGAAGGCTGGGCAGCGCAGGATCAATTCGTGAAAGTCACTGCTGCGGAAAATAAAAATGTCGCCGGTGTAGATTTGCTCTGCGTTCGGTTTCACAAACGCGATAAAAAGCTCAGGGCGGTGAAACGCAAAATCCTCGGTCGTAAAATTCCTCCATGAAACATGGGTGAAAAATATGCCGCGCCAGCCAGAAATCTTCCATGAACGGCACCATTTCACCTGAACTTCTCGATATTCCGGCGGGTTGGGCGGAGTGCGCCGACGCAACAGCAGATCAACCTGATCCACATCAACGTAATGCTTGAACGGATTCCACCCGGCCTGACTGAACTCGAATTGGGCGATGTTCTCGCCGTGAATTTCTTGATGGCCGACGCGTTTCATACCTTGGCCTCCACCAATCTTTCCGCCTGTTTCACGCGCAACTCGCCCGATAGCAGCTTGGGCAACAGCGTGTCCCGCAGCGCCGCCAATGTCAGTGATTCGCGCTCGTTGGCAAGTTGCTTGGCGTAAAGCGGCTGAAAGATTTTGTCAGCAGCGACGAGCAAGTCCTTCGGCGGGAGCGCGAGAAATGCCTGTGATAAATGCTCACGCTTGATGTGGCCCATCGTCGTTGCTTTGTCTGCCGCGATGTCTTGGAAGAATGGCATGGCTTCGCGCAACTGTTGATGCACGAACCATTGCGGATATTTCTCACAGACGACTTTGAAAATGTGCTGGTTGATGATCGCCTCGTCCCGATACCAGCGATAAACATCGAGCGAGCCAGACCATGCGAATAGCAGGTCGCCCGACTGCGCGACATTTCCCGGCGCGGCGGCAACATCGTTGTAAATCGTCGAGCCGCCGGGCCCGGAATTCAGTTCGGCGATGCGGATCACCATACGCCCCGTGCCGGTAGCGCCTTTTGTGAAAGCTCGACCATTAACATAGCGCGCGGTGTCTTCAATCGTTTTAAGTTCCCAGCTGTGCGGGATTGGGCCGAGCGGGGAATCTTGGAAGGTGGCGGGGAACTGCGCGGCGAGTTCAGGGCGGAGGTGGGCGGGTTTGCGTCCAGCGGCTTTGGCCACCACCGGGTCAAAATCCACAAACCACGAACGGAACAACGCCGTTGTCAACCCCTCCAGCGTCCGGTTCATCCGCCGGTTCAACTCAATCTTGTCGTCCAATGCCCCAAGCACTTGCGCAATCGTGCATTGCTCGTCGAGTGAAGGTAGCAGAAAACCGAACTGTTCAATGCGCGATGGTGCAGTGTGCTTAATTTTTGTGCCGGAAGAAGACGCGACGAGTTCGTCGTTAAAATCTTTCCACAAAAACACCCAATAGATAAAATCCCCGTCGAGGAGGTCTGGCCGCGTTACGACAATTTTGCCGAGCCGCTGATTGTGCAAATAAACCTTGCCGTCATTAGGAATCCTCGCCGGTATCCCAAGGATTTCCCCGCCCTCGGTCTGGCAAGTCATCACCAACAAAATATCTCGCGGCTTCAACTCATACTGGCGCGGATACTCACCAAGATATTCTTTTGTGGTCGTGGCATCGAAACGGAAGCCGCCAGTGTATTGAAAGTTGCCAACCGCAACCACGATAGGTTTGCCGGTGAGTGTTTCACTGAACAACTCGCTTTTGAATGGCCAACCGTGCTTGACCTCAAGCACATCACCTAGCGCAATCTGTTGCCAACTTGTGCTCATTCGACAAGCAGTTGCAGTGCTTCCTCGATGTCCACCTTGAGCTTGTCGGCAGAAGCCAGTTCATCCATAAGTTGACGTTTCAACTTCGGAAATCTCTCCTCAAATGGTTCATCCTCCCCGCCATCGTCTGTCGTGCCCACATAACGGCCCGGCGAGAGTGTGTAATTATATTCGCGGATTTTCTCAAGCGCGGCCACGGCGCAGAAACCGGGCACAGCGTCGGGCACTCGGTCGCGTTTGAACTGACGATACACGGCAGCCATGCGCTCAATTTCCTCCGCCGAAAGTTGCTTCTGTTTGCGCGAGCCGGGAATGAGCGTGCCGAGCTTCTTTCCGTCAATGAAAAGGATTTCGTTTTTGCGGGCGCGGTAGCCTTTGCCGCCGTTGCGGTTCTTACTCAAAAACCAGAGCGCGCACGGAACCTGCGTGTTGGCAAACAACTGGCCAGTGAGCGTTACCACGCAATCCACTTGGCCCGCCTCCACCAGCGCTTTGCGCACGGCCAACCGTGCGACCTCGTTGCTGGAAAGTTCGCCGGTGGCCATCACGAAGCCCGCCGCGCCGCCCGGTTCACGCGCGGTGTGATCTTTGAGATGCGCAAGGAAATGGAGCATCCACATCGTATTCGCATTGCGCGGCGAAAGCGGCAGCGGATTCGTTTGGCCGGGCAGACGCAGGCGCGCGTCCTTGTCGGAAATGAGTTTTGCGCCCCAGCCGTTTTCGCTTTTCGCGCCGTCGTTGAATGGCGGATTGGCGAGTAAGTAATCAGCTTTGAGGTCGGCGTGCTGGTCGTTGGTGTAGGAACTGCCGGGCTTGATGTCGCCGTCAATGCCGTGAATGAACAGGTTCAGGCGGCAGAGGCGGAAGGTAAATTCTTTTGATTCCTGGCCGAAGAAGGAGAGCTTGCCGCTATGGTGCGTAAAGACATCGCTCTGCACGAACATGCCGCCCGAACCACAGCAGGGATCGAACACCTTGCCCTCGGTCGGTTCGAGCATGGCCACGAGCGTTTGGACGATGCTCTGCGGGGTAAAGTATTCACCGCCGCGCTTGCCCTCGGAATTGGCAAATTCGCCGATGAAGTATTCATAGACGCGCCCCAGCATGTCCACGCCGCCCGTCTCGGCGCGGAAGATGTCCTTGGAAAAAAGATTGATGAGGCCGGCGACGCCTTCCTTGTCGAGATTCGACCCGGCGTAAATGGGCGGGAGCAAACCCTTAAGTTTGGGGAAGGTCTTTTCGAGCAGCGCGAGGATGTTGTCGAGCTTGAGCTTGATGTCGTCGGCACGGGCGATTTTTACGATATTGTCCCAGCGTGCATCTTCCGGGACGAGGAAGACGTTTTTCTTTTTGAAATTGTCCGGGTCTTCGCGCATTTCGAGCGCGAGTTGTTTGTCCGTGGTGAACAGGTCGCTCTTGGGATCGGCAATCTCGGCGTCAATTTCGGTGACGCGCTTTTCGTAACGAAGCGACAGGAAGCGGAGAAAAATGAGCGGCAGGACATAACGCTTGTAATCCGACGGTTCAATGCTGCCGCGCAGCGCAACGGCGGCATTCCAGAGTTCTTTCAGCAATTCGGCCAGACCGCCATTGCCGTTCTTGTAGCTGGTTTTCGCGTCTGAATTTTTAACTTTGCCCTTTGCCATGCAGATTAAGGGCAAGTGTGGGCCGGAAATTGAGCAGAGGCAAGAAATGAAGCGCAGCGGAACCGCTCCCGCCGTCAGCAATATGTACGCGTCACCGTTGTGACGCGGCTGGGTTGGGCGTGAAACTTGCCGCCGCCGCCAGTTGTTGGGCGATGTTTTTCTGAGCAGGCTTGTCGAGTGGCCAGCCTGTGATGTGCGTATGCTGCGGATTTGCTAAAATTGGGGCGGGATCAACTCGCAACGCAGTCTTGGTAACCGCTGCCACGGTCAGGTCGGCACGGCCGAACAGGGTTGCGTGATGTTTTGCAGAGAGGCCATCAACGACGGCCTGACCGATTTGCCAGAGCTGTTCCTGGGAAAGGCGAAGATGGCGTGTTACCGAAAGGTTGAGGTCTTTGGGTGGGATGAAGGCGTCCTGACGAACCGTCTTGTCGGCCCTTAGCCATTTTTCGACGGTGACGAAGCGAGCTAGTCGTTCGTCGGATGAAACCGGCGGCAGATGGCCGTGCACACTCATGCGGACTGCACGCGGCGAATCAAATCAAGGATAGCTCTGGGTGTTTCTCCAAAGAACACTTCCGTGCCATATACTTTATTTGGCCCAAGAAGGGCGGAGTAGTGCAAATCTCCTTCCGGACTGACGCTAACTGAGAGCGTCCGGTGCGGTGCGGCGTACCATTCAAAAGCCAGATGTCCATCCGACTCGGCGGTGACAGTGGGTGGCGGTGTCCCAAGAGGCAGGCTTTCCACAAATCGGTAGGCGTGCGCGTAAGCTTCAGGAGAAACGGGCGCGGCTCCGTAACCGTCCCAGCCGGATTCACGGGCCGTTTCGGCAGCAGCGAAAAGTTCATCGAAGATACCTCTGCTCTGAAGGCCGAAAGTGTACGAGGACTGTAAGTGACGACGACCTTGTTCAGCCTGAGATGCAACAAAACGGGCTGCGTCGCTGGCACCTTGTGTGACCGGAGCACCGATGGTGATGAGAGCGGTAGCAGTCATTTCGAGTATCATTTGAATCTATTTAGCGACTTTTCAGTAATATTACCAAAGAAAACTTTGTTTTTCAACCACCGCATTTGCTGCAAACGCTGTGCCAAATCGTCCTGATTCATTGTGAGGGCAACGGTCGTAGAGGCATCAATATCAAGGATCACGGCAATACCAGCATTTGGTGTCTGCGGCGGCTGAAACGTACGGACAACGTTTATAGCCAATGGATGGCCGGGAACAGCCAGCGTGTCCTGATGGAAAAAGCCAATGAATGGCAAATTTAGATCCTTTGTGGGCTGGGGAGGGGGGATAATGTAATCTTCACATCGAACCTCACCTGGCAGCATTTCGATGCGATTGATGAAACGTAGCCCAATCCGTTGAACCTCCAGCGGCTTGGCGACCTCGATGTGCATTTGCCACAACCGCATGGCTTCGTCGAACAAATGCTCCCAGTCTTGGTAAGGTTGAAGCCTGCTGAATATGAAACCGTCGCGGGTAAATCGAGCAATCTGCTTTTCATCCACAGATTGGAAGTGGAGGCCATGCCAACCCAAGTCATGGATGATAGGCTTAGGCTGGTCTGAACCAACAATTGTGATTTCCTGCTGTACTTGGCGATGGGAGGCCGACTTTGGGTAATCGGTGAGTAACGATTTGAACCGCTGTGAAATCACTGATTCTTCCCAAGATACCTGAGCGCGGGCGCGAATTTCGATGACCGCTTCGACAATTGGAGCGTGAGCGAGGTGCGGAAATTTCTCGGCAAGATTGATCTCCAATTTGCATGAATCGGTCATCGTCAGGATTGCGCGTTTGCCAGCACGGCGGAACGATACTTGAAATTGATGGGCGGGCAATGGTGAAATCGAACTCGGCAGCGAGTTCCTTGCCTCGACGGGGAACACGCAAAATGCGCAGAACCACTGGCACTCGAAAGAGGGGCACAAGCCGTCAAACCTCAACCCGCTTTTGCCAAAAAATTCCGCGCTCATCAACCGGTCACTATAATGAGTCTCGGTCGCCGACAGCTACCCCCCCCGCCCCCTGCCGAGGACGGGACAAGACGGGACAAGCAATCAGTGATTTCGTGCGTTGCGGTGCGCGATGGCTGGCGAGCGACAGAAAATTCAAACACGCACGAACATCATTATTGACGACGCATTTGTGACGCACAACGCACGATTGCGAAAATTTAATTTTCTCTCCTGTTGATTTCAACTCCCGCCGCCTCCACCATATAGAATTTCGTTCGGGACTGCGCCAACGGTTATGGTGTCATCCATGTCTTTGGCGCAGGAGGGCTTTCAATTTTCCGACTGGATTTCCACCGGTCAAAGTCGGAACTTGGTCTCATAGCGACCACCACCCATGGGCCGCACCTACTTATTCGAATGTTCCAAATGCGGTTATCACGCCCGGGTTGCCGGGGGTGTGGCTGAAGGCGAACACTTCGCCGTTCAAACCATCGCCTGCTCGGATTGCCGGGTGCTCTATGACGCAGTAACGCGGTTCAAACCATCGCCCCGGCAGATGGAAAAACCACCTCCTGCCGCGCCGACATTTGCCGTGTTGTTGAACCGGTTGCCACCCCGGGGCGCGCGCCAATGGCAGAAATTCAAGCCGGTTTGTCCGGTTTTGTCCTGGCATCGCATCCGCATTTGGAAACAGCCGGATAAATGTCCGCAGTGCGGGAATTTTATGGAGCCCAACGCCATCCCGTTCCGGATCTGGGATTAAACCGGCATCAGGGCACACCGACCCGCAGCGTTTCGCGCTCGACCGAAAACGTCACGGGCAAACGGCCGGCCCATTCGCCGTCCAGCTCAAAAGCCGCCCCCACTTCACCCGTCACTTCGAAGGCCGCCGCGCGCACGCGCTGCACCGCCCTTGCCGGCAGTTTTCGCCCCGCCAGCAAACTTGGAGCACAAAGCAGCAGCGTGAGCCAGTTAACGCGCGGGAAAACACAAATGTCCAGCATCCCGTCGCGCAAATCCGCTGAAGGGAAAATTCCGAACGGCCCGCCGTAGAAACGACCGTTGCCGATCAAAACCAGTTCCCCCGTGACCACCCGGCCGGCCGCGCGAACGGTGATTTCGGGCTTCGGCTCCCGCAGCGCCTTCAGCCCGGCGATGAGGTAGGCCAGCGGGCCGATTTTTTTCTTGTGGTCCCCATCCACCAGTTCAATCGCCCGCGCGTCCATCCCGGCCCCGGCGAGCTGGACGAAGTATTGTCGTTGGCGGCTGCCGTTGGTCGAAAAGTCCGCCCGCGGCAGGTCAATGCGTGCTTCCCGTCCACGCTGCAAAACCTCCCAGGCACGCTCAATGCGCAGCGGGATTTTGAGTTCGCGCGCGAAAACATTCACCGTGCCGAGCGGCAGGACGCCGAGGCGCGCGCGCGCAAAGCCCTCCGGCGCATCGCCCAGGCCGTTGAGCGTTTCATTCACCGTACCGTCACCGCCGGCGGCGACTATCAAATCGAAACCTTCGCCGACCGCCTCCGCCGCGAGCCGGCGTGCATCACCGGGAGCGGTGGTGGCCTTCAAGGCACATTGCAAACCGATGACGTCCAGTTGATGGCGAAAGTGCCGGGCCTTGTTGCCGCGGGCGGCCGGGTTGAAGATCACACAGGTGCGCACGGCGAATGATTTGTGGCGGCCGGGTGGTTAGTCGAGCAGAAAGCAAGGCGTTTGCTTGACTCGCCGCGGGTTTCTCCGAAACTGACCCCATGAAAGACTTGACGGATTGGAAGGTTCCCAAGTGGCCGTTTCTGCTCGGCGACGCGCTGTTGATGGTATTCGGTTATTTTTTTGTCCTGCATTCACCGCTGCCGATCCGCCACTGGGAAATCGCCGCCGGCTGCGTGGCCATCGGCGCCGTCCTGGGGGTGATCCCTTTCATCCTCGATTATCGCGCCATGGGCAGGACCATTGAAGTCAACGCGCTCGGCGCGGTGGCCGAAAAGATTGAGAACCTGGAAAAACTCGCCGGACAAATCACCGCCGCCACCAGCCAGTGGGCCGGCGTTCAGGAATCCGTCCACGGCGAGGCGGAAAAAACGACCGTGGCGGCCAAGGCCATCGCCGACCGGATGATCAACGAAGTGGTTGGCTTCAGCGACTTCATGAAAAAGATGAACGACACCGAGAAGGCCACGCTCAAGCTGGAGGTTGAAAAATTGCGGCGCGCCGAAGGGGAATGGGTGCTGGTGCTGGTGCACATCCTGGATCACATCTTTGCGCTGCACACCGCCGCCGCGCGCACCGGCGACGTGAAATTCACCGAACCTATCGCGAATTTCCAGACTGCCTGCCACGGGATCGCCCGGCGCGTCGGGCTCACCCCGTTTGTCGCCGGGCCGGACGAACCGTTCAACCCCGAGCGTCATCAGCTGGTGGACAAAGCGGAAACTCCGCCGGCCGGCGCAGTCGTCGTCGAAACCATTGGCTCAGGGTACACGTTTCAAGGCCGGCTGTTGCGCCCGGCGCTCGTGCGGCTGCGCGGCGCAGCCGGACCGGTGAAACCCGCGGCGGAAAAACCCGCACCGGTCGCAACGCCCGCGGCGGCCAAAAAGCCGGCGGAAAAACCGGCTCCCCCGGCGGCTGCGCCGGCTCCGGCAGCTCCGGCAACTCCGGCAAAGGCAAAGGCCGAAGGCCAGTTTTCGCTGGAACCGCCGGATTAAATCGCCTCCGTCCGCCGGGCCGCAAGAAAGTGCAGCCAGCGCACCGTCACCGGACGTGAATAAATTTTTTCCAGCGCCTGGGCGTAAAGTTTCAATTGTGGCGCATAGGCTTTGATCTTATCCGGCAGCCCGTCCTGACGGATTTCGTCGGTCTTGAAATCCACCAGCCAGATTTCGTCCGGCAACAGCACCACCAGGTCCGCCACGCCCTGCACCACCACAAATTCGTCTTTCAACCCCGGCGCTGATTTCACGCCCGTGCCGGCCTCCAGCTCCGCCGGACTGAAACGCGCGGTGAAGGCCAGTTCCCGGCGGACATGGGCGGCCTTTCCGCGGATTTTCCGCCCCGCCTCCGATCCCCAAAACGCGGCAAGGTCCCCGAAATTCAGGGCGGCGCGTTCGTCCGCCGACAGGACATTTATCTGTTCCAATTGCTTTGATTCCAATTTGAGGGCTTCGGCGTCGCCGACCTTATCCAAGGCGACGAATTGAAGAAATTTATGGTGCGCCCGGCCGGCGTCTGCCGCCGAAAGGCTGGTGCGCGGTTTCCGCCGTGCCGCCGGCGCAAAATCCCGGGTCGGGAAAATACGCTCCGCTTCATCGTCCGCTTCATCCGCCGCCTGCCGCCGCAGCGCGGTGACGGATGATTTGGCTGCCCGCCTGGTTGCCGCGGCAAACGGGTATTTCCCCGCCAGCATTTCCCGAAGCTTCTGCACAGTCTTGTCGTCCAGCTGCGGCAATGCTTTTTCCGCCGGTTCGTCCGCCGGTTCGTCCGCCAGTTCCAACCCATCGGCCACGCGCCAGCGCAAATCAGACAATATGCCTTCGGTGGTCGCCGCCATCGACCCGCCCGCGTATTGCGCGAACCACAACCCCAGCCAGTCGGCGTAACTTTTCGCCGCGACAATGGCCTGGGTGGTAATGGCTGCCGGTCCCGCCCAGAGCGATTTCCATTTTGTTTCTGAAACGGCCGCGGTCAAAATCAGCGTGTCGCGGGCGCGGGTCAGAGCCACGTACAGCAGGCGCAGTTCCTCGCCCCATTGCTCTCGGCGCTGGTGCTGCTGCGCGAGCCAGTGCGGCAGGCTCGGATATCGCCGGCCGGTGTGCGGGGGCTTGATCCGCGGACACAGGCCGAAGGTTTCGTCAAAAATGATTTCTCCGCGCAGGTCCTGCGTGTTGAATGGCTTGGCCAGGTCGGCCACGGCCACGATGGGAAATTCCAGTCCCTTGCTCTGGTGAATGCTCATCAGGCGCACGGCGTTTTCATCCGCCACCGCCGCGACATCCGGCTCCATCCCGGCTTCACGTTGGGCGTCGATGAATTTCAGAAACCGGTACAGCCCCTGCCGCTGGAACTGGTCAAATGTTTGCGCCAGCCCCAAAAATCGCCGGACATTGGCCTGCCGCCGGGCGCCGCGCGGGCGCGTCAGCAGCCAGTCGGCGTAATGTGTTTCCGCCAGCACGCTTTCCAGGCATTGTAACAGCGAGCCCTGCCGCACGAGCTGACGCCAGCGGCCGAACCGCTCCAGAAAATTCGCGATTTTCTGGAGCGTCTCATTCCGCATTCCGCATTCCGCATTCCGCGTTCGGTTGAGCGCCGTCCAAAACTGGCCGCCGGCCGCCAGACGAACCTGGGCCAGTTCATCGAGCGACAGGCCGACGAGCGGTGAACGCAGCACGGCAATGGCCGGCTCGTCCTGCAAGGGGTTGTCCAGCAGCTGCAAAAGCGCCAGCAAATCCATGATTTCGCTGGTGTCGTAAAACTGGCCGCGCTCGAGGATGAGTGGCACGCCGGCCCGCTGAAATTCCTTCGCGTAAACTTCCGCCTTGCCCGAAGGCGCGCGCAGCAAAACGGCCATGTCGCGCCATTCGGCGGCGCGAGGACACTTTTTCTCCGCGTCCCAGATTGCCTGCCTTCCGGCCTGCAGCTGCTTCAGCCGCTGCGCGAGCAATCGCGCCTCTTTTTCCATCTCGGGCAGCTCGGCCGGGTCGTCCGCGCCAGCCGCATCGCCGGGTTCCCCGTCCGCGCGTCCCTTTGTGATTCGCAACAGCAATTCCGCGCGTGGGGAGGCATCCGTGGCGATCCCAAGCTCCGCGCGTTGCCGGGGTGCGCCGAATTGCAGCCGGGCCTCGGGGTCGTAGCCCACCCCGCCGATTTCCGCGCGCATCAGAGGCGCGCAAACGGAGTTAATGAAGTTGATCAAGGTCTCGCGGCTGCGAAAATTTTCCGCGAGCGGTATGGTTTGCCCGTTTTCTCCGCGCCAGTTTTGGGCGTAGTCACGGAAAATTTTCGGGTCAGCCAGCCGGAAACGATAAATGCTCTGCTTCACGTCGCCGACGAGGAATCGGTTCGCGTCTGCCCCGTCGCGGCTGAGCGCCCGGATGATCTGGTCCTGTGCGGCGTTGATGTCCTGGTATTCGTCCACCAAGACGAACCGGATCTTTCCCCGCCAGCGTTCCGCAACCGAGGTGGACTGGTTCGCGGCAGAATCCCAGAGCAGCTTCAAGGCGAACTGCTCCAGATCGTGAAAATCCAGGACGCCGTCCTCGCGCTTGCGCGCGGCGAACCGGGCGGAGAAATTTTTCGCCAGCTGCAACAAGGCGCCCATGTGGCCGCGCACCCAGTCCCAGTCTTCGGCCAGCGGATCACGGCCGTTTTCCACGGCGGCGAGCGAGTGCAAAAAACCGGCCGCGTCAAAAAAATCCGCCAAGGGTTTGAGCAAGGCGGTTTTTTTGCGCGGCGGCCAGACGGTGGAAGCCGCTTGAATTTCGGCCAAAACCATCGCTGCCCGTTCGCGGTTGATTTGGGGAGCGCTCCCGTTCAGTTTTTTTAAAATCTCCAGACACTCTGCCGCCTTGCTGTTTTCGGCGCGCAGGGTTTCCAACACCAGCAGCCATTCATCGCGCCAGTCGCGGACGGCATCGAGCAGCCATTGGCGCCATTCGTCCGGCGCGGGCGCCGCAAATTGTTCAATCTGCCGCGCCAGCCAGCCATCGGCATCGGGCCGGGTTTGCGCGTAATGATGCAGGCGCAGGACGAGCTGACGGATGATCTGGTCGCGTCCATTGCCATAAATCTGGATCAATTTCTGGACCGCTTCCGCCAGTTCGCTTCGTCCGGCATAGTGGTCCTGCAATTCTTCCCCGAGCGTTTCGTCGGCGATCAGGCGCGCCTCGCCTTCGTCCAGCACGGCCAGTTGCGGGTCGAGGCCGAGCTCGTGGAAATGTTCGCGCACCAACCGGAGGCAAAAGCTGTGGAGGGTGCCAATATGGGCCGAGTCGAACAGCGCCAGTTGTTCCGCCCAGCGCGGTTCGTCCGGTTCAAGGCGGCATTTTTCCTCCAGCTGTTCGCGGAGCCGCCGGCGCATTTCCGCGGCGGCGGCCTCGGTGAACGTGACGACGAGGATTTCCCCAAGTGCGGCCGGCGGCTGTTCCACGCAGAGGCAGTGCAGGCAACGCTCAATGAGCGTGTGCGTTTTGCCCGTGCCCGCCCCGGCCATGACCAGCACGTTTCCGCGGGCGATGACGGCCTGCCGTTGCGACGGGGTCAGGCGGTCAACAGTTTTGGACGTGGGCGGTTTCATGCTGCGCGCGCAGGCTACCATGCGCGCCGGACATTCGGCAATTTTTGTAGGAGCCGAGGTAACGAGGCTTTGGCTGAATTTACGATATGCGATTTACGATTTACGAAACCTTTCACCTTTCCCTGCGACCGCGTAAGTCGGAAGCAGTAATTCCGCTGTCGTCGCCAGGCCGTTTTTGTTCGTGATTTTGCCAGGCGCGCAGGATAAATATTGCTCATGACCTCCAGCCTGCGACTCAAGGACCAGCCGCCCAGTCAACGTCCACGTGAGCGGCTGGTCGAACGCGGGCCGGACGCCTTGAGCCACGCGGAATTGATTGCCATTTTACTCCGCACCGGTTTGAAAGGCGCGAACGCGGTCGAAATCGGCCGGCAATTGCTCCAGAAATTCGGCCCGCTTCAGACTCTGGCGCAGACCTCGGTGGACGACTTGCGGAGCGTCAAAGGCATCGGCCGTGACAAGGCGGTGACGCTGGTGGCGGCATTTGCACTGGCGCGCACCATGGCGAAGGATTTGCAGCGCGAATTGCCCGTGCTCGAAACGCCGGAGGCTATCGTGGATTTGCTGCGCGAGGACAATCGTGTCCGGCAGGTGGAAACGTTCCAGGTGATTTTGTTGAACACGCGGCGCCGGCTCATCCGCATCGAGCCGATTTCGCAGGGCACGCTCGACACGATCCTGGTGCATCCGCGCGAGGTGTTCCGTCCGGCCATCGCCGCCGGCGCCGCGGCGATCATCCTCGCGCACAATCATCCGAGCGGCGACCCGACGCCGAGCGAGGCGGACATCAAGGTGACGCGCGATTTGATCCGGGCCGGCCAGCTTTTAAAGATTGAAGTGCTCGACCACGTCATCCTGGGCCGCGCGACACAGGAACGCCCAAAGGATTACACCTCGTTGCGCGAGCTGGGATATTTCTACTCATGAGAACCGGGGAAAATCATTTCCCGATCTGACCGCGGGTGACGCCGAGCTGATTCATCAGCTTCAATTCGCGCCAGAGCTGGGTACCCGTGATTTCGCCCCGCAGAAGCTGGCGGTACTTTGAAATGGTCTGTGTCGTCTGCGCCGGCGTTTCGTTGAGAAATTCCACGCGAAAATGCCGCACGCCCAGTTCGATCATTCGTGACACATATTCCGCGCCGGTCTGGGCCAGGGCGTTGAACACTGTGTTGCGGCAGCCCACGTCGGCCTTCACCGGATGTTCCGCGCCCACGCGGTCGCGCAGCTTCACGTCATGCACATCGCACGGCCGGCCGCAGTTCCGAAAGTCCGTGCCGGTGGAAAGAAACGCGCAAAACACGCAATGCTCCATGTGAAACATCGGCATGTGCTGGTGAATCGTCACCTCAAACCATTCCGGCGGAGCTGCGGACAGCAATGCCTCGAGCTGCTGAAAATTCAAATCGTAGCTTGTCGCCACCCGCTCCAAGCCGAACTTGTTTTTGAAATAATCCGCCGTCAGCCGGTTGGCGATGTTGAGCGAATAATCACCGACGCGCCGGTCGCGGGCAAAGAATTTCAGGTGATCGTAATTGCGGACCAGATAACCATCCGCGTTGCAGGAGCGCACCTGCTCCAGCATCCATTCCTCGCCCGGCTTGAAGATGCGCGGGGGAGCGACCCAAATGGTAGGGCGCGTCACTCCGTGCGCGCCGTCGTCTGTTTGCGAACCGGCGGCGGGCAGAGGACTGCCCGCCCTACCATTGCAAGCAAAGGTAGTCTGAAAGAGCGTCACGGCCTCGCGATATTTTTTGGGGTCTTCGAATTCGCAGTAAACAGTCGTTACCCCGCTCTTCAACGCGGCTTGGAGTTGCGGCAGGCTGCGGACCAAAACAACGAGTTCTGAAGCTGCGCTTTTGAGCATGCGGATGGAGTTCTTCGCAGCCAAATCGCTGGTTTCAACGGAAGTCACCCGCCGACTCACGTCGGCAGCTACGTTGGCGTTCCATGTCCAACGTTTGGGTTGTGAGCGCAACCGTTCCAGCTCCGCCACGATTTCGCGGCGCAGGCGGTTCAGCTCGCTCACCGGCAATAAAACGTCACCCGGCAAATGATTCTTCAACCCGCCAAGTTTGAACGGGGTGCCTCCCAGCCGGCCCAGCTGCACGCGCAAACGATCGGTTGTCAGCGGCTGATTTTCAGCTTTCACCAGCGGCAGGGACGACTCAACTTTGGCGATATTTCCAAATTCATCGTGCGCGATAAGCGTGAGCGGTTTGCCTTCGATGCCATGCACTTCGATTTCAATTGGCCGTTGAAACCTCAGCGCCTCACCCTCGAAGCTTTGGCGCAGCCGCCGGTCCAGTTCCGGGTCGCTGGTCTTCCACAATTTATCGCCGGCGTGAACGCGTGAAAAATCAATGTCGCCGCTGCCAAAGCCCAGCCAGGTTTCACCCTGTCGCGTTTCCACCTCGTACACGCGTCCGCCCTCCTCATTTTCCTCCGGTTTGCCGGCGTCGAACACCACGCCGTCCCCTGGTTTGATCGGGCCTTGGAGCCGGAGGGTCACGCCCTCGCGCAACACGCGCGCGACATCGCCGAGGTACACCCCGCGTTTTTTTCCGAAGCGGGCGTGGACGAGTTGCTGGTTGTTGGTGCCGCCAAACCAGCCGGTGTGCAGGCCACGGCTGAAGGCCATTTCAAGGTCATAGCGCGTTTCCAGATCCGATTTGGCTTCAGATTTACGATTTACGATATTGGATTTACGAGACGAATCACCTTGCTCGCGTAAATCGTGAATCGTGAATCGTAAATCATCCAAAGCTTTGCGGTAGACGCGCGTGATATTGGCGACATATTCCGGCGACTTCAGGCGGCCTTCGATTTTGAGCGAAGCCACGCCGGCGCGAATCAAGTCCGGCAAAATTTCCAGCCCGGCCAAATCCTGCGGGCTCAACAGGTATTTCCGGTCGCCGAGCGGAACCGGTTTGCCGTCGGAAATCAACTCGTAAGGCATCCGGCACGCCTGGGCGCATTCGCCGCGATTGGCCGAGCGGCCGCCAAGGGCTTCGCTGGTGAGGCATTGGCCCGAATAGGCAACACAGAGTGCGCCGTGGACGAAAACCTCCAAAGGCAGGGTTGAGGGTCGAGAGTCGAGAGTCGAGGGCAGGACTGGCGCCCGACCGATTTTTTCTATTTCCTGGATCGAACATTCGCGGGCGAGCACGACGAGATGGCAGCCGAGGTCGCGGGCGAATTCCACGCCGGCGGCGCTGGTGATGGTCATCTGGGTCGAGGCATGAATCGGAAAATCGGGCGAGAGCTGGCGGATCAACCGGCAAAGGCCCACGTCCTGCACAATGACTGCGTCCACGCCGGCGGCAATCATCGTGCGCAGATATTCTTCGGCGTCGGCGAGTTCGTTCTCGAAGACCAGCGTGTTGAGCGTCACGTAACCGCGCACGCCGCGGCGGTGGAGAAATTCCATCAGTTTCGGCAAATCGGCCCCGGTGAAGTTGTGCGCCCGCATCCGCGCGTTGAACTTGTCGAGGCCGAAATAAATTGCATCCGCGCCGTTTTCGACGGCGGCGCGGGCACAATCCCAATCGCCGGCGGGCGCGAGCAATTCGGGCAGAGCTCGGGTTTCCGGCTGCAAATTGAGCCGGGCGGGCGGTTCAGACTGGGCAATAACGCTCATTTCGACCCTTGGAATTTAACACGAAGCTGCAACCGCACAAAGCATCTTCGTGCGGGCGGCGTTTTTGAACTTGGCAATCGGTGCGAATGCGCCACTTTTGTTCTGTGATTCATCCAACCGCCATCATCCATGCCCAGGCGAAGCTGGATCCGACCGTCCGGGTTGGGCCGTATGCCGTGATTGACGAGGGCGTGGAACTGGGCGCGCACTGCGTGGTCGGGCCGCACGTTTACCTGACGGGCCGCACGACAGTGGGCGCGCATAATGCGTTTCATGCGGGTTGTGTCATTGGCGACGCCCCACAGGATTTAAAATACCGGGGCGAGCCGACGCGCCTGCGCATCGGCGATCACAATGTCTTCCGGGAACATTTCACGGTGCAGCGGGCCAACCGGCCGGAAACGGAAACCGTCGTCGGCTCGCACAATTTTCTGATGGTCAACGCGCACGTCGGACACAATTGCACTGTCGGCAACCACGTCATCATTGCGAATGGTGCGTTGCTGGGGGGCCACGTGGAGGTGGGCGATCGGGTGTTCATTTCCGGCAACTGTCTCGTGCACCAGTTCTGTCGGATCGGCACGCTGGCGCTGATGCAGGGCGGTTCGGCGATCAGCCAGGACCTGCCGCCGTTCACCGTGGCGAAACGTGGCAATGAAATTTGCGGATTGAACGTCATCGGCCTGCGGCGGGCGGGTTTCACGGCGGAACAGCGGCTGGTGTTGAAGCGGCTTTATCGCGCGTTGTTCCGCAGCGGACAAAATTTAAGGACGGCGATCGCGGCGGCGCGAACAGATTTCACCACCCCGGCGGCTATTATCATGCTGGATTTTATCGCTGAATCCAAACGCGGCGTGTGTGCGGATGTCGGCGGCGCGGCGGGTGGAAATGAAGCTGATTAGGGAGGCGCGTATGTATAAAATCATCGGTGCGGACGGTCGGGAATATGGCCCGGTGGCGGCCGGACAGTTGCAACAATGGATCAGCGAGGGCCGCGCCAACGCGCAGACGCCGGCGCTCGCGCCCGGCGCGATGGAATGGAAACCCCTCGGTGCGCTGCCGGAATTTGCGGCGCAATTCGCGTTGTCCGGTCCGCCGGTGATCGGTTCGTTGCCGGGAATTTTGATGCCGGCATCGCCTCGTAAAACCAATTCCTTTGCGGTTTGGGGACTGATTTTCGGCATCCTGTCGCTGACGTGTTGCTGTGGTTGCCCATTTAACATCGTTGGACTGGTCTTTTCGCTCGTCGGGCTGTTACAAATCAACGGGCACCCCGAACTTTATGAGGGCCGGGGGCAGGCCATCGCCGGACTGGTTTTATCGGCGGCGAGTTTGATTTTTGGATTCGGGCTGGCTTTGCTCCAGCTCGCGCTCCACCCGGAGAACCTGCAGTGGCATTTCGGAACCTTTTGAATCGAACCATGCGTAGCGAGTCACCGTCCGTACCGCCGAAAATGGCCGCGTCCTCATCGCCCGCGTTTTTCGCTGCGCTCGTGCTGGCGCTGGCGGTGCTGGGTTCAGGCGCGGTGCTGTTTTTCTTTGACCCGGCGAAGTCCGGTTTTTATCCCATTTGCTTGTTCCACTCGCTGACCGGGTGGAACTGTCCGGGTTGTGGCGGGACGCGGGCAGCGTATCAATTATTACATGGCCACCTGCTCCGCGCGCTGCGCGACAACGCCCTGTTCGTTCTGACGCTGGCGGCGCTGGCCATTGGGAGTCTGCGCTGGGCGGTGCGAAAAATGCGGAATCAACCGGTGACATTCAATGTGCCAGTGAAGGTGTGGTGGGGGGTTCTCGTTGGCGCATTCCTCTTCACCGTATTGCGGAATTTGCCGGCCTTTGCCTGGCTTTCACCCTGAAGGCGCAGGAACTTTTCGCTTTTGTCGGTGCTCCGGGTCGTGTTCAATCGTTGGATTATGAGTCTGACACATCCGTTGACAACCACGACCTTTGAACTGCCCGGCTATCGGGTGACCAAATCTTTCGGAGTGGTGCGTGGCATCATCGTGCGGTCACGCTCCATCGTTGGAAATTTCGGCGCCAGCATCCAGGCGATTTTTGGCGGGAACATCACGCTGTACACCAACCTTTGCGAACGCGCGCGCGAGGACACCTTCAACCTGATGCTGACCCACGCCGGGGAGCTGGGCGCCAATGCCGTCATCGGCGTGCGCTACGATGCCACCGAAATTGCGCCCGGCATCACCGAGGTGCTGTGCTATGGCACGGCGGTTTACGTGGAGGCAGCCCGTTGAGAGGCGGAGGTTTGCCGCTCCCGGTTTCCAATCCTCAGCCACCCACCCACCATGGCCGGACACAGCAAATGGGCGAAGGTCAAACACTTCAAGGGTGCGATCGACGCCAAGCGCGGAAAAATTTTCGCGAAATTGGGGCGGGAAATCACCATCGCCGTGAAAATCGGCGGCGGCGATCCGGACATGAACCCGCGCCTGCGCATGGTGCTGCTCAAATGTCGCACGGCGAACATGCCCCGCGACAACATTGAGCGGGCCATCAAAAAAGGCACCGGCAGCGGTGAAAGCTCGAATTTTGAGGATTTGACCTATGAAATTTACGGACCCCACGGCGTGGCGCTGTTGGTCGAGGTCAGCACGGACAACCGCAATCGCACGGCTTCGGACATCCGCAGCCTGGTCACCAAGGGCGGCGGCAGCATCGCCACCCCGGGGTCGGTCAGCCGTTTGTTTCAACGCCGGGGGCAAATCATTGTCTCAAGAGAAGCGGTGGAGGAAGATCCCTTGATGGAACTGGCGCTCGAGGCGGGCGCGGAGGACTTCAAGGCCGAGCCGCAAGGATATGAAATTCTGACCGAACCAGGAAAATTCGAGGCGGTGCATAAACAAATTGAAGCGCGGGGCATCAAATTTGAAGCGGCGGAAATCACGTCGCTGCCCACGCTCACCGTGCCGTTGGCCGATGCGGCAGCCAGCCTGGCGGTCAACAAATTAATCGAGGCGTTGGAGGAGCATGACGACGTGAAGGAAGTTTATGCCAACGCCGAGTTTCCCGAAGCGTGACCTGCGCCACTGAGGCATGAAAGCATTAAGCGCTGATTCCCTGCTCGCGCGGCTGCTGGCCCGGCTGGCGGCGGCAGTCATTCGTCATCCGCGCTGGTTTATTTACCCGCAGGCGGTGCTTTTTCTGGTCTGCGTCCTGTACACGGCCGGTTATTTGAAGACCGACATGAACCGGGACAACCTGGTCGGGCCGAACCAAAAATACCACCAGAATTTTCTCAACCTGGAGCGGGAATTTCCCCAGCAAGGCAACAGTCTCGTGGTGGTGGTGGAAAGCAACGACCTCGAAAAAAACCGGCAATTTGTCGAACGGATCGCCGCGAAAATGCAGGGGGAGACCAATTTTTTCCGCGACGTTTTTTACCAGCAGAGTTTGTCCGTAATGGGGGCAAAGGCCTTGCTGTTCGCCGCCGAGGAGGATCTGGTTGGGCTGAAAGCGAAACTCGGCGATACGCTGCCGTTTATCCGCCAGTTTACGCCGACAACGAATCTCATCTCGTTTTTCGAGCAGGTCAACACCGCATTCCGCACCGCGCCCCAGGAAACGAACGCCCAGACGCAATCATTGATCCAGGCGTTGCCGGCCTTGACGCGGATCGTGACCCAGGCCACCGACAGTCTGGGTCGGCCCGGGACGCCGCCATCGCCCAGCGTCGCGTCGCTTTTCAACGCCGGCAGCGAAACCAACACCTACCTGACCTTCGACCATGGCCGGATTTTTCTGGTGAGGGCATTTGTGCCCAACGTGGAAACCAACGGCACCGGGGCGGTTCTCCTGCCCCAGGCGGTCAAACAAACGCAGGATGAATTGAATGGTCGGGCGATTGATCGCTTGCGCCAGCTCCTCCAGGAGACACAAAACGAAGTGCCCGGCCTGAATGTCGGGCTGATTGGGGAACCGGTGCTGGATTACGACGAAACGATGCAATCGCAAAAGGACATCACCGTCGCCAGCATCATGTCGCTGGTGCTCTGCGCGTTGATTTTCATTTATGGTTACAATGAGACCGGCCGGCCGGTGAAAGCGACGATCTGTCTGGTGGTGGGGCTGGCCTATACCCTGGCGTATACCACGTTGGTGGTCGGGCATTTGAATGTTTTGACCCTGCCCTTTGTGCCGATGCTGATCGGCTTGGGGATTGATTATGGCGTGCATTTGATCACCCGTTATGAGGAGGAACTGCGGCATGGCAACACGGCGGAAGCCGCACTGACGAAAGCAATGGTTTTTACCGGGCAGGGCATTTTTACCGGGGCGTTGACGACGGCGGGCGCGTTTCTGGCGATGTGCTTCACCCCTTTCAAGGGCATCCAGGAAATGGGCGTGATCTGTGGCGGCGGCCTGCTGATCTGCTTTGTTCCGATGATGACGCTGCTGCCGGCCCTGTTATTGCGCGGACGACAAAACATCCTGGACCGCCGGTCTTCCGAAGACACCACCCGTGCGCGCATCGAGAATTTATGGTTGCAGCGGCCGGTGCTTGTGATGGTAACCACGGCCAGCCTGTGCATCCTGGCGCTGATCCAGGCGCGCAAGGTCTATTTTGATTACAATCTGGAGAAATTGCAGAGCCTGGGGCTGCCGTCGGTGGTGTTTGAACACAAGCTGCTCGAGGCGGCGGACCAGTCCCTGCTGGAAGGAGCCGTGGTTGCCGATTCCCTGACCCGGGCCATTGAGCTGGAGGCAAAAATCAGAAAATTGCCGACGGTTGCGGATGTCGAGCCGCCGGCCAGTTTGCTTGAAAACCTGCGCCATTCAAGCAACGCCGGGAAGCTTAAGCTGATCGGGGAGATCAAGCAGGATCTGGCGCCGCTGAAGTTTGGCACCCCAGACGTGAGCCCCGTGGATGTCTATGCGTTCAGCCGGACGGTCTATGGGCTGTACGGCTATTTGGGACTGGCCCGGAATGAGGTGGGCAACCGCGACCCGGAACTGACGAAAGATTTGGTTGCGCTGCGGCAAGCCATTGAAGATTTGCGCAAAACGATGTTGCAAGGTGACAGCCATGTGCTCGCGGAGCACGCGGACAAGCTGGCGCAATTCCAGCAGGCGCTGTTCAATGACATGCGCCAGACGTTCCAGTTGCTGCAAAACCAGGATGACAGCGCGCCCTTGCACGTGGAGGATCTGCCCCAGGCCTTTCGGGACCAATTTGTGGGTGTGAACGGGAAGTTCCTGCTGCATGTCTTTCCCCGGGACAACATGTGGCAGCGTGAGAATCAGGAAAAATTTATTGCGGAATTGCGGACCGTCGATCCCAATGTCACCGGCACGCCGGTGCAGCTTTATGAATATGAGGAGTTGCTCAAAGACAGTTACCTCCAGGCGGCCTGGTATTCCCTGGCGGCAATAATCCTTTTGGTTTTCTTCCATTTCCGCAGCCTCACCTCGGTGATTCTGGCGTTGCTGCCGGTCGGCATCGGGGTGATTTGGCTGGCCGGATTGATGGGATGGTTTGGCATTCCGGTCAATCTGGCAAACATCATGACGCTGCCTTTGGTCATCGGCATCGGGGTGACGAACGGCATTCAGATCCTGAATCGTTTCGCCGAAGAACGCACCCCCAACATTCTGGCCCGCAGCACCGGCAAGGCCGTGCTGGTGTCCGGGTTGACGGCCATCGCCGGTTTCGGCAGCTTGATCATTGCCAAGGACCGCGGTATTCACAGTTTGGGATGTGTGATGGCCACGGGAATTGCGGCGTGTATGATTGCGGGACTGACGCTTTTGCCGGCCTTGTTGAATCTGCTGGGCCGGTGGCGGCCGCTAATAAATCAACCCAGCGCCGACAACAAGTTGCCGGCGCTGGGTCAGGAGGAACCGAGGTAAAACCTCAAGTGTGTGAGTAACATAAAGAAAATTCACGGGAAGTCAATATCAATGTTAACCTTGACTGCTGGCAGCTAAAGAGCAGATGAATTTATATTTCAATAACGATAACGCAGTTTGCTGGATGGCAAAATATCCTGGTATAATCTTGTGCAAATTCATTTGGTTTAAGGGCGCAAACATGATCATCCAGTTCACCAGGGCCAACAAATTCATTCGCTGTTTGCGGCTTTACTGCTTGGGTCTTCTCGTCGCTTTTCCGGCGGTTGTTTTGGCGGAGGATGGTTTTCATGCCGGACCACTTTTCGATGAATTTGTATTGACGCTGGATTCCGGGCACCGGACTGAAGCCATTGGCCCGCTGTTTTATGATCAGCAAAAAGATTCAGAAGAAACCTGGGCGGTTCCGCCGCTGCTTTCTTATGACACCGATCCCGACACCGAATCCAAGGAATTTGATTTGCTCTATCCGGTGCTGACTTACGAGCGTTTCGGAACGGAATACCGCTGGCAGCTCGCCCAACTGCTCAGCTTTTCCGGCGGTCAGAACCCGGATGATTTCCCCGTCCGACAATTCACGCTTTTCCCGTTTTATTTTCAACAACGCTCGCCGGACACAAACAAGAACTACACCGCGCTGTTTCCGCTCTATGGGCACATAAAGGACCGGTTGTTCCGCGACGATATTTTTGTTGTCCTGTTCCCGATTTACCTCGAAACCCGCAAACGCGACGTGATCACGGACAACTATCTGTTCCCCATCTTCCATCTGCGTCACGGGGACGGGCTGCGGGGCTGGCAATTCTGGCCGCTGGTCGGGAATGAGCACAAGGACGTGACCTGGAGCACCAACGGTTTCGGGGAAACCGAGGTCAGTGGCGGCCACGACCGGTTTTTCACCCTCTGGCCGGTTTATTTTCATCAGAACAACGACCTGGGCACGGACAATCCGGAAAAATTTCGCGCGGTGCTGCCGATTTATGCCTGGTCCCGTTCACCAAAGCGCGACTCCACCTCCGTGATCTGGCCGTTGTTTACCTGGATTGACGACCGGGCAAAAAAATATCATGAGTGGGAAGGCCCCTGGCCATTCGTTGTCGTTGCCCGCGGCGAAGGCAAAACCACCACGCGCTTCTGGCCGCTGTTCAGCCGCGCTCACAACGCCAGGTCGCAGAGCGACTATTATCTCTGGCCCCTGTATAAAAACGACCGGTACCATTCCGACCCGTTGGATCAGGAGCGCACCCGGATTTTGTTTTATCTGTTCTCCGATGTGACCGAGAGAAACACCGGGACCGGCGCGGTGAGGAAGCGGGTTGATTTATGGCCGTTGTTCACCTGGCACCAGGAGCTGAACGGCAACCGCCGGTTGCAAATCCTCGCGTTGGTTGAAACAGCGTTGCCCAACAACCGGGGCGTCGAGCGCAACTGGTCGCCGCTGTGGTCGTTGTGGCGGTCGGAAAATAATCCCCGGACCGGGGCCGCCAGCCAGTCGTTGCTTTGGAATTTATATCGCCACGCCACGACGCCCGCATCGAAAAAATGCTCGCTCCTGTTCGGCCTTTTCCAGTATCAATCGGATTCGGAAGCGAAAACGATGCGGTTGTTTTACGTTCCCGTGCTCCAATGGCATGCGCCGGGCGACCGGCCGGTAAAATGAATTATGTTTGAAAACGTCGGTGAAATTGTGCTGCTGTTTTGGCGCACGTTGTTGTCCCTGCCGCTGGCCTGGCGGCAGCGGCAGAAGGTCTTCGACCAATTCTTTGAAATTGGCAATGCCAGTCTGTTGATGGTCTGCGTGTTGTCGTTTTTCATCGGCGCGGTCATTGCCTTGCAAACCGGCCCGGTCCTGGTCGAACGCGGTCTGGCCAGCGCCGTCGGGGGCATTGTCGGCATTTCCCTGGCCAAGGAACTGGCGCCGGTGATGATGGCCATTCTGATCGCCGGACGCATCGGCTCGGCGATGGCGGCGGAAATCGGCTCCATGCGGGTTTATCAGGAGATTGACGCGCTGCGCACCATGAACATCAATCCGGTTCATTACCTGGTGCTGCCGCGCCTGATTGCCATCGCGCTGGCGCTGCCGATGCTCGTGATGTTTGCCATTCTCGTCGGGTGGCTTGGCGGCGCGGTGATTGCCGAGACCAACAGCCACATCGCGGTTCCCTTTCAGGCGTTTTGGGCCAATTTGCGCGATGTCGTCGAATTGAGAGACGTGGTCAACGGCGTGTTCAAAAGTTTTTGTTTTGCGCTGATCATCGGTGTGGTCTCGTGCCATCAAGGCCTGGCGACGATTGGCGGGCCGCGCGGCATTGGCCGCTCGGTCACCAAGGCCGTGGTCAATTCCATCGTCCTGATCGTGATCTTTGATTACGTGCTCACGCGCGTTCTGCTCAAATAATGAACGCTTCAACCGACAATCATTCCGGCGTCAGCCTTCAGGTCAGCGGCCTGCGTAAAAGTTTTGGCGGGCAGGAGGTGCTCCGGGGCATTGATTTTGCGGTCCAGCCCGGGGAAATCTTTGTCATCATGGGTCCGAGCGGCAGTGGCAAAAGCGTGTTGCTCAAACATCTCATCGGGCTCGAGCCGCCCGATGCCGGGGAAATCCTCATCAATGGCGAATCCATCCAATCGCCGGAAATCGCCAGCAAGTACCGCCTCGCGCTCGTCTTCCAGTCCGGTGCGCTGCTCAGTTCGTTGACCGTCGGCGAAAACGTCGGGCTTTACCTGACCGAACACCGGCTCAAATCCCCGGAGGAAATCGCCCGCGTCGTTGCGGAAGTGCTGGCCGATGTCGGCCTCAAGGGCACCGAGGACAAAATGCCCAATGAATTGTCGGGCGGCATGAAAAAGCGCGTCGCCATTGCCCGGGCGCTGGTCATCGAGCCACAGTTGATCCTTTACGATGAGCCGACCAGCGAACTCGACCCGCTTTCTGCCGTGGTCATTGGCGAGGAAATTCTCCATCTCCAGCAGCGCACTCACGTCACGTCCCTCGTCGTATCACACGACCGCGACCTGGCGTTCGGGGTGGCGGACCGCATCGCGGTCATCAACGAAGGCCGCATCCTCACCATCGGCACGCCGGACGAGGTGAAGCGTAATAATGATCCATTGGTAAAAAGATTTCTGCATGCCGACTTTAAACATGAAACTTAACCACCCCCATTTATGAAAAATTCACTCGAAACCCGGCTCGGCTACTTTGTCGTGCTCGCCATGTTCGCCGGTTGGATCATCACGGAAACGCTCGGTGGCGTGGAGTCGTTCCGCGGTGGCTACCGCATCAATGGATTGTTCGGAACCGTGCAGGACCTGAAGATCGGCAACAGCGTCAAGATGGCCGGTGTGGACATCGGCCGCGTCGAAAAAATCGTCCTCACCGGCAACCAGGTCAAGGTCACGATGAAACTGCACTCCGATGCCGTCGTGAAAACGGACAGCAAGGCCATCATCAAATTCACCGGGCTGATGGGGCAGAATTTTGTGGCAATTGATTTTGGCACGCCCGACGCGCCCCGCGCGGTTGACGGCACGTTGCTCGCCACCGAGGAGCAGCCCGACCTCAATGCCATCATGACCAAGCTCGATGGCGCCACGACCGGCATCCAAAACCTCACCAAAAGCTTCACGCCCGATACCCTCAATAATCTGATGGGGCCGTTGGTTGATTTCGTCAAACAGAACAGCGGCCACCTGGGCGGGGCCATCTCCAACATCGAGAATATTTCCGGCCAGATCGCCGGGGGCCAGGGCACGGTGGGAAAACTCATCTACTCCGAAGAATTGTACAATACCGCGATGGGCACCGTGACCAATTTGCAGGATGCGGTGGTCGAAGTGCGGGGGGTCATGAACGGGATCACCAACGGACAGGGGACGATCGGCAGGCTGGTAACCGATCAAACGCTCTATAATGCGACCACCGCCTCGATGACCAACCTCGACCTGATTTTGCAGAAGATCAATCAAGGCCAGGGCACGTTCGGCAAGCTCATCAACGACCAGGAATTTTACAAGAACGCCAAGCTCACCTTGCAAAAAGTGGACAAGGCGGCTGACAGCCTGGAAGACCAGGGGCCGTTGACCGTCATCGGCATCGTGGCAAACAATTTGGGATTATAGACTGTGGCCGCCAGGCTTGGAACGGCACCGTCCAGGGACGCAACTGTTGACTTTCAAACATCACAGCCTCAGGCCAGGCCGAGGTTTTTCAAGACCTGCACGGTGGAGCGTGACTTGTTCAACGTGTAAAAATGCAGCCCGGGCGCACCTGCCTGCAATAATTCCTGGCATTGCCGGGTGGCGTATTCGATGCCGAATGCGGTGGCGGCTTCGTCATTGTCCATCAATTGATCGAGTTTTGAGCGGAGCGCCGGCGGGATTTTCGAGCCGCTCAGTTGCGTGAACTTCGTGATCTGTCCGGCGCTCAAAATCGGGATGATGCCGGGCACGAGCGGCACGCGAACGCCCAGCTTGCCGGCGACTTCGTCGCGAAACTCAAAATAGTCCGCGTTGTCGAAAAACAATTGCGTGAGGACATAATCGGCGCCGGCGTCCACCTTTTCCTTCAAATGCAGCCAGTCGACGTGTTTGCCGTCCTTGCAGGCGACATGGCCCTCGGGAAAGCCGGCCACACCGATGGAAAAATCGCCCGATTCCCGGATCAACCGGACAAGTTGCGCGGCAAATTCAAAACCGCCGGGGGCCGGCTGAAATTCACCGCCGCCGGGCGGGTCCCCGCGCAGTGCCAGGATGTTCCGGCAGCCCAGCGCGCGGATTTTCTCCAGCAGCTCGCGCACCTGCGCGCGGGTGTGGCCGACGCAGGTCAGGTGCGCCAGCGCAGTCAGCCCATGTTGCCGCTGAATGCGGTCCACAATCATCAAGGTCTTGTCACGCGTGCTGCCGCCGGCGCCGTAGGTGACCGAGCAAAAATCGGGCTTGGCCAGCAGCAGGGCGGGAATCTGCCTTTCCAATAGATTGCGGTCGCCCTCTTCGGTTTTGGGCGGGAAAAATTCAAAGGAAATGACCGGCTGTTGGGCCGCCATCTTCGCCGCGTAAATGTCCCGAATCAATTGCATTTGGACCGCGAATTATCCGCGGAAACGGGCCGGAAGCCAAGTTTTGAAATGATTTCCGGAAACCGAAGTAACAAGGCTCGAAGACATCAATTCCCAGCGGGAGTGTCGGCACATCGGTAGGGCGCGTCACTCCGTGCGCGCCGCAATTGTCGTGCGGGCGAGCGGCGGGCAGAGGACTGCCCGCCCTGCCGGAATGTATTTCGATCGTCATTGAGTTTGGGCCGAGTTGCCGGTCTTCGCGCCGAACGTCACGATCCGGGAGGCTTCGGCTCCTTCGTGGAAAGAAACAAAAAGCCCCTTCCGGTTTCCCGAAAGGGGCTGAATCAACTTTAACGGAGATTAGAACTGATAAACGGCTTGGGCCGCAATCATGACCGCATTGTCCTGCGCGGTGCCGCCACCGCCGACTGCGCCGCCATAAACATCATTGGAGGCGTGATCCCAGCGAATTTCCAGACGGGTCAACACATTGGCCCACAGGTTATATTGTAACGTGGCTGTGAAGGCAACGGCGTTCTGGTTACCTGGCAGTGGAACGCCCGTCGGGCCGCCTGCATTTTGCGTCAAGCCGACAACCGTGCCCAAGTAATTCTTGGCCCACTCAGCACGACCATTCAAGGACAGCTTCGGGGTGGCCTGGAAGTTGATATAGCCAGCCACCGCCCACGGATTATTCGAGTTGTAAGCAGTGTCGTAGTCAAACGATGCACCCAGCTTCAGGTTTGCATTAGGCGTCGGGAGCGTGCCACCCACATACCAACTGGTGGTGGTGTCGCCGGCCGTAGCGAATGGAGGATTAGCAGCTTGACCGCTAAAAACGCCATTGATCACCCCGGCAGTAAGCGCCGCGCCAGAAGCCCAGCCCCAGCTTGACGGTGCCGTAAGGGATACGGAACCCATGTAAGTCTTCAAGGACTGAGAGGGGAAGGGTGCGCTGGTCGAGGGACTGCCATTAATCACCGGCCCCTTGCTGTCAGCGATGCCGACGGTAGCCGACAGCGCGTCACAAAACTTGTAGGTTGCGAGCAAACCGGTATGGGTGGTCGGCTCCATCGTATAGCCGTAGGAGTGGGTAAAGTTCGGGTTTAGCGGCGAGCTGTTGGACTCGTAACCGATAATGGTGTCGAAAACACCGATTTTCCAATCAATACCATTGCCTATCGGCGTGTTAAGGGTGATGTAAGCCTGACGGATGGCAAAATCACCTTGAGACCCGCCTGTTGATTGGGTGCCCAGCGAAACCGCATCCGGTCCCATCCAAGTCTCAACGTGGTAGCCGGAAGCCCAAGGAGTTGCGTCTTCGGGCTTGTCCAGGGCGATGTCAACGACATTCAGGCTGAAGCCGTTGCTCTTTGGGCTGGAGCCGGCGGCTTGTACACCTTGAAAGGCAACCGGCGCTATGACGCGGCCACCTGTCGGGTTGTACTCCATTGACGTGTCCACATAACCGCTGAGTGTGGTGTTTGAGAGCGCAGTCTGCAACTGGCTCATTTTTGGCGCTGCTGCTGCTTCGTCTGCGCGGGCCGCCGAGGCAAGACTGACTACCCCGAGTGCTGCCAGACCCAATGTCCATTTATTAAACTTCATCTGGTTCCTCCGATGTTGTTTGTTTGTTTACTAGCTGTTTTGTGCCGGTGCACTTTCGGGGCAAATAACAGTTTGCCCCTGCACCAAACGGTGCAATTGCAATGACAGTAGGAGAATTCCAATTATTTGACAACAAATTTTTTTTAGAATCACGTTATTGCAAACTCATTAAAACCAACGGCTTACATTAATTGTTGGCGTTTCCAATCCAATTTTTATGAGGCGGCTGTGTGAAGTTAAGGCATTCACCACCCTGCCGGTCCTGGCAAGATTATGGATTCTGCTGCACGGGATTATAAAGTGCCGGACTGGAACAAATTGTGCTTTGACGAGGGTCAGATGCCCGTTGCAGGGTTGCAATCGGGGGAGTGGTTCAGGAACGGTTTTTATTAACAAACAAAAGTATGCCATCATTTGCCTATACAGCCCGGGAGACGGCCACCGGCCGGGAAATCAACAGCTCGGTCGAAGCCGTGACGGAACAAGCCGCCATTGCGGCGTTGCTCAACCGCAACCTTTTGGTGGTGTCCATCCAGGAGAAAATCTCCAAAAAGGGCAAAACGCGGGGCGGCACGGTGGCGCTGCGCGACCTGGTCGTTTTCACCCGCCAGCTGGCCACGATGATCGAGGCGGGCATTGCCATCGTGCAGTCCCTGCAAGCGTTGGCCGACCAGACGGAGAACAAGGTCATGCGCGACGTGATCCGGGACGTGTGCACGCGCGTGGAAAGCGGCGAAAGCTTCTCCGAGGCGCTGCAAAAGCATCCGAAGACGTTCAACAAACTTTATTATTCCATGGTGTCGGCGGGCGAAAAAGGCGGCTTGCTGTCGGAAATCCTTGGGCGTCTGGCGACCTATCTGGAAAACGCCGAACGCCTGCGCAAAAAGGTCAAGACGGCGTTGATGTATCCGACGGCCGTGACCATCGTGGCGATCGGCATCACGATTTTCCTGCTGGTAAAGGTCGTTCCCACCTTCAAGGACGTTTACTCCGGCTTCGGCGCGAAGCTGCCCGGCCCGACGCAGGCCATGATTGACCTCAGCGAGATGGTCCAAAAATATTTCCTTTTGTTCATCATTGCTGCCGGCGGGGCCGTGTGGGGTTGGTTCCGCTTCATCAAAACCAAGACCGGCCGCACCTTTTGGGATGCCCGCCGCATCAAACTGCCGATTTTCGGTCCCATTGCCCATAAAATCTGTCTGGTTCGCTTCACGCGCACCCTGGCCTCGCTCGTCCGCAGCGGTGTGCCCATCCTGGAAGTGCTCCAAATCGTCTCCCAAACCGTCGGCAACGTCATCATGGAAAAGGCCATCAAAACCGCCGCGACGGATATCGAACGGGGCGAGGGCATTTCCGTGGCGCTGGGCAAGAACCCGATCTTTCCCACCATGATCGTCCGCATGTTGAGCGCCGGCGAACAAACCGGCAATATTGACAACATGCTCGAGCGGGTCTCGAACTTTTTGGACGAGGAAATTGAATCCACCCTTTCCGGCCTGATGTCACTGCTCGAACCCATGCTGATTGTTTTCCTGGGTGTGGTCATCGGCGGCATGGTCGTCTGCATGTTCCTGCCGATATTCAACCTCGCCAACATCGTCAACGGCGGGCATTAAACCTCCAATTTGAACGCGGCGGCCGCCGGCGAGTGATTTTCGCCCGGCGGTTTTGCCTTTTATACCGTGGCCGTTTTGGCCGGTTGCGGCTGGAGGATTTTGATTTTGGGATGGCTCGTGCGAATTTGGTCCTCAAACCAGGCGCGGGCAGATTCATCGCCGTGGCCAAGCAAAATCACGCGGGGAGAAACCTGGCCGACAAAATCCAGCAACGCTTCGCGATTTGCATGCGCGGTCAGGTCAAAATCCAGCACTTCGCACCGGCGCGTCACGCGACCGGCGCTGGGGCTCAGCACAAACGTCTCGCCAGGCTTCGCCGCCTTCAGCCGTCCGCCCGGGGTGTCCGGGTCGGCGTAGCCGACAAAGAAGATCGACTGCCGCTCGTCACCGATCATCCGCGCCGCCAGGTCGTGGGCGGCGGTGTTCTCGCTCATCATGCCGGCGGTGATCACGAAGATCCGCCCGCCGCCGAGCTTCATTTTTTCCGCCTGGCCCTTTTCGAGCACGATCAACTGCAACGCCTCGTGCAGCTGCAGGCTGGTGTGCTGCCGGTGGGTCCGGTGCGCCTCCAGATCGTAAATTTCCGTGAACACGCGGCCCAGTCCGCCGATGTAAATCGGCTGCGGTTTCAGTTTCTCCGCGCGCATGAGCAGCGCCAGCAGGGCCAGAATCTCCTGCGTGCGCCCCAGGGCAAACGACGGGATCAGCACACAGCCCTTGCGTTTGAGTGCCCGCTGGATCGCCGCGGTGAGCCGCTCGATTTCGCCTTCCCGCGAGAAATCCGGCGTTGGCACGCGGTTGCCGCGCGTCGTTTCCATGATCATCACGTCGGCTTTCACGTCTTCAAACCGCGCCGCCCGCAGGATCGTCTGGTCGTGGAAACAAACGTCGCCGGTGTAGAACAACGTCTCCTTTTTGCCGCGGATCAAAATGCCCGCCGAACCCAGCGTGTGGCCGGCGTCAAAAAATTCCAGCGTCGGCGAGGCAAAACCCGCGCGCGTTTTCGAAAACGCCGCCCACTCGACCTCGCGATTGTATTTGAAGCCCTGGAACAACGGCGCGATGTCGTCCACCTCGTCGTGCGTGTAGAGCGGATATTCCCGGATGCCCAGCTCGTCGCGCTGGCGGGTCATCACGTTCACGGAATTGTGCAGCACGCGTTCGACGATAAAATAGCTCAACTCGCTCATCAGCACGTGCGCCTTGGGAAAATGGCGGCACGCCACCGGCAGCCCGCCGACGTGGTCGTGATGGCAATGTGAAATGGCAATGGCGTCCAGATCCGCGTTCCCCGCCTTGCCGAAGAGCGGCATGGCCTCGCGGCCTTCGCGTTTCGGGTGCATCCCGGCGTCGAGCAAGATCCGGTGGCCATCCACCTCCACCAGCCACGCGCTGGCGCCGATGTCCGTGTCGGGATTCAGATTCGTGATGTTCACCGGAGAAGTTTAATCACAGATGGACGCGGATGGACACAGATAAAACGCAGGGGTCTAAGCCGCGAGCCGCTGGCGGAATTTGCTATATTCGATTTACGATTTACAACGCCAGCCACAATTCAGCGCAACGCGTAAATCATATTATGTAAATCAAAAATTCACTTGGCCGGATACCGCCAGACCCAGTCGCCGGCACTGGTGTCCACGTTGCCATTTTTGGTGAGACCAACCTCTCCGCCTTCGTCCGTTTCATTCCAGCCGACGGAATAGATCACAAATTGTCCGTTTGCCTCGCGGCGATATTTCAGCGGCTGCCCGCCTATCGGGTCACGCAGCACTTGGGCGATGAATTGAGGCGCGAGGACGTCGAGAGATTCGGGATATTCGCCGTGCGCGAGGCGATAACGCTCCAGCGCCAGCGCCGTGCGCGCCAGGTTTACCGAAGCCTGGCCGTAGGCAAATTTCCTGGCGGAATTGCTCAGCGCCGGCAACATGATGCGCTCATACCAGTTAAACAGCCCGGCCGATTTGGTCTCCGCGGCCAAAACCTCATCACCTCGATGCGCCAGGCCCGGAGAAAAAGTTCCTTGCGCGGCATCGGCCAGCGGCAGGTAATCATCCAGCAGCAGGCGAACACTCCGATATTCATTCTGGTAAAGCCAGCCGGAGGGAAGCAAGTGATTGGCTATGCCCATGGCCAGGGCATAATGCGTCCAGTGACCGTCCCAATCCCACACATCCGCGATGTCCTGCAGATGCTCCGGCTTCCGGCGGATGAGTTCCATCTCACCGGTCTGGCCTCCCAAATCACCGCGCAAGCCCAACCGGTAGGCCGCGACAAAATCCGGCTTGGCGAGTTCGGCGTCGAGGGCCGCCAGTTGCGCGTCGGACCATTTGTGCCCGGCCAAACCTTCCCAAACGGATTGCAGCGCCAGTTGCACCATGGCCGCTCGAACCAGATGCGAAATCAATATCGGCTCCGTGCGGACTTTGTCCGCGAGTTGCAGCGTGAGCCGCACATCGTCCAGCGCCTTGTCCGGCTGGCCGTCTTGCAATTCCGCCGCGCTGCGCAATTGCAGCAGCATCGCGCAAGATTTGAGCTGGGCCAGATGCGGCAGCAAAATGGCCCATGGCGATTCGCTGTCGTAATTGACAGGATAGCGGGAGTCCGCCAACTGGCTGGCGGCGCGCAATTCATCCAAGGCCGAATCATATTTGCTCAAGGCCAGCAGGACGTCTTCCGCTGGCGACCGTGGTTGAGCCGGGACGGCAAACTCATTGGTCTTGGCCGCCTGTTGGCGATAATAACTTTGCCAGCCCTCCAGCCTGGTGAAGGTTCCTTGGACCCGGTCGCCCGCGCAGTTGGGCGGCGGTTTGTCCTCGTGGGCAATCGGCATGTGCATGCGGATGACGAAATGCGAATCGCGTTTATCGGCCGGAATGAGCCTGGCATCGCGCGTCAAAATGTAGCCGTAGCTCGAGAAGACAATGGGCGTCATCGCAAAATTTTGATCGTCCGGCACCGGCGGCGGCACCGCGCTGGCCAGATCAAAATGCGCGCCCTTGGCTTCCCATTCGTGTTTGAACTGGTGCCACGTGTGCCAGCCGCGCCAGTCTTCCTCGGCGTAAAACAGCGCAATCAAAGTGACCAAACACGCGAGCACAAAAATGGTCCTTTTCGAGAAGCTTTGGGCTTTTGCGTTCATGATTTTTCAATGGTTATGCCGTCAAAATTGCCACCCGCTCGCTGCGCGGTTTCGGCGGGAAAATTTTCTGCCGGTCGGCATCCAGTGGCCCGCGGGATCCGACCAGCTCGGCAAATAAAAGCTGCTGCTTTTTCAATTCCACCATCACCTCCGGCGACGGCGGGGCAAACGTTTCCGCAATCCTCGATGACGGGTCACGCAGGGAAAAGTCCACAGCCAGAATCAAAACCCAAACTGCCGCCAGCCCGGCCCAGGCCTTGGGATGAGGCCACAGAAGAGTTGAGAGTTGAGGGTTGGAAGTTGAGAGAAACGAGTGACGAGTGACTTGTGGTGGACGGCGAGCAGTCGCGGCAGCAAGAATCTCGTCGCGCCATCCGGCGGGAACCTGTCGCATGGGCTGGCGTTGCAGTTTTTGTTCAAAATCGTCGATGTTCATTTGATTTCCTCGTAAAGGGGACGCAGCCGCTCATGCAATTTGTCTAGGCCGTAACGATAGCGGCTGGCGGCGGTGTTCAAGGGGATGTCCAGCGCGCCGGCGATCTGCTCGAAGGTCAATCCCTCCCACAATTTCAAATGCACCACGGCGCGCTGCTCCGCCGGCAATTCGGCCAGCGCCGCGGCCAACGCCGTGCCAAAGACCTGTCCATCCGGATCGCTGGCCGGCGCGAAGGGTAAAATGATTTCGGCGGCAAACTGTTCACGGGTTTTGTCCCGGGTCCCGCGCCGCCGGATCATGTCAATCGCGGCATTGTGCGCCAGCCGGATGAGAAACGCCCGCTCGTCCCGCACCCCGGCCAGCAATTCCGGGTTGCGGGCGAGCTTGACAAAAATGTCCTGGAGCAGGTCGCGGGTGTCGGCCTCGTTATGGGTCAGGTTCAGGAGAAAGGCATACAGCGCCTGGGCGTGCTCGTCGTAGAGCCGTCGGAAGTCGGGTCCGCTCATGGTTCATACCTATGACGCGCTTGGCGGGCAAATTTGTCTAGCCGCAAAATTCGGGCGGGATGCTGGCGTTGGTGCGCTGATCGAAAGCAACCGACCGGAAGTCATTGCCTTTTTGTTTGTGCGCCATAAACCGCCGCCGGGCAGATGAGAAACCGTTTCCACTGGGGTCCGCGACAAACCCAGGAAGACAACCCTTCCTCAAGGAGCAAGGTTGTCAAAATCCGTCTTGGAAACCCGGACCTCCGGCTTTGGCTGGCTGGTCCTTCCGGCCAGCCAGTCGAACAACAGGAAGGTGCTGGCTAAGAACGGAAAGACTCCGTAAAGCGTGTCGCTGACCGAATGTGATTTCCGGTCGATGGCCAGGAAGACCTGGACGCAGAACGCCAGCGCTCCCAGGGTGATGACCATGCTCGGTAGTGAAATGGGAAGGTAAAACCAGCCCCGTCGTTTGAACCATTGAATTTTCATTTCGCCTTTTTTTTGGTTTAGCGGCCAATTGCCCGTGAAAACTCTCTCTGGTTCACAGCCAAAGAGGCAATGGCTTTTTCAACGGCAACGATGACGGAATCGGGCGTCGAAGTTCCGGCCGTAAGGCCAACGTTGTCGTCCGCGCAAAACCATTCATCGCGCAAATCACCCGCCGTCTGGACGTGATGCACGCGTGCGCAAAAGCGGACGCAGGTTTTGACGAGTTCCTGCGTGTTGTTGCTGTGCGTACCACCAATGACGATGACCACGTCGCACTTCTGCGCCAGTTCAACGGCCGCGTTCTGCCGCTGTTTCGTCGGTTGGCAGACGGTGTCAATGAAGCACACCTCCGATCGTGGAAAACGCTCCCGCATCAGCTGCACAAGCTGGCGGACCTTGTCAACCGGTTGGGTGGTTTGTGCAATGACACCGAATCGGGGCCGCTCCCGGAGGCGGGCCACGTCCTCCCTATCCAAAACCACATCAAATTCACCGAGATCTCCGGTGAGGCCGCGCACTTCAACATGGTCGCGCCTGCCGATGATGACCGGGTGATAACCCGCTTGCACCAGTTTGGCCAGGCTGCGGTGGGCGACGTGTACGAGCGGACAGGTGGCTTCGACCACGTTCAGCCCGCGGTCGTGCGTCTCACGGATCACCCGCTCCGAAGCGCCATGGGCGGTGATCATCACCGTCCGCGTAGCCAGGTGGGCAGGCTGTTGCCCGGTCTCAACGCCCCGGGCGCGTAATTCCGCCAGGACGGTTTCATTGTGGACGAGATCGCCGAGAATGGTCAGCGGCTCCCGTTCTGCGATGTCCAACGCCAGGGCGATGGCGTCCTTCACCCCGAAACACATGCCCAGATGTTCTGCCCGGATGATTTTCATTGTTTCTCCTTAAATAGAGGCGACGCAGCCAGCCGTGAGGTTGGCCACGGTTCAAAAGCCCCTTACTCATGCAGCAGGAAAACCCCGGCGGCGAACAGGGTCCCCACCACCCAAAGCAACCACCGGTGGCGTCGCCAGGCCGCCTGGTAATCGGACAGCTGGACCAGGAGGTCGGCCGCGTAGGCGGCGCAATACAGCCCGTTCGCCAGCACGGCGGCGAGCAACAGGCCGATGACCGGCTGCCAGCCCGGGGCCGCAAGCGACGGTTGGTGATATGCGAACGAGCCGGCCACCACCAAGCCGAGAACGGCATTATACGCGAGCCGGCGCGGCTCCCAATAACGGAGGCTGTCAGTAATGATTTCTTTCATAGGTTTTGCGCGTTGATTGACGATTTAACTTTGTGTCACAAAGTAAAAGACCGCGGGGATTCTGATTTGTTCAAACATTTTTTATTTAACCTTGTTTTGCCGGACGATTTGCTCCAGCAGATTGATGTACTCAGCAAAGGCCTTGCGGCCGGCGGAGGTGAGCGAGCAGGTGGTGAGCGGCCGGTTGTTGTGATACGACTTGGCCACGGCCACATAGCCTTCCTGTTGCAGGGCGCGGATATGCGTGGTGAGGTTTCCGTCGGTCATGGCCAGCGCGTCACGCAGTTCGGTGAACGACAGCTCCGGCGCGGCGGCGAGCATGGACATGATGGCCAGCCGGCCCTTCTCGTGGATCAACCGGTCGAGCTGTAAAAACGGTTCCGGGTTCACGTCGCATTCTTTCCTCTCCCGGTCAGATACAGATACGCGCCGTAAATCAGGTGCAAAATGCCGAAGAAAAAGCCCATCAGCTCGTGCGGATTGACATCAAAATCCACCAGGTGAAGCATGAACACGTAAAAAAGTCCGCAGGCGCTGAAGATAAAAAACCAGCCAAACCACTTTATCCCGCGCGGCATGAAAAACCCGGCGGCGTGCAGCGCGCAACCATAAAACAAAATCCAGATCAAGGATGCCGCCAGTTCAACTCCCTGGCCAAAGATCAGCAGCAGCAATCCCAGGCAAAACCCGGCCAACAGGGGCGGCAGCAAAGCCTGGGCGACCCGCCGGGTCGGCGGAGACCAGAACGGTTCGTGATCCTTGATCGCCTGCCGCCGGGCGAGGAGAAAAGCCCCGGTGACGGCCACCACCGCCGCCCCCAGCCAAAGCCTGCAAAATCCATGGCCGGTCTGGACGCCAAAGCCCAATCCCAAACCCATCGCCACCAGCCCGGTCGCGCCGGCGAAGAGCATGATCGGGGCGAGCGCGCGGCGGTAAACGGCGGAACGTTCCATCAAGGTACGGATGGTTTGCAGATGTTCAGCGGCCCAGTTGGAATCCATGGCAATGACTTTGTATCACAAAGTCGTGATTGGCAAGCGCAAATGTTTACCGCCTTGCTTTCCCGTCGCGTTCCGCTGAAAATTTCCAGGCCATGCCGCCGCCCAAACGAGTTTCCTCCCGCCAGCGCGTGCTGGCGCAATGGCGGGGCGTGGACCTCGCGCCGCTCGAAGCCGCGTCCGGGATGCGTGCACGCCACGTCGGCGATGTGTTGCCGCGCGTGACGAAGGATTTGCGCCTGGACCAGCGCCGGGCCGAGGTGGAGGTCGTCAAGGTGTGGAATTCGCTGATCGATCCGAACATCGTCGCGCACGCGCAGCCGGCGGGCGTACGGAACGGCACGCTTTTTGTGAACGTGGACAGCAGCGTGTGGCTCTCGGAAATCGTCCGTTACCGCCGCAAGGAAATTCTCGACCGGCTGAAGCACAGCTTCGGTCCGAATTTAATCCGGCGAATTTCGTTCCGTGTCGGCTGACGGTGTCACGTCATTAATTCCATCTGCCGCGGGGTGAGCAGCCACACGAGTTTCGCGCAGCGGCCATACAGCAGGAATTCCGCCTCCAATTTGCCCAAGCCACCCTTTTTAAAATCAATCTCCAGGCTGGTGTTGCCGGCCGCCAGCAACGCGATGAGCTTGCCCAGGTACGGCTCGTGGCCGACGAGCAGGACATTCTCCGGTTCGGGACGAAACTGGTTCAACTGTTGAATCAACAAGCGGGGATTGCCGGCGGGCGTCAGGTCGTCGGAGAAGGCCAGTTTTTTCCGCAACTTGAGGTTCCGGGCGATGATCTCGGCGGTTTGCCTGGCGCGCAGGAACGGACTGGAGAGAATCAGGTCGAAGGACAGATCCAGAACCTCCATCGCTTTGGCGGCTATGCGAAGGCGGGCTTCTCCTTTGGCGGTAAGGGCACGCTCGGAATCCGGCTCGTAACCGGCCACTCCCGGTTCAGCAGCGATGCCGTGGCGAAGCAGATAAAGGTTCATGGGCCTGGTTTTTTCGCTTTTGTTTTGGCTGCCTCAGTTCGGGCGGCGGCCAGAAGCGCTCCAGCCGGCCGGCCGCATTCAGATAGATCCGGATCAGCATCCGGCGCCAGCGTACCAATTCCTTTTTCAACCGGCGGGCCGACCTGGCATTGACCCCTTCCTTTTGCACGAATTTGTCCAGCGCCGCCAGCAATACTTCCATGTCCTGGATGTCGCCCATCATGCACTGGTAACCGCGCATGGCGCGGCGATGGTCCGGCGTGACTGCGGGCAGCAGGGGCGCCAGCGCCTGCACCATGTAACGGAAGCGTTTGAACGCAATCCGGGTACGGTGGATGGTTCGGGTGTCCCCGGCCTGCACCTGGCGACACAATCGCGCGACCCGGGCAAACGCCTGGTTCATCGCGCGCTGGGCAATGATAAAAGCCCGTTCGCGGGTGATTTCTTTGCGCTGGTGCCGGATCTCCTTTTCAAACATCGCGAGGCGCCGGCCCAGGCGCCTGGTCTGGATGTGTTTGACGGCCTTGCGGGTTTCCCGGATGAAGCGGGCCTTGCGGTCCCGCAACCAATCATAAAACGCGTGCGCATCCGGAAAGGTGCCCGCCATCCGCCCCACATAAACCAATTGGACCTGCGTATCGCGCAGCTCGCCGAAGGATTCAAGGTGATGCTTGAGCGCCCGGCGGGCCTTCCGGAGGTCGTGTTCGGGAAGGAAAGCGCCGAGCAACTCGATGGTTGCAAGGAGCCGGCGGGTTTCGACCCGCGAGGCGTGCACTGCCTCTTCGGAAAAATGCTTCTGACAGCGCTTGAGCCGCTTGCGATAACGTTGCCACTGCGTGCTCAACGAATCGCCAAGGTGTTTCAGGACGTCGTCAGCCGGGATCGCAGCCGCACCCGCCGGACCGTGCTGGTGCCCGGCACGATTCAAAAAATGCTCTGACTTGAGATGGCTCATGCGCAATTGTCCCGGCGTCAATGGCTCAAAGGATAGGCAGTTTCCCCACCGGCGAAAGGTTACAATCTTGTGACAAACCCTGCCAAGCACGCAATTTTATCGTGGATGGCCGGCTTTCCGTCCAGCCTGGGTCCCCCGCCGCCGCTTTTTTCGCTTGGGTACTTGCAAACCCGCCGCATAGTCTAAGCGCGCTCATGCAAACGGTTCGTCGCGCAGTCATCGATGTCGGCACCAACTCGATCAAATTGTTGGTGGCCGACGTGTCCGGTCGCGACGTCCGCCCCGTCCACGAGGAAAGCCGCCAGACGCGGCTCGGGCGGGGCTTTTATGAAACCCACCGGCTCCAGCCCGACACCATCGCGCACACCACCGAGGCCGTGTGGGAATTCGCCAACACCGCGCGCGAAAAAAATTCCGCCTCCATCCGGGTCATCGCCACCAGCGCCGCGCGCGACGCGGTGAATCCCAAGGACCTGACCCAGGCCATCGAACGCGCGTCGGATCTCAAGGTGGAGATCATCTCGGGCGAACGGGAAGCCGGGTGGGTGTTCAAGGGCGTGACGACGGATGCCGAACTCGCCAAGGAACCGCTGTTGTTGCTCGATGTTGGCGGCGGCAGCACGGAATTCATTCTCGGCCAGGGCGAACACAAGCATTTTGCGCACAGCTTTCCGCTGGGCACGGTCCGGCTCATGGAAAAATTTCCGCATCACGACCCGCCCACGCGCGGGGAATTCACGGCCTGTCGCGACTGGCTGAAATGTTTTCTCCAAACCGTAGTCCGCCCCCAGATCGATCCCGCCCTGCGGCGCGAGGCGCGCGCCTCCTCCGGGGAAATTCAGCTCGTCGGCACCGGGGGCACCACCAGCATCCTCGCGCGGATGGAGAACAAGCTGGACCGCTTTGACCGCGACCGCATCGAAGCCACCCGATTGAGCCTCCCACGAATTGTCACGCTCCGGAAAAACCTCTGGCGCCTGCCACTGGCTGAGCGCAAGGAAATCCCCGGCCTGCCCAAGTTGCGCGCGGACGTGATTCTCACCGGCGTCCTGATTTATGAGGCGGTCATGGAGGAGTTTGGCTTTGAAGAACTCCGCATCAGCACCCGCGGGCTGCGGTTCGCCGCCGTGATGGACTGAGTCATTTACGATGGACGATATACGATTTACGTGGTTTGAAAAATTGAGCAGCGCGCAGATCGTAAATCGCATATCGTAAATGGCATGCGCGTTTTGATTGCCGGCTGCGGCTATGTCGGCCTGCCGTTGGGCCAGGAACTGATCCAGCAGGGCCACGAGGTTTTTGGCCTGCGCCGAAGTGCCACGGCGGAAAATGAATTGAAGGCCGCCGGACTCCAGCCGTTGTTTGGCGATGTGACCCAGCCGGAAACCCTGGCCCGGCTGCCGCGGGAATTTGATTGGGTGGTGAATTGCGTGGCCGCGGGCGGCGACGCGGAAAATTACCGGCTGGTTTATCTGCAGGGCACGCGCAACTTGATCGAATGGCTCGCGCCCCACCCGCCGAAGAAATTTGTCTATACCAGCAGCACCAGCGTTTACGGCCAGATCGACGGCTCGCCGGTCAAGGAATCCAGCCCCACCGAACCGATCGCAGAAACGGCGAAGATCCTGGTGGAAACGGAAAGCGTCTTGCTGGCGGCGGTGCGGGAGAAAAAATTCCCGGCGATCATTTTGCGCGTGGCGGGCATTTACGGGCCCGACCGCGGCCATGGCTTCAGGCAATTTTTGAAGAACGAAGCGCGGATTGAAGGCGATGGCTCCCGAGTGATGAACATGATCCACCGCGATGATTTGATCAACTGCATCATTGCGGCCTTGAAGAGCGGCCGCGCCGGTGAAATCTACAATGCCGTGGACGACGAGCCGGTCAGCCAGGTGAATTTCTTCCAGTGGCTGGCGGGAACCGTCGGCAAATATCCGCCGCCATCCGAACCCGAAAATCCAGCGGAAAACCGCAAACGCGGTGTGACCAACAAACGCGTCTCCAGTCGCAAACTTAAAATGGAACTCGGCTGCCAGTTCAAGTACCCGAACTTTCGCAAGGGTTATAGCGCGGAAATCTTACGCCTCGAACGGGCCGGCGAACTGCATGTCCTGCCGGACGTGCGGTGAGCTGAGCCGGGATGGAAGGCTCCACCGAGGCGCGCACGCAGCTTGTGGATCGAACCCGGCGGCTTAGGGAATCGCCGTGCGGAAGAACCGCGCGGGTTCGCCGGTTATGGGCAGAAATGTCTCGAAGTAATTGCTCGGACCGGCCGTATTTGTTGACACCGGCAGCCATTGGACGAGGTCGGCGGACGACAGCACACGGCAGGTCTGGCCGTTGGTATCGGCAATAATACAATCCATAGACCCGTTCGTCACCGCTTCCAGACTCAGAGCGTTCCAGTGATAGGCCTTGAAGTTGACCCCAAACTGGTCGGGGCCGACAATAACCGGAAGATTGGCCGGGATGAACAGGTAGTTCGGGCTGGTCGGAGTGACCGTGTAAGGGCCCGCGGCAAAGGCTGACACGCCATAGCTTCCCAGATTGGTGGTCACAAGATTGGAAGAGCCAATGACGATGGTGACTTCATCCTTGAGCGTGTACCCAGACACCCGTCCACCGATAAAATAAGGCGGAGACGATTCAAACGCACCGATATCGGCGGCGGTTCCGTAGGGCCGGGCATGTCCGCGCTGGTCAGTAGCCGGAGCGGTGGCGGTATTACCGCCGTCGATGGCCGGGCTGCCGGCCAGCAAGGGAAGCGTCTGGGTGGAACCACCGTAATTCCCCAGCGGGCCCAATACCGGGTCGGTGTTGTTCAGGCTGCCGGGCGCATAAAATCCTGCGCTGGCATCGGAACTGAGGTTGTACCCCGAATCCGACACTGTTCCCCAGCAATTGCTGCTGGAAGTGCTGTAGGCCAGGATGGTGTTGTAAAGGTTCACCGTTCCATTCGAATTGCAAATGGCACCGCCTAGATTCAAACCGACTGGCCCGCTCCAAGTCCCGGTCGAGCCGATTCCACCGGCAGCATTGTTTGCTGCAAATGTCAGGTTCACCAATGTTGCCATTCCTGCATTATTTAAAAGGCCGCCACCCGACCCAACCCCTCCTGATGCTCCTTCGTTAAAGTAGCTGGGTCCACCCCGGCCGCCAGTGGCGGAGTTGGCTGCGAACGTGCAGTTGGTGGTAGTCAATGTTCCCACATTGTAAATGGCTCCGCCGTCCGCCAGTCCGCCAGTCGCACCGCCCGGCCCGAAACCATCGCCCACGCCGCCAGCAGCGTTGTTCGAAATAAAGGTGAGGTTTACCAGTATTGCCGCGTTGGTAATAAAAAGACCGCCGCCCACCCCGGGTCCTCCAGAAGCTCCGTCGAAATAAATTGGTTCAGCTTGCCCCCCGTTGGCAGAGTTGGCTGCAAACGTGCAGTTGGTGGCGGCCAAGGTTCCCAAACTGCAAATGGCCCCAGCCCGGCCCAGTCCACCTGAGCAATTGTGTGACAGGAAAGTTCCGCCAGACGCACCTTGGGCGGTGTTGTTCGCAAACAAGCTGCCGGACAAGTTAAGCGTAGCCCCACTAAAAAAAATCGCCCCGCCGCTGCCTTCTCCTTGACCGTCACCAATGCAGGCTCCTGCGCCAGCGGCCTGGTTGCCAAAAAAGCTGCATTTTGAAATCGATAGTGCCGCCTGACTCCAAATCGCTCCGCCTTGGGCGAAGCCGGGAACGCCCATTTTCGTTTTATAGCCTGCAATGACTGTATTTGCCGTAAACGTGCAACCCACGCAGTTCACCAGGCCATTCACGGCAAAGATGGCGCCACCTTGTCCCGAAGTGGCTGCGAATTGCCCGGAAACTCCCACGCCGTGATTGCCAGCGAAAGTTGAGTTCTGAGCCGTCAAGTTGCCGTTCAAATTATAGATCGCGCCACCCGCACCGGCGACCGCAGTATTACTAACCACCATGCAACCGTTCAGCGTTACCATGCCGCCATTGTTATAAATGGCCCCACCAAAACTTGCTGCGCCATTGGCCAGCGTCAAATTGAGGAAGGAAGCGCTCACCCCGGAACTGACACTGAACAATTGAACCGCATTGCCGCCGCTGATCGTGATGGCATGGCCCGTTGCATCCACCACTGTGCTGCTGGCGATGGCGAGTGTGCCGGTCACCGTAATGGTTCCCTCACAGTTAAAAGTCACGGTTCCACCGCCGGTGAGCGCTGCTCGCAGAGCCACGTCCGTCGGACTGTTCACAACTCCGGCAGAGAAAACAACGCGCGGCAGGAAAAGCAATGTGACAAGCAACCCCAGTCGGCATCGTAATAAAGAAGTCTTCATAACCCATTTCCCACTCAATTCAAACGAAGCAAATGTAACTTACACCTGCCGATGGATGAGGCAAATGAAATTTCACTTCGACCTGGCCCGGTTTACTCATTAACGTTTCACCGATGGCCGCCGAGACCCAACTGACTCCCATGATGACGCAGTATCGTCGCATCAAGGGCGAACTGCCCAAGGACGCGTTGCTGCTGTTCCGGCTGGGCGATTTTTACGAGATGTTTTTCGAGGATGCCCAAGCCGGGGCGCAGCTCCTCAATCTCGCGCTTACTGCGCGCAACGGCGTGCCGATGTGCGGCCTGCCGCACCATGCGGCCAACGCCTACATCGGCCGGTTGCTCAAAGCCGGCCGGAAAGTGGCCATCTGCGACCAGCTCGAGGACGCCCGGCCCGGCAAACTCGTCAAACGCGAGGTCACCCAAATTCTCTCGCCCGGCACGCATTTCGATGAACGAATGCTGGTGGCCGAGCGGAACAACTTCCTTGCCACGATTTATCCGAGCGGCAAAATCTTTGGCCTCGCGCTCGTGGACCTGACCACCGGCGATTTCACGACGACGGAGCTGGAAAACGATTCGGCGTTGTTGACTGAACTGGAGCGCCTCCGTCCGGCGGAAATCATTTATCCCGGCGAGGCGGCGGCCGTGCGGGATTTGCTGCGGGACTCGTTCAAGATTTTGAACGGCTACGACGAGTGGACGTTTGCGCCGGAAACCGCGCTTTACACCGTGCGCGACCATTTCAAGGTCGCGTCGCTCGACGGCTTCGGCCTGAAGGATCGCACGGCGGCCATCGGTGCCGCTGGCGCGGCGTTGCATTACCTGACGCAACATCTGCGCCGCGACGTGAAACATCTCACGCGACTGTCCTTCTATCAACACAGCGATTTCCTCGCGCTGGATTATACGACGCTCCGGCACCTCGAAATCCTGGAACCGCTGCATCACGACGCCCTGCGGAACGCATCGCTCTACGGCGCGGTCAACCGCACCGCCACGCCGATGGGCGCGCGGATGCTGCGCAACTGGCTTTCGCAGCCGCTGGCCGCCGTGGAACCGATTCGCCGGCGGCAGGAGGCCGTGCTGACGTTCATTGAAAATTCGTCCGGGGCGGACAGTTTCCGGGCGCAGCTTGCCCAGGTGCGGGATCTGGAACGGACCATTGGCCGTCTGAGCACCGGCAGCGGCAATGCCCGCGACCTGATCGCCCTGCGGCTGGCGCTGGAACAAATCCCGGCGATAAAAAAAATCATTCGCGAACTCGGAGCGCGGACGGCCCGCCCGCGGGTTGATGGTTTGAATCAGGACGGCTTCAGCTCCACCGATCCCACCAAACTTTCAAACGAACCGTCTGTCTCACAGGAATTCGCGGACGAGCCGGCCGCGCTCCTGAAACAGCTCGAATCCCAGCTCACCGAATTGCCCGAGCTGGTGGAATTGATTTCGCGGGCCATCGTGGAAGACCCGCCGCTGGCGTTGAAGGAAGGCGGCATGATCCGCGACGGTTTCGATGGGGCGCTCGACGAACTCCACGCGGCGACGCGCGGCGGCAAGGATTGGATTGCAAAGCTGCAGGCGGATGAAATCGGGCGCACCGGCATCAGCTCGCTCAAGGTGCGGTTCAATTCCGTGTTCGGCTATTACATCGAGGTCACCAAGTCGAATCTGGACAAGGTGCCGCCACATTACATCCGCAAACAGACCGTCGCCAATGGCGAACGCTACATCACGCCCGAACTGAAGGAAATGGAGGGCAAAATCCTCGGCGCGGAGGAACGCAGCGTGAAGCTGGAATACGAATTGTTCCAGCGCGTGCGCGAGGAAGTACTCGGCCGCCTGCCGCAAATCCAGCAAACCGCCACGGCGCTGGCACAGCTCGACGTGCTTGCCTCCTTCGCGGAAACCGCGCGGCTGCACAATTATTGCCGGCCGCAGGTCGCGGATGAAGGCGTGTTGCAAATCCGCGACGGCCGGCACCCGGTCCTGGAACAAAGTCTGCAGGACGAACGCTTCGTGCCGAATGACACCAGCCTTGCCAGCTGCCGCGGACATCAATCCGATGCAATTTCTCAAGCAGAAGATCAGAGCCGACTCACGCCGGCTGCTACGGTCGAATCTTTTCCCCAAATCGGGCTCATCACCGGGCCCAACATGGCGGGCAAAAGCACGTACATCCGGCAGGTGGCGCTCATCACCCTGCTCGCGCATACCGGCTCATTTGTGCCGGCGGGGGAGGCGCGGATTGATCTGGTGGACCGGATTTTCACCCGCATCGGCGCGAGCGATGACCTGACCCGCGGCCAATCCACGTTCATGGTCGAAATGACCGAGACGGCGAACATCCTGAACAACGCCACACCGCGCAGCCTGATCGTGCTCGATGAAATCGGGCGCGGCACGAGCACGTTTGACGGCCTGAGCCTGGCGTGGAGCATTGTCGAGCATCTGCACAACCAGGTGGGCGCCAAGACGCTGTTCGCCACGCATTACCACGAATTGACCGAACTCGCCTTGCGGCTGCCCCGGCTGAAAAATTTCAACGTGGCCGTGCGTGAATGGCGCGACCAGATTGTCTTTCTGCGCAAAATCGTCGAAGGCGGCACGGACAAGAGCTATGGCATTCACGTGGCGCGTCTGGCCGGTGTGCCCAAGGAAGTATTGGAGCGCGCCAGGGAGATTCTCAACAATCTGGAGGAGTCCGAGCTCACTCCGGAAGGCACGGTGCGCCAGTCGCCGCGCCGGCAGCAGGACCGGGACAAGCTCAAGCAGCTCGCCCCGCCCCCGCAGATGGATTTGTTTGGCTAAACCGTTCCGGTTTGGCGCGATTTTGGTGAATAGCAATTGTCCTGTTGATTGAAAGCGCTTTCGGTTAGATTTCTCTAATGATCAATATGAAAATAAATGTAATACGTGCCTGGGCGGCCGTCGGGGTCTCGGTCCTGACCATGACTGCAGCGCTTAAAGCGTCGGCGGATGACGCGGCCATGGCGGGAATACCGCACAAATCCTACACCGGCACGGTGGTGTCCGTGGATGCCAAGGAACACCTGTTGGGTTTGAAGGGAACCTTTTTGAGCAAGACGTTCAACCTCGGCGAGAATTGTTCCTACACCTTGGTGGACAAACCCGCGGGCGCGATCAGCGATTTGCGTCCGGGCCAGCGGGTGATGGTGGTGTATCAGGAATCCCACGGGGTACTTGTGGCCGACCGCGTCACCCAACAACCGGTGTCCGGCGAGGGCACAGTGAAGGCCTATGACCCGATCCAGCATACCCTGACCCTGCATGGCCACGGTGCGGACCGGACCTTTCAGATCGCGGGTGATTGCAAAGTGGTGCTCCGCGGCGACAAATCGGGAGGGCTGGCGGACATACAAACCGGCAATTATGTGACCGTGACGTATGAAAACCCGGGCAACAAGCCGACCGCCTGGAAAATCGCGCAGACCAGCGAGACGTTCACCGGCTCGCTGACGGCGATTGATCTCGATACGAAGACCGTCAAGGCCAAGGCGCTGTTTGATACGAAGAAATTCAGCTTGGGCGATAACTGCGCCATCGTGATCAACGGCAAAATCAACGGTCAACTGGCCGACTTGAAACCGAACGACAAGCTGGTCTTCAGCTACGATGAAATCGACGGGGTCAACGTGGCCAACCGGATTGCGCCGGCCGGAACCGCGCAACGGGCGGAAACGACACCCCTCCAGTCAACGGCCCAATAATCATTTTCCGGCAATCGCCAGGCGCGTTTCCGAACAGAAACGCGCCGTTTTTCTCGCAAACAATCTCTGCGGTCGCCGTGCCCAAGCGAGCGATAAAGTCGGCGGACTCAATATTTGGTTTTGCCATTTTCGACCGGTGCATGGTCGAGGCATTGACGGATGGCGGCGAGCATCTGGGTGGGAGCAAAGGGCTTGGTCAGAAAATTCCCGTTGCCCCGGAATTCGGTTTTGGTGACTTCAGGGGTGTAACCCGAAGTGAGCAGCACGGCCAGGGAGGGCTTGGCGGCGCGCAAGCGGACGGCCAATTCGTCACCCAGCAAATTTCCGGGCATCATGACGTCGGTGAACAGCAAATCGATTTCAGCGCTGTGGTCCTGGAAGACCGCCAGGGCGTCCTTGCCGGAAGCCGCCTCCAAAACGCGATAGCCGTTTTTTCGCAGCACGGCGACCGTCAGGGCGCGCACGCGGTCTTCGTCTTCAACCACAAGCACGCACTCCGTTCCTTTATGAACTGTTGTTTTTTGGAATTGAGACGGGTTTTCCGGCTGGAGAACATCGGCGCAGGCCGGCAGGAAAATCCGAAATGTTGTGCCTTGGCCGGTGGCGCTTTGGACATCGACCCAGCCATGATGTTGCTTGATGGTGCCGTAAACGGTTGCGAGGCCCAGGCCCGTGCCTTTCCCGATTTCCTTGGTCGTGAAAAACGGATCAAAAATGCGGGGCAGCAGTTCCGGCGCAATGCCGCAACCGGTATCCGATACGGAGAGACAGACATATTGGCCGGGGCGGATTTCGGAGTTTTTTTGGACATCATCATTGGTGATGGTAACGACCTCCGTGCCAACCGTGAGCTTGCCACCCTTGGGCATGGCGTCACGGGCGTTGACCGAAAGATTCATGATGACCTGCTCCATCATCCCAAGATCGGCCCGGACGGCAGGCAGGCCGGGGGCGGCCTTCGCTTCAAAAGTGATGTGATCCCCCAGCAGCCGTTTCAGCATTTCCTCAAGCTGGTCCACCACCAGCCCCAGGTTGAGCACTTCGGGCTTGAGCCTTTGTTTGCGGCTGAAAGCCAGCAGTTGACGGACGAGCCGGGCGGCCCGTTCCGCCGCAACGGAGATATCATTGAGGGATTCCGCACAAGCTGGGTCTTGTTTGAACTGCTCCTGCAACAAGGCGGCGTTGCCATTGATCACCGTCAAAATGTTGTTGAAATCATGGGCGACTCCGGCGGCGAGCTGCCCCACGGCCTCCATCTTTTGGGAATGACGCAACTGGGACTCCAATTTCATCTGTTTGGCGATTTCCAGTTTCAGCTGCGCATTCGCGGTTTCCAATTCTGCCGTCCGCTGACGCACCAGAGTTTCGAGATCGTCCAATTGGGATTTTACCTTGCGGTTCAAATGCCACTTCTCGGTGAGCGCATGGGCCAGCTGCAACGCCTCGATGTTGTCGAACGGTTTCTTGAGCACGACCAGATTGGGGGAGTGGCCCAGTTTGTGAATCATCTCCTCCCAGGAATAGTCCGAATAGGCGGTGCAAACAACGATCTGGATTTCCGGACAGCATTGCCAAAGATGGCCGATGGTTTCCACGCCGTCCCACCCGGGCGGCATCCGCACATCCACAAATGCCAGCGCGTACGGATCACCCTCGCCAACGGCTTTCCTGAACATCGCCAAACCCTCCTGGCCCTGGAAGGCCGAATCAATCACGAAACCGGAGTGCAGCGAAGTGGCGGGGCTCTCCCCAAACACCAGCGCCTTGGCGAGGTCCAACCCGGCGTTTGGCTCCTGCTCCTGACCCAGAATTTTCCGGAAATCTGCGTGAATCGAAGCGTTGTCGTCAATGATGAGTATCCGATTGCGGGTTTTGGCAGGCATGGCATTCATGAGGTTTTGACGGGTGGATGCAGGGGTAAAATCAAGGCGAAGGTTGCGCCGCGCCCCGTGCCTTCGCTCCTGGCGGAGAGCGAGCCGCCCATTTCCCGGGCGTTGAGTGCGCCGATATGGAGGCCAAAACCATGGCCGTTCGGGCGCGTGGTGAAACCATGGGAAAAGATGCGCGTCAGGTTTTCCGGAGGAATGCCGACGCCGTTGTCCTCCACCCGGATCATGACGCGCTCGCCATCCGTTTTGGCGATGGTGACGACGAGCCGTTTTTCATTCTGGGCGCATTCGTCCAGCGCATATTTGGCGTTGCGGATGAAGTTGATCAGAATCTGGAGGACCTTGTGTTTGTCGACGGTCAGGGCCGGCACTTCTTCAAACTGGCGGATGACCTTGACTCCATGACGGGCCAATGCCGCCGCGTTGATCTGGATGGCGTCTTCCACCAGGCCGGCCAGGGACACTTCTTCAACCACCCCGGCGACGCGGGCATAGCTTTGCTGCATGGCCACGATGTCTTTGATGTGATCAATGTTTTTTGCCAATTGGTCCACTTCGCGCGAGGTGTTTTCCTGCTCCTTTTGAAGTTGCCCGGCGATTTGAGAAATGAGTTCCGGCATCAATTTTCCCTTGGGATCGGAGGTCAGGAAGGCCGCCAAGTCTCCGTCTTTCTGTTTGATCAATTCGGCGGTTTTCAGAAGCGTGGGGATCTCCGACTTGCGGATTTGGTCGCGGAGCAGGGTGGCGGAGACATTGACGCTGTTAAGGACGTTACCCACGTTGTGCAGGACGCCGGTGGCCACTTCCGCCATGCCCGCCTGGCGGGAAGCCAGCATCAGGCTGCGTTGCGCCTGAGCCAGCTCGGTATGGGCCCGTTCCTTGGCGGTGACCTGATCCTGAAGTTCCCGCGTTCGCACATCGACCCGGATTTCAAGCTGGTCGTTGGCCGTTTGCAGTTCTGTGTGGGCCTGATTTAGCAACGCGTTTTTGCGCGCGATCAGAATTCCCCAGATCAATGAGATCAGGAACACGGCGAGGACTCCAACCAGCACCCACAACAGCCGGGCCGGTGTCCACCAGGGCGGTCGCTGCAGCAACTGCACATCGTTCCAGGAACGCAAGCGGAGCAGAAATGAACCCGGTTGCCCGTATTCGTCGCCCTGCAATTCGTAAACCCCCGTCAGGGCGAGCCGGCTGCCGAGCGCCATGCCTTGCAGTCTCTCTTCGGTTTCCGCCGCGGTGGAAACCAGGCTGGCCTCGAAAGTGAAATTGTCACTCTGGATGAGCAGATGCGTTTGACCGTCCTTTTCCACCTTGTTCAGCAAGGTCCCCTCGGCTTTCGCCAACAGACCTCCCAGGTTCGCCTGGACGGAATTCGTTGCGGACAAGGACACGGGTTGGGGTTCTTTTCCGCCCGAGATGCGACGGTAGACCGCCTCCCGGAGGATGAATTTTTGGCCCTCATCGCCGGGAAAACCCACCACCTCGACCTGATCTCCCGGCTGAAGAACGTCCGGTTGCTGGCTTAAGGCCAGGATACTGTCCGCGCCGTCCTGCACATACAGGTAACGGCCCGGCACCTGAAGGACCACAGTGCCGGAAGTGCGGATTCGTTGGTTGAGCGCGCTTTCCACGTTGAACCGCCGCAGGCTGGCCAGTGGACGGAACGGCGTGACGAACAAATCCGCCGGTGCGAATTCTTCGGTCTGGATATATTTTTGGTCCGGCGTCCAAAGTTGAATTCCCGTCAATTGATGCCGCGCATTGGCCACCGCGGAGCACACCCCGCGCACACGAATAATTGCTCCTTTGAACGCGGCAAATGACTGCGAGTCTGGCGTCCAGGCCTGGAATTCTCCGCGCGATGTGCTCAGATAAAAACACACCAGTCCATTCGTGTGTATCAGGTCCCGGACAAATCCGCGCATTTCTATCCAATGCCCTTCCTCCACCCCGGTCAGCGCCTGTTCGAGGGTCACCGGGCGTTGTTCTTCTATGTTCCACCACCCCGCCCGGCGCAGGAAAGCGTTGGTGACCACGGGCACAAAATCTCCCTCGCTGGTCACGCCTTCCAGAATCACGATCGTTCCCGGCTTCGTCGTGTTGAGTTCATCCCAATTCGGGTTGACCACGCGGGTGCCGCCGCTGGCGTCCTGCACGTAGGCAAAGGGAGTTCTTGAATGTGACCAGGTGACCACTCCGCGGAGGCTGACCGGCAAATGGCGATCAGCTTCTTCGGGGCTCAGGTCCCGGATTTGCTCGGCCAGGCGCAAGGGCAAGGTATTCGTGGCAGCCTCCGTGACGGCAGCAGCCGAGTTGGTCGAGGTGGCCAGCCGGTACAAACCATCGTGCAAACACTGCTGCACGCCCAGCACGTAGGGGTAGCCAATGGCTTCAACCCGATCCCCGAACCGCAACGGCTGACTTTGTTTGCTCTGAACCATGATTTGTCCTGTGGCATCCCAGAGGGTGACCCATTTACCGGGCTCGTAGTTGCGCACGACACCGTCGACGCGAACCAGGACATCCGGGGACGTATCCGATTGGATGTCCTTGCTGAAAGTGGCGGGGATGTTGAAGCGCGGATCGGTCTTCAGCGAATGGATCACCTGGAGGTCGGCCGGGTTGTTCACCCATAAGGAGAGATCGCTCAGATTTCCATTTTTATCGAACTGCGGGGAGTAAACGCATTTCATGCGAACGAAATCACCCTCTTTGAAAGCCAGCGGCGAATTGTTGGTTCCCTTCAACACATAGGCCCGGGCCAGGGTGCTGCCGGCCAGGAAATTGATGGTGCAGTGCGTTCGTTCATCCAGCTCGTTGTCAATCAGGCCTTCCACCGATATCAGATGCTGATTTAATTCATGAGGGGTTTTGCTCAAGTCCGATACCTTTTCAGGTTTGAGCGCCACATTTTCTTCGAGAATTTGAATCTTGGTTTTGTCCCAAACAAACCGTTGCCGCAGGGGGATGATCACCCCATCAATGGCGATCCGCTGGCCAGCCTTCAAGGCAATGGGGGCGGTGTCCATGGGCAGCCATTCGGGAATGCCCATGCATTCTCCCACGGCGTTGCCCCACTCCGCATCAACGAAATAAATCAGCACCTCAGTTCGAATCCGATACTCTTCATCCCGATGCTCGTGCGGCACACTCCAAATCTGGGAAATGTTGGTCAGGACATCGTTGGCCATCGGCAGCTGGTCCGGAGCCTGGCCCCACACCGCCGGCGCCAAGGCGAACCACCAGCACGCGGCGATGCCGGCCAGCCGCCGGCCCGGACTGGCTTGCGTAAACGGAAATGAAAGAATCTGTGATCGCACGATGTTTGAACATTTGCGGTCGGCCATTCCCCGGTTTGAGTGAAAGTCCATTTCTTTTCGGGACTGTATCAGACATTTTTTACCGATTCCATCCCGAGCGGCCCGTGCAGCCCCGAAAAAAACATCAGCCGATCAACATTCAGGATGAATATACCCGATTTGAAGCATACATAATACCAAAAAGCCGGGTTTATTAAGTAAATGATTCACCTGTTTACTGGCTTTATTGGGGAAAACCGCCTTTATGGACCTCCCCGTCTACCCAGAAACAAACCGGGCCATAATGGGGTTGCCGGATTTTTAGTTCGCCGGGGAAACAACACATCGGCATATTCGCGCGCCGTGATTGCGCCCACTGAACCTCAACCCGCCGGCGCAGATTTGGTGTCCCGGGTCGGAGCCATGTTTTCACCGGCAGGCATCTTGTCGAAGGCAAAGAATTTTGAGTTTCGTCCGCAGCAGCAGCAAATGGCCGTGGCGGTGGCCCGGGCTTTGCAGAACGGTGAACATCTTGCGGTCGAGGCGGGCACGGGTGTCGGCAAATCGCTGGCCTATCTGATTCCGGCGATCTTGTTTGCCGTGGCGCAGAAAAAAAAGGCCATCGTCTCGACGCACACCATCAATCTGCAGGAGCAGCTCACGGAAAAGGATTTGCCGATGCTGGCGGCCGTGCTGGGTTCGCTGCCGGAACCGCTGAAATTTAATTTCACGATGCTCAAGGGGCGGGCGAATTATCTCTGCACCCGCCGCCTCCACAAGGCGATCCAGCAGTCCGGCAACCTGTTTACCTCCTCCGAGGCCGAGGAACTCCAGCGCATCTACGAATGGTCGAAGGGAACCGCGGATGGCAGCCTTTCGGATTTCGACGTCGAGCCGGACGCGAAGGTCTGGGCTCAGGTTTGTTCCGAGCGCGGACTATGTTCTCCGAAAATCTGCGGGCATCCCTCCGATTTTGCCAGGGACCACGGCGTCTGTTTTTTTCAGCGGGCCCGGAGCCGGATTCTTTCGTCCGACGTGCTGGTGTTGAACCACACGCTGTTTTTCACGCTGCTGGGCGGCGTGGATGAGGACATCGAAGGTGGCATCCTGTTTAAGAATGATTTCGTGATTTTCGACGAGGCGCACACCATGGAAAACGTGGCGTCGCGGCACATCGGCCTGAGCGTGTCGAGCGGACAGGTGCGTTATGCGCTGAACCGGCTGTGGAATCCGCGCACGGAAAAGGGCCTGCTCGGCACGTTGCGCAAAGGCGGCGCGGTGAAGCTGGTGGCGGATATTTTGACCGAAGCCGACAAATTCTTTGAGAACGTCGAGGCCGCGTGCGAAGAAATCCAGCGGCAGGCCAAACGCGACAGTTTCGGCGGCGGTGAAGGCAGCGCCCGCCGTCGCGCGTGGACGGAACTTCGCATCCGCCGCGCCGAGCTGGTCAAGGACAACGTCACGCTGCCGATCCAGCGCCTGCGCGAGGCCGTGGGCGACCTGATCAAACTGAGCGAGGACAACGACATCGGGCAGGAGCTGGTGGAATGCAGCCGCCGGCTGGCCGAGCTGCGTGATGAAGTAAAAGCGTTCCTCGAACAAAGCGCCGCCGATCATGTCTATTGGGTCGAGCGCAGCGGCAAAGCGCATACAAACCTGGCGTTGAACGCCGCTCCGGTGGACGTGGCGGATTTTTTGCGCCGGCGCCTGTTCGAAAGCGACACGAGCGTCATCATGACAAGCGCCACCCTGGCCGTGAAGGCCAGAGTCGAAAGTCGAGAGTCGCAGGACATGAGCCGGAGCAAGCCCTCGACCTTCGACCCTCGACCCTCGACGTCGCCCTTGAACTATTTCGCCAAACGGGTGGGGGCAGAGTCGGCGACCCTCTTGCAGGTCGGCACGCCGTTCGATTACGAGCGGCAGATGAAGTTATTTGCCGTGAAGAAAATGCCTGATCCGCGCGAGACTGGTTACGCGGAGGCGCTGGAACATTGGATCGGTCATTTCGTGAAGCAGACCCACGGCAAGGCGTTTGTCCTGTTCACCAATTACAAGCTCATGCAGGAGGTCGCCGAACGGATGGAGCCGTTTTTCAACAAACTTGGGGTCGTATGTTTTGTGCAGGGCAAGGGCACGCCGCGCTCGACCATGCTCGAAAAATTCAAGGACGACGTGGACTCGGTGCTGTTCGGCACGGACAGTTTCTGGCAGGGCGTGGACGTGCCGGGCGAGGCGTTGAGCAACGTCATCATCACGCGGCTGCCGTTCGCCGTGCCGGATCATCCGCTCATTGAGGCGCGGATCGAGGCGATTGAGGCGCAGGGGGGAAATTCCTTCAGCGAATTTTCCCTGCCCGAGGCGATTTTGAAATTCCGCCAGGGCGTGGGCCGGTTGATCCGGACCAAGACCGACACCGGCATCATCGTGGTGCTGGACAATCGCGTGCTCACCAAGCAATACGGCCAGGCTTTTCTCGAGGCCCTGCCGAAATGCCCGCTGGAGATTGTCTAAGGCGCCATGGACATTCATGACGTCCTAAAACTCGCCGGGGGCATCGGCGCACTGGCGCTGTTTGTCCCCATGGCCGTCCGGATCATCAAGGACAAGGGTGAGGGGTAAAGTTTTGCCACGTGGTTGCTTTGGGCGGCGCTGGACACGATTTTGACGATCAGCATTTTCGAGCGGCACGGGAATTTTCTGTTGCCGCTGGGTTTCGCGGTCGGTGGTATAGGCCTGACGCTGCTGTTGCTGGCCAAGGGCCGTTTTGCCTGGGGCCGCATGGACAGTGTGATTCTGGCGCTGGTGCTTGGCTGTCTGATCTGCTGGAAACTCGGGGGGCCGGCGGCGGCCATCGTCGCCACCACGACGGGCATTTGTCTGGCCGGGATTCCGGGCCTGATGGAATTATGGCGGCACCCGCAGCGCAAAGTGGGCACCATCTGGGGCTGGTATGTGCTGGCCAACGGGTTGTCCTTCTTGGGTGGAACGGCGATGACCCTGGAGGAGCGTTTCGCGCCCGGAGTCTTTGCGGCCTTCTCTTTGCTGATGTTTTTTGCGAGCCGGAAACCAGGGCGCGCCAAGCCATCGCTGCCGACCCAATGACCCAACGCCTCCATTCTCTTTCCAGCCAAACCTCGACACCTGCGAAACTGGCCATTAAGCTGTGGGCGCATGACGCGCACGGAAAAACTCCTGGCTGAACTTATCGCGCTGCCCAGCGTGAACCCCGCATTCTTGCCGGCCCACCATCCCTACGCCGGGGAGAAAAGCGTCGCTGATTTTCTCGCGTCGGTCGCTGCGCGCGCCGGGCTCGAGGTCGAATTGCAGAAGGTTTTGCCCGGTCGTTCAAATGTCATCGCCCGGTTGCGGCCCCGAAACCAGGTCCGCCGGGCCATTTTGCTCGCGCCGCATCTCGACACCGTCGGCGCGGACGGTACGCGGTTCATTCCCCAGCGCAAGCATGGCCGGCTTCACGGCCGCGGCGCGTGCGACACCAAAGGTTCCATCGCCGCCATGCTCACCGCACTGTGCGACCTGGCGAACCTGAAGATGCGGCCGAACGAAACCGAAATCATTTTTGCCGGATTGATTGACGAGGAACAGGCCCAGGCCGGTTCACGCGCACTGGTGGCCAGCGGACTCATGGCGGACCTGGCGATTGTCGGTGAACCGACACGGTTGCAGGTGGTCACGGCGCACAAGGGCAGTCTCTGGCTGCAACTCGAAACGCGCGGCAAGGCGGCCCACGGCGCCACCCCGAAGCTGGGCCGAAATGCCGTCCACGCGATGGTGCACATCGTGGACCTGCTGGAAACGGATTACTCCGCGTGGTTGCGGAAGCGAAAACATCCGCTGCTCGGGGCTGGCACGGTGAACGTGGGCCTGATTCGCGGCGGTGTGCAGCCGAACATCGTGCCCGACCGTTGCCTGATCATGCTTGACCGGCGGACCTTGCCGGGGGAAACGGATGCCGGCGTGCGGCAGGAAATCGCCGCGCGGTTGCGGGCCAGGAAAATGCCGGCGAAAATATCCAGCACGAAGCTTGCGCCCTGCATCCCCCTGGAAACAAACCCGAAACTGCCGCTGGTCCGGCAGTTTTTGCGGAGTGTCGGTCAGCAGCGATCCGTGGGTGTTGATTTTTTCTGCGATGCGGCGGTGCTATCGGCGGGAGGTATTCCGAGCGTGGTGTTCGGCCCCGGCGACATTGCGCAGGCGCACACGGCGGACGAATGGATTTCGCTGGCGGCGCTGGAGCGCGGGAAAAACATGCTGCTCAACTTTCTAAAATCACTTCCCTGAACCGTTCCGGTTTCGTATTGTCCAACGCCCATGTCCGCAGCCATCACTGAAACGACGCCGGCGACCGCTCCTTCGCATCACGCGGCCTTTTTCCGGCAGAGCGGCTGGCTGATGATGGCGAACGTCTCCAGCGGCCTGCTCATGTATGTGGTGCACCTGCTGAACAAAAAAATGCCGCCGGCGGAATACGGCGTGTTCGGGGTGTTGCTGGCCGTGGCGATGTGCGTGCCGACCTTGCCACTGCAAATGGTGTTCGCGCAACAGACCGCCCAGGCGCTGGCGAGGAACCGGGAGCGCGAGCTGGCGGGCATGATCCGGCTGGCGTGGCTGGGAACGCTGGGCTTGGGCGTGTTGCTGGCGGCGGGTGTGCTGGTCTGGCAGGCTGACATTCTGGCGGGCTGGAAACTCACGAATCCGGCTGAACTGTGGATCACGGTTTTGGTGGTGTTGCTGTCGCTCTGGCTGCCGATGTTTTGGGGGGTGTTGCAGGGACAGCAGGACTTCTTCTGGCTCGGGTGGTCGAACATTTTCAACGGTGTGGGACGTTTCAGCGTGGCGGCGTTGCTGGTCTTGCTGGCTGGCTGGGGTGCGATCGGGATGATGACCGGAGTTTGTCTGGGCCTGGCGGTGGCGGTGGGGATTTGCATCTGGCAGACCCGCGGATTGTGGCGGTTGCCGGCGCAGCCCTTCGACACGCGCAGCCTGCTGGCCCAGGTCATTCCCTTGATGCTGGGATTTGGCGCCCTGCAATTTCTTTTCACGGCGGACACGATGTTCGTCAAAGCCTACTTTACCAGCGACGAAACGGGATTTTACGTCAGCGCCGGCACCTTGTCGCGCGCCCTGATGTGGCTGGTGGTGCCGCTGGCGACCGTGATGTTTCCCAAAATCGTCCATAGCGTTGCGCGTTCGGAGAAAAGCAACCTGCTGGGCGTGGTGCTGCTCGGCACGGGAATCCTGGCGGCGGGTGGCGCGTTGGGGCTGACCGTGCTGGGGCCGTGGATCGTCAAAATTGTTTACCAGGATGCCTACGTGCAGGTCGCCTCATCGGTGCTGCCGTGGTATGCGTGGGCGATGGTGCCGCTATCGCTGGCCTTTGCGCTGGTGAACAACCTGCTGGCGCGGTCCCAATTTCGCATCGTGCCGGCACTGGTGCTGCTCGCGTTGGCCTACGGCTTCGCCCTGACCCATTTCCACGACAGCCTGGTGACGGTGCTGAAAACGCTCGGCGTGTTCAATCTCCTCCTGCTCGGCGTGTGCGCGTGGTTTACGTGGGGCGTGAAATCCCGGGCGACGCTGGAAAATTAGCGTGGCGCCGGCCAGCGGCTACTTTTCAGCCCCCGGCTTCGTTTCCTTTGGACCCGCTAACGGCAGGGGGGCGCGCAATTTCCGGTAAACCCAGCCTTCCAGCGGACGCATTGGACGCAGCAGTTTATAAACCCACGGCCAGTAAATCAGCCGGATCCGTACGACGGAAAGGAACATCGTCAGCGATGAACGGAACAACGTGACCTTGGAACCGGCCTTGTCCGTCCATTCGGTCGGCACCTCACGGATGCTATAGCCGGCGTGCTTGATGGCCACGAGCAGGTTGATATCGAAAGCCATGTCGGCGATGTGGAGGTAGGGATGGATTTTTTCCACGACCTCGCGCTTGATGACTTTGGCGCCGCATTGCGTGTCGTGAATGTCCAACCGGAACAAGAGCTGCACGATGGCGTGAAACACCCGGCTGGCAAACCGCCGGTCGCTGGTCTGGGATTGATGAATGACCGAATCCGGCAGCCAGCGCGAGCCGACCACGCAATCGGCATTGCCCATCTGCCGGACCAGTTGCAGGAACGCCGCCGGGGTGGTGGCGCCATCGGCATCCACGTAGCCGATCAAATCGCCGTAGGAGGCGAGCTTGAGCCCCTCGATAAGCGCGCCACCCTTGCCAATCGGTTCCTTGAATTCGAGGGCGCGGATCAGCAGAAATTCCGCCGCGACGTGCCGGACGACGCCGATGGTGTTGTCGGTGCAGCCGTTCAACACCACGACGATCTGGAATTTGCCGGAATAACTTTTCCCGAAAAATTGCGCATAATCACGCAGCACCGGTTCGATGCGGCGTTCCTCGTTGTAGGCCGGAATGAGGAGCAAGAGGCTGGGATCAGGCACGCCTCATTCATAGCAGAAAATCGAGCAAAAGCAACGTTTCCCCATCTTTCGCTTGCTGCTGAAATCATAAAACGTTATCCACACGGCATGGATTCACGGGATGCGCTTATTGCTCTAAATCTCATCGAACACGTCGGGCCGGTGCGTGCGCGACAGTTGCTGGAACATTTCGGCGAAGCGCCCAAAATTCTTCAGGCATCCAAAAGCGAGCTGCTCCGCGTCCGCAACATCGGCGAGGAGACGGCCGCGGCGATTGCCACCTGGGAACAGACCATTGACCTTGCGGGTGAATTGAAACGCATCCAGGAATATGGCTGCCATGTATTGATTCAGAGTGACGAAAATTACCCCGGATCGCTCCGGCAAATATATGACCCACCGCTGGTGCTCTACGTCAAGGGCGCGCTGACCGCAAAGGATAGAAGTGCGGTGGCGATGGTCGGTTCGCGGATGACCACACACTACGGCATCGAAGTCGCGCGCAAGCTGGCGTATCAACTGGCCTATGTTGGGGTGACGGTCGTGAGCGGCGGGGCGCGGGGCATTGACACGGCGGCGCACCAGGGCGCACTGGCGGCAAAAGGCCGGACGGTTTGCGTGCTCGGCACCGGCATCAACATTGTTTTCCCGCCGGAAAATCGTGACTTGTTCGGGCGCATCGCCGAATCCGGCGCGGTCATCACGCAATTTCCGTTCAATCGCAACGGCGACCGGCAATCCTTCGCCATCCGCAACCGTATCGTGGCCGGCATGACGCTCGGCACCGTGGTCGTGGAGGCGGACCTGAACAGCGGCGCGCTCATCACATCAAATTTTGCCACGGAATATGGCCGGCAGGTGTTCGCCGTGCCCGGGCGGATTGATTCGCCGCGGAGCAAGGGCTGCCACGACCTGATCAAAAAGGGCGCGAAGCTGTGCGAGGACGCCGGGGACATTTTGAGCGAGTTTGAGTATTTGTTCCCGGCCAGCAACCGGCCATCCTCCCCGGGCGAGACCGGGGTGTTGCCGGCGCTGGAATTAACGGAACCGGAACGGTGTGTTTACGACGCGCTGACGAACGAGGAATCGAGCATTGACGAGGTCATCCGGCGGAGCGGCCTGCCGAGCTCGGCGGTTTCGGTGACCTTGCTGGGGTTGGAAATGAAACGCGTGGTGAAACAATTGCCTGGAAAATTGTTCGTGCGGAACCAGTAAGCTTGCCGGATATTTTCCGGATGAAATCCTTCGCGGTCTTGATCACGCTGGCGGCGGTGGCGGGTATGGCGGCCGGGGAAACGAGCCGGGTTTCCGGCGTCTATCTCGAACCGGGAAAGACCGCCGCCGATTACCGCAACGTGGCTTTAAATCCAACCGACACCACCAACCGCGAGCCAGTTTCGTTCCCCCACGCCACCAGCAACAGCGAGTACAACCAGCGCGAGTTCGCCGCCCGCTGTGCCATTGATGGCAACTGCCGCAATGACGACGTGCATGGCTGCGGCTCGTGGGGACCGCGAAAGGAAACGAACATCTGGTGGCGGCTCGATTTCGGCCGGCCGGTGGAAATTGACCGGCTGACCTTGTTTCTCCGCGCCGCATGGACTCCGGAAAACGCGCCGCATGATTCCTACTGGCAGGAAGTCACCGTCGGCTTCTCCGACGGCTCAAGTGAAAAGCTGGAGCTGAAACAGGTTGCCGCCGGCCAGGAATTTTCGATTGCGAAACGGACGATAAACTGGCTGGTGCTGAAAAACCTGAAGCCTGCCGCCGACAAATGGTGCGCCCTTTGCGAATTTGAAGCCTGGGGCTGCGACGCGCCCGAATTCGCGTACGTAGCCGATGACGCCTTTGCCGTCAATCTCCGGCAGGACCCGCTGGTGAGCAAGGCCATGTCCGCGATGCTGGGGTTTCAACGCGCGTCTTGGGAACAGGGCGTGGCCGGGCAGGCGTTGCTCGAAGCCGGTGAACGCGATGCCGCCATCGCCCTGGCCCGCGCCTCGCTGGTTCACGTCAATCAAAGCGGCGTTGTTGCGGCCATCGGCGGTTCGACCACCGATCCGCTCATGCTGGGCGATTGTCTCTGGTGGTCGGCGCGCCAGACCGGGGACCCGGCGCTCGTAAAAGCCGCAAACGACATGCTCCAGTTTGCGCTCACGGGAGCGCCGCGCGCCGAAGACGGCACACCGTATCATCAAGCCAATTCACGCGAAATGTGGTCCGACGGGAGTTTCACCACGCCGCCGTTTCTCGCTGCCACGGGGCAATATAACGCGGCACTGGCCCAATTGCTGGGGGTTCATCAGCGGCTCTGGGCTGCGGATAAGAAACTCATGCACCATCGCTGGTCGGAACCGAAGCAGACCATGGTCGATCCGATGTTTTGGGGCGGCGGCAACGGCTGGACCGCGGCGGCTTTCGCGCAGGTCATCCGCTCGCTGCCCGCCGACCGCCAAGTTGAGCGTGCCAAACTGGCCGCGATGCTCCGGGAACTTCTGGACGGCTGCCTGGCGCATCAGCGTCCGGATGGCCTGTTTTATGACGAGGTGGACGATCCGTCCTCGTATATCGAAACCAACCTGGCGGCCATGCTGGCCTACGCCATTTATGAAAGCGTACGCGGCGGCTGGCTGCCGGAGAATTATCTGGCCAATGCCGACCGGATGCGCACCGCGGTGCGCGCCAAGGTGGACCACCTGGGATTTGTGCAGGGGGTGGCTGGCGCGCCGCAATTCAATCAGCCGGGCATTTCAACGGAAGGGCAGGCGTTTTTCATCCTGATGGAAGCCTCGGCGCGGAAGGCGGGACGCTGAAACAGGCTTGCGCCGTGGCGGCCGATGAACTAGAAATCGGCAAACACGGGGCAAATTATGGCGATCTACACCATCATCGGGAGCGATCAAAAGCAATACGGCTTGGTTACGCCGGATGATGTGCGTCGCTGGATTGCCGAAGGCCGGCTCAACGAGCAATCCCTGGTGAAGGCGCAAGGCGACGCGGAATTTCGTCCCCTTCCGGACTTCCCTGAATTTGCCGACGCCCTCGCGGCGAAGGCTGGCGCGACCCTCACGCCGCCGCCGTTGCCAGGCGTTGCCTCCGGTGCCTCTGCAAAAACCAGCGGTCTGGCCATTGCCTCCCTGGTGTTGGGAATTTTGGGCTTGTTCACCTGTGGGGCCGCAGCGTTGATTGGGTTGATCCTGGGCATCATCGCCATGGTCAAGGTCAGACAAAGCCGGGGCGCGCTGAACGGGAGCGGAATCGCGCTGGCGGGAATTATCGTGTCCGGGATTTTCCTGCTCATGATCCCCCTGTTTGCGGCCATGCTGCTTCCGGCGCTGGCCGCCGCCAAACAGAAGGCGCAGAGCATCAATTGCGTGAATAACGTCAAGCAGCTTTCCCTGGCCATGCGCATGTATGTGGATAACAACCAAAATCACTACCCTGCCACCACCAACTGGTGCGATGCGATCCAACCGGAGGTCGGTACGCCAAAGGCCTTCCATTGCCCGGCGGATTTGTCAGGCGGCCGTTGCAGCTACGCCTTCAACGCCCGATTGTCCGGTGTGGAAGAGGGTAAAGTGGCCCCGAACACGGTGGTGATATTTGAGGCGAACGGCGGTTGGAATGTTTCCGGCGGCCCGGAACTGATGCTGGCCAAACCCCGGCATCGCCGCGTTTTCGTGGTAGGTTTTGCGGACGGCCATGTCGAGCAGGTGTCGGAAGCGCGGCTGCCCGAACTCCGCTGGGATCCTTGAACCTAAACAAAAGACACAGACAAATTAATTATGGCGACCTACACCATCATCGGTGGCGATCAGAAGGAATACGGCTCGGTCACGGCGGAGGACATCCGCCGTTGGATTGCCGACGGCCGGCTCAATGGCGAAACCCGGATTCGGGAGGAAAACGACGCGGAGTGGCGGACGCTATCGACGTTTCCCGAATTTGCCGCCGCCCTGGCGGCCCAAACGGCCGCCTCCGCCGCTCCGCCGCCATTCACCTCGTCCGTGGCCGGTGCGAGTGCCGAACGCTCCGCCGCCTTGAAACTGGTCAAAGGTCCGGCCGTCGCCTTGATTATCACCGCCAGCTTGGGGATCGCATATTATACTTTCAGCGGTCTTTTAACCCTGTTCACTGGCGGGACAATGTTCCGGCATGAGATGCCGCCAAACATCCCACCCCAAATGCAGGCGTTCATCCAAGGAATGCAAGGGCCATTGGCAGGAGTGATCAACCTTGCGGTCGCGGCGCTGAACGGGTTTGTGCTGTTCGGCGCCATAAAGCTTTTGCGGTTGCAAAACCACGGTGTAGCCACGGTGGCCGTCGTGGCCGCGATGTTGCCTTGCTCGTGCTGCTGCCTCTTGGGGCTGCCATTGGGCATCTGGGCGCTGGTCGTCTTGAACAAACCGGAAGTAAAGTCGCAGTTCGGCCCATGAATTATGAACCTCTGGCCCGCCGGACCCTTGAGCCATGCCCGGGCATGGGCGTGCCTTTTGACGAATTTGTTTGCCACTCCCGGACTTGGCACGTTAATGGCGCGTCGGTTTTTTGCCGGAACCGGTCAATTGCTGCTCGGCCTGGCGGGTTTTGTCTTGATCGTCGGTTGGATGTTTGAATGGTGCCGCCAAGTTTTTCTCCAGCAGCTTGGTGAACCGGTCCCGCCCGGTTCGTTCGGCTGGATGGGAAAATGGGGGCTGATTTTTTTTGTCGCCGCCTGGTTGTGGTCGCTGGTCACAAGCTTAAGCCTGCTGCGCCTGGCAAAAACGGATGAATCGGCAAGACCAAAACCGGTGCCGCCGCGACTGGCTGGTTCGCCCGGCCAGCCGCCGAAACTTTCGTAGGCAAACCCAAAACGGAAAGGCGCGTTATGTATAAAATCGTGGGAGCAAATGGCCAGCAATATGGCCCGGTGGGCGCGGAGGAAATCCGGCGCTGGATCGCCGAGAACCGGGTCAACGCCCAGACCCTCGCCCAAACCGAGGGCGCCCAGGACTGGAAACCGCTGGGCTCGCTTCCGGAATTTGCCTCCCAATTGAAGACGGCGCCCCCGCAAATTGTGCCGCCGGCCACCGCCGCGTCGCGGGCGGCCAACAAAATCCCGGCGGGGGTTTGCGGCATCCTGCTCGGGTCGCTCGGCATTCACAAGTTCATCCTCGGCTACACCGGTGCGGGACTGGTCATGTTGCTGGTGACGGTCCTGACCTGCGGCATCGCCGGCGCCGTGATGCACCTCATCGGCCTCATCGAAGGCATCGTTTACCTGTGCAAGAGCGACGAGGATTTTGTGCGCACCTACGTGGACGGCCGGAAGGAATGGTTTTGAGCCATGAATAAATTGACCGCCGCCGAAATAAAGACCGCGCTGGCCACCGTGCCGGAGTGGAAACAGCCGGGCGAAATGATTGTGCGAACGTATCAATTCAAGGATTTTCCGGCCGCGATAAAATTTGTCAACGCCGCCGCCGGGCTGGCCGAGCAGGCGTGGCATCACCCGGACATTGACATCCGCTGGAACAAGGTGACGCTGACGCTCACGACGCATGATGCGGGCGGCTTGACGGAAAAGGATTTTGACCTCGCGCGAAAGTTCGACGCGCTGTCACTGCGCTGATTCCACCGCTTTGGTTGAAATCTCGCGCGTTGCCGCGGGGGTGAGGGCAGGCGGCTCCTGCGGCGGGGCGTTGGTCTGCGGCAGCCGCCCGAGCCAGATGCCGCTGACACCATACTTCCATTCCAATTGCGGAATGTTCGGCGGCGCGCCCCCGGCGCCGCGGACGATGAGGCGGTCCGGCGGGCGCATTTTATCCACCCAGGGTTGATAAGCCTTTGCATCCCCAAAATTCCAAAGGACGCGCCGGTATACGGCAAAGTCCTCATCCGGCATCAGGGCCGGCTCATAGCCGACGATATATTTCCAGTCGGCATCGGGATTCTTAAAAAAGGTTTGAAAAAAGAGCGTCATATCCGCCGTGTAAAATATGCCGCCGCGATCCGGCAACCAGCCCTTCAGGTCGGCGTTGTCCTGGGTGAGATAGGACCAGGTGAGATTCTGGGTCCAACGGCTGCCGTAGTCGCTCGTGGCGGCCATGAATGTCATCACTGCCAGACCGGCGGTCAACGCCAGACGTTTTAACGAGTCGGCGGCAAACCGCGCTTCGAGGAGCAACTGCAAATCGCAGGTGGTCAAAACCATCAGCGCCGGCCAGCCCCAGTCGTTCCAGAAGCGGATCGCTTTGAAGCCCAGCAGCCAGCCGAGGCAGGCCAGCCAGAAGGCCGGATTCGATTTCCAGGGACGGGTGTTCAAGCCGCCCAGGTTCCGCAAAACGAGCAGCCCGCCGACGACCAGCAGGGCGTAAACTCCGCCGCCGAAGGACTGGAGCTCGCCGGTCATGGTGTTTTGGACGTCATGCAGGCCCAGGGTTCGCTGCGCAATTCCCACGGCATAGCCGAGGGCATCGATGGGGTGTCCGGTGACGGCCGCGCCCAAAAATGAACCGCCGGCCCAGCCTGCGGCCAGCATGATTCCCCAACGGAATTGTCCCGCCAAAAAAAACGCCGCCACCGGCAGCGCCCAAAGATACCAGACCCCGTGGACCAGGGAGCAGACTGCGATCACCGCCGAAACCCACGCCAGGGTCCGCCATCGCGGTGGCGACGAGCCCCGAAATTGCCAGGCGCAAAGGATGGTCACGAGGCCGGAAAGGGTCAGCAGAAACGGCCGGCCGAACATCAGTCGTGACATCAACCCCGAGGTCAGCGTCACAATGGTCAACGTAATCAACCAGGCTTCGGGCCGCTTCAACCACGGCAGCGGGGTCCACCCGAACAGGGCAAATAGTCCGGCGACCGAAACGATTACCAACGTGTCGGTATCGCAATGGCTCAGGAGAAAAATCTGCCGCAGGAAGAAATGCCAGACAAAATTCTGGTCCCGGAAAGCGGGACCGAGCACCAGAATGTCCCCCCACGGCCTGCCGCTCACCGCCTTCGCGGCGTGCCGCAAGGCATCATCCTCCGGCAAATATCCCTGGCTGATGATTTTTAATGGAATGAGCAGGATGACCAGAATGACAATGGCCCAGACCGCGGGCGGCACGTAACGTCGCAGCGCCTCCAGGCGGTTGAAATTTAAATGGCCGTCAGTCACATCAAGGTAACGCCGGAAATTTCAATGCGGCGCCGGCGCCGGCGGCGGGGCGTTGGTGCGCGGGACCCGGCCGATCCAGATGCCGCTGACGCCATAGTCCCATTCCAATTGCCGGCTGCTCGGCAGGCTGCCGCCGCCGCCGCGGATGACCAGCCGATCTTCCGGGCGCATTTTTTTTATCCACGGTTCGTAGGCTTTGGGATCGCCGTAGTTCCACAAGATTGAGTGATACACCTTGAAATCCTCGTCGGGCATGAACCCGGGTTCATAGCCCAGAATGTAACGCCAGTCGCCGTTGGGGTTCTTGAAAAAAGTCTGGTAGAAAATCGTCATATCGGCGGAGTAAAGGATGCCGCCTTTTTCCGGCATCCAGCCTATGAGCTCGGGATGTTCCGCCGTGGTCAGGTATTGCTGGGTGAGATTGGACGTCCAGCGGCGCCCGCCGTCATTGGTGATGGCCAGAAACGCCGCCGCCGCCAGCCCGCCGACCAGGGCCAGGCGCTTGAACGAATCCGCCGCCAGGCGCGCTTCCAGAAACAGTTGCAGATCACACGCAACCAGGACCATCAGCGCCGGCCAGCCCCAATCGTCCGGAAAACGCGAGGCTTTGAACCCGAGCACCCAGGTGATGCACGCCAGCCAGAACGCCGGATTGGCCGACAGCGGCCGCACCTTCAAACCGGCCAGTTGCCGCAGAATCAACAGGCCGCCCAGGATGACCAGCCCGAAAAGTTCGCCCGAGGACGGCTGGAATTCAGGGACCAACGTGCGCTGCGTGGCGTGCAGGCCGAAGGCGCGCACGGCCATGACCACCGCCTGGCGAAGGGATTCGAACGGATGTCCGGTAAATGAAGCGCCCAGAAACACGCCTGCCAACCAGCCCACCATCAGCATTCCTCCCCATCGAAATTGTCCGGCCAGGAAAAAGGCCGCCAAGGGCAGCGCCCAAAGATACCATACCCCATGCACAAAGGAGCAGACGGCTATCACCGCAGTCATCCACACCGCCGTGCGCCATTTGGGCGGCGATGAGCCGCGAACCTGCCAGGCAAAAAGAACGGTCAACAGCCCCGCAATGGTCAGGATGAATGGCCGCCCGATTAAAAATCGCAGGGGAACATCCGACGTGAGCGTCGCCGCCGTAAGGGCAATCAGCCAGGCTTCCGGCCGTTTCAACCACGGCAGCACCGCCCAGTTCACCGCGGCGAACAGCGCCACCACGGTGAACAACACCAGCCCTTCGGTATCGCAGTGGCTCACGAGATAAATCTGCCGCAGGAAAAAATGCCAGCCGAAGTTGTGGTCAATCTGGAAGGCGGGGCCCATCACCAGGATTTCCGGCCACGGTTTGCCGCTCACCGCCTTGGCCGCATGCCGGAGCGCATCATCCCCCGGCAGATAACCGTAACCAATGATTTTCAGCGGGATCGCGAGGATGACCAGGATGACGATGGCCCAAGCCGCCAGGGGCACGTAACGCCGCAGCGCATCGAGGGGTGATGCGGCGGAAGGGTCGTGGTCGTCGGTCATGCTCGGCGGCGCAATATCGAAGATCAAAACACCACTGGCACGCCTTCGTCAAGTATTCGCAATTTGTCAGTGAGATGTTCCTGGGCGGCAATCTCGCGGAGCCAGCGTGGCGGCTCGTCCATGGCCTCGAACCCCAGTTTGAACGTCCCGTAATGCATCGGGATCAGCCAGCGCGAGCCGAGTTCCTTGAACGCCTTCACCGCTTCGTCCGGCCCCATGTGGACGCGGCGGAACGATTCCGGATGATAGGCGCCGATGGGCAGCAAGGCGATTTCCGGCGCAAGCCGCCTGCTGATTTCCTTGAAACCGTCGAAATAGGCGCTGTCACCCGCGTGATAGATTTTCCGCCCCTGATGTTCCAGGACAAATCCGCCATAGCCGCGATGCTGGTCGGCGAGCGTGCGGGCCCCCCAATGCTGGCTCGGCGTGAACGTCACCTTCCAATCGCGTTGCGAAAAACTTTCCCACCAGTCCAGCTCGATGATGCGTGCGAAGCCGAGGTTTTGCGCCAGATCGCCGACGCCGCGCGGCATCACGCCGATTTTCGGCTGCGGCAGCCGCCGCAGCGTCGGCTTGTGAAAGTGGTCGAAGTGCGCGTGCGTCAGCAGCACCAGGTCAATCCGCGGCAGATCCTGAATTTTCAGGCCGGAACGCTTGATGCGCTTCAACAGGAACAGCCAGTTCGCAAAATTCGGGTCAATCAGGACGTTCAAGTCATTGAACTGGACCAGAAACGACGCATGGCCGATCCAGGTGATGGCGACCTGCCCGCGGATGAGCTTCGGGAAAACCGGACGCCGATGCTGGCCGATGCGTCGCGTGAGCAGCGCCTTCCAGACCAGTTCCTTGAAAAATGTGCGCGGATTGAAATGCTTGGACGGCGTCAAATCCTTGAAGGAGCGCGGCAACCTCCGTTTGGGCACGGGTTTGTGGGAAACCGATTTCGTCATGCGACTTCTGCATATTAACCCCGGGGCATGCCGGGTGAAAAGGAAAATACCGCGACATCCCTGCCGTCCGCGGTTAAATTTGGGGCATGAAGAAAACGGAGCAGCAGCTCGACACATTCCTCCGCCGCAAGCCGAGGCTTGGCCCGGGCGTTTATCTCGCCAGGACCGCCGTGGTCCTTGGCGACGTCACCCTCGGCGCGCATTCCAGCGTGTGGTATGGCGCGGTGCTGCGCGGCGACATCAACCGCATCGTCGTCGGCCACCACACGAACATCCAGGACAACGCCGTGTTGCACCTCGCGGATGATTTTCCCTGTGTCCTCGGCAACTGGGTCACTGTTGGTCACAGCGCGATCGTTCATGCGTGCAAGGTGGGCAACGAAGTGCTCGTGGGCATGGGCGCGGTCATTCTGGATGGCGCCGTCATCGGCAGACAATCGCTCATCGGCGCGAAGGCGCTGGTGAAACAGGGGATGAAAATCCCGCCCGGCTCGCTCGTGCTCGGTGCGCCGGCAAAAGTCGTCCGCAAGCTGACTAAAAAGGAACGCGCCAAACTGAAATGGTGGGCGCAAAAATATGTGGACAACGGCGCCTATTGCTTGAAGTGCAAAATCAATATCGGCGGGCCGCTGCCATGGGCCACGCGCGCGAGCGAATAACCCATGAAGTCACCACTGATATTGGCCGGCTTGAGATGGCAAGCGTCACGGATATGGGCCAGGTCGTCGACCTCGTAATAATGGCCCGGCCAGGTGCATTTGCCGTAATCGGCAATCCGTGCGGCCCTGAGTGCATGCGTGGCGGCCCTGGCCTGCGGGTCAACCATCGTGGCCCGCACCGGTGCAGGGGGAGGCAGTACGCGGGTGGACGCGATCAGCGCGGTCAGCAGGACAGAGACGCCTCGGCAGAAAAGCGAATGTGCGCCCGTAATCCTGGCTGGGCTGACCCCATTCGGTTTTATTTACTCCCCGGCTTTGCTGCTGGAATTGCCGCAAGGTCCGCCGGCAATTGATCCGGCTTGAACGTCTCAACCTGGAGCGAAATCAGGCTGATAAACGATACGCCGAAGTTCACCGCACCGTTGGAGCGATCCACAATCGTGGCCACACCGGCAACATTGCCGCCGAGAGCGCGGACAATATCAATTGTCTCCTGCACGCGACCGCCCTTGGTCACCACGTCCTCGACGACGAGAATTCTTTCTCCGGCAGCCATCTTGAATCCGCGCCGCAAAACAAGTTTGCCCTCCTCCTTTTCCGCAAAGATGAACCGCACCCCCAGCTGCCGCGCGACTTCCTGGCCGATGACCAAGCCGCCCAGCGCCGGCGCGATGACGGTGGCGGCGCCCAGCAATTTGACCTTCGCTGCGAGGGCGTGCCCGAGTTTTTCGACCGTGGGCATTTGCTGGAGGGCCAGCGCGCATTGAAAGAACTGGCGGCTGTGCAACCCGCTGCGGAGGATGAAATGGCCTTCGAGCAGCGCGCCGCTGTCGCGAAAAATCCGGAGCACTTCGTCTGGTGTCATAAGCGAATGGTAGGTCGAAAGTTCAAAGTTCAAAGTCCAAAGTTGCCACCGACACACCGAGTCACAGAGTTTAAAGAAATTTTTCTCGGTGTCTCTGCGTCTCTGTGGCTAATCTTCCGCCGTGCCGAAGTGGATCAAATTCATCGTGGCCCTCCTGCTGTTGCCGGTGTGTGCCGGGGCGGCGATGGCGCTGTGGCAGGTGCTCTGCGCCAGCGGCCGGGCGGACGTGGTCTGGGTGCCGTTGCTGGCCGGCGCGGCGTGCTGGGGCGCGATTTTTCTGCTGCTGCCCAAACCGATGTGGATTTATGTGTTCGGCCACGAACTAACCCACGCGCTCTGGACGTGGATTTTTGGCGGCCAGGTGAAGCAGATGAAGGTCAGCTCCGCGGGCGGCCAGGTGGTTATCACCAAAAGCAACTTCATCATTGCGCTGGCGCCGTATTTTTTCCCGTTCTATGCGGGGCTGGTCATTGCGGTGTTCGCCCTAGGCCATTGTATCTGGAATTGGGCGGATTACCTGGTCTGGTTTCACCTGGCCGTGGGGGCCGCGTATGCCTTCCACGTGACCTTGACCTGGCACGCTTTGAAAACACGGCAGTCGGATATCACGTCGCAGGGATATCTGTTTTCCGCCGTGATCATTTTTCTCGGCAATGCCGGCGTGTTGTTGCTGGGTCTGCCGCTCCTGACCGCCAAGGTCGGTTTCTTGAACGCGCTGGGCTACTGGCTGGACGATACGGGGCACGTGTTGAACTGGCTGGCGCGGTGGTTTGAATGATTCAGCGCAAAAGATGTCAACAATTCAGTCTTGAATTTAAACCCGAATGGCCGCAATCCTTGAGCCGCACCGTATGGACTTGGGTGATATTTTAAGCAAACCGCAAATTCTTCCTGATTTGCGCGCCACCAACCGCTGGGAAGCGATTGACGAACTGATTGCAAATCTTGTCGCCACCGGCAAGATTCAGTCCGGCGATCGCGACGCCGTCACCGCTGCCGTCAAGAAGCGCGAGACCTCCATGAGCACCGGCATCGGATTCGGCATCGGCATCCCGCATGCCTCCACCGATTTGATTTACGAGGTCGTCGGCGCGCTCGGCCGCTCCAAGACCGGCGTGAACTTCGACGCGCTCGACAATCAGCCGGTGAAGCTGGTCATGTTGTTTCTCGTGCCGCAGGGCCAGTTCCAGAAGCATCTCCACACCCTGGCCAATATCGCCAAGTTTCTGCACAAACCCGACTTCCGCTCCGCGCTCGAACAGGCTCCGGACGCCGACGCGATGCTCAACATCATCAAGGAATACGGGAAAAAGTGAACCTTCGGCGGGGCGAGCTCTGCGTGCGCGCTCCAACCTTCCCAAGCTGAAACCGAATGGGACTCAGGTAACCCGCCCCTCGAAAATTTTATCCGTGTCCATCCGTGTCCATCCGTGGTTAAATAATTTCCGTGCTGCCGCATAAACAAATCGAACTCAAGCTCCAGGCCGCGGTCCGCACCGTCCTGCCGGAGGCCGATGCCGCCGCGGTTCTCGTCCGGCCCTGCCCGGACCCTAAATTCGGCGATTACCAGAGCAACGCGCTGATGTCGCTGGCCAAGGCGCGCAAACTGAATCCGCGCCAGCTCGCCACCGGCGTGCTGGCCAAACTTGACGTTTCCGAATGGTGCGAGAAGGTCGACATCGCCGGCGCGGGATTCCTGAATTTCCGGCTGAAAGGTTCTGTTCTTGCCGATACGCTCCAGGCCGCCGCCCGCGGCGAACATCTTTTTTTTGACAAGGTTGGCAGGGACGCGCTGCCGCGCGTCCAGGCTGACCAGCAGGCCAGCCCTGCCGTTCGCACAGTTGTGATTGATTTCAGTTCGCCGAACGTGGCCAAGCCGATGCACGTGGGCCACATTCGCTCCACGATCCTCGGAGACAGCCTGGCGCGCACTTTACGCCTCCTCGGGCATCACGTCATCACCGACAACCACATCGGCGACTGGGGCACGCAGTTCGGGATGCTGCTGCTGGGCTGGAAACAGCATCTAAAACCCGACGCGCTCCAGGCCGATCCCATCAGCGAAATGGAACGGCTCTACAAACTGGTCAGCGCCGCCTGTGACGCCGACGAAACCGTCCGGGACGCCGCCCGCCAGGAACTCGTGAAACTCCAAAGCGGTGACGAGGAAAACCTGAAGCTCTGGCACGAGATGATCGCGTTGTCGCAAAAGCAGTTCGACGCGATCTATGGACGGCTGGGCGTGAAATTCGACCACACGCTTGGCGAAAGCTTTTACAATCCGCGGCTAAAACCGCTCGTGGATGAATTACTCGGGCAGGGCGTGGCCCGGGAAAGTGACGGCGCCATGGCGATTTTCTTCGAGGAGGTGCCCCAACTCAAAGCGCACCCCGCGCTCATCCGCAAGAGCGACGGCGGGTTCAACTACACGACCACGGATCTGGCCACGCTGGCGTACCGGCTCGAAACCTGGCACCCGGACGAAATCATTTACGTCACCGACGGCCGGCAGCAACTGCATTTTCAACAGGTATTCACTGCGTTTCAGAAATGGCAACCGGCAACCGGCAACCGGCAATCGGCAATCAAACTGGCCCATGTCTGGTTTGGATCGATCCTGGGCGAGGATGGCAAGCCGTTCAAAACCCGCAGCGGCGAGACGGTCAAGCTGGCGGATTTGCTCGACGAAGCCGAGGAGCGGGCGTTCAAGATTGTTTCCGAAAAGAATCCGGATCTGCCGGAGGCGCAACGGCGCGAGATTGGCCGGGTGATCGGGCTGGGCGCGGTGAAATACGCCGACCTGCTGCCGAACCGGCAGAGCGATTATGTTTTCAGCTGGGAAAAGATGCTGGCCTTGCAGGGCAACACGGCGCCGTATTTGCAGTATGCGTATGCGCGGATCAAAAGCATTTTTAGAAAGGCCGAAGAAACATTCAACGCTCAACATTCAACGCTCAACATTCAATTGGCGGCGCCGGAAGAAATCGCGCTGGCCAAGCAGCTGTTGAATTTCGGGCTGACGCTGGAGGCGGTGGCGGAAGAATATCGGCCGAACTTCCTGTGCAACTACCTTTACGACCTGGCCGCCCGGTTCACGTCGTTCTACGAAAATTGTCCGGTGCTCAAGGCGGCTGATGACGCCACGCGCGCTTCGCGCCTGGCATTGTGCGATTTGACTGCGCGGGTTTTAAAACAAGGCTTGGACGTTCTGGGAATTGAAGTAGTGGAGCAAATGTGAGGCTTGTTTTGGCAGGGTGCGTCACTCCGTGCGCGCCGGGCTTGATT
>JBAPQW010000028.1:0-38544 GCA_049280815.1 Verrucomicrobiia bacterium | reverse complement strand
GAAAGATGATACTGCGATAAATGGCTCTGCCGCATCAGCGAGTCGGGCCATCGGGGCAATGTTTTTTATCGTAAATGGGGGCGCCTGGTTAGCGGTTGCAGTTCTTAAAGGATACGGTTTGTCACTTGCGCCCCTCTTGACAATCATGGCTTTCACCTTGTTGCTATTCCTCATTGCGCTCCGAAGGTTTCGCGCGAATCGCGGCGCCCATGCGGCCGAGGCAAATTCGCCGGAGAAAAAAAGGGCCGGGCGTATTTTCAATGCTGTAAATGCGATTCAGTGGTCTTTGGTGTTCGTCGCTTCCATCGTTCTGATATTATTGCGACACTCGGAGTGGATCATTCCTTCAATCATCCTTATTGTGGGCATTCATTTCTTCCCGCTGGCAGTCGCGTTTAAGGTTCCCCGTCATTATGCCACCGGTGCAGCGATGACGCTCTTGGCGATTTTTTATCCGTTGCTGTCCAGTGCCGGTCCGTCAAGTCCCGCGGGATGCTTGGGTGCAGGAATCATTTTGTGGGCAAGTGCGGTCGTCGCTTTGGTAAGACCGGCCTGAATAGGACGCCGCCACCTGGCAGCTTGATAGGCCTCACCACTTCGTAAACCGCCATTCGCCATTCGCCATTCGCCATCTGGTTCTTCGCTACTTACGTCTCCTTAGGGAGGTTGGATGCAAACGAAATGAGAATTCAAGGGTAAGATAGACCCGATGGCTAATTGGAATTGGTCGTCGCCGATTCTGTGTGCGGCTGGAACGCCATAGACAACCGTTGCGCCTCTGCAATTTGTTCCGGCGTCATTTTCTGGTCGAGGATAGTTAGAATTTTCTTGGCGCCTTCATTGCCTTGTGTCGAAGCAAGACTACACCATTTGTAACCTTCCACGGCGTTTGCCTCAACACCTTCACCTTTGCAGTAGCAATAGCCAAGACTGTATTGAGCCGCCGCACTTCCCTGATCTGCCGCCTTACGGAACCATTTCGCAGCTTCCACTGCATCTTTCGTCACGCCTTTACCAAATTCGTAGTAACAACCGAGGTTGTATTGTGCAAGGGCATTTCCTTGATTCGCTGCATTGCGATACCACTTTAATGCTTCAGAGTAATCCTGTGGCACGCCGTTGCCATCGGCGTAGAGATCGCCCAGACATAGTTCGGCAAAAGCGTCATTTTGATCGGCAGCTTTGTTAAACCATTTCGCAGCTTCGACATAATCCGGCGTCCCGTTGGCGGTGTTCATGCCGAGGTAGTAGATGCCCTCAAACCGTTCAGCCACCGCACTTCCCTGATCTGCCGCCTTACGGAACCATTTCGCAGCTTCCACCTCGTCTTTCGCAACGCCTTTGCCAAATTCATAGTAGATTCCCAGCTTGTCTTGGGCTTCAGGATTGCCATTTTCGGCTAATTTTTTTTCTCTATCGAACTCTGTTTGCTGTAAGGTCGCGGCGATTACCGGTGTGTCAGAATTGGAAGACGATGGCACAGGCTTGAGCGCCCATTCGGGGTGTATCTTTACATAGTCATCCCAAGCCGATGATTGCGGCAGCGAATCGGAAGGTGATGGCACAGGCGGAACTCCGGGTAGATTGTTTAGTTGAACAGAAATGGTTTTGAATTGCCCATTGCGCCAGATTTGCAGGTTAATCATTTGCCCGGCGCATAGAAGGCATTTGTGGTTAAAATCACTCACGGATTCCACATCTTCACCGTTCATCTTCAAAATCACGTCGCCCTCTAAAATATTTGCGTTGAACGCTGGCGTATCGTTCTTGACAACTTCCACAAAAACACCTGTATTACGTTCCAATTGCTGGCGAATCTCTGAAGGCAGCGGGACAGGTATTGTTCCTAAAACTGGCGTTTTCATTTTTCTAAAAAACCCGGCTAAATATAGATACCGATCAGTTGTAACTAGCTGGTTTCCGGGATATGTAACTGTAAGGAGAACTACGTCAGCCCCGACTTTTTCCGCTTGAGCCATCACCGCATCTTGGGATTGCGGTGGGCCTTGAAAAGACGACACTCCGATTATCGCATAGTTATCACGAAGTAAATTCTTTAAGTCGTTTGTTGTGTTTAACGATGTTAATATTTTCGTATTCCCTGAATACGGCAGTGCATTGGTGATGCTCGCGCCCACCCTATCTTGATAGAACTGGCTAAAAGCGTTGGGTATGGTGTTAGCCGGGTAGCCGCCTGCCACCTGTGCTTGCTGCTGCATTGCTAACGCCTGTGCCGCTGCGTCGGCATCCAATTGCTGCTGCTGTTGCTGTGCCGCGAACGCCTGTTGCTCCAATTGCATGGTCGTGTCGAATTGCCGCTGACCATAGATGTTCACCGCGTTCTGAATCGGTTGCATTCCGTTTTGCAACACCTGCTCCGGCGAAGGAGATGTCGGATAGCTCCAGTTGTTTTGAAGTGCTGGCGTAGTTCCCATCTGCGCAAACGCGATTTGACCTGCTGATGACAGCACCGCGACTCCGAGAATGGCAGTAAATTTACTTTTCATTTTGTGTTCTGTCTGGCGTAGGCGAAAGCAAAAGGCGCGGACTCAACGTGCCCAGCTAGAGGCACCGCGAAGCGCCTTTCCAGAGACACGCCAAGCCGCGCCCGATGGGGGCGTGGTTGGCGGACTCTGGATCGGGAAAATTCGCGGTTTTCTAGCTGATCCAATCCGACTACGTTAAATTGTCAGCCAGATGAGACACCCGGCAGGGAATTGAGTCAACGGAGATTTTTTTGGGGTGGAAACAAACACCAGCCGAATGACTGCCTTTTGTTTCCTGCTGCTCGATTTTCTTCGTTTCCTTGAACCCGCATTTTCTTCAATAAAAATGAGAGCTTTGGTGTTGGAAACGATTTCGTTTCCTGTTTCGTTTCCACTCGTTTCCCGTTTCTCCGCCGTAGGTGTTTCGCTGGAAACGAGCTTCACGCCTGCCCGGTGAGGGCATAATCGCGTCCATCCTTTTTGAGCCAGCCTTCCGCGATGCCTTTCTTTGCCAGTTTGGACACCTGCCCTTTTGAAATTCCCATTTCGTCTGCGATGTCAGTTGCGGCGGTCAATCCATCCTCGATGCACTGTCGGAAAAGTTGGTGCGTGGACAATTTTTTCCACGACACGCGGGCTTGCGTTTCATCTTTGGGTTTGTAGAAATGCCATTCCAGCGGCGGACACTCCGCCTCGGTTGCATTGCGGTTTTTTACGAACCGTGCCACAAAATTCGCGCCGGTCTGGACTTCGCCCGCGTCCTTTGCCTCTGCCAAGTTGATGATCCAAAACGCCGCATCCTCACGCCGCGACGTGCCGCGCATAAAGCCATTCCGCCCGGCGTGTGCGACGAATACAACGGCAATCCGACTCCGGCGCAAATCCAGCAGCCACGGCAAAACCCGTTCCCATGCGTCCGCGTCATTTTCCTTCATGCCGCTGAACAGGCACGAAAGGTTGTCGAGGAAAAGTATTTCAATTCCGTCCCGCTGGCACTTTTCCAAAATCGCGGCTTGGACGCTGGGATTTGTCAGGTTCAAAACCTTGCCGGTGAGATGAAACAACGCCTCATGCTGCAAATAGAACATCCCGGCGGCGGCGGCGGTGGACAATGCCGCGTCACGTTCGCGGATTCCGTCCAGTGGCATTTCGCCGTCAACGTAAAGCACGCACCGGGGCTTGTGGACGTTCCAATCGGCCACGCTGCCGCCCTCGACGCACTTCCGCGCCAGTAGCATTGCCAGCCAGGTCTTGCCCAGGCCGCGCGGCCCGAAGATGAAGCCCAAGTCACCTTGTTTGAACCACCCGCCTACAATCGGCTCGCGCGGCGGCACGGCGATTTGTGCCAATCTTTCCGCCGAACTGATAGCCGTGTCAAAATGCCCAAGCCATTCCGCTTTCAAATCCGCCGCGCCCGGCATTTCCACGTCCGGCGTGTCGCGGATTTCGTCTGTGTCGAGTAGCGCGTTCATCGTTTTGCCTCCATTGGTTTGAAATTCAGAAAGAAAACTGTCTGCCGGTTGCCATTGTCCCGTGTGCCGTCCGGCATCCGCACGAATTGCGAGCGCGTCCATGTCGCCCGATCCGCGCCAAGTGAAACGGCATAGCGAAAAAACTTTTCCACCTTCGCATCGGGCTGGCCGTGAACATAAAACCAGCCGTGAAGTGATTTGCCGCCACTGTGAACCGCACAAACCAGCGGCGCGAACGTGCCGAGATGCAAAAGCAATGCCGCGTGTTCGTCCGGCGTGCCGGTGTCAAATTCGCAAATGAGAAATCGCCGCGCTCCGGTGTTGGCAAGCGTGTGCGCGCTCCATTCGCTTTCGCCCGGCTTCGGATTTTTCTTCTTGCCCGAAAGTGCTGACATGGACGACGGAACAATTAGCGCCAGTGTGGACAATTCGCCGCGCCAATCTTCGCGCGGCTTGGTGTCGAAAACGGAATTGGACTTGCCACAGCATAAGAGCGGATTTCCGAGGAAAAGCTGGTCAATGATTGTTTCCGTGTGCTGGCGGTTGTCCTCGATGCGTGGCTTGGACAATTCCCACAAGTCTGCCAGGCCGCCGTTGTCACGGATGATGGCTTCGCGTTGCTCCTCATTCACCATCGGCCATTTCGCAGCGAATCGGACTGGCGCGGCATTGCCGTTTGGCTGCCATGCACATGGAATGGAATTTTTTACGGCGTCTTCGATTTCCTTCCGGTTCACGTTACGCCCGCAGCTTTGCACCCTGCTTTCCAGCAGGCTCACAATCTCACCAGCGGGCAAGTGCGCGTGCAACTGCCTGGCAACGCGGAAAAGCCAGTTGTGAACACCTTCACCGGCACGCGGCGGGGCGGCCAGCAAATCGCGGAGAAATGGTGGAAGCTCGCGGGTCATATTCGCCCTTCGGCTAATTCCAGCGTGCCGTGGGCGACTAGCGAGCTTTTCCGCCCATTAGCGGTATGATTTTGGCAAGTGCGAGTGTAACGGGAGATGAGCCGCCGCGCCCATGACAGCGGGTGGCGAAACTCGAATGTTTTCAAATAACCGCCCGCCATGCTGCGCACGACAAGCCGCCCGTCAAGACGCTTGGCCAGTCGGTTCGCGTGTTCCGGCAGCCGGGCTTGAACCCAAGTCACGCCCGGCACGGGCTGCCAAGCACACAACTCGCGCGTGCCGATTGGGACATTGAGCGTGGTGCGGGATTTTTCAGGCGCGGCGCGGTTCACAACTCTGCCTCCTTTTCCGCGCCGGTCTCGGCGTGTGCCAAGATATGCCGCCTTAAATCTTGATAATCAATGAGCCGGATTCCAGTTTTCGCTCCACGTTGCCGCAGGCAGAAACTTTTGACGGGCGGTTTGCCGCCATTGGCCTCGGTCGGTAAAATCAGAGCGTTGAGCGCGGCGCGGCTCATGCCCGTGATCGGGCATCGCTGACCAACGGGCGGCAGCCGCAAAAATTCAATCTGCGCGGGATTGATGCTGGACGCGCGCGGAGGGATTGCGACCGGCTCGATAGTTGATTTTCGTTTAGCCATAATCGGTGAACTTGGCATAGCCGTCATTGGCTTTTGCCCGTGTCAATTCCGATTAGAACACGAAAAAAGAAGGAGTCACGTTATCGGGTGAATGATACACAATCGGAACGAAACGGATGTTCGGAAGGGGAAATTGAGCAGCCAAAAGGAGGAGTCAATTTTCTGCGTGAAAATGTGGATACAGTATCGAAATGACGTTGATTGGGTCCTCGGTTGGGGGCGTTTGCTTTGCCGTTCGCGTGGAAAGGCGCGGAATCTTAAAACCAGCCTGCATTTGCAACTTCCTTAACGAGCGCAAATGATTTCGTGAGTCGCCGGATTTGCGGCTTTTTCGACCAATTGCTTCAAGATGAGTTCTGGTAATTTTATCCTGAAACAATGCGCCTGCTTGCTGGCAATCCCAAGCAGCGCACGCGAGGGTGATAACGTCTGGCTTGGTTTTTTTTAGATGTCGTGGTGGCCTTCTTATTTTCAATTCCGCAAGATGGCGCTCGCGGCGCTTTTTTCGTTTTTCTAACTCCGCAAGACGGCACTCGCGGTATTGACGGTATTTGGGATTGTGTTCAAGAAAAGTGCGAATGACGGCAACGATGTCGTCAGAAACTTTGCATTTTTTGAACAGTTTTGACCAGTCAATCGTCACCATGTTGGGATCGCCTTGATTGTTAATCGAAAAAATGAGGCAATCAGGAGAAGCCCGTATCCGGTCACGATCTTTATCTTTGGGTGCGCGCTTGAGCAAGCATTCCGCTTCGAGCCAGCAGTGGATGGCAGCCAAAATTGAAGGCACTCCATCTGTGCAATTGAAGGTGATAGCCTTTGGGCCAAGCCAAGCAATTTCAAGTAGCCCCATTCGATAAAGTTCTCGTTTGTATTTGAAAAGAAACGCGCCACGAGCGGATTTGCCGAGTTCCTGCCAAGTTTTTTTTGGAAGATGGAAACTTGGATGCCGGGAAAGAATTTCGTAGCCCTGCGCTACCGGATTACACTTAAATTTCGCAAAACCATCCGGCGTGAGAAACCACCAGCGGGCTGTGTCATCAAATCTAGTCTGTTTTTGATACATCCAGATGAACAATTTTTACTTTGTGATGTCCGGCAGTTTGTTGACGGCGGCGCGCTTGGCGGTGTCATCAATCTTGGTGTAATTGCGGCTGATGCTGGCGGTTTCATGGCCGACAATGTCCATCGCCACGGAATCAGACACACCAGCGGATTTTAACGCGCTGGTGGTATTGTAACGCAGCGAGTGGAAGCTGATGGGGTTGGATTCGCGCCGTGCGTCACGCCCCTTGCCGGTGCTTTGATGTCCGCGCTCCTGAACCAGTCCGGCTTTCACCATCACCGCGTAAAATTGCGACGAAAGCCACGATGCGTTCTTTCCATGCAACGCCGAGCAAAGCGCGGCATTGGGATTATCACCGGCCATGCCGGACAAATGCCGCGCCAGCGGTTCCGCCAGTTGCAACACCTGACGCCGTTTCGTTTTTTCCGTCAGGACGTTCAGCGTGTTCGTGTGCAACTCGACATTGCGCCACGTCAGGTTCGCGCAATCGCGCAACCGCAGGCCGGTGTAGAACGCGACGAAGATCATCGTGCGCCAGTCCGCGCTCGCGTGAGACAACAGCGCAGTCAATTCCTTGCCGGTGAATGGCCGGCGGCTTTCGCCTTCGGATTCAGCCTCTATAAACTCGACGTGTTGCGCGGGGTTAAATTCCAACTGGCGGCTTTTCACGGCGGCATTGAGCGCGGCTTTCAGCACCTTGACGCACTTGTTGACGCTGGACGGCGCGACACGGCTTGTCTGACTGGCTTTGAAGTCCTCGATTTGGCGCGGTTGCAACGTCGTCAGGGCGCGGTCTGCCCGTGCGCCCAAAAATTTCAGGAACATTTCGATGATGCGCCGGTATTCAATCACCGTCGCCTTGCTCGCGTCCGTGCGCCCGGCGATCCACGCTTCCAGCCAGCCGCGCACGGTGTAGCTGGTGAACTCGCCGCCAGCAATGCGGATAAATTCCTCAACGGCGGGCTTCAAAACGGCTTCGGCGCGGTTTGCCGCCAGCTTGCCGTGCGTCTCGGCAATGGCGTCGCACGTCTCGCGCACGAGCTTCAACGCCTTTTCATTCGACAACTTGCCCTGCCGTGTCAGGGCGGCGGCGCGCTCGATGTTGACGCAGATCGTGCGGGCGATTTTGGCGTTCTCCGTGCCGGTGCTACGGAAGCGGCGGAAGCCTTCGGGGTCATAAAAAGCGCAGAACCAGTTCGGCCTGCCCGTTTGCTTGTGGATGCTTGCCATATTGCATAACGGTAGCGCATAACGTGTGTCCGTGTCAAGAGTGTCATATATGTTGGATTTTAAGCGTATTTTGGCAGATGAGCAGGGCAAAAACGTCGTGTGGGTTCGAGTCCCGCCACCGGCACCAACCTGCGCTGGTTATAGCGAGTTACGGTTGGCAGGCCGGCCTTCGCCTTTTGGGCTGCGATTTGGCAAACCAGTTTCACCTGAAGCGCAGTGAGACCGAAGACTGCCGATCTGGCTGGTCGCGCGCATTGAAACGAAGACGGCCATCTGATGGTTGAGCACCCATGAACACCGAACACACCATCCATCGGGAGACGGCGCACAAACTGGCGCGCCGGGCCTTGTTTGGCTTCATTGTGACATTTGTCCTGGCCCGGGTGTTTGTGTTCCTGATCATGGCCGGCGAAATGCCGAACATGTATTTCTTCCTGCATGGCACGCACGTTCATCATTTGAACTACGGCATTTTCCTGCTGGCCGCGGTGGGCGGTTACAGCGTCTTCCGCCGGCCCGTCGGACGCGCGGCGGAAATCACGGCGCTGTTGTACGGCGTGGCCATGGGCCTCACGTTCGATGAGTTTGGGATGTGGCTGCACCTCGGGGGCAGTTACTGGCAGCGGGCGAGCGTGGATGCGGTGATTGTCGTGACGGCATTGTTTGGGTTGATCGCCTTCGCGCGCTCGTTGAAACGTTTTGAAAGGCGGCATTTTTGGGCGTCCCTCGCCATGCTGATCGTGCTGATCGGGTTTGCCATTGTGTTATACGCTGCGGGCCTCCACCTCGGCGATGTGGTGGGCCCAACGTTGCACGATCTGGAAGCGGCTTCTTCGCCCTAGCGGTGGGATGAAACAAACCAAACTCTGGATGAGGCCGTGTGAAACGTTTGGTGCACGAATAGATTCGTTAAATGTTGTCAGTGGAAAAGGCCAATGGATATCCTGCTAGGGAAATGAACCTCGTAGCGTACTGTTTATTGGCGCTTAGCTCGCTGTTCGTGATTGTCGATCCGATCGCGACGATCCCGGCGTTTATCGCCATGACGCCGCGCGATTCCGTGGCGGCGCGGTTGCGCATGGCCCGCCTGGCCTGTCTGGTCGCGGCGGGTGTTCTCATCCTGTTCGCCCTGTCCGGCCAGTGGATTTTCCGGCTGTTGGGCATCACCCTGCCGGCCTTTCAGATCGCGGGCAGCATTTTGTTGCTCCGGATTGCGCTGGACATGCTTTACGCCAAACGCTCCGCGGCCCAGGAAACCCGGGAAGAAACCGAGGCGGGCGCCAACAAGGATGACATTGCCATTACTCCGTTGGGCGTCCCCATGCTGGCCGGTCCCGGGGCCATTTCCACTTCGCTGATCCTGATGAATCAAGCCCGGGGCTGGGACCAGCGCGCGGCGCTTTTGCTTTCCATCGGGGTGGTCATGGTGGTCAGCTATTGGATTCTTCGGTTATCGGCACATGGGGCGCGCTGGCTCAATCCGTTGGCCATTAAGTTGATCACCCGGCTGATGGGGCTGTTGCTCGCGGCCATCGCCGTGCAGTTTGCCCTCAATGGGTTGGAACAAACCGCCTTGTTTCAAAAGTGAACCAGGATGGACTTGCGGCGGCCGCAACTCCAAGAAACTGCCGGAGTAAAACCGCAACCGCGGCCGGCAGGGCAAACCATTGGTGGGGATCTGGTTACTTCTTAGTTACCTCCCTTACTCTTGCCCAAGGGGCTTTGGCGGCAGCCGCAATCTTTGCCCGGCCAGCCGCACTCATGCTGCACTTCCTCTTCGGCAGCACTGGCGCAGCCGAATTGTGGGAAGAACCCAGGATCTGGCGAATCAACCTTTCCAGTGATTGGATTTTCTCATTTAGCGCGGCGGCCCGCCGTAATTGTTGGGGTGATAGGCGGTTTAAGGAGATGCTCATGGTCAGGGCATCAAGTTTTTTAACCGATAAATTCAATGTTAGTGACTGATCCGATTTGCAGGTGTCCGGTTCGGAGACATCTCCAATTCCGCAAACGGCACCGACACCAGCACCCTCGACAGTTGTCCCTGAACGTTTTATTTTTAAGTTATGGCGACCACGGCCACTCCTGAAGTCCGCCCCGGCATTGACCGGGACGAAGAAACCGATTCGAGGACGGACCTCGAGCCGGGCTATCTGGTTGTTTGCTGGAACGATCCCGTCAATCTGATGAACTATGTGACGCATGTGTTTCAGGTTGTCTTTGGCTGGCAGCGGCAGAAGGCCGAGGTCCACATGTTGCAAGTCCATAACCAGGGCAAAAGCGTGCTGGTGCGCGAAAGCATGGAAAAGGCGGAGTTTTATGTCCACCAACTCCAGAAATACAGCCTGCATGCGACCATGGAGCGTGATTAGGTGAAACCCATCCGGACCAACCGGGGAAAATATGTTTTTTCCATCAACCCGCAGGAAAAACTCCTGCTGGACGAAGTCCTCAAGCTCTATCCGCTGATTTCTGCGTCGCACCATCGCCTCAGCCGAAAGTCCAATGTCGTCCAGCCCAATGATCACCAGCGGCTGTTGGAAGAGTCACTCGCCACCCAACGGGAGGTGAACCGGAAGAACGTCCAGGCCATGCTGAACCAACCGGGGCATTTTAAAACCACCGCCTCCGGCGGTCAGCTCACGCTCTCCGGTCCAGAAATCGAATGGCTGTTGCAGGTGCTCAATGATGTCCGCGTCGGAAGCTGGATTGCGCTCGGTTCTCCAGACCCGGAGCGGGACAAAGAGATTGTTTTCAATAATAAAATGCTGCCGCATTTCCGGATGATGGAACTGGCTGGAGCCTTTGAGACGGTTTTTCTTGATGCATTAAGCGGGCGCGAGCCCAAGTAGCAGGCTGTTTGCATTTTTGGTGGGGCGAGCGCACTCGCGAGCCGGCTCGTCAGCAGCCTCGCCCCACCGAAATTGATACACACCCGCGCGACGGAATGACTCGTCAACCGTAAATCGTATATCGTAAATTCAATCAGAGCCTCTCCCTATGCCGATTGTACTAAACAAAAACACCGCCTTCCCCGATCCAAATCAGGCGGACGCGGAAGGGTTGGTGGCGATCGGCGGTGACTTCAACACCAGCCGGTTGCTGGCGGCATATCGGAAAGGAATTTTCCCGTGGACGGTCAACCCCATCAGCTGGTGGTCGCCCGATCCGCGAGCAATTTTTGAGCTGGACCACTTTCACGTTCCCCAAAGCCTGGCCCGGGTCATTCGCCAGGGCCGGTTTGAGGTCACCAAGGACCAGTCATTCCAAGGCGTGATGGAAGGCTGCGCCAAGTCCACGCCGGAACGGGGTAACAGCTGGGTCACGAAGGAATTCATCGACGCCTACACTCGATTGCACCGGCAGGGACACGCCCACAGCGTCGAGTGTCGGTTCAAGGGCGAACTGGTGGGTGGAGTTTACGGCGTGTCCATCGGTGGCTTTTTCGCCGGCGAATCCATGTTCCATCGCGTCAACGACGCTTCCAAGGTCGCCTTGCATCACCTGGTCGGGCATTTGCGGCAACGAGGCTTCGCGCTGTTTGACATCCAGATGGCGACCCCGGCCACCAAACCGCTGGGCGCCATCGAAATCCCTCGCCGCGACTACCTGCAACGCCTGTCCGCCGCAGTGGCCATGAAGTGTTCCTTCTGACGACTAATTCGCCAATGCGACTTCGGCGGCGGGGGCGCTGGTTTCCACCACGGGCGCGGTGTCACCGGTCTTGTGGAATTTCACGCTGACGATCTTGCTCACGCCGCGTTCCTCCATCGTCACCCCGTAAAGCACGTCGGCCATGCCGATGGTGCGCTTGTTGTGCGTGATGATGATGAATTGCGAATCGGTGATGAACCGCTGCAACACCCGGACGAAACGGTTGATGTTTGATTCGTCGAGCGGCGCGTCCAGTTCGTCCAGCACGCAGAACGGGCTCGGCTTGACCTGGTAAATCGAGAACAACAGCGCCACGGCGGTCATCGTCTGCTCGCCGCCGGACAGCAGCGAGATGCTTTGCAGCTGTTTGCCCGGGGGCCGCGCCATGATGTCGATGCCGCTCTCCAACACGTCGTTCTGGTCCGACAAAATCAGGTCCGCCTTGCCGCCACCAAAGACCTCGGTGAACATCATGCGGAAATTGTCCCGGATTTTTTCGAACGTCTCGAGGAACATCTGCCGCGTCTGCACGTTGATGCGGTTGATGACTTCGAGCAGTTGCGCCTTGGCCGAGACCAGATCGTCGTTCTGCCTGGTCAAAAATTGATGGCGCTGCTCGGTTTCCTCATATTCCTCTATGGCCACCAGGTTCACCGGGCCGATTTCATCGAGCTTCTGTTGCAGCGACTCAATCTGCTGCCCCACGGCGTTCCAATCCGTGGCCGCCCCCGCCGAGGCCATTTCCTCCGGTGTCATCACGTGCACCTTGGCCGCGCCTTCGTCGGCAAACGTGATGGTGATGCACTCGCTGCGCACGTCGTCTAGGTTGACGTGATATTTCTGCTGGATCCGTTCGCGCAGGTTTTGGACGGACATGCTCTTCTGTGCCAGTTCAACGTCCAAGGCGCCGCGCTGTTCCTGCAACTGGGTCAATTGCCGCCGTTGCTCGCGCAACTGTTCCTCGCGCGTGGTCACGTCGCTCTCCTGCGCCTGCTTCCGCGCCAGCAATTCGGCGGTTTGCGCGCCCACCTGCTCGCGCTCATGCTGCAGCCGCTCAATCTGGCCGCGGGAATCCTGGATTTCCGACTCCGCCTGCTCCTTGCGGCCGATAAAGGATGAAACTTCACTGCGCCGCTGTTCGACCGCCTGGGTCAGCTCGCGAATTCGTTGCTCGAGCGATTGCTGCTGCTGGCGGAACGACGCCAACATCTGTTCTTCCGCCGCGAGCGCGACCTTGCTCTCGGTGAGCGCGGTGTTCGCCGCGTCGCGCTGCTGGCGCAAACTTTCCAGTTCCGCCGTGAGCGCAACGACCTTTTCCTGCCCGGCACGTTCACGCGTCTCCAGTTCGTTCAACTGGACCGTCAGCCCGCCGCGCTTTTGCGCGCCTTCCTGCTCCTGCGCTGCCAGGCTCTGGATTTCAAAAATGACCGTCTCAATCTTCTGGTGCAGCAGCCGGTTGGAATTCTGCAGCGCATTAAACTCGCCTTCGCGCGTGGCGATGGCGACCTCCTGCTCGCGCAATTCCGTCTGCGCCTGTTGCAGGCTCGCCTGCAATTCCGTCTGCTCGCCCAACAATGCGCCGCGTTTGCGGCTCATCTCGGCCACGCGAAGCTGGACTTCCGTCAGTTCCCCGTGCAATTCGGAGATCTGGTTTTTGCGTCCCAGAATCGAGGCCGGCCCTTTGGGATTGCCATTGCCGTTCAAATAACCGCCGGTGTAAATGCCATGCCGGCTCAGCAGATCGCCGGTCAAGGTGACAAAATCACAACCGGCGTGGCCGTTTTGGATCTGGGCCGTGGCGGTGGCCAGGTCAGAGGCGATGAAGGTGCGGCCCAACAGCGCCTTCAGGAGTTTTTCCACCGAAGGCTCGCCCTGAACCACGGCCAAGGCATGAATGACCTGCCCGTTTTGCAAGCCGTTTTGAATCACATCGAGACCGCTGCCCGGCGCCATTTCGCCCTCAAAAAACAATTGCTTGTCGTTGGTGTATTCGAGGGACAGCGCGGCGACGCTGGCGCGACCGGATTTGTTCGCGGTGAGGTCGGCGAGGATTTCCTGCGCGGATTCCGGCTGCTCGGTCAGGACCAGTTGCAGGTGATGTCCGAGCGCGTTTTCCACCGCGACGACGTACTGGTCGGGAACGCGGATGCGGTCGGCCAGCGAGCCGATGACCGTGCGCGACTGGCGCAGGGCGGCCTGGGTGCCCGCGCTGAAACCCTCGTGCGACCCTTCGAGCTGCTCCAGCACGTTCAGGCGTGAACGTTTCTCGGCCTGCGCCTGTAAAAACTGGTCCTGCTCGGCCGCCGAGGCCTGCAATTCCACCTGGAGCTCGCGCAACCGGTTGTGCCGCTGTTCGACCGAGCCGCGCTTGGTCTGCGCGTTCAGTTTTTCCACCTCCACGCTGGCGGTAAATTCCTGCAGGCGTGCTTCGAGCCGGATGCGTTCCTCCTCGAGTTGCAGTTTTTCAGCGGAAAGTTTTTCGAGCCGGATGCTGTTGCCCTGCTTCTGCAGATCGAGCGTGGTAAGCTCGTTGCGGGTTTGCGACAAATCCTGCGCCGCGGTAAACGCCCCGGCCTGCGCCTGGCGCAAGGCCTCCTGGCGCTGGCGCAAATCATCTTCGACCGTCTTCAAGGCCCACTGTTTTTGCTCCAGCGTCACGCGATGTTGCAGGAGCGCATTTTCCGAGGCAGTCAACCGCTCCAGCACCGACTTCAATTCGCCGGATGCGGCATGGCAACGCTCCTCGGCCTGGGTGATGTCCGCCAACGCCTTGGCGTTTTGCGACGCCAGCTCGCGCAACCGTTCCTCGTTGAATTGGATCCGGCTTTCGTGCCGGTCCGCTTCGCCCTTTAATTCCAGACCCTGCTGTTGTTTTCCAGCCACTTCATGTTCGAGTTCGGAAAGCCGCTCGCGCAGTTGCTTGATCTCATCCTCGCAACGCAGCACCTCGGCGGAACCCGCTTCAATGTCGTCACGCAATTTTTCGGTGGCGGCCTGCTTTTCGGTGATCTCCGCCTGCAGCACGTCGAATTGATGACGCGCGAGCTGGGTGTCGAGGTGTTGCAGTTCCTGGGAAATTTGTTTGTAGCGGCGGGCCTTGCCGGCCTGGCGCTGGAGCGACCCGATCTGCCGCTTCACTTCGCGGATGAGATCGGCGATGCGCAACAGGTTCTGGTCGGTGTATTCGAGTTTGCGGAGCGCCTCCCGTTTCTGGCTCTTGTATTTGGTGATGCCGGCGGCCTCCTCGAAAATCATCCGGCGATCCTCGGGCTTGCTCGAAAGGATTTGGGTGATGTGGCCCTGCGCCAGGATGCTGTAACTGGTGCGGCCCACGCCCGTGCCCATGAACAGTTGCTGGATGTCCTTGAGCCGGCACGAGGTGCGGTTGATGAAATACTCGCTGTTGCCGTCGCGAAAAATCCGGCGCGTGACGGTGACCTCGTTGTAGGCCACCTCGACGCCGGATGCCCGCAGATGCTCCTCGTCCATGTCACCCAACGTCAGCGATACTTCGGCCATGCCCATCGGCTTGCGTCCATCGGTGCCGGTGAAAATGACGTCCGCCATTTCGCCGCCGCGCAAGGCCTTGGCCGATTGCTCGCCGAGCACCCAGCGGATGGCGTCCGAAACATTGGATTTGCCGCAGCCATTGGGGCCGACGATGGCGGTGACACCAGGTTGAAAATTGAGTGCGGTCTTGTCCGCAAAGGATTTAAACCCCAAAAGCGTTAAATTCTTGAGATACATGATTAATGTTTGCGTTAGGCAACCAAAATTGCCGGTTAAAGTAAAGAAAAAACCACAATATAAAGCACACTATTCCACTTGTGGCACAACTAATTGGTGAGGAACCGAGATTGGCGTTGTGCCACTAACTTCTATTTTAACCATTTGTCCGACTACAGTGCTTTTATAAGACCGGATGGCGATTTGGTCAATAGTTTTTCTGCATTGAATAATCAGTTGACAGGATTTAAGCATTGAATCATTGTATCCGCATCCGTTGATACAACGGACTCATAACGAGTGGCTGAGGGACTGGCCCGATGACGCCACGGCAACCGGTTGAAGTGCAACTTCAACGACCAGGTGCCAAATCCAGCCCTGACAGAGTTGTCGGGGGAAAATGAGAAGAGAGCACCAGTTTTGTCGGCCCCTTCTCATCCTGAGTTGGGGCTTTTTGTATGCCTCAATTCGTTCGTAGCAGCGGACGTCAGTCCGCTCTAACTATAAATAATGGGCCGACTGAGGTTGGCTGCTACGGAGTAAAGAGAGAGAATTTTATGAAAGAACACGATGGTTTCATGAAGGCGCTCAAGTGTCGCGAGTGTGGACGGGAATATCCGCTCACCGCGACACACGTATGCGAATTCGACTTCGGCCCGCTGGAAGTGGTTTATGATTATGACCATATCAAGAAGTCGATGACCAAGGCGGCCATCCAATCGCGTCCAAAATCCATGTGGCGTTATCGCGAACTGCTGCCGGTGGCGAAGGATCCGACGGTTGGCCTGCAGGTCGGCTTCACGCCGCTCGTCAAAGCCGACCGGCTCGCCAGGAAACTTGGCATCCGCGAATTGTGGATCAAAAACGACACGGTCAACTACCCCACCCTCTCGTTCAAGGACCGTGTGGTGAGTGTGGCGTTGAGCCGGGCACGCGAGCTGGGCTTCGACACGGTTGCCTGCGCCTCGACCGGCAACCTGGCCAATTCCGTTGCCGCCAACGCCGCGGCCGCCGGGTTGAAGGCTTACGTTTTTATCCCATCAGATCTCGAACACGGCAAGATCATCAACTCGCTGGTTTACGGCGCGCACGTCATCGCCATCAAGGGCCATTACGACGAGGTGAACCGCCTGTGCGCCGAGATCGCGGGCAAATTTGGCTGGGCGTTTGTGAACGTGAACATGCGGCCGTATTACGCCGAAGGTTCCAAGAGCATGGCGTATGAAATTGTCGAGCAACTGGGCTGGCACCTGCCCCGGCACACCGTCGTGCCAATGGCCTCCGGCTCATTGCTGACTAAAATCCAAAAGGGTTACCAGGAACTGGTGAAGCTCGGCCTCGTCTCGGAAAGCGAAACGGCCATTCACGGCGCGCAGGCGACCGGTTGTTCGCCCATTTCCACCGCGCACAAGGCGGGCCTGGATTTCTTCAAGCCCGTCAAGCCGGACACGATTGCCAAGTCGCTGGCCATCGGCACACCGGCCGATGGTTTTTACGCGCTCAAGGTGATGAAGGAAACCGGCGCGGCGGCAGACGACGTGACCGACGACGAAATCCGCGACGCCATCAAGCTGCTGGCGGAGACGGAAGGCATTTTTGCCGAGACGGCCGGCGGCGTGACGGTGGGCGTGGCGAAGAAACTCATTGCCGCGGGCAAAATTCCGCGGGATGATTCCGCGGTCCTTTGCGTCACCGGAAACGGCTTGAAAACGCTCGACGCAGTGGACGGTTACGTCGGCAAGCCGCGGGAAATCAAGCCCAGCCTGCGCGAATTCGAAGCCCTGCTGGCGCAGGAAGAAAAAGTGAATGTTTAAAAAGGTAGGGGACGTGCGGTGCGCGTCATAGCCGACCGGCTGGTCGGCCCTACCGGAAATGAATTAAATTTATGCCAAAAAAAGTACGGATCCCAACCCCGCTCCGCAAGCTGACCAACAACGAGGAGCTGATCGAAGTCAACGCCGCCACCATCGGCGAGGCGATTGTCGAATTGCAGACCCGCTTCCCCGGCATCCAGGAACGGCTAGTGGATGAAAAGGGCGAGGTGCGCCGCTTTGTGAACGTCTATGTGAACGAGGAGGACATCCGCTTCCTGAAAAACCGGGAAACGCCGCTGAAGGACGGCGACGAAATCAGTATCATCCCCGCCATCGCGGGCGGCTAGAGCCAATTCAAAATGAAAAATGCAAAATTAAAAATGGCGGGCAGTAACTTTCACTGGTCACCATTTGTTCTTTCATTTTTAATTTCTAATTTTTAATTGTTTATAATTGTTATGGCCAAAGCATTAAAGAAACCCCTGCACAGCACGCCGCATTCGCCGTCGCAACAGCGCCTGTGGCTGATGTATCCGCCCAAGCTCATCAAGAAGCCGTTCATCTGGGAGGTCGGCCACAAATTCAAGGTGGTCACCAACATCCGGCAGGCCAGCGTGACGGATGAAATCGGCATCGTGTGCCTGGAGCTCGACGGCCCGCGCAACGAGGTGAACGCCGCCATCAAATGGCTGGAGAAACAGGGCGTGAACGTCGAGCCGGTGGAAATCAGCGTGATCGAGAGCTAAGGTCCGGATGTTCCGCGCGGATCACCGGGTGTTCAATAAAGTGAAACCGGCAATTTTTTGTTTTCTAGCCGTTACCCTATGGCTGCCGTTCCGGCTGACAGCAGCAGAGACGGACTTTGCGCCATTTTTTCAGGGCAAGGACGGCTGTTTTTTGCTGTACGATCTCAAAGCCGGCAAAATGGTCCAGCGGTATAACGCCACGCGTTGCGCTCTCCAGGTTTCACCCTGTTCCACGTTCAAAATCGCCCTGGCGCTTATGGCCTTTGACAAGGGTCTTCTCAAGGATGAAACCATGACCTACAAGTGGGATGGCGTGGACCGGGAAAACCCGCTATGGAACCGTGATATTGCGGCGGCTGACTGGATCAGGAACTCGGTCGTCTGGTATTCACAACGCATCACCCCGCAATTGGGGCCCAGCTCCATCGAGGATTATCTGGCCCGGTTCAATTACGGTAACGAGGACATTTCGGGCGGGCTGACAAACTTCTGGCTCGGTTCCAGTTTGAAAATTTCCCCAGATGAGCAAATACGGTTTTTGAAAAAACTGTGGCGCGGGGAGCTTCCGGTATCCCGTCACGCCAGTGAACTCACCCGGAAAATCCTGTACCTGGAGACCTCCCCGTTGGGCACCGTCCTTTCGGGCAAGACCGGGTCGCATGTCCTGGGGACAAATGCGTTGGGCTGGTTTGTTGGTCACCTTGACGGGCCTCATGGCGAGTATCTGTTCATCGTCAATTACGACGAGAAAAATCCGCCGAAGACAGAAGCGTATCCGGGGATGACAGCCCGGAACATCTCCAAGGAAATCCTGACAAAGCTGGGGCTTTATTGAATGCGGCGGGCAAAACCACACCGTTTTAACCCCATCAGGGATGAAATCTCCACAGCCACGCCATCTCCCCAAATGCAATAGCCCCGTTAGAGCAACACGGAGATGCCGCCCCGCTGGAGCTTGCGGAAAACAATTCGCCTGAACGACAAAGATCTTACTCCAAACGGAGTTGAAATCTACTTCCGGCGCTGGCGTTTGACCTTGAGCTGGGTGGCGGCGTGGATGAGCGCGGCCTGGACAAGCGCCGCTTCCTCGTCGCTCATTTTCTCGGCCAACCGTGCCTCGGCGCGACGCACTGCCTCCTGGCACTGGGCCTCGTCAATGTTGTCGGCGCTGATGGCCATGTCGGTGAGGATGGCCACGCGTTCGCCGGTGATCTGGACAAACCCGTCGCCCACGGCCAGGAAAAATGTCTCGTCACCCTTGCGCGCGATGATTTCGCCCGCGCACAGTTGCGCCATCAACGGCATGTGGTTCGGCAGAATACCCATTTCGCCTTCGGAACCGGTCAAGGTAACCATGTCCACATCGTCGGAGAAGACTTTCGCCTCCGGCGTGACAATTTCCAGTTTGAGCGAGTAGGCCATTGTTAATTCACGTTTATCGCATCATGATTCACGCCTCAACCGCTTCACGGAAGGCGTGGAACTAATCCGTCAGCCTTTCTCCACCTCATCGATGCCGCCCTTCATGTAAAAATTCTGTTCGGACACCTCGTCGTGCTTGCCTTCCAGAATTTCCTTGAAGCCGCGCACGGTTTCGGCCACGGGCACCTGTTTGCCTTCGCGTCCGGTAAAAACCTGGGCCACGGTGAACGGCTGGCTCAGGAACCGCTGGATTTTGCGGGCGCGGAACACGGCCAGCTTGTCCTCGGGAGAAAGTTCGTCCATGCCGAGAATCGAGATGATATCCTGCAAATCCTTGTAGCGCTGCAAAACCTTCTGCACCCCGCGCGCCACATCGTAGTGTTCCTTCCCCACAATTTCCGGCGCGAGCGCGCGGGAGTTTGAGGCGAGCGGATCCACCGCCGGGAAAATGCCCAGTTCCGCGATGGAACGTTCCAGCACGATGGTGGCGTCCAGGTGCGCGAACGTGGTCGCGGGGGCGGGGTCGGTCAAATCGTCCGCCGGCACATACACCGCCTGGAACGAAGTGATGGAACCCTTTTTCGTCGAGGTGATGCGTTCCTGCAGGTCGCCCATTTCAGCGGCGAGAGTCGGTTGATAGCCGACCGCGCTGGGCGTACGGCCCAGGAGGGCGGACACTTCCGAACCGGCCTGCGAGAAGCGGAAAATGTTGTCCACAAACAGGAGCACGTCCTGGTTTTTTTCATCGCGAAAATATTCGGTGACGGCGAGCGCGGACAGCGCCACGCGCAGGCGCGCGCCCGGCGGCTCGTTCATCTGGCCATAGACCAGGCCGATTTTCGATCCGGGCTTGATAATGGGGAGGCCGTTTTCACCGGTTCGCGGATGTCCTTTTTCGTCCTTTTCCACCTTGATGACGCCAGCCTCGATCATTTCGTTGTAAAGGTCGTTGCCTTCGCGCGTGCGTTCGCCGACGCCCGCGAACATCGAGATGCCGCCGTGCAGTTTCGCGATGTTGTTGATCAATTCCATGATGACGACGGTCTTGCCGACGCCGGCGCCGCCAAAGGCGCCGACCTTGCCGCCCTTCAAAAACGGGCAGATGAGGTCGATGACCTTGATGCCGGTGGTCAAAATCTGCGGGCTGGTGGATTGGTCCACGAGCGCGGGCGCCGCGCGGTGGATCGGCAGGTATTTATCGGCCTTCACCGGGCCCTGCTCATCCACGGGATTGCCGGTCACATTGAAGACGCGGCCCATCACGGCCTCGCCCACGGGCATGCAAATTGCCGCGCCGGTGTCCGTGACTTCATAGCCGCGCTTGAGTCCCTCGGTGGTGGACATGGCGACGGTGCGCACCCAGTTATCGCCGAGATGCTGCTGCACTTCGAGCGTCAATTTGGTTTTGCTGCCGCCGGGCAGGTCGTATTCAACCGTCAGCGCGTTGTAAATGGCGGGCAGCGGGCCGGGAAAATCCACGTCCACGACCGGGCCGATGATTTGAACGATTTTACCTTTGTTCATAAGTAAATAACATTAACCCACCGCCATCTGGGCGCTGGCAATTTCCAGGAGTTCCTTCGTGATGTTCGACTGGCGCAATTTGTTGTATTCGAGCGTCAGATCCTTGATGAGCTGATGCGCGTTGTCCGTCGCGTTTTTCATTGCGACCATGCGGGCGCTGTGCTCGCTGGCCTTCGCTTCCAGCAAAATCTGATAAACCCGGAAATTCAAGCTGTGCGGGAGCATGGCCCCCAGCACGGTCTCCTCATCCGGCTCAAAAAAGAACGGCACATTCGCGCCGCCCGCCAGATCCTTTGAGTCGGAATGACCATGAATACCGGCCGTGACCGTCCGGATTTTTTCCACCGGCAAAAACGGCGCGGACAGCGGCCGCTGATCCAGCGTCGAGATGAAGTTCGTGAACAAAATATCCACCGCATCCACCTCGCGTTTGAGGAACAAGTCCTGCGCAAATCTGGAAATCGCCCGCGCCTCGGCAAACAGCGGCGTGTCCTTGTAGGTGAATTCCGCGGCGAGCGGGCGTTTGGTGCGCGCGACAAACTGCGACGCCTTGCGTCCGGCGGTGATGTACGTCGTCGTGGCCCTGTCAAATTTCGCCGTTTCGCGCAACAAATTGCTGTTGAGCGCGCCGCACAATCCGCGGTCCGTGCTGACCAGAATAACGGCCCGCTGTCTCACCGGCCGGGCCTCCAAAAACGGATGGGTGAAGCCCGTCATGCGCGCCGCGGCCTCCGCCAGCACTTCATTCATCAACGTCGCGTACGGCCGGCCCGCCAGCGCGGCCTGCTGCGCCCGCCGCATCTTGGCCGCCGCCACCATCTGCATCGCCTTGGTGATTTGAGCGGTGTTCCGGACCGACTTGATGCGTCGGCGTATGTCGCGCGTGCTGGGCATGGACTAGCGATACGATTGTTTGAATTCGGTCACCGCCGCCTTCATGTCCGCGGCGATGCCATCGCTGAAGGCTTTCTCCTTCAGAATCCGGGCCAGCAATTCCGGCTTTCGCGTATGCAGGAATTGTGAGAGCTTCTGCTGGAAGTCCTTCACTTTTTCCACCGGCACATCGTCGAAATAATTATTTTGGGCCGTCCAAAGCACCGCCGCCTGCACCTCGACGGAAATCGGATCGTATTGCTGCTGTTTGAAAATCTCGATGATGCGCTTGCCGCGTTCGAGAATGCCCTGGGTCTTGACGTCGAGGTCGGAACCAAACTGGGCGAAGGCCGCCAGTTCGCGGAACTGGGCCAGGTCGCCCTTGATCCGGCCCGCCACTTGTTTCATCGCCTTGATTTGCGCCGCCGAGCCGACGCGGCTCACCGACAAGCCGACGGAAATTGCCGGGCGCACTCCTTGATAAAACAAATCCGTTTCCAGATAAATCTGTCCGTCGGTGATCGAAATCACATTCGTCGGAATGTACGCCGAAACGTCGCCGGCCTGCGTCTCGATGATCGGCAGGGCCGTAAGCGAGCCGTTGCCGTATTTTTCAGAAACCCGGGCGCTGCGTTCGAGCAGGCGGCTGTGCAGATAAAACACGTCGCCAGGGTAAGCTTCGCGGCCGGACGGACGCTTGAGCACGAGCGAAACCTGGCGGTAGGCCACGGCATGCTTGGACAAATCATCGAAAATGATCAGCGCGTCCATGCCGTTGTCCATGAACCATTCGCCAATCGCCGCGCCGGCGAACGGCGCCAGGTATTGATTCGTCGCCGAATCCGACGCGGCCGCCACGACCACAATCGTGTACGGCATCGCCCCGGCTTCCTCCAAAACCCCGATGACGCGCGCGATGTTCGACTGCTTCTGGCCAATGGCGACATAAATGTTGTAAATCGGACGGGTGTCCTTGTCGCCGGCGGCTACGGCGGCCTTGTTGATGCGCGCCTGATTGATCATCGTGTCCACGCCGATGGTGGTTTTGCCCGTGGAACGGTCCCCGATGATCAATTCGCGCTGGCCGCGGCCGATGGGGATCATCGCGTCAATGGCCATGATGCCGGTCTGCACCGGCTGGCTGACCGGCCGGCGTTTGACGATGCCCGGCGCGATTTTTTCCACCGGATAAAACGCAGTTTCCTTGATCGCCCCCTTGCCGTCCAGCGGCTGGCCGAGCACATTGACCACGCGACCGAGCAACCCTTTGCCGACGGGCACCTGCAGCAGCTTGCCGGTCGTGCGGACTTCGCCGCCTTCCTTGATCTTCGTGTAATCGCCGAGAATGATCGCGCCAACCTCGGTTTCCTCGAGGTTGAGCGCGATGCCGGTGATGCCGTTGCCAAAGTCGAGCATCTCGTTGAGCATGGCATCCGTCAGGCCCTCGATTTTCGCCACCCCGTCGCCAATTTCGCGGACAACGCCGACATTTTGCCTGGCCATCGCGGCCTTGGCCCCCGCGATCTGGGCTTCTATATCCTGCAATAAACTCTTCATAAATTCTGATCAAAACTCTGTTCCAAATGTTCCAACCGGGTCCGAATGCTCCCGTCGTAGAGGTCGCTGCCAATCTTGATGCGGAGGCCGCCCAGCAGCGACGGATTCTCGCTGAACGATATGTCCACGCCCGCGCCGTATTTTTTTTTGATCCGGTCCGACACATCCGTTTGCAAATCGGCGGGCAGCGGCGCCGCGCTTTCGACGCGCGCGGTATGGCGTTCCACGTCCAGCTTCACCAGCCGGTGCAGGCGCGACAAAATCTCGAAGTAGCGGTGCGGCTTTTCGGCGAGCACCAGCGCAAACGCCTGGCGGACGCGGCCTGCGTCCAGCCAGCCGTCCACCTGGCAGCTGCGGAACAGTTGCCGGGCGGTGCGTTGCGCCGATTTGGAAATTTTCATTCCTGATTTCTGGCAGGGATGCGCTGCCGCGCGTCCGGCCGACCCGCAGGTCAGCCCTGCCGATTATGATGATGCCAGTTGTTTTTCCGTTTCCTCGGCGAGCCGGCGCTGGTCTTGCGGCGTCAGAATTTTGCCGGTGACGGTCGTTGTGGTTTGCACCACCAGCCGTCCGACCTCGCGTTTCAATTCCCGCAGCATCTTGTCCCGGTCCTGGGCGGCGGCTTCGCGCGCCTTGATCAGGATCTGCTCCGCGGCGGAAATGGCCTTCTGGGTTTCCACCTCGCGCACCCGCAAGGCGGCCAGCCGCGCCTCCTCGATCATCTTGTTCGCCTGGTCGCCGGCCTGGGCCAGAATGGCCTTGCGATCCACCTCGGTCTTGGCGAGTTCAAGCTTGATCTGGTCCGCGTTGGCCATGCCCTCGGCGATTTTTTCCCGGCGCATCTCCAACATGTTGAAAACCGGCTTGTAGGCCCATTTCCAAAGCACGAACAGCACGATGGAAAAGTTGATGAACTGCGCCACCAACTTGACCCACTGGATGCCAAGCACTTCGATCATAACCTCGTTATTTGATGACGATCCAGGCGAGAATCGCCAAACCTTCGGCGAGCGCCATGCCGATCAACATCGTCGTGAAGACCTTGCCGAACGTGTTGGGGTTGCGGCCGATGGCCACGACCGCGCCGGCGGCGGCGATGCCGATGCCGATGGCCGCGCCGCCAAAGGCCAGACCGATGTGAACATTACCCGTCAATCCTGTCGCTTCTGCGAGCATCATATGCTTTTCCTTCGTTTTGGTTTCAGTTTATCACTGCCGTCCGCCCCCAGGCCGGTCCGGCGATTAATTCAAATATCGTCAATGAGCGCCTTCCTCGTCCATGTGGGTGCAGAGCGTGCCGACGAACGCCACGGACAGCATGGCAAAGACAAACGCCTGCAAGACACAGACGACCAGTTCAAAAAAATAACCCGGCAACGCCAGCAGCACGGCCAAAAAGAACGACTTCTGCGTCATCGCCATCGTGAGCATCGTTTCGCCGCCGAAAATGTTGCCGTAAAGCCGCAAGGCCAGCGCCACCGGACGGATGAACAAAACCGAAAAGGATTCCATGATCCCGATGAAAATGAACAACAAGAACAGAGGCACGTAAGCCCACTTGTTGGTCGCCACCTTCACGCCGAAAATATGTTTCACCAGACCCCACGGTCCGTTGTAGCGCACCGCCCAGAACAGGCTCATCACAAAAAAGATCCCCGCCATCACCACGGTCAGGTTCGCATCCGTCGTGGGCGGGCGGAAGAACGGCATTTCGACGTGTTCCACCGCAAACGGCAGCGCACTGGTCTTGTCCGGATACCCCATGCCGATGCTGCCGACCCCCGGCAATAAATCCATCAAATTTGAAATCAGGATGAAAATGAAAAATGTCGTCGCCATGGGAAATACCCAGCGGGTGACCTTGGGTTCGAGCACGTTGCCCATCAGACTTTCCCAGCCTTCAATCAGCGCTTCCATGATATTTTGCCCGGCCGTCGGCAATTCTTTGACCTTCCAGGTCGTCAGCCGCACGATGAGAAAAATCAACGCCGCCGCAATCCAGGTGCAGATCATCGAATTGGTCACCGGCAACGGTCCGAGGTGGAACAAGGTGAGCGCGGATTGCGAAACGATGGGTTTGGCCGAAGCCTCCGGAACGTCAGCGGCCGGCGTGGCCGTTACCCCGACCGCGGCGGGCGCCGGGGAACCCGACGATTGGGCGTGCAGCGTGACCGCACAAATCGCGGCAAAAAACACGCAGGCCAGAGTGATGACGCCGAATGATTTCACTTTCAAATAAACAGCTTAACCCCAAGGAACACACACCCTTTCGTTGGGAAAGGCGATTGTGAACCTGAGACGGGATAGACTGCCGAATCGTGAAATATTTCACAAGCATTTTTTGGGGAAAAAGTTGCCAATTTTTGTCCATGGTCACTGCCCGCCACCCGTTGCCGCCGGACGCCAAGCCTGGCGCAGTGAAACCGGGGATTTCCCCTGCGCGCGCAGGGTTCGGAGGGCCAGGGCCTCGTGCCGTTTGGCCAGGCGCCGGCCATGCTCGTCCAACATCAGCGGACAATGAAAAAACTGCGGCGGCGTCAGCCCCAGGGCGCGGTAAAGCAGGATCTGCCGGGCGGTGCTGAGAAGCAAATCCGCCCCGCGCACGACCTCGGTGATGTCCATCGCCGCGTCATCCACGGCACAGACGAGTTGATACGCAGGAATGTCGTCGTGCCGCCAGACCACGAAATCACCAAAATCCCTGCCGGCGACGAATTGCTGTCCCCCGCAATTGCCGTCCAGAAAGGAAATAGTTTCGCCGTCGGGCACGCGGAAACGCCAGTTGAAACGGGCTGAGGGCTGAAGGTTGAGGGTTGAGAGAATTTTGTTGCGGCACGTCCCCGGATAAATCACCTCGTCCTCTTCGGCGTGCGGCGCGCGCGCGGCATCGCGAATGTCCTTGCGCGAGCAGGTGCAGGGATAAATAGATCCGCCCGCCCGGAGTTTTTCCAGCGCGGCGCGGTAAAGGTGAATCCGTTCGCTTTGCGAATAAGGCCCATAAGGCCCGCCGCAATCCGGCCCTTCCTGCCATTCCAAGCCAAACCAGCGCAGGTCTTCGATCATTTGCGGCACGAACTCCAGCTTGAAACGCGTGGAATCAATGTCCTCATTGCGCAAAACCAGCGCGCCGCCGTTCGCCCGGGCCCGTTCCTGCGCCACCCAAAACGTCCGCGCATGGCCGAGATGCAACAGTCCCGTCGGCGACGGCGCGAGCCGGCCACGGTAAGTCCGATTGGCGGATGAGGTCACGGATGGGAATTAACCAGCAAGACCGCCGGGCAAAAAGCTTTCTTTTCCACAGCCTCCCGGAAATCGGTATGGACTTATGCCGCCAAAAAAATCAGCTTGGCTCCATGCACACGAATCGTTTGTCCCGAATCAACCTGTTCACCCGCCTCAGTCTGCTGCTGGCCGCGCTCAGCGCCGCGGCAATCCTGGCCCAGGCCCAACCAAGCAACCCCATTCCGACCCTGCAAATCAAGGCCGACCAGGTCGTCGCGAAAGTCAGCCCGATGCTTTACGGATTAATGACGGAGGAAATCAATTATTCCTACGAAGGCGGGCTTTACGGCGAGCTGGTCCGCAACCGCACCTTCAAGGCGAACCCGACCAACGCGGTGTTTTGGAACGTCGTGGGCAACGGGATGATTTCACTCGATACCAACCAGCCGCTCAACGACGCGCTGAACGTCAGCCTGAAACTGGACGCGAGCAAGGCCTCGGGTAATTCGCCGGTGGGTATCGCCAATGACGGTTACTGGGGCATCCCCGTCCGGGAGGACACCACTTATCGCGCGTCATTTTATGCGAAGGGCAAAAGTTTCAGCGGCCCGCTGACTGTCGCCATCATCAATACGAACAAAGGAATTGTCCTGGCCAGCGGCCAGATACCCAAGATTACAAAAAAATGGCAGAAGTATGAAATAACATTGAAGACCGACGAAATCGCGCCAACGAAGGACAACCAGCTGGTCATCTCCACCGCCAAACGCGGCACGATCTGGTTCAGCCAGGTCTCGCTGTTCCCGCCGACCTTCAACCATCGCGCAAACGGCAACCGTCCCGACCTCATGCAATTGCTGGCCGACATGCATCCGGCGTTCCTGCGCTTCCCCGGCGGCAATTACCTGGAAGGCAACACGATCGAGACCCGTTTCAACTGGAAGAAAACCATCGGCGATATTTCCCAGCGGCCCGGCCATCGGAACGATGGCTGGGGTTACTGGTCCACGGACGGACTCGGCCTGCTCGAATTTCTCGAATGGTGCGAGGACCTGCAGATGCAGCCGCTGCTGGCCGTTTACGCCGGTTATTCCATGCACCAGCAACACATCAGGCCGGGACCGGACCTGGCGCCTTATGTGCAGGATGCGCTTGACGAAATTGAATATGTGGCCGGCAACACGAACACCACCTGGGGTGCGCGACGCGCCCGGGATGGACATCCCACGCCGTTCCCGATCACATACGTCGAAATTGGCAATGAAGACTGGTTTGATCGTTCCGGCAGCTACAATGATCGCTTTGCCCAGTTCTTCGATGCCATCAAGTCAAAATTTCCCAACCTCCAAATCATCGCCACCACCCCGGTCACCAGCCGTGAACCGGATTTGGTTGACGAGCATTATTATCGCTCGCAGATGGAAATGGAGGCCCACGCGCTCGATTACGACAGCCGGAGCCGGACCAATAAGACCAAAATCTTCGTCGGTGAATGGGCAACCCGTGCCGGTTCGCCCACACCCAACATGGGGGGCGCGCTCGGCGACGCCGCGTGGATGACCGGCCTGGAACGCAATTCCGACCTCGTCCTCATGTCCAGTTACGCCCCGCTCTTCGTCAACGTGAATCCCGGCGGCATGCAATGGCGGACCGATTTGATCGGCTACGACACGCTCAAGAGTTACGGTTCGCCCGCCTATTATGCGCAGAAAATGTTCAGCACGCATCATGGCGACACCGTTCTCGCCACCGATTCACAAAACATCCCGACCATCTCGCGACAACCAGCCGCGCGCCGCGTCAACGGCGTGGACCAGCCGCTTCCGCCCGAGCAACAGGTCCGTAAAATCTTCTTCGACGCCACCCGAGACAGCCAGTCGGGCATGATCTACCTGAAAGTCGTCAACAGCCAGGCCACGGCGCAGCCGGTGAAAATTCAAATCAGCGGGGTTTCCTCCATCGAAGCCGGAGGAACCGCGATCGTGTTGATGACGAACCGCCCTGACGAAACCAATTCGATCCAGGAACCGGCCAAAATTGTTCCCGTCTCGGAAAAAGTCGACGGGCTGGGAACGGAATTCACCCGCGAATTCCCGCCCTACTCCATCACCGTCCTGGAGCTGAAGGCGAAGTGAATCTCAATGGTAGGGCGCGCAAGTCCCCTGCGCGCCGCAATCGCGACGACCAACTGAACGGCTCGCACAGGAGTGCGAGCCCTACCCCGTTCAAAACGGCTCATTTGGATTTGCCGCCAGCCATTCGGCCAGGCCGGGCAGCGGCATGGACAAAACCTTTTGGACTTTGGCGATGTTCAACGAGGTATTCAAGGCCCGTGGCGGGCCGGCAAAATCCCTGGCCGAACCGGGTTCAAGGTTTGCCTTCAACTCCGGATGACGGCCGGCCAGCAACTGGCCGATCTGCCAGCGCGAAAGCTTTTCCGCCCCGGCCACGTGGAAAAGTCCGCGGCAATTCTTTTCCGCCAGTTCCCAGACCGCCCGCGCGGTCTCGATCGCCGGCAGGGGCGAACGAAATTCGTCGGTGAACAATTTCATCGTCCCGCCTGACTTCCAGGCCTGCCGCAACTGCTCGTTGAAGCCCCGATTGCCCGGTCGCGAAATGCCGCCGTTGATGGACAGGCGAACGACGGTATGTCCGGGATTCTTCAAAACCACCTGCTCGGCGGCGGCTTTTGTCTCGCCGTAGAAATGTAATGGATTGGGAGCATCGGTCTCGACGTAATTGCCCTGACGCCCGTCGAAAACCAGGTCCGTTGAAAAAAAGATGAACTTGCCACCTGCTGCCAGTTCCGCGAGCAATTGGGTGACCTCGACATTCACCCGCCGGGCAAGTCCGGGGTCCGCCTGCGCCCCGGCGAGGGTACTGACCGCGGCACAATGAATCACAAGTTGCGGTTGATCCTTCTGGAACTCGCGGCGGACAGCCTCGAAATCAAGCAGGTCCAGCTGCTCGCGCGTCAAATGGCGCACGCGCCAGTGCGGGGCGGATTTCGGCGCGCGCTGGACGAGATAATTTCCAATCAGTCCGTTCGCGCCAGTGATCCAGGCAAGGGGATTTGAAACCGTGTCAGTCAATCAAACGCTTGGTCAGACCGCTGTAGGCATCAATCCGGCGGTCGCGCAGAAAAGGCCAGTGTGTGCGGGCGGTGTCCACGCTGGCAAGGTCAACCGACACGATCAAAATCTCCTCTTGGTTTGTCGAGGCTTTGGCCAGGATTTCGCCAGACGTGCCGACCACAAAGCTCTGGCCCCAGAATTCAATGCCGGCCCCGCTCACCCCGGCGATTTTTTCGTGCCCGATGCGATTGGCCACGGCCACGTAGCAGCCATTGGCAATGGAATGGCTGCGCTGGATGAGTTCCCAGGAATCGTGCTGGCGTTCGCCGTATTTCTTCTTTTCGCTCGGATGCCAGCCGATGGCGGTGGGATAAAACAGGATTTGCGCTCCCTGCAACGCCGTCAGCCGCGCCGCTTCCGGATACCACTGGTCCCAGCAGATCAACACGCCGATCTTGCCGTAACGCGTGGACCACGCCTTGAAGCCGAGGTCGCCGGGGGTGAAATAAAATTTTTCGTAGAACAGCGGGTCGTCCGGAATGTGCATCTTCCGGTAGCTGCCCAGCAGCGAACCGTCTGCATCGATGACCGCGGCGGTGTTATGGTAAACCCCTGCGGCGCGTTTCTCGAACAGCGAGGCGATGACCACGACCTCGTGTTTCCCCGCCAGTTTCTGGAAGGCGTCGGTGCTGGGACCGGGGATTTTCTCGGCGAGTTTGAAATTCTTGTGGTCCTCGCTCTGGCAAAAATATTGGGAGCGGAAGAGTTCCTGGGTGCAGATGATTTGCGCCCCGCGCCGGGCTGCTCGCTCAACCAGGGCGAGCGTCTTTTTCAAGTTCGCTTCCGGGTCAGGGAAACATGCGGTTTGGATCAGCCCGATTTTGACGGTCTGGGCGGCAGCGCGTTTCATCTACTTGGCGCGTTCGTTCAGCCGCGCGGTCTCTTCGAGGATGATGGTCTTGACGTGGGTTTCCTCGGACTGGTGGGGCGCGACCTGGCCGAACAGTTCGCGGATGAATTTGCCCAGCGTCTCGTTGGTCGGGCCATAACCGTCGTGGTAGATGTAATATTCCAGGTCATACATCAACTGGTCAGCGGTCGCGTAACGGCGGTCCAGGTCCCGGGCGAAGCAGTGATGCAAAATGTCGTTGAGCTTGTCGTCAATCCGCGGATCGAGCGCGCGAAAATCAGGAATCGGCTGGTTCAGGATGCGGCTGCGCGATTCCTCGGCGGACTCGCCTTTGAACAAATTCCGCCCCAGCAACAGGTGCGCCAGCACGACGCCGACGGAAAAAAGGTCGGAACGCTTGTCGGTGATTTGAAAATCGGCCTGCTCGGGACTCATGTAATCGGCCTTGCCGGCGATGACTTCGCCCTCCTGGTCGGTCAAAAAGCCACGCGCCTTGGCCACGCCGAAATCGGTCAGCTTCACGTCACCTTCGAAGGCGATCATGACGTTTTTGAAGCTCACATCGCGGTGAACGATGCCCAGCGGCTTGCCGTCCTTGTCGGTTTTGGCGTGGGCGTAGGCCAGGCCGCGGGCCACCCGGCTGGTGATGAACACGGCGAGTTCGCGCGGCAATACGCGCTTTTTATCGGCCAGTTGCCGGGTGAATTGCTCCAGGTTCACGCCGCGGATCAATTCCATGGCGATGAAATAAACGCCGTTGGCCTCGCTGAGATGGTAGGTCTGGACGATGTTCGTGTGGATCAAATCGGCGACGAGCTTGGCCTCGCCGATGAAATTCTCGATGAACATCTTCTGGCTCGCGTAATTGGAGCGGATGATCTTGATGGCCACGCGTTTTACGAAGTCACGCGCGCCGTGCTGTTCGGCTTCATAAACGATGCCCATGCCGCCCTCAAAAATTTTGCGGACGACTTCGTAGCGGAACTCGCTTTGAATCGTAAACAGTGCCACGCGCGGATGGTGTGAGATTGTTCCGGGAAGTCAAGCCGGCTCTTGGTCGAAAAAAAGCCAATGTTTTTTACATTTTGTGCTTGCACCGCCCGGCTGAAATTCTTAATACGAGCGCAGTCGAATGACTTTTTAACCAAAACTGTAAAACCGCAAACAACAACCATCAAGGACACCGAATATGGCAAACGCACTCTCGAAATCCCAACTCGCCGCCGCAATTGCTGAAAAGGCTGAAATTTCCAAGAAGCAAGCGGTGGAAATTCTCGATAACATTGCCGCCCTCGCCTACAAGCACGCAAAGGACACCTTCACGCTGCCCGGCATCGGCAAGCTGGTGCTGAAAAACCGCGCCGCCCGCCTGGGCCGCAACCCCAAGACCGGCGAGACCATCCAGATCCCGGCCAAGCGCGTCGTGAAGTTCCGCGTCGCCAAAGCCGCGAAGGACGCGATCCTCGGCGGCAAGTAATTCGCCCCTTTCATCCCAGGCGCTTCGACCCCGTCGGAGCGCCTTTTTGCGTTTAAGCTTGCAGCACAAATGGTGGGACCGGTCCGGACCAACCTGCCGCATTCGGATTTGAAACCATGAAAATCGCCGTCGTTGGCTGCGGAGCGGTGGGAAGTTATTACGGCGCCCGGCTCTGCCAGTCCGGGCTGGATGTTCATTTCCTGCTCCGCTCGGACTATGATGTCGTGCGGCAAAATGGCGTGACCGTCCGCAGCGTCGAAGGTGACTTTCACGTCCAGCCCGGATGCGCCCGGACGCCGGACGAAATCGGCATCTGCGACCTGATCCTGATCGGGCTCAAGACCACCGCCAACGACCAGTTCCCCAAATTGCTTCCGCCGCTCGTGGGTCCGCACACGGCCGTGGTCACGCTGCAAAATGGTCTGGGCAATGAGGAACAGCTCGCCCGCTTGGTTCCAGCGGAACAAATCCTGGGCGGCCTCTGTTTCGTCTGTCTCAACCGGCTGGAACCAGGAGTCATCCACCACCTCGCGCACGGAAAGGTTGTGCTCGGCGAATTTCAGCGGTCGCCGCAACCGCGGACGCACGAACTCGCTGCCCTCCTGCGTCGGGCCAAGGTGCCGTGCGAGGTCACCGATAACCTGGCCTGCACCCACTGGGAAAAACTGGTCTGGAACATTCCCTTCAACGGCCTCGGCGTCGCCGGCGTCGCCGGCTACGAAGCCTTGGTCTCTCAACCTTCAACCCTCAACCCTCAACAGGTTCTTACCACCGACAAACTGCTTGGGGATCCGCGCTGGGAAAACCTGGTGCGCGAACTGATGCTGGAAGTCATCGCCACGGCCAACGCGCTCGGCCTGAACGTTCCCGCATCGCAGGCCGACAAACAAATTGAACGCACACGGATCATGGCTGCCTACAAAGCCTCCACGCTGCTTGATTTCGAGCGGCATCAGCCGCTGGAACTGGAAGGCATGTTTCTAGAACCCCTGCGCCTGGCGCAGAGAGCAGGCGTCCCCGTACCGCGGCTGGTAGCGCTCTGCACCGTGTTGCAACAACTGGACCAGCCGCGCTGATTCCGGGAAATCATTTTCGGGATGCTTTCATCTCCCGCAGCAGACTTTCCGGCAGCGCGGTCAGTTCGGATGGGGTGCCCTCCGGCTGCCAGACCACGCGGCCATCGGTAAGCATCTGCTTGATGACGCCATGCGTCGAACCACGCAAGGTCTTCACGCGGTCGCCGGGTTGGAAATTGGCTGATTCACAAAGTGATTCCAGAATTTGCGACATGGGTTCACGATCCAAAACACCCGCAACATAGTGTGCAACCACGGAAGTGGCTTCCCGGCGTCGGCCATGCGGCAACTCGGCAAAAAGATAATCTGAAAACGTGCGGGCGATGTCCGCGAAGGTGTTGCCATTGAAAAAAAGAAACGGAGCACGCCGGTGGCAGGCGCGAAGATAATCCAGCGTCTCTCCCAAGGCGGATTCTAACGTCCGTTTTTGCTCCCATTCTTGGCCGACGGCTTTAAAACTTTCCGAATTCGTTCCGTGCTGCGCGCGACCTCTTTCGCACACTCCTCGGTTGTGGCGGACGACAGACTGCCAGTCCCAGTTTTGGAGAAAAGCGGCTCGGGCTTGTAGCGGTGATTGTTCGCCAGCGCCTCCTTCAGCGCTTCCTCCGGAGTGGCGTGCTTCACGAGATCGGTTCGGAGTTTCATCTGCCATAATATGCCCTTTCTTTGGCCCGGCGGCAAGTTGCAGTTTTGCCGGGGACCAATGAATGCCGGCCTGCTTTCAGCCGCAATTCGTAACCCATACCGGTGCCACCGGCAATCTCTGTTTCCGGCCAAAACATTTTATCCGTGTCAATCCGTGTCCATCCGTGGTTAAATTAAATCCATGAAACCGCGTGTTCGATTTGCTCCTTCGCCAACCGGTTACCTGCACATCGGCGGCGCGCGCACGGCCCTGTTCAACTGGCTTTATGCCCGCCATACCGGCGGCACGTTTATCCTCCGCATTGAAGACACCGACGCCGCGCGCAATTCCCAGGAGGCCGTCGATGTCATCCTCAACGGCCTGCGCTGGCTCGGGCTCGACTGGGACGAAGGGCCGCTCACCGGCGACGCCACCGGACCCGGCAAGGGCGACTGTGGCCCATACTTCCAAAGCCAGCGGAAGGAAAATTACCAGCGCCGCGTCGAAGCTCTTCTGTCGCGCGGCCTTGCCTACGAACACGAAGGCGCGGTCAAGTTCAAGATGCAGCGCGAACCGGTTGCCATCCAGGATCTGGTCGTCGGCGAAGTCGTCCGCAAACTGACCGACCGCGAGGAGGTGGACCCGGATTTCGTCATTCAGCGTTCGGACGGCCAGCCGGTGTTTCATCTGGTCAACGTCATTGACGATCTGGAAATGGACGTCACGCATGTCATCCGCGGCGAGGACCATTTGAGCAACACCGCCAAGCACATTGCGCTGTTCCAGGCGTTTGGGGTGAAGCCGCCGCATTACGCGCACATCCCGCTCATCCTGAACGGTGACGGCACCAAGATGAGCAAACGTGACACCGGCGCATCACTCACGACCTACACCGAGGGAGGTTTCTTGCCCGAAGCCGTCGTGAATTATCTTTGCCTGCTCGGCTGGTCGCCCAAGGACAACCGGGAAAAGTTGTCGCGCGACGAGGTGGTCGAGCGATTCGATCTGCCGCAAATCCTCCGGCACAATGCCCGATTCGACTATGAAAAGCTGCTCTGGCTGCAGGGTGAATACGCCCGTGAACTCGGCGACGACCGTTTTTACGAATTGGCCGTCCACGCCTTCGCCAAAGCCGGCATTGACACCAATTCATTTCCTCTGCCCTACGTCAAGGCCGCGCTCGACACCTGCAAGGGCAAGTTCAAACTGTTCAGCGAACTGCCCGCCTATGCCGGTTTTTATTTCACTGACAAAATCGAATACGACGCCGAGGCGGCGAAAAAGGATTTTGTGCCCGAGAACAAGCCCCGTCTGGAAAAGCTCCGCGAAGCGTTTGCCGCCGCGCCGAAGTTCGATTCCGCAACGCTGGAAGCCGCGCTGAAGGAAACCGCCAAGGCGCTGGGCGTGAAAGCCGGCGTGCTGGTGCATCCCTGCCGCCTGGCCGTCACCGGCAAAACCTCCGGCCCCAGCCTGTACCATCTGCTGGAAGTGCTGGGTAAGGAAAAGGTCATGGGGAGGATGGAACGAGCACTAACAACTACGAGTTAACCCAAAACGCGGTCCGAAGCAGCCACAGTCTCAGTGACCGGATTGCCTCTAGCCATAGCACATATCAAGAAGGTGATGAATGTAGTGATACGCATCTCAAGAAGCTGCCTACAGATAATGGGCGGCCTGCTTTGCAGCCTGTGGTGCTTCATGAATTCGACCTTATGCCTGTGCTGGCAGCGTGTCCAGAATTGTTTCCAGCGCAGACCCCTTGGGGATGGAAGGGGTCGAGCATTGGGGATGGGTGGGGGCTTGGGGCAAGCAGACCCGGCTGGTGCGTGTCGCACTTCCCACCTTTCAGGCGAAGCGGCGGAGTTGGCGTGAAGGATGCCTGCGAGCTGGCGCGATGACTGCCCGCACGAGCGCGAAGGTGCGGATTAGCAGTCAGCGTGACAGTGAAGCAGCGGGATAGCACACAACGGCACATTGTCTGACATAAATTCCGTGCCGAAGGGTCCCGCGTGCGGGGAGTTGTCGGCACGAAAAGAATTTATGTGGGAGGAACGACCGAACACACAATATGTGTTGTGTGCCGTCCCGGAAGCACTCCTGCATGACAACGGAGCCGCGTAGCCGATGGTGTGTGCCACACCTGCCACTTATGCCGGGTCTGCGGACTCGTTCCCGGCGCAGTCGCGCCAGCGCGAAGCCAATGAATCTGACTCTTCGACGGCAGAGCGTAGTGCGCGGGCTGCGACGCGATGGTTGCATGACGTTGGTGGCATGAGGCGCGTTGGATTACCTGAAAACTTTCGCCGAAGCCGATGACAGCCCCACCCGACGTGCATGGGCGTCAGGCATGCGCGCGCACGGACATGACGCTGGCAAATGAAACGACTTTCGACGTGTGGGCGCATCGTAGGTTGTTGAGCACGCGAGCGGAGTGCAGCGCGAACTAACATTTCGTTGAGCGAAGCGAACCAACTTTGTCTTTGAAGGACGAACGATGTTGAAGGCGGGTTGAAATTGCGGGCGACGAACGACTTCACCTGGTTGCGTGTGATCAATAACGGCGGGCATCCTGGTTGACAGAGGTTCACACATATGTTAACCTGCTCTGATGTTGGAAGTCCAATATTACCGGACTGCTGCCGGGACATGTCCGGTGGAAGAGTTTCTTGATTCGCTGAACGCGAAGCAGGCGCAAATAGTATTGTGGGTGTTACGCGCCGTGCAAGAACTGCCGCGAGTGCCCCAACAGTATTTCAAGAAACTGGAGGGGCGGGATGATTTGTGGGAAGTGCGGGCCGAGTTTGGTGGCGACGCTTTCCGGTTGCTGTGTTTTTGGGATGCCGGGCGACTAATCATCCTAACAAATGGATTTGCCAAGAAGACACAGAAAACACCGGAACGCGAGATGGCGCTGGCGGAACAACGCCGGCGAGATTATCTGAGCCGAAAGAAAGTAATATGAAAAACGACGTGGAAAATTACATTGAGCGGCGCAAACGCAAGGACAAGGCGTTCGCAAAAGATTTTGAGGCGGGATATGCCAATTTCAAAATCGGCGTGATGCTGCGGCAGGCCCGCGAGGAGGCGGGCGTGACACAGGAGGCGCTGGCACGCATGACCAAGACGAAGAAGTCAGCGATTTCACGGATGGAAAATCACACCGAGGATGTGCGGCTTTCCACTGTGGGCCGGGTGGCGCGAGCATTGGGCAAGGCGGTGAGGATTGAATTGGTGGAAGCGACCTGAAGCCGACCTATTTGATTTTAGCATGGCCCGCTGACGAAAGTCGGCGGGCTGCGTTGTTTTAGGCGCGGAGTGCAGCGCGAACTAATATTCCGTTGAGCGTTAGCGAACCTACTTTGTCTTTGAAGGACGAACAAGGTTGAAGGCGGGTTGAAATTGAGTGTGACAAACGAGTTCACCTGGCGGCGTGTGGTCAGAATACAAAGGGTTGTTCGAATTGTCTGAACGATTGAATTGGCAGAAGCGGTGCATGAGATGTCAACATCAGGACCCTTCATTACTTCTTGTTCAGAAGGACTGGCCGACCATCATCTGCACGCCTGCGCCTTCTTCGCCATACGCCAGATCTAACCGCCCGACCAGTTGCTTGACCATCACGCGCAAGCCCACACCGGCATCGTATTTCATCTGCGAGTGCAGCGTGGTGATGCTCCATTCTGGGGCGACCCGGCCGGTCTCGACGAACACCACGCCCTGGATCCAATCCGATTGCAGCTTCTTGACGTAGGGAATGCTGTTGAGCGGGTTCCCATCGGGGATGACGCGATACTCGGCGCAATAGTAGATCGCAGATTTGTCGCTGAAACGGCCGGACGGATAAGCGCGCATGCGGAACAATCCGCCGAGTGTGGCACCAGCGAAGTTGGGCGGCCGGTGGGAGATGACCGGGCCTGTCCCCGTGTCCTGCTCCTGCCAGGTGATGGCCTGGGCCGTCCAGAAAGAAAATGCCAGCACCTGTTGCCGCAGGTGATCGGTGGCTCCGAGCGAGAAAAACTTGTCATACTTGGCTTGCACCGCCGACCAGGTGGCGGTGCTGTTGGGCACACCGAAATCGCGCGAGAAGCTGACCTGCTGGTAACTGCCGCAGGACGGGTTCAGCTCGAAATCCCGGTTGTCGTAAGACAGTCCAGTGGTCAGCCCGGTGGTCTGGATATCAGAGGTGGTCACGTCCGGGCTGTTCACGGTCTGCTGCCGGCTGAACGGCTGAAACTGGATTTCAGTGATGCCGCCGGTCAGCGGGTTCCAGGTCTTTCCACCGGTGGCGCCGGACACCAGCATCCCCCGGTCCACGACTTGCGTAGGAATCGGATTGTCCCTCACCGCTCCCATCGGCAGCTCGTATTTAAAGTTTAGATATGCGTAGAGGTCAGTGCCGTCCCCCGAGACGTAATTGTTTTTATCCGAGCCGTTACTGCCCGCTTGTTGGTTGGCATAGTTCGGGTTCCCCTGAATAAAGACGTGTTGATCATTGTAGTAGCCGGCCGAAAGCCACGGATCCAGAAACAGCCGGTCACAGAACGGCATTTGAATGTCCTTGCCGAGGAAAAAGATGGCAACCGAGCCCTCGGTGCCGGCCATGGCCGAGGCGACGTAGGACATTTGTTTTTGCGGCGTGCCGCTAGCGCCATAGGCCACCGCCCCGGCCGCGCCGAAGAATTGGCTATAAAAGGCGTACGGCAAAAGAAAGTGGTCAGGCACGAAGACGCCGTTGGTCCCGACCAAGATGGTGGCACCGGAAGCAGGTGGGACGGTGCCAGCCGCCAGCATGAGACTGATCAACACAAGAATTCTTGTTCGCTTCATATTTTACTGAGTATCGCATAATATAGTGACAATTGACTCAAAACAGTTCCGCCTGTTTCCAGAAGGATTCCACGAGAGTTGGGCGCCGCCGCATCCGGCCCAATGCCTTGCGTGCCGGCCAGCCCAATTGGCCAAAGTCCTTTGGGCAAAGGTTGGGCAGTTCATGTTGCTTGCAGTAGCCCCAAATGTATTCAACCGGATTGAGTTCCGGCGCA
>JBAPQW010000027.1:0-84356 GCA_049280815.1 Verrucomicrobiia bacterium | reverse complement strand
TTTTTGTCCGCCGCCAACGGAAGTTAGAGCAATTTAATTAATCTCGTAGCCGCGAACGTCAGTTCGCGCCATATTCATCCTGCATTATTCGATTGGCGCCGACTGACGTCGGCGGCTACACATTTTTGAAAACGCTCTAGCTGCACAGTGTAGTAACCAAGCAACCAAAGGATGAAAACGAGGCTCAAAACCAACCGCTCATCTTACCAGCACTTGCCCGCTCGAACAGGATGTCCCCGTTTTACCGCTTACCCTGCTTCGGTTAGCCCGGCGTTTCAACTCGCGGGCGAGCCGCCCGCGCTCCTTCCCGTCAATATTCGAAGATCCGGAAAAACTTCGCGCTGGCCCACGGGCCGGTCTGGCCGTTGTCGATGAAGGTGTAAACGCCGCTGGTGAGCGTGAGCACCGGATTGGTCAGGACGAGCCAGTTGCTGAACGGCACCGAGAGATTGGTCGTCCATTGAACCCCATACAGATAATTCGTCGGCGCGCTCCACCGGAGCACCACGTCATTGGTCCCGGCGAGGTTGGTGACGGTGACGCTGGAAATGGAGAGCGGCTGGGGTATGGGCGTCAGGTATGGATAGGCGATGAGCCGGTAAAACTTCACGGGGCCGAACCCGCCGGTCAGGGAGCCGTCATCGAACCACGTGAAGAGTCCGGTGGTGGAGGTCAGGACGACATTCGTGACCGTATGCCACAACGCCGGAGGGTGAAGACTGGTCGTCCACTGCACCTGATACTGGTAATTCGTCAGGCCGTTCCATTTGAGCCAGATGCCGCCGTTGGTGGCGGTGGCGCCGAAACCGGACACCGGCGGGGCCAGGCCAAAGGCAACCTGGAAGACGAACGTGACGTTGCTGGTGCCCTGGTTTTGGAACCCGAGGAAATAATCCGAGCCCGGCACGAGCGGCGGCACGGAATTGCTGGTGAGCACAAAGACGCCCGACGTGACGTTGGATAGCATCAGGAAATCACCCGCGCTGGTGCTGCCGGCGGGCGGGTTGGTCTGGTTGAACCACACGTACAGCGGGCCGGTGGCCGAGAGCAGCACATTGCTCGCCCACAGGGCGTTGGCCGGCACGCTCACCACCGCCTGCGACGTGGCTCCGGCCAGGACGGTGTTGGTCGTGGGACCCGAGCCGGTGATCGTCCCCAAACTCAGGCCGCCCAGGACCCGGTAGAATCTCAGGGAACCGAACGGGCCGGTCAATGAGCCGTCATCAAACCAGCTGTAATGTCCGTTGGTCGAGGTCAGGAAAACATTGATGACCGGGTTCAGGACCGTGTTCCACACCACCGTGGGCTGGAGACCCATCGTCCATTGGATCGCGTATTGGAAATTCGTCGGCCCCTGCCACTGGAGCAGGTAGCCGAACGTGCCGCTGATATTGGTGGCCGTGATGGTCGGGCCGGTAATGACGGCAGCGCTGGGCCCGGACGACAGATGGAAGTCCACTTCGATGATGTAGCTGACGGCGAAGCTGTTGGTGTTTTGCACGCCGAGATAATAGGTGGACCCCGGGATCAGCGGCGGCGTGGTACTGGCGCTCAACACGACGGTGCCGTTCGTGCCGCTCGGATAGGGGCCGTCCGGGAGCAACAGAATGTTGGTCGTCGGGGGATTGTTGGTGTCGTACCAGATATTCAGCGGGCCGGAGGCGTAAATCAGGATGTTGGTGGCGAAGTCCGCATTCGTCGGCACGGTGATGGGGTAATAAACGATGCTCCCGGCCGGGACCGACGGCGCCAGCAGGTGGAAATCCACCTCGATGCCATAGGTGACGTTGGAGGTGCCCGGGTTCTGCACGGCGAGATAGTAGGTTCCGCCGGGCACGATATTCGTGGGAATGGTGTTGGTGCCGAAGACGGAAATCCCGTTCGTTGCGTTGCCGAACAGGAGAACATCCGGCGGATTGGTGGCGGCGGGCAGGTTGGTGGAGTTGAACCACACGTTCAGCGGCCCGGTGCCGAAGAGCAGGAGGTTGGTCGCCCAATCCGCGTTCGTCGGCACGTTGACCAGATAATAAACAATGCCGCCGCCGGAGATGGTATTGGTCTGCGACACGCCGTTGGTCAGGACGATGGGCACAGGGATGAGATGGAAATCCACGGTGAGGACGAAATTCGTGACGACAAAGGCGTTGGTATTTTGCACGCCCAGATAATACGTGGAGCCGGGCACCAGGGGCGGCACGCCGTTGGTGTAGAGAATGTAGGTGCCATTGGTCGTGCCGCCGAGAAACAGGTAGTCGCCTGGCGAATTGGTGCCGCTGGGCGGCGTGGTCGGGTTAAACCACAGATTCAACGGCCCGTTGGGGGAAATGAGGATGTTCGTGGCGATATCCGCGTTGGTGGGCACAGTGATCAGATAATAGGCGATGCTGCCGATGGCCAGGTTGTTGGTCTGCGGCAACCCGTTCGTAAGCGTGCCGATCGAGCCGCTGGGAGTGGCGAAGTTGAACCGCAACTGCCAGCTCACCAGCGTGTTGGTGAGGCCGGCGCCCGCACGGTCGTCCTGCACTTCGAGCTGCCACGCGCCGTACGAGCTCATGCCGGCATAGGTGGCGAGCGATTGTTCGGGCAGATAAAACACGTCACTGCCGTTCAAGTTCGTGGACACCACGGTATTGGTCACCGACACCAGCGCGGACATGGTGAAATCATCCAGCAACATGCCCGGCTCAAAACCGGCGACTTGCAGGACGGTGTTGGTCTGCGTGGCGGTGAAGGTGATGGTGTTGGTCTGCCAGTTGGTGTTGCTGCCGAAGAACAGCGGGTAAGCAAAGCTACCCACGGTCACCTGGGCTTCGGCCAGGCCTTGAGCGATGCCAGCAGGTGCGCTGGTGTTGTATTTACCCGAGGTGCCTTTCTGGTAAATGGCCAGAATTTCCGAGGCCGATAATGCACGGTGGTAAATGGATACCTCGTCAAGCAATCCGTCGAAGAAGTAGCCCGGCTCGACGCAACCACAACTGGGAACAAATGCCTGCGAGTTGGCCCCAATGCAGACTGGCTGGCTGGTCTTAAGAATCAAACCCGTGTCTGGCGTCGAAGCATCCAATGAGCCATCCACGTAGATAAGCAAGTTGGCTCCATCGTAAACAGCAGCCACGTGATGCCACAGGCCGTCGTTGACGTTCCGGGTACCGTTCAAGACATAATTGTTAATAGTGGTGGTCACACCCCAGGAAAGCGTCTTGGCTCCGGTCGTGCGGTAAAATCGCCAGTCGGCTGTATTCCCCTTGGTGACAATCCCTCGCCAATCCGGATTGGCGGTCAACTCGCCGGACTTCATCCACGCGTCAACGGTGATGGCGTTGGACATTGAATCCAATGATGGTGAATCCGGTATGTTCACGTAGCCACTCGTTCCGTCGAGGGAGAACGCCTCCGCCACCACGCCATTGGTAAACGTGACACCGTTGATCAGCATGCCGTTGTTTGAACCCACCGAATCGAGCGCATTGCTTTCACCGCGCCACAAACCAAGGGCGTCCGGCCCGCGATAGGCATACGACAGGGTGTAAGTTTGTCCCGGCACCGTGGGCAGCGTTCGCAAAATCGTGCCGTCGGCCAGCGCCAGCAGGTTGGTGCCTTCCACAGCCAGCGTCGCATTGCTGATCACGGTCACCTGGTTGGCGGTCACCGCCCAGCCGCCAAAGCCCTGATTGACTCCTTGCACATAATCCCCGGCTAAGGTGTTTTCAAAACCATCGTTTAGGCCTGAGGACAGGTTGACGCAATCCACGAACACTCCGAATCTGCTGCCTGGAGAATCCAGAGATTGGAAGGAAATTTTCGTGACGGGGGCAGTTGCGGTAAAGACGACGGAGGTGGTTGCCCAACCGAGCTTCGCCCAGGTATTGGTCAGGTTGTTTAGCGTGAGGCTCAGCAAGGTAATGCCATTTTGTTGGGCCTGCATTGACGCTACTGGCTGGCCAAAAAATTTCCCATCCGCATTCTGGGCGTAGGTAAAAGCCAGCGTATAATTCTGGCCCGGCACGGTGGCAATGTTGGTTGAAATGGCTCCCGGGTTATTGCCATCCAAATCGACCCAGTTGGTTCCTTCGTCGCCGACGGCAACGCTGTTGTCGCCGTTTTGATAAACGTCAATGTCGCCCGAGTCCACGTGCCAGCCATCGAAGGTGTTTCCGGCTGTTATATTCGCGTGCGGGATCCCTTCAAACGAATTGTGCCAGCCGGCGGCGCTGGGCAACGCATTGGTCGAAACCACGACATTGGTGGTCACCAGGTTGGTCAGGACGCCCACGAACGGAGTCGGCGCGAACTTGATGGGCGTGATGGTCTTGGTGGTGTCTTCCGTCAGCACCAGATAGGTGTATTTCACCTGCGACGCATTCACCGTGTAGTCCCACAGGTCACCCGAACCCTGGTTGATGTACGGGTTCATGATGATGGTCAATTGCGTGTTGGTGCCGGGTCCGAAGGCCACGGTGAACACACCGCTGCCGCTGATCAGGCCGGAATCGAAGATGTTCGTGCCCTGGTACTGCACCACCATCTCGTCCGGTATGTTGAAGAAATTGTAGCTGATCTGCACGCTGCCGGCGGTCACGCCGGTGTCAATGATGTTGGTGGAGGCCGACCCGTTGCCGGAAGACGTGGCCGGCACGATATTGGTGATGGCCAGCGTCGTGCCCATACCGTTGGTGGTGGTGCCGCCCCGGTTCTCCACCAGCAGGCAGCGCGTGCCGTCCGGACTGATCAAATGGAACACCAGGTCGGACACGCGCGGATGGTCCACGCGCAAGGCCGCTTCCACCGACGAGATGGCCTGGTTCGCCGTCACGTAAATGGTGTTGGTGATCACCGCGTCATCCAGAATCGGCGCCGGCCCGCTCGAAGTGTAAATCACCTGCCCCGGCGCCGCGCCGAGACCGAGCGTCGCGATGATGTAGAAATTCTGCGCCGCCACGTTGGGATTCCAGATGCCGACCCAATAAATGCCCGGCGTCAGCGGCGGACCGATGGAAATGGAATTGCCCGGTGGCGGTGGCGGTGCCGTTGGCGGGTTGGTCAGCCCGACCGTGGCAATGTAATTGGTCAGCGTCGGCAGCGAGTTGGTGTTGACGTAAAGAAAGATCGGCAGCGGGGATGCCGTAAGATTGGTGGCAAACAAGGTGAGATTGGTGGCGCCAAGCGGCACATCGACGAAACCGTAAAACCAACTGCCCCCCTCGACTGTGCCGTAAAGCCCCTTGGTCAAATCCTGGTGCGGCTCGATCAACATGTTGAACCCGGTTACGCTGCCGGTTTGTGTCAGCGATGTGTCTGCCTCGGTTAAAATCCAGACGCCATTGCCTTGCTGGCCGACGAAATTATTCAGGTTGCCCGGCCCGTCCGACGTTCGCGAGCCGCCAATGTTCCCAAAACCGCTGTCGTCATAAATATTCGTGTAAACCCCCGACGGATTATAAAGTGAATCGTGGTTGTTCAAGACCGCCGTGTCCGACAAGCCGCTCCCACCGCCGTGCGTGAGCGTGCCAATGAGGTCGCCGAAATTCTGGTGCACAATGGTGTTCGTCACGACAACCTGCTGCACCTGCATCGGATAAAGCGCAATGCCGAAAACGTAGGCGATACCTGGATGCGCAGTGCTACCATCAGGAATGTTAACCGGCAGCGGCACGCCGTTGACAATCTGGCTGCCATTGGGCCCGGGCTGGCTGAACGGAATATCAGTGAAGATGGGGGTGAAGCCGTATTCCGCAGCCTCCTGGTCTTCCGAATAAACGCCCACGTAATAAACCTGGCCAGGTGTGGAATTTGAATCCACAACAAATTCCGTGCCGCCGCGGCTCAACGAAGCACCGTTAAAGATGCCGGCCACCGACAATCCCACCTGTGCACCGTTGACACAGTTGGAAATGGCCACCGGGTTAAGATTCGTCAAGGTCGGATCCGTGGTCACATAAAGGTCAATGTCCGCCTCCGACCGCGTGGCGTTGGCTGTGGCCGTGCCATTAGCCGTGAAATCGGCAAAAACTCCCATGCGCGGAATCGAGAGTGTGGCAGGAATGAACGTGACGAACGCAGCGTTGGTGACATCGCTGCTCGATCCCGAGGCGTTCACGGCGTTATTGGTTACCACATAGAAATGCCACTGGTTGGTCATGCCAATGGTGACGACGGCGTTGGTGCCGCCCCACACCTGATTGGTGCCCAAACCCATCTGGTTGGTCCCCAGCAGCGGCGTGCTCGCACCGACCAATTGGTTCAGCAATGGCGCGTTGGTGGTGGTCACAAAGGTCATTTGCTGGTCGGTCGTGGGGTTGGAGACGATTCCGAGCCCAGGCCCGACATCCGTGACCGTGAAGGCATTGGTCACCTGGCCGTTGCCGCTGGAAATGACCAGCGCATAATCCTGCACCACGTTGTTCGTTTGCGCGGAGACGGCATTGACGTTGACCCGATAACCCTGAACCGTGATGTAGAGATTCGTGCCGGCACCCGCTGGCAAATAAACGTTTTCGACGTTATTGATGGGATCGTAAACCGGCGCGTTGGTGCCTTTCTCCGCCTGATTATAGATGCTGGCCACCGGAATATCGTTGCCATAATAAACAATCCCGGAACCTGAATTCGAAACGACCAGGTTCAGATCGTTCACGAGCTTGATGGCCGCGGCGGGGTCGCCGGGTGGATCCGTCCACGCCAGCGTGATGCGCAAGGGCTGTCCCGTCGCCGCATTCGCGAGAGTGAGTTTATACGTGTGGCTGTCGCCGGTGGCCAGCGCCGCGGCCGGATTTTGGTCGAGCATCAGCATCGATTCACCGCTGGCAGCCAGGTTCGTCGTCATGCCCGTGGGCAGTGAATTGGGCAGTTTGATCAACCCCCAGCCCTGGTAATTGATTGAGTTTGTAACCTGAAAATCGTAATTCCCGTCGGACCTCGCACCGTTGATCACCAGCGCCTTCAGCAACGCAGGGCTGGGCGTGGCTGCCAGCGTGTTGGTGAAATAATCCTGGATCAACGCCAGCACGCCCGACACGTCTGCCGCTGACATGCTCGTGCCGGTATCATAACGGTAGTAATGAGGCGGAACCGTTGAGTCCGGACTTCCGCCGAGTGAATTGTTCAAGTTGCTCAACACCTGATAATAGTTTCCCAGATCGTTCGTAGTGATGATTTCGGTGATGATATCGTAGTGAATGGTGCCACCCGTGTTGTTGCCGATGGCATACCAGAATCCCGTATTCTGCAGGTCCTGGATGCCCGTGATGGCACCGCCGCTGTTGGGCGGGATGGAAACCTCGTTGCTCGTGGTCAGAAAATCAAAGGTATTAGTCGTCGGCAAATCCGCCTGTTCGACGTAAATCGGCATGTTCGTCGGGAATGGCGACGGCGAGAGGAGGTTCGGCACAATTTGAACGATGACGCCGACGGCGTTTCCGGGAACAAAAATATTGTAATAATTCAGCGTTTGAGGTGCCACCACCTGCTCGACGAGGAAGTTGAATGCATAATTTGTCGGATTGTAATAAGCTTGTTCGTTCCATTCGCTGGAACGGGTGGATACGATAAAGGTCCCCGGCGCCACCACATCCGGTTTGTAACGCCCATAGGTGCCTTCGGTACCAATCCCCACGTTACCCCGACTCGAAAAGCCGGCCACTTGAAAACTCGTATCGGTCTGGGGCTGCCAGACGGCGCTTTGGTTGCCGTTAAGGTCGGTGACGATGTTCGTGATGTTGCGTAATTCCTCAATCGCACCCACGGTGACCACGTTCTTGGCCGTAGCGGGTGACAAAATGGTGTCAGGATTTCCGCCGCCGCCTGAATCGTCGCCGCCGCCATCGTTGCCTGCCGCAAACACGAACAGCACCGGTTGCGAACCGGTCACCAGTGGGAGTGCATCACGCACCGCCGCGTCATAACTGGCCGCCGCGAGATCATAGGCAGGAACGCCATAGTTCCAGCTGTTGTTCGAAATCAGGGCGTTGGTTTGCGCTGCCGCTTCCTGCAGTTCCTGATCCGAATCGGAGAATAGGCCCATGGATAGCAAATTAGCCAACGGCGCCATACCCCGGAACTGGCCGTTCGTGGCCGGCATGATGGACCCTTGCGCATTGGTCACGGTCATTGATTCAAAGCCGTCACCCGCAATGATGCCCGCCACGTGTGTGCCGTGACCGTCGGTATCAATCAAGGTGTCGATGAACGGGTTAATTGGATCGCCAAACACACGGACGGGGGCCGCCCCTCCAGTGGAAAAATCGGGATGGGTCGCGTCAATGCCCGAATCGTTCACTTCCACCATCACATTGGAGCCGGTCAGATTCATGTAATTCGTTGAAACTTGCGTGTCCGCCGCCACGCCCACCGTTGCCCGGCTCAGGTCATTGGCGTGAACGCGCTGATGATATGGTTCGACGATCTGCACGCCCGGTAGCACGGCCAGCGCCAACCAATCCGCCGGCGGCTGCACGCGCACCACCGGACCAAACGGCGAATTGTCCCGCGCGACAATCTGACCGCCAAGCTTTTCAACCTGCGCGACCGTCGCCGCCGCGCTGTCACTGAACAAACCGAGGGTCAAAAAGGTTCCCGACGGCAAAGGCGCCTGTTTCACGGCGAAAACCAGCAAGGAAGGCCCCGCCCCCCGGTTGGTTTCCATGGATGCGGATGAAAGTGATTTTTGCCCAGCCATCACGGGCATGGACGAGGATATTTTGTAATACGGTTCGTAGGGAATCACCGACTGGGTCAGCGGATCGGCCGCCAATCCGTTCGCGCCCCCCTGGGAGATGCGGACCAGATACGCGTCGTTCGGGATGTAGGATATAATTTGCGCACCCGCCGCGGCGAGCATTTCCCGGAACGCATTGTCGGTCGGCCCGCGGGCCTGGACGATGTAGGCGCCCGGGTCGCCCTGCGAACGCAGTTGGGCGGGAATGGATAGGTTCAGCGGGCTGCCGGTGTCAATGAATGCGTTCTCCAGCAAAATGGCGTGGCGATCGCCCGTCAACTGGTCGAGCGATTTGGTCGTGTTGCTGAGGCGCAAGGCGAACGGATTGGCTTTGGCTGAGACGGTGCTGTTGGTGGCAGCGGCGGCCACAGTGTTCGGCGCCGCGGATGCGGAATGGACTGTCGTGGCCGGCGAGGCGGCAACTTTTTGGAGCGCGGGCGGCTTTGTCCGCGGGTTTGCGGTCTGACGCCAGAACAACCACGCGCCGGCCAGGCACAGCAGGCAGGCCAGCATCCAAATCCACACACGCGCACGCATAACTTCTAAACGTTAAGGGTTAACCGCCAAGGCGCCAAGGACGCCATGTCGGATTTTTCATTCCGAGATTTCTGACCATTCATAAATGAAAGTGGTTGTCGGTATACACTATCCTCTGGATCCCATTTCTCAAAATCGGAACATTGAAATTTATCAGCAGCGCCAGCGCCAGCTGGGTGGCCTTGAGATAGGAAATAACCTGGGCCTTGTGGATTTCCGCCAGCGCCTCAACCGTCTTCAATTCAACAATCAGGGATCCACCAACCAGCAAATCAATCCTTTGATGTCCGATCTGCCGGCTTTTGTACAACACGCTGACTTCCTTTTGTCGTTCAACATCAATCCGCCGGTCTTCCAGCTCAGCACACAAGGCTTCCTCGTAAAGGCTTTCCAAAAAACCAGGTCCAAGCTGACGATGGACCTCAATCGCCGCGCCAATGACAGCATGAGCCAGCTCATCTGCCTTCTGGTTTGGTTCAATCAAAGTTTTCATAAACGGACCGCATGGTTTAACCGCCAAGGCGCCAAGGACGCCGAGGATTCAATCTTTTTGAAACTTTTAAGAATTGTATTCATAGGACTTTTTCCTTGGCGTTCTTGGCGTCTTGGCGGTTTTTATTTCGGCGGTTAATCCGGCGGCAACAGGTTAAAGCTCTCGATGACGGCATTGTTGTTCGTCATGACAACTGAATTTGTCCAAATCTGCTGTAAAGCTGTTGGATCCGTAACCAGGATATTGGTCATGGTGCTGCCAAACCGCACAACAGCCCGGGTGGCGATTTCCGAGACGACCTGATAATTCGTGATCATGCCGAAGAACGCGCCGCCGCCATTATAAATGCCATCCGGCGCGGGTTTGAGCGTCTGGCCGTAGCAATAAATCACGTATCGCGGCGAATCCGCACAACGCAGCAACGACATCGTCTGCTGCGGCAGCCATTCATACATTTCGTCGCTGACGCCGTATTGTTGTTGCACGACGTTGCTCCAGTTCAGGAAAGGTGATTGCTCGGTCAGTTGCGGCACGCTGAGGATGTCGCCGACATGTTCGAATGATTGGAGCGGGAACCAGTTGGTGTTGGCCCGTGTCTGATTGATGCCATCCACGATTTGCACCAGGGCGGGCTGTTTGGACAACGCCAAGGTCGGATTGAAAACGCCGGCCGGGTTAACACTCGTCCAACCGTAGGTCGGAGGCGTAAGCTGATTTGGATCAACGGTGGTGTTGGTGAGCACCAGCACACCGCTTAACAGGGCTGACCAGGCAGCAAGGTTGGCATTGGTGGGTCCGACATTAACCGACAGCGTCCCGCGGGTGGCGTTGTCATTGAACGCGGTGGTGAACAGGTCGAACAGCAGCCGATCCCGCGTCGGCGAGCCATTGATGGCATCGAAGTATTGGCCGAAAGTCAATTGCGTGTCGCCCGTCCATTGCGTCCAAGTGTTGGTGCCGACAAGGACGCCTCCTTGAATATCGCCCAAAACATCCGATGCCTTGAGATAGACCGTCTGCCAGGGGGTACCGCGATGAACACGGCCCAACCAGCCCACCGTCGGGAATTTGTTGGTCGGGAAATCCCAGTCGTCCGATTGCCAAATCAACGGGTCTTTATACATGAAGTTCCAGGCATTTGTATCTGCGCCTGCAACTACAAGACTTATGCCCCATGGTTGGTAACGATAATTCAAAATACCATAAGTGGGCCTGGGTAAGGGTGACGCGGTGCTGTTCCACTGGCTTAAGCCGGTGGGCGGCTTGGTATCCCGCCCGGAATAATTCAAGTCGCTCGCCAGATAATGGACCAGCGGATCATTCGCCTGCCATGAAATGTATTCGTATATCATCCGCACCGGCGAAAAGGGAGCCTGCTGGCTGAGGTTGGTGTTGACTATGGAACTTTGGCCTCGAATTGGCGGGCTTAACTGTTTGGCGTTCCCTTTGTAAAAGAAGGCGTCAAAGAAAGGCTGTTCCAGCAATCCGTAGGCGTTGTCCCATATGCCTCCAATTGTGCCCATCACATTCCCATTCGGAGTCACAATCCCGCGTGAATAATTCAGTTGGTTCACAACCCCATACGGCGTCGAGACGTTATTATTATAAGCGTTCGTGCTCCACATATAGTCCGAGGCCGTATCACCGGAAGAAAAGGGATCCTGCAATTCCGCATTCAGATCGCGGATGCTGTTCGGGCCGGCAAAATGGGCGTAATCAATGACGTGATAATTGCCAAAGACATCGTGTTCAAGGATGAACAACTGCAAGCGGTTGGTCGTCAGCAAACCAAAATGCGGCAATTGTGAAATGCCGGTGTCCAAATAGTTGGAAGGATACAGGTATTGGGGGATGAAACAGGGAGCGGAAAATGACCCGCCGCTGGGAGGACTGTAAGTGCCCGGGCCATGATAGTAAACGGAGTTCGTGAGCAGAACAACCGTCGAAACCGCCGGGTTCAATGGGATGAAGAACGAGTCCGGTTGCGGTTTGCCGTCCAGCGTCCACGGAGCCGAACCCGGCCACAAATTGGTCGTGATGGTATTGGTGAAACCGCCGTTGATGAATCGCGGCCCTAAAAAGCCTGGCGCATCATTCGTCAATACCATGGAGATGTTGTCGCGCACCAACACCTGGATCGAAGCCGGGCTGACATAATTCGAGTTATAGGAATTCCAAAGTTCAGCCCCCAGAGAGTTGCTGACACTGAAGATATACATTTGATTGGTGGTAATCGGCCCGGCAAGCGTCTGGCGGATCACCTGCAATTTGCGTTCCACCTCCACGACGTTTTGCATCGTAAACTCGTTGAAATTTGGGAATCCCTTTTTGGCGCCAATGATCCATGGCACGCCATAAACGTTCACGGCCCAATTGTTGACCGGGATGATGTCAGCCAGGGTTGAAACGTCAATTGGCTGATTAAGTTGGACGTCGCTCAATACCGAAACCCGGGGCAATACGACGTTCGTGTAGCCGCTGATAAAAACATTGGTGCGGAAGATATTGGCATCCCGCGAAAAAAGCGGACGGAATACGGAAGGATAATTTTTGCCCATGGCAAATGCATTATTTGTTGAGGCATCATACATGTTGGCGGCAAGCTGGAGCAGGCGGTTTACGGCGGATGAATAGACGAACTGATTGCTCACCAATACCGGAATATTCCCGATGCCAAACGCGGGATAGTTGGTCCATTGGTCCGCGTTGATGAAATTGAAGTTGGCAACCGTGTAGAAAGTGGCAGCGAAATTGGTGGGATTGCTGTTGCGCCATTGGGTGGTGTAAGCGCGCAACAGCCGGTCGGCGGCGTTGGTGAAGAACGCCAGCGGCTGCCAGGGAACGAAATTGGTCGCGCTGGCAACGCCATTGGTGTTCAAAAATCCATTGAACCCTCGATCCAGGTTGTCGTAATTCAAATTCATCCGGCCGGAGTCCGGCGTGGTGTCCGTGCCGAGCTGCGAGAGCAGCCGGTAAAATGTGTAGCGGTCGTAGGTGGAAATGTTCGTGCCGGAGGAGAGCAGACGATCGCTGAAGCCCAGCGCCGGTGCGAACACGCCCAATTGCGTTTTCGCCGGGTCAAACAATTCCTGATGCGTGAAGTAACGATTCGTATTGTCCGCGCCGACCCACGGCAAGGCAACACTCTGAAAGAAGTAATTTGTGCCCGACAGGGTGGTCATCAGCGGTCCGTCGCTGTAACCGTCAATGTTGTTTCGAAATGCGGCCTGGCCTAGCAGTCCGTAGAGGTTTTGCACCGTGGCAAGATTGTTGTAGGTGAATCCGTAGCGATAACTCAAAAGCGAACGCGAGTCTTCAAAAGCGTATCCGGTGTTGAACGCGGGAAGGGCATTGGCTTCGTTGTACTGATACGCGGCGGGAGAAAGTGGATTGACTGAATTCCACTCGTTGGTGTTCAGATCGGCGAGAAATGCAGCCAGATTGATTTCCCAGGAACCGACGCCCTGGTTGCGCAAGAAACCGTCGTTCCCACTGGCGGCAGGATTGACCATTCTCGACCTGGCCTGATTGTGAATGGCATTCAAATCGAGCGTGTTGCCGACTGGCACGGCAATGAACGCGTAACGCGCGATGAATTTGTTGTTCGGACCGTACGGCGCGTCCGGCCGTTCCAAAACCCCAATCCATTCCGGGTCGCCGACCTGAAAATTGGCGGTGCCGAGGCCATTCAGGTTGTTGTCCACGTTCGTCACCACGCCGTTGGTGTCGTAACGGCCGTTGCGATTCAAATCGAGATAATAACGGAAATCATTGGAACCGGCGGAATTGACGGCAACGAACACCGGCGGGCGCGGACTGTACCAAAGATTGGTCAGGTTTTGCAGAAAGTCGTTGATGTTGACCGAAATTGGCGTTCCGTTTGCATATTGATAGTTGACGTTGGTATAGCTGGAAGCCCCGCTCTGAAAACCAGCCGGGTTGATGTAATTCGTGGAGACGAGCAGGCCGAAGTTGAAGGGATTGGTCGTGGCAAGGACGTTGGCCATGATTTGCGCCTCGGCGCTGGCCAGCGCGGCGTCGGCCGCGAAACGCGCCCCGGCGGTGTCGGTGACGGTGGCCACGGAGCCGCGTTCGCGCTGGCTGAGAACCAGGAACGTCACCGCCATGAACGTCACCACGGACAGCAAAATCAAGGTGATGATAAGCGCCACTCCGTGGCGCGAAGGCTGAAGGCTGAAGGCTGAAGGCCGCGCCGGGATTGACGATTGGCGATTGACGATTGGCGATTGAAGGCAGCAGGCGACTTGGCCGATTTTTCCCAAATCGCAGATCGTAAATCGTAAATCGTAAATGGAAGTTTCATTGATAGGCCGAGGGATCGACGTTGCGGATGGGGAAGCGCTGGCGGAACAGATGCACCTTGCCGGCCTGCTGCGCGAGATAATTGGATTGGGCCAGGCCGGGCGGAAAATTGGGCAGGGAGGCGGCCCGCAGCAGCACGCGGTCTTCGAGCACGCCGAGTTCAACCTCCACCGCCGCCGGCAGCGTGTTGCTGTACATGATGAATTCCACTTCGCCCAGCGTCTGCGCCGGCGATGATGGGAACGAGACGTTCTGGTTGGTGAGATTTTGTCCGTTGTAATAGTCGTAAATATTCGTCATCCAATAGCCTTTGGGGTCGTATGCGCGCACGGTCAGATGCACGACGCCGTCCAGCATGTGGCTCATGTTGGTGATGGGCGTATTGAGAAAATTGGTGTAAAGCATGGCCGGGCCGTCCGCCATCACATTGGTGCTCATGGTGAAGCGGTAAAGCGGGTTGAGGTAATTCGTCGAATTCACGTCCACCAGGTAGCCGGTGCCGGTCCAGGTGGTGTTCTGGCGCGTGAGAATGTAGAAACTTTCCAGCACGTTGGTGCGCAACTGGCCGCTGCTGCTGCCGACGAGCGATTGCACCAGCGGCGTATTGGTGCCCGTGGCGATCACATAGGTGGTAAAATTGACCGCGCCATTGCTGACGCCAAATGAGGGCGTCATGGATTCCAAATCGCTCTTGATCAGTCCGATCGCCGAGCGGCCGCCTTCCATCACGTCGGTCTGGGTGATGCCGGCGCGAAACGCGTTCTGGGTGGCGTTGAACACCGTCATCAAGGCGAGGATGATGAACGACAGCAACACCACCACCACGAGAATTTCGACCAGGGTGAACCCATTGACGATTTCCGATTTCCGATTTCCGATTGAAGCGGTAGGGCGCGTCACTCCGTGCGCGCCATCATTGACTGGCGAACGAGCGGCGGTCAGAGGACTGAAAACATTTACGATTTGCGATTTGCGATTTGCGATTGACGGCGTTGCAGGGGACGACGCAAGGGCTCGTTCATTTTCAGCCGATCCATGCCTCGTCACCTCGGCGCCTACTGAACGGTTGAGGGTTGAGGGTTGAGAGTTGAGGGTAGCATATCCTGGAATGGCAGGGGACGACGTGAGGAGTCCTTGCCTTTCGCCTGATCCAAACCTCGTTACCTCGGCGCCTACAATATTTTGGTATTTCAGGTTCACGGGGCTAATTGGTGACGTTGAGGAAGGATTGGGACGCGTAAAAATACAAATTGGTGAGGTAGCTGTCCCGGGTCAGTTGCCCGGCGACCAGGGTGCGAAAGGTCTGGTGGCCCGGCCCCACGCTGCCATTGGGCTGTTGCGGCCAGAGAAACGTCAGCCGCAACTCGTGCAGGTTGGCGGCGAGTTCCTCGGGATAAAAAACCCGCATCCACCTGACGGAGTTTCCGGGAACATCAACCGACTGTGGCGGCAGCGACGGTTGCCCGGCAAAGATTGCCTGCCAATAAGAATACTGTCCACCCAAGAGGCGTGAAACATTGTCGCCAGCGTTGTATGTCTGCGCCACCCAGAATGGAGGCGTATAATTCGCCACCGGGGCGTTGACGCACAGGAGGCGATAACCGAAGGAATCCTGCCGCACGATGTCATTGTCCTGAAGCGGCTTTTCAATCGCCGGCCCGCTGATGGAACGAACATAGGCCACCACGTGATTGCTGAAACCGCCCATCGAGACGTTGGGGATAGGATCGCCACTACCGTCAATGAATTCCGGCCGGCTCAACACACCCACGATGTTCATGCCGTTGGTAAGAAAACTGGGCGGACTGGTGCTGAAACCATCCACTCCGCCGCTGTTCGAGGCCCCAGTGTTATCGTAAAAAGTCCAATAATTCGAGATGGCATAGACGTAATTGGTCAGGTCGTCCAAGCCATGCGCGCCGCTGCGGATGGCTTCCATGAAAATGGTGGCATCCTGATTGATGATGGTTTCCTCGCGGTTATCGCGCTGCGTGTTCATGCCGATGGGCAGGACGCCGATGATGGAGACGAGCGCGATGCCGATGATGGCCAGGCAGATGGCAATTTCCACCATGGTGAAGGCGGAATTTGGTTGAGAGTTGAGAGTTGAGGGTTGAGGGACGAAACTCCCGCCCAAGCCGGCTCGCGAGTACGCTCGCCCCACCAAATCACGCGATGTATGAAAATTTTTCATTTCAACTTGTGGAATTCGAGGACGGCGCGGCCCGTCAGCCGGTCGACGTGGACGATGTTGTAGGAAAGGTTGGTGCTGTTGCCGGGCGGCAGTTCCGCCACGTCGGGCGAGCTGAACACGGACGGCGGACCGAGCAGGCTATAAGCCTTGGTGGCCGCGTTGGCAACGGCCATCACGCTGCCGTGGGCCAGCGGGATGAATTCGTCCCGGGGCGCAATGTTCTGCCCATCGACGGTCAGCTGCCCGAGATAGTTGAACGCGAGGTAAGGCAGCAGAATCCGACCGGCAAAGGAATTGGTCCCCGCGGTGGCCGGGAATGGAATGTCATTCCTGACGTTGAATCCATAGATGTTATAGGATTTGCTGTTATCAATCGGGTCGGTGATCGAATAAAAACTGTTGGACAAGGTCGTGAACTTCTGGAGGGCGATGAAAGTGCCGTCCGGCAGACCCTGCCAGCGGTCGAGATAATGCCAGGCATGTTGTCCGGGCTGATCGCCCATCGCGCCAAACGCCAGGAAATTGTAGCCGCTCAACTGCCGGTCGGCCAGGTTGGTGACGGCGGTTTGCAGCGCGGGCGACAGGTTGTTGAACCATTGGTTGGGAAAGGCCGCCCCGGAAGCGTCGATCCAGTAATTCGTCGGGACGAAAACCATGTAGATTGTGGTGCGCTGGCTCATGGCCATCTGCCGCGCGCGGGCGACGCCATCGAGCAACTGGCGCGAGGCGCCGAGCGTGGCGTCGGATTTCCCAAAATTCTTGAGCACCGGCACGGTCAACGCCGCGAGGATCCCGAGGATGGCAATGACCACCAGCAGCTCGAGCAGGGTGAAGGCGGAGCAAGCGAAGGCTGAAGGCTGAAGGCTGAAGGCTGAAACCTTTTTCCGCGCCTCGCGCGCAAACTTTATTTTAGACTTTAGCATTCAGCCTTTGGCCTTTTTATCACTGCCAGCTCAGGATGTTGTCCTTGTTGGCGCCCTGGTTGGCCAGCGAGGCGGGATCAATCTGCCCATCCGGCCCGGCGGACCAGACCATGACCTTGCCGTGATACTGGAAATCATTGTTCCCCGGAACCGTTGCCGTTGCCGTTGGACTGACCAAGCCATTTAATCCGGGATTGTACTGTCCGGAAAGGCCCGAAACCGCGTTTGCACCGTAAAACTGATCCCGGCATTGTTCATCGTAATTCAGATCCATCGAGATGACGTAGGGATTGCCCCACGGATCGCGATAAACCAAATCCTGCCCGACGCCGGACCAGGTCATGTTGGTGTCCACCATCTTGGCGCTCAGGAAAATCGTCTGCTGCGGATTTTTTTGATAATTGGTGTTCACCGTCGCGGCGCCATCGGGGCAATTGGTCAGATCCATCAGAATGGCGATCACTTCCGAATTGGTCATGATCCCGCCAGTACCACCGTTAAAGGTTATGCGCGTTCCAACGGTATCAGGAGAGGCGACAACGGGTGTTTGGAACACGCCGCCGTAGGTGAAATCAGGGTTCCCACCAGCGTTTGCCGCAGCCTGGTTTTGCGCCAGGCTGGAAACCGGAAAGCGGCCATAGACGGAGTCGTATTGCTGGATGGCGGTGACGATGTCGCTCATTTCCTTTTTGGCCTGGGTTTTTTGCGCGCTGATCCGGGCCCGGGACAGCACCGGCAACAGCAGCGCGGCCAGGATGGCAATGATGGCGATGACCACGAGCAACTCGATGATGGTGAAGGCGCGAAGCGGGCTGAGGGTTGAGCGTTGAGGGTTGAGGGTCAACGCGTGGCGGGGGCATGCAGTGTCTGCCACCTCGTCACCCGACACCCGGCACCCGACACTTTTCATAGGGATGGTTTTCATGGATTTAATGATGGACGTATTGCAGCGTGAAGGCGGCAAAATGCGAGGCGGGTGCGGGCAACGGTTTCAGGCCAAGACGACAGGGCGTGGCCGCCACCGGGGATTGCACCTTGATGCGCGGCGACCACGCGGAATCATGCCAGTCCACCGCGACGAAACGTTCGCGGCCAGAGGAGGGTTTTCGGTCCGGGCACATATATATATAGGGTCAGGGCAGCGGGCTGTTGATCTGCACCTTTCGGTTCCAGTTGCAGATGAGGTTGGTCTTGCCGCCAATCACCAGCTGGATCCACAGATCATACGAGCCGGGATTGTTGGTGGGATTGGATGAATTATAACGCCAAGGATTCAGGTCCGGCAACCCGAGCGGTGTGTACGTCTGGTCGGGTCCGCGCACCGAGCCGACCAGCACGTTTATCCCCTGTACTCCAGTGGTCCCGTTCGTAAAAAACGATTTCTGGTTCGGCTTCAGGTCGGAGAGAAAACCCCGGGCGCCCGCCGCGTCTTCACCGGCGCCGGGTTTGGTGCAGTTCACAAAACCGCCCACCCCAAAAGCACTTAATACACTGGCGGACGGCAAGGGGGGCGGACTGCCATCCAGGTTTGTGTAAGTAGTGGTGGCCGGATCGTAAATCGTTCCCACCAATTCATAATAGAGCTGGTTGATCAACGGAGCCTGGGGGTTGGAACTGGACGGCGGATAAACGCCGTAGGCGGCCTTGTAACGCTCGATGGCCGTCTCGATCTTCGCCAGCTCGGCCTGGGTGTTATAGACGTACTGCTTCTTTTTCACCCCGGCCACCACCGTCAACAGCATCGCCGCCAAAGCGCCGATGATGCCCATGACGACGAGCAGCTCGATGAGGGTGAAGGCCTGGCGGGAAGGCTGAAGGCTAAAGGCTGAAGGCTGAAGGCCGCGTGGCGCGTGACGAGAATGCGCCGCACCATTCATCCTGTCACCTGCCTGCCGTGCCGAAGCCTGGCGAAGGCTGGCCACCGGCCACCGGCCACCATTCTTAAATATCGTTTTCATTTTTCGCGCAATTCGTCTTCCATGCGTTCGCTGAGCCACTGCTTGATCATGCTCTGATAATTCAAATACCGCGACCGGGCGAGCCGCTTGATCCGGGCCAGCATCCGCGGGTCAATCCGCAGCGTGATGGTCACCGACTCGGAGGCTTCCGCGCTGCCGGCGGTGGCCGCCTCCATCAGGCGCAGGTCCGGCCGGTTCTCCGACCAGAACTCAGCCTCGGCTTCTTCGTTGTCGAAGAGCGGCACCTCTTCCCAGTTGGCAAACGTTCGCATTCAAAATTGAAACGTGACGCATAAAACGTGATGCGTGATTCACGTTTCACGTTTCCGGTCTCACTTTTCACCGGCGTTCAAGGTCTGGTCCATTTTTCGCTGATAAAAAAAGCGTTCTTCCGGTTCGAACCCGCGGGCGCGCATCACGCGCACCAGCCGGCCGTTGGTGCGATACACACTAAAGACACCGACGCCGCCGGCGGACATGCCGAGGTTGAAAAAGCGGGCCTGCACGCCGAACCGCGGCGAGTCCGGCAACAGCCGGACGGCAAAGGGGTCCTCGAAGGACTCTTCTATTTCCCGCTGAGTCAAAGAACCATCCAACTCAAAGGGCGCATTGTTCCAATCGAACTCCATAGCAAACTAACAGCAACTAATACGCCCATGCACATGCAATGTCTTTACATTGTATTTACGCATAGGCAGCATCATTGTCAATGATATTTATGCCTTTTTTGCCTGTTTGCAGAAACAAAAGCTTGTTGAAACGGGCGTTGGTCAATCACCGCCGGGGCCGCCACCGCCACCGCTCAGGTTGGTGATCATGGCAATGAGCGGCAGAAACATGGCGATGACGATGCTGCCGACGACCACCGCCAGGAAGACAATCATGATGGGTTCCAACAGCGAGGTCATGGAGGCCACGGCATTGTCCACCTCCTCGTCGTAATTATCGGAAATTTTCAAAAGCATTTCCGGGAGGGCGCCGGTTTGCTCGCCGACGTCCACCATGCTGACGACCATGGGGGGGAAGACGCCGGAGGCTTCGAGCGGGGCGGTGATGGTTTCGCCCTCCTTCACGCTTTCGTGGACGCCGGAGATGGCGTTGCTGATGATGACATTGCCGGCGGTTTCCTTGACGATGGTGAGGGCCTGGAGGATGGGCACGCCGCTGCTGACGAGCGTGCCGAGCGTGCGCGTGAAGCGGGCGATGGCCACCTTGCTGATGACCGGTCCCATGACCGGCATCTTGAGTTTGGCCTTGTCCCAGAGCAACCGGCCGATCTTGGTCCGGATGAACAAAAGGAAGCCCACCACGATCGCCGCCACGAGGCCAATCGTCTGCAAAAAGTGGAGCCGGATCGCATCGCTGACGGCGAGCACAAACAGGGTGAACCCGGGCATCTTGACGCCCATGCCGGCGAACACCTCCTTGAACTTGGGCACCACCATCACCATCAGCAGCGTGAGGATGCCCACCGCCACGATAAGCACGGCGACGGGATAAAACAGCGCGGCCTTGACCTTGCCGCGGATCTTCGCGGCCTTTTCGGAAAATTCCGCCAGGCGTTTCAACACGACTTCCAGCACGCCGCCCAGCTCGCCCGCCTTGATCATGTTCACGAACAGGCGGTTGAAAACCTTGGGGTGCTGCGCCAGGGCCTCGGAAAACGTGCTGCCGCCCTCGATGGCCAGCGCGAGCTCGCCGAGAATTCTTTTGAGCGCGCCGTTGCGTTCCTGCTTTTCGAGCACGCGCAGCCCGCGCAGCAGCGGCAGGCCCGAGTCCACCAGCGTCGCCAGCTGCCGCGTGAACGTCGTCAGGACCTTCGGCTTCACCTTCCCGCCCAGGCCCGGGATCTTGAAATTAATGTTGATGTCCAGGGCGCCCTTTTTCTTGCCCCCGGCCCGCGGAGAGGATTTGGCCTTGCCTTTGGCCGGCTTTTTATCGGTGACCTTTTCGGTCTCGATGATTTTGGTGGGGAACAGGCCCATTTCCTTGACCCGGCCAATGGCCTCATTCTGGCTGGCGACCTCAACCGTGCCCTTCGTTTCCTTGCCCCGGTTGTCCAAAGCGACGTAATCGAATTTCGGCATAACGAATTGGTTCAACCCCGGACGCGTCCGGGGTCAGGTGTATTTGACGACTTCTTCAATAGTGGTATCACCTTCAAAGATGCCGCGCAAGCCGTCTTCGCGCAGCGGCACCATGCCCAGCTCGATCGCCTTTTGCCGGAGCACGATCGTCGGCGCGCGCTCGTTGATCAGCACCCGGACGGCCTCGCTGATGATGAGCAGTTCAAAAATGCCCTTCCGGCCCTTGTACCCGGTGTCGTTGCACGTCGAGCAACCCCGGCCGTAATGGAAGACCTTGTCGCCCAAATCGTGCGGGGAAAGGTTCAACAGGGACAGCTGCTCCTCCGTCGGCTCGAACGGCGTCCGGCAATTCTTGCAAATGGTCCGCACCAGCCGCTGCGCCAGCACGGCCATCAGCGTGGAGGAAATCAAAAACGGCTCCACGCCCATGTCGATCAACCGCGTCACCGCCCCGGTCGCGTCATTGGTGTGCAGCGTGCTCATGACCAGGTGGCCGGTCAGCGACGCCTGGATGGAAATCTGCGCGGTCTCCAGATCGCGCATTTCCCCCACCATGATGATGTCCGGGTCCTGGCGCAAAAACGACCGCAGCGCCTTGCCAAAGGTCATCCCCACCGCGTCGTTGATGGCCACCTGCATGATGCCTTCGATGTCGTATTCGACGGGATCCTCCGCGGTGAGCAGTTTGGCATCGATGGTGTTGACCTGCCGCAGACAGGAATACAGGGTCGTGGTCTTGCCCGAACCCGTCGGCCCCGTCACGATCAGGATGCCGTTGGGCCGCTGGATGGCGTCCAGGACGTAATCATTCAGGTATTTGGGAAACCCCAGCGTGCTGACGTCCAGGTTGACCGACTGGCGGTCGAGCACGCGCAACACGACCGATTCGCCGAACTGCGTGGGCAGGGTGGAGACGCGGAGGTCCACCTGGCGGCCGGCCACCATATAATTGATGCGGCCGTCCTGGGGCAGCCGCTTCTCGGAAATGTTCAGGTTCGCCATGACCTTCAGGCGCGAAATCACCGGCAGCGCCAGATGTTTCGGCGGCGGCGCCATTTCGTAAAGCGCGCCGTCCACGCGGTAGCGGATGCGGAACTCGGTTTCAAACGGCTCGAAATGGATGTCACTCGCGCGGTCCTGGACGGCCTGCTGGATGACCAGGTTCACAAACTTCACGATGGGCGCCTGGTTGGCGAGGCTCTCCTCCTGCCTGGCGTCATCGCCCGCGGCGCTGACTTCGCGCGCGAGTTCCTGATCGGAACCGAGCTCCTTGAGGATTTGGGAAAAATCCTCGGCCTCCTCCTGGCCGTAATGCCGTTCCACCGCCCTTTCAATCTCGGCCGGATCGGCCACGACCACCTGCACGTCGCGCTTGCTGGCAAAACCGACTTCATCCGCATGGGCCGGGTCGAGGGGCTCGGCCAGGGCGACCTGCAAGGTGCCGTTCTTCACGCCCACCGGGATGCAATGATACATCCGGGCGACGTTGGCCGGGATGGATTTCAACAGCTCGGGGGTGAAGTTGATGTCCTTCAGCGGCACGACCTCCGTGCCCAGGTTGGTGGCCATCACGTGCAGGATGTCCTCGAGCTTCATGATCCCGAAATCCTGCAGGAGCTGGGACACCGACGCGCCGCTGCGTTTGAATTCCGCAGCGACTTCCTCGTATTGCAGGTCGTCGATCAGATCCTGGCTGCGGACGAGGGACAGCAATGGGTTTGAAATGTCTTCCGCCATGTTAGAAAATAATCAGGGTTTTTGTCCGGCCTGGGCCAGCTCGAGTTCCTGCAATTTCTGCTGGACCGTCGTCGGGTCCTGGGCCTTGGTGATCACCTCGTCGCGCGCGATCATGCCCTGCTGGTATTTGTCCAGGAGAAAACTGTCCAGCGTCACCATGCCGAATTTCGCGCCGGTCTGGATGTCCGAATTCAGGCGGAACGTCTTGTTGTCGCGGATCAAGGCGGCGATGGACGGGGTGTTGACCATGATCTCAAACGCCGCCACGCGGCCCGGCTTGTCCACGCGCGGAATCAACAACTGCGAAATCACCGCCTGCAACACCGTGGAAAGCTGGATGCGGATCTGCTCCTGCTGGTTGCTGGGGAAGGCGTTGACAATGCGGTCAATCGTCTTGGCCGCGCCGGTCGTGTGCAGGGTGCCAAAGACCAGATGCCCCGTCTCGGCCGCCGTGATCGCGGCGTCAATCGTCTCCAGGTCGCGCATTTCACCCACCAGCACCACGTCCGGGTCCTGGCGCAGCGCGCGCCGCAGGCCCTCGGCGAAATTCGGCACGTCCACGCCGATTTCGCGCTGCGTGATCAGCGCCTTTTTGTGTTTGTGATAATACTCGATGGGATCCTCGATGGTGATGATGTGCGCCTCGTCGCGCTCCTCGTTGATGATGTTGATCATCGAGGCCAGCGTCGTGGTCTTGCCCGACCCCGTGGGCCCGGTCACCAGGACCAGGCCGCGCGGTTTGTAGAGCAGCTCCTTGGCGCTCGGCGGCAGGCCAATCTGCTCCATGGTCAGCATCTTGCTGGGAATCTGCCGGAGCACGAGGCCGAAGTCGCCCTTGGCCTTGAACACGCTCACGCGGAACCGCGCCGCATCGCCGAACGCAAAACCAAAGTCCGCGCCGCCGCGTTCGCGCACGCTCTGGATGTGCTCCTCCGACGTGATGCTGCGCATCAACTCCTCGGAATCCTCCGGCCGGAGCGCCGGGCCTTCCACGCGGTGCAAAATGCCGTGCACGCGGATCACCGGGGGCGCCGCCACGCGAATGTGCAGGTCGGAGGCGCCTTCCGCCACGACCAGCTGCAACAAATCTGACATCTGATATGACATAAAAATTCCCTGGCGTTACGATTCGTCGCCGACCGTCGAGCGGATGACCTCCTCGGCGGTGGTAAGGCCGGCGAGCACCTTGCGAATGCCGTCCTCGCGCAGGGTGCGCATGCCCATCTCCCGGGCGCGGGCGCGCAACACGGACGAGGTCGCCTTGTCGTAAATCAATTTCCGCGTTTCATCGTCAATGACAAAAATCTCAAAAATGCCGAAGCGGCCGCGGCAACCCGTGTTCGAGCAATCGTTGCAGCCGCGGCCCTTGCGGATCGTGGCGCCTTGCAACTGGTCCGGCGTCAGGCTCAAGCCGTGCATTTCCGCGTCCGTGAGCTGGTAGGGCTGCGCGCACTTCTTGCAGATTTTGCGCACGAGCCGCTGCGCCATGAGACAGCGCGTGGAGGACGCCACCAGAAAGGGTTTCACGCCGATGTCCATGAGCCGGGTGACGGCGCTCGGCGCGTCGTTGGTGTGCAGCGTCGAAAACACCAGATGGCCGGTGAGCGAGGCGTTGATGGCGATGGTGGCGGTTTCCAGGTCGCGAATTTCACCGATCATCACGACGTTCGGCGCCTGGCGGAGGATGGAGCGCAGGGCGAGGGCGAAGGTGAGCCCGACGCTTTCGCTCACCTGCACCTGGTTGATGCCGGCCAGCACGTATTCGACCGGGTCCTCGACCGTGATGATTTTCCGGTCGGGCCGGTTGATGAAGTGCAGGCAGGAGTAAAGCGTCGTGGTCTTGCCCGAACCGGTGGGCCCGGTCACCAGCAGGATGCCATCCGGCAACCCGATGATCCGCTCGAACGTCTGCTGGTCGTCCGTGAAAAACCCAAGTTCCGGCAACCCGAGCTTCAAGCCTTCCTTGTCCAGGATACGCATCACGATGCTTTCGCCGTGATTGGTCGGCAGGCACGACACGCGCAGGTCAATGAGCTTGTTGCCCACCTTCGACTGGATGCGGCCGTCCTGCGGGATGCGGTGCTCGGAGATGGACATGGCCGACTGGATTTTCAGGCGGGCGATGATGGACGCCTGCAGCCGTTTCGGCGGCGCCTTCATCTCCTGCATCACCCCGTCAATGCGGTAACGCAAACGAAACCGCTTGGCCAGCGGCTCGAGGTGAATGTCCGACGCGCGGATCTTGAAGGCATCCACAATGATCTGGTTCACCAGGCGGATCAGCGGCGCATCCGCGTCCACCGCCCCGCCGTCATCCGCGCCGGGCATCGAAGCTTCGACGTGGTCCTCCGTGAGTTCCTGGATGACATCCTTGAACCGGGCGTCCTCGGCAATGCTCTTCTTTTCCGTGCCGCCGTAATATTTATTGAGCGCCATCTCGATGTCCGGCTCCGAGGCCACCCGCAGCTCGATTTCCGCGGCGAGCAGATGCCCCAGCGTGTCAATCGTGTTCAGGTCGGACGGGTCGGCGATGGCGACGGCGACCTTGTTCTCGGTTTTGAAGACGGGCACGACGCGATATTTTTTGGCGATGTGGCGGGGGATGATGGCGATGACGTCGTCGGGAATTTGCAGCCCGGTCAACTGGACGACTTCCGCGCCGAATTGCGCGGCCTTGGCCTGCGTCACGTCCGCCGGACGGATGAGTTTGTTGGCCAGCAACAAATCCACCACGCCCACGCCCGAAGCCTGGGCCTCCGACCGCGTCTGGGCGACCTGCTCGGCCGTTACGAAGCCGAGGTCCACCAGCAAATCCACCAGATAATCGTCTTGTTCAGCCACAAATGTTTACGCTTCACACGGTATCACAAAGTCCCGTGGAAGGCACAAGGAAGTTATTCAGCCGGAGCCCGTCCTGTCAATGCAGACTCCTGGTTCTTTATTGGATTTTTGACACCTTTTTTTGATGCCGACGTTTTCAGTTTCCAACGGCCGCTCCCCGTCCCGCCAAATAAAAGCGGGCCACCATCGAAACTGCATTTTTCCGCCGGCGATTTTCCGCCGCCAGCCTTTCCCTCATTTTCAGCCTGAATTTTGCCGGCGGCCGGCCCGGCCCCGCGCGTTTACCCAACCAAACCCGCGCCCGGCACCGCCGGCCAACGCGACGATGCTTTCCGGGCACCGCACCTCGAAACCAACCGCGCCGTCAAAATACCGTAATCTTTTGGACAGTGCCAGGCCTCCGGACGCATGGACAATTTTTGGCCATGCGGCAGCCATCATTAGCCGGCGTCCTCGAAATCCGGCGGACGCCGGCACGCCATGAATTTTGATGACAGACTTTGGCGTTGCCTTTGACGCCGCAGCTCTTAACTTTCGCGGTCATGAAATCCACCGCCTTTGTCCGCCGCCTGCTTGCCACCGCGCTTTTTGCCGTTCTAACCACCCCGCTTTTCGCCGCCGACACCAACAGCCCGCGCGAACATCTCTCGCTCGATGCGAACTGGAAATTTCATCTCGGCGACGACTGGCCCGGCGCGCTCCGGCTCGACAAGGCCGGCGCCAGCACCGGCCCGGCATCGGAAAAATTCAGCGACACCGCCTGGCGCACGGTCGACCTGCCGCACGACTGGGTGATTGAACTGCCGTTCGACAAGAACGCCGACACCAGCCACGGCTTCAAGCCGGTCGGGCCGGGCTTCCAGAAAAACAGCGTGGGCTGGTATCGCCGCACGTTCGAACTGCCCGAGGCAGATGCCGGCAAACGCATCTGGCTCCAGTTCGACGGCGCGTTCCGCGACGTGACCGTCTGGGTCAATGGCTGGCTCGTGAAGCGCCACGAGGGCGGCTATTATCCGTTTCGCGAAGACATCACGGACCTCGCGCGTTTTGGCGGCAAGAACACGATCGCGGTGAAGGTGGACGCGAGCAAGTTCGAGGGCTGGTTCTACGAGGGCGCGGGGATTTACCGCCACGTCTGGCTGGACAAGACCGGGCCGGTCGCCATCGCGCCGGACGGGATTTTTGTTTACAGCCAATTTGAGAACCATACGCCCGCCGACAAGGTGGAAATCCACACCGAGGCGCGTTTGCTGAATTCCCAAAATGAAGCCGCGAAGGTGAATGTGGCGCAAGAAATCGTCAGCCCGGAAGGCGCTTCCATTGCAAAAATCGAACAGGACGCCGACGTGAAAGCGGCTTCCACCAGCGAAGTAAAATCCACCATCAAATTCAACGACCCCGTTCTTTGGTCGCCCGAATCGCCCAAACTTTACCAGCTGGTCACGACCGTGTCAGTGGATGGCAAGGTGGTTGACCAAAAGCAAACCGAGTTTGGCATCCGCACGTTCGCATTCGATCCGGAAAAAGGATTTTTGCTGAACGGGAAGCATTATGAACTTTACGGCACCTGCAATCACCAGGACATGGCGGGCGTTGGCGCGGCGCTGCCGGATGCGCTCCAGTATTTCCGCGTGGCGAAACTGAAGGAGTTCGGCTGCAACGCCATCCGCACCTCGCACAATCCGCCCACGCCGGAACTGCTCGACGCGTGCGACCACCTCGGCATGCTCATCATGGACGAGAGCCGCCTGCTCGGCAGCGACCAGGAAAATCTGCGCAAATGGGAAGACCAGATCCGCCGCGACCGCAACCACGCGAGCGTCGGCATCTGGAGCGTGGCGAACGAGGAATTTTCCGTGCAGGACTCGCCGCAGGGCGGCAACGTCGCCCGGACGATGCAGGATCTGGTGCAGCGCCTCGACCCGACGCGCCCGGTGACTTACGCCGCGCCGGAAGGTGACACCTTCAACGGCATCAACGGCGTCATCGAGGTGCGCGGCTGGAATTATCACGTCGGCCAGGACATGGATGATTATCACGCCGGGCATCCCGCGCAGCCGAATGTCGGCACGGAACAGGCCAGCACCGTCAGCACGCGCGGCATTTACGCGAACGACAAGGTGCGCGGCTATGTCAGCGCCTACGACGACAACGCGCCGAGCTGGGCGACCACGACGGAGAGATGGTGGAGCTACTTTGCCGACCGCCCGTGGTTGAGCGGCGGCTTCGTGTGGACGGGCTTTGATTATCGCGGCGAGCCGACGCCCTACGCCTGGCCGTGCATCAATTCGCATTTCGGCGTCCTCGACATGTGCGGTTATCCAAAGGACAATTTTTATTATTACCAGTCGTGGTGGACGACGAACACCGTTTTGCATCTGCTCCCGCACTGGAACTGGCCGGGCAAGGAAGGCCAGGAAATCCGCGTGGACGCGTTGAGCAACTGCGAGGAAGTGGAACTCTTTCTCAACGGCGTCTCGCTCGGCAAACAGCCGATGAAGCGCAATTCCAAGCTGTCGTGGAAGGTGAAATACGCGCCCGGCACCTTGTCGGCCAAAGGATTCAACGGCGGCAAGGTCGTTGCGGAGACCAAGGTGGAAACAACCGGCGAACCGGCGGCCGTTCACCTCACCCCGGATCGCGCAGCGATCAACGCCGATGGCGCGGATGTGAGCGTCATCACCGTTTCCGTGACCGACGCCCAAGGCCGCGTGGTGCCCACGGCCGGGAACAAAATCAACTTTGAATTGAGCGGGGCCGGAAAAATTCTCGGCGTCGGCAATGGCGATCCGAGCTGCCACGAGCCGGACACGTTTGTGACCCAGCCGGCCATGAAGGCCATTCCGGTAAATGACTGGCGCTGGAAACTCGCCGACGTGCCCGCCAAAGGCGCGCTCGCGCCCGAGTACGCCAACGCCTTTGATGATTCCGCCTGGAACGTCATCCGGCCCAAGACCGACGGCGAAACGGGCGACCAGGTTTTGACGGAAGGGCAGACGGCCGTTTTCCGCGCGCACGTCCGCGTGACGGACGACGACCTCGCCAATTCGGCCGTGCAGGTCCGGTTCGGCGGGATTGATGATCACGGCTGGATTTTCGTGAACAACCAACGCGTCGGCGAATCCATCGACTGGGCGGCGCAACCGGCCTTTGACGTCAAGAAAGCCCTGCACGCCGGCGACAACGTCATTGCCGTGGGCGTGTTGAACGCCTCCGGCGCCGGCGGCCTCAATCCGGACGTGAACGTGGAACTTTTGGGCAAGCCAACCGCGTCCCCGTGGTCGCGCAGCGCGTTCAACGGCCTCGCCCAAGTCATGGTCCAAGCCACCCGGGAACCCGGCGAAATCAAGCTGACCGCCAGCGCGGAGGGCTTGACCCCGACCACGGTGTCCTTGCCATCACAACCCTGCACTCCGCGACCGGCCGTGCCTTGAAATCCGGGCCGCTGGAATTCCCGGCAGCCAGCACGAATACGATATACGAAACTTTGTCGTAGGTACGACAAAGTTTCGTCATATCCCCTCATGGCTTGAACGCTCGCAGTTGTTGTCCCGCTTCCCGGAGCACTTCCACTCGTCGTCGCCACGCTTGTTGCCCCAAGTAACCATCCGGCAGGATTCGTTCCGGCAGGAGCGGATCACTTTTTACTGCATCCAGCCATGCCTCGCGCTCTGCCGCCGCCCAACGCACCAAAGTTTTCGCCGCCATCTCGCTCCCCAATCCTCCTGCCGGTCTCTCGCCGAGCACCTTCAAATGCCGGGCATAGCAACGATTAATCCGTTCGAAATCCCACGCGCCCGCGACAATTTCCAGGTCGGACTCCCCGGCGCACGGTCGTGCCTCCAGCAAAAGAAGTGATTCCACGTTGATCTTTCCATCACCGAGAATCTGTCGTTCCTCTGCCAATGAGTCTGGAGTTACCCACACACTGTTTTGCAGACAACCAAAACCCTTGTCTCGAAGATGGCGTCGCAGCCTGTCGCGATAGGTGTTTTGCGTTGTGGGAACATCAAACAGCACCAGCCTCCAGCGACCATCCCATTTACGCGACCATTGGATCCGTGGATCGCGTCCGCCCAAGACATGCAGCCGCCCTTGCCGGGTTAAGCGATACATACGGTCATCGAACGAGGCAGAATGGCGCTCAACCAGTCGCCGCGCCTCCAACTGAGCAACCTGCCGCAACAAACCATTGCGGTAGGCCCAACCCTCAAAGGAATCCGTGAGATTGCGGAAGGTGGGATTGGCAAGCTTGTCCGTGGACCACAGCAGAAAATTCAGAAGGGTTTCGGTTTTAGGTTTCATGCCGGGAGACTGCCCAAAAGCCTCCCATAATGCCATTACGAAACTTTGTCGTATATGCGACAGAGTTTCGCGCTGACCGGCGAGTCAACGCTCGACAAAAACATGTTGGCGCGTATCGCCGGGGGCGTGTAATTTCATCGGCATGCAACGGACGATTCTTCACGTTCTGGCAGCTCTTGCCGTTGGCCTTACCACCGCGGGCGCCTTCGCCGACGAGGAGACCTGCGTCGCCTGCGACCGGAAGGTCCTGGTCAGCGGCCAGTTCGAACATGGCCGGGCAGACGACAGCGTGGTGATTCAGGGCGCGCCGAAGCGCGGGGAGGAAATGTTTCGCGAGGAAATTAACGGGGCCAATTTCACCCTGTCCGTCCCCGATCTCCCCGCGGGCCAATACACCGTCGGCATCGGGCTGGTGGAAGCCACCTTCACCAACGCCGGCCAGCGCGTGTTCGATGTTTCCTGCGGCGACCAGATGTTGGCGCACGATCTTGACATTTTCATTGCCGCGGGTGGCGCGGGAAAAGTTTATCACCTCACCAACCAGATTGATTTTCCCGGCGACGCGGCGCACGGGCCGCTCACGCTCACGTTCACCGCGCACAACGGCACGGCCAAACTGAACACGTTCGAACTCAAGGATTCCACCGGCCTGTCCCTCATTTCCCTGTCGGCGGCGGATTTGATCAGCGCCGATGACACCGCCGCGCTGCAACCTCCCGTCGTCACCGGGCCGGAAATCTGGAAGGACGCCGCGCAGCCGGTCGCGGCACGCATGACGGACCTCGTGGGCCGGCTGTCGCTCGCCGAAAAGGTCCAGCAGCTGCGCAACGCCGCGCCAGCCATTCCGCGGCTGGGCATTCCGGCCTATGATTATTGGAGCGAATGTCTTCACGGCGTCGCCCGCGCCGGCACCGCCACGGTTTTCCCCCAGGCCATCGGCATGGCTGCCACCTGGGACGCTCCGCTGCTGCGCACCACCGCCGGAATCATCGCCACCGAGGCCCGCGCGAAGCACAATGACTATGCCGCCCAACACGACGGCAACAGCGCGCGCTATTACGGCCTGACGTTCTGGACGCCCAACCTCAACCTCTTTCGGGATCCGCGCTGGGGCCGCGGCCAGGAAACCTACGGCGAAGACCCGTTTCTCACCGCCCGGCTCGGCGTGGCCTTCATCAGGGGGCTGCAGGGAGACGATCCGAAATATGTGAAGGCCATGGCGTGCGCCAAACATTTTGCCGTCCACAGCGGTCCGGAATCGGAACGCCACACCATCGACGTCCAGCCGTCCGAACGCGATTTTTATGAAACTTACCTGCCGCAATTCGAGGCCGCCGTCCGCGAAGGCCACGTCGGCGCGGTGATGGGCGCCTACAATTCCGTTTACGGGTCGCCCGCCTGCGCGAGCCCGCTGCTGCTCACCGACCTCCTGCGCCGGCAATGGGGTTTCGATGGCCACGTGGTTTCCGATTGCGGGGCGATTTATGACATCTGGGCCAACCATCACTTCACCGCCGCGCCGGCGGAGGCCGCCGCGGCCGCGGTGAAGGCCGGTGACGATCTGTGCTGCGGCGCGGACTATAATGTGCTGGTGCGCGCAGTCAAACAGGGTTTGATTTCGGAACCGGAAATCAACACCGCCGTCGGCCGCGTGCTCGAAGCGCGGTTCCGGCTGGGGCTGTTTGATCCGCCGGACAAGGTTGCGTACGCGCGCATCTCCATCACGCAAAATGACACGCCCGCCCACGAGGCTCTGGCCCTGAAAGTGGCGCGCGAATCCATCGTGCTGCTGAAAAACGATGATCTGCTGCCGCTCGACCGCACAAAAATCAGGCGCATCGCCGTCATCGGCCTCAACGCCACCTCCGTGCCCGTGCTGCTCGGCAATTACAACGGCACCCCGGCCCGGCCGGTGACCATTCTTGACGGCATCAAGAGTGCCGCCGGCCCAAACGTCGAGGTGGTTTATGAGCCGGCCTGTCCGCTGGTGTTGAGCCCGGACGCGCAGGACCGGCCCGACACCAAGCTGTGGACCAAGGCGATTGCGGCGGCGTGGATGTCGGACGTGATCATTTACGTCGGCGGCATCAGCCCCCGGCTCGAAGGCGAGGAAATGAACGTCAACTATGAAGGCTTCAGCGGCGGTGACCGGACTCGCATCGAACTGCCGGGGGTGCAAAATGAACTGCTCAACGCGTTGCAGGCCACCGGCAAACCGGTCGTATTTGTCAATTGCAGCGGCAGCGCCATCGCCATGCCCTGGGCCGCCACCAATCTGCCGGCGATTTTGCAGGCGTGGTATCCCGGCGAACAGGGCGGGCGCGCCGTGGCCGACATTCTCTTCGGCGATGCCAATCCGTCCGGACGGCTGCCGGTCACCTTTTACCACGCCACCGCCGACCTGCCGGCCTTCGACAATTATTCGATGTCCAACCGCACCTACCGTTATTTTAACGGCCGGGCGGATTTCGCGTTCGGCCACGGGTTGAGCTACACCACCTTTGAATACAGCAATCCGAAACTCAACGGGACGAATTTTGCCGCGGACGACACGATCCAACTCACGTTTCAACTGCTCAACGCCGGCGGCTGGGATGGCGACGAGGTGGCGCAGGTTTATTTCCGGCACGTGAATTCCGCCCAACCCCAGCCGCGGCTCGCGCTGTGCGGCTTCGTCCGGATTCGTTTGGAGGCCCACGAGGGCGGTCGAATCGTCATGAATATTCCCGCGGCACAATTCCGCGGTTGGAACCCGGCCAAAAAGCGATACACCGTTGAACCCGGCGATTACGAACTGCTCGTGGGCGCGGCGTCCGACGACATTCGCCTGCGCGCGCCGCTGACCCTTGTCGCCGCGCCCTGACCGGGCGGTTAAAACAAACTGACAACCTGCCGCCAAATTGAGAGGGTGTTTTGCATGAGCCACCTCTGCCAAAGATCCACAACCATCGCCGCCGCGCTGGTTGCTTGCGCTATTGTCCAGGTCCACGGCGCTGCCGGAGAAACCGCGGATACCCTGCCGGTCTTCACCGGGGAATTTTCCGGCGAAGCTGCGCCCCCGGCGGAACCGTTGAGCTTGTGGTACCGCCAGCCCGCGACCAATTGGGTCAGTGCGCTGCCCGTGGGCAACGGCCGGATCGGCGCGATGGTTTTCGGCGGCATCAACGACGAGAAACTGCAACTCAACGAGGACACGCTCTGGGCCGGCGGCCCGTATGACGCGGACAACACCAACGCGCTGGCCGCGCTGCCGGAGGTGCGCCGGCTGATTTTCGACGGCAAATACGCCGAGGCGCAAAAACTGGCCGGTCAAAAAATGATGGGCAGACCGCTGCGGCAAATGCCGTATGAAACGCTCGGCAATTTGTGGCTGACGTTTCCCACGAACACCGCCGTCGGTGATTACCGCCGTGATTTGAACCTCGACACCGCCGTCGCCAGCGTCAGTTACACGGCCAACGGCGTTCATTTCAAGCGTGAAATCTTCTCCAGCCCAGCCGACCAGGTCATCGTCGTGCGCCTGACAGCAGACCAGCCGGGACAAATTTCATTCACCGCCGGAATGGATACGCCGCAGCGGGCCACGATGAAAACCGATGGCGGCGAAACACTGGTGATGACCGGCACCAATGGCAGCGCCAGGGGCATCGCCGGCGGATTGAAGTTTCAGGCGCGCGTGCGCGTGCTGGCGCAGGGCGGGGGCACCAGCGCCTTGAAAACGACCCCCCTGACGTCCGCCGGTTTGCCTTACACGTCAGCCAGTTTCAATTCGATCTCCGTCGCCGGCGCGGATTCCGCCACCATCTTCATCGCTGCCGCCACCAGCTACAAAAACTATCACGATGTCAGCGGCGATCCCGAAGCCATCGTCCGCGGGCAAATGGCCGACGCGAGCATCAAACCCTTCCCGAGGCTGCTCGCCGCGCACCTCGCCGAACATCAGAAATTATTCCGCCGGGTGGAACTGAATCTCGGTGAGACGGACGCGATGAAACTGCCGACCGACGAGCGCATCCGGCGCTTCGCCGGGGGCCAGGATCCGCAACTGGCCGCGCTGTATTTTCAGTTTGCCCGCTACCTGTTGATTTCCAGTTCGCGGCCCGGCGGCCAGCCGGCGAATTTGCAGGGCCTCTGGAATGATTCCATGAACCCGCCGTGGGACAGCAAATACACCATCAACATCAACACCGAGATGAATTACTGGGCCGCCGACCCGGGCAATCTGGGCGAATGTGTCATCCCCCTGACGGCCATGGTACTGGACCTGGCCCAAACCGGCGGGCACACGGCCCGGGTGATGTACGGCGCGAGCGGCTGGGTGGCCCATCACAACACGGATTTGTGGCGCGCCACCGCGCCGGTGGACGGTCCGCCCTGGGGCCTGTGGCCGATGGGCGGCGCGTGGCTCCTGCAAAACCTCTGGGAACACTACCAATTCAGCGGCGACAAAGAGTACCTGGAAAAAATTTATCCGGCCATGAAGGGTTCAGCGCAATTCTTCCTCGACACCCTGGTCGAGGAGCCGACGCACCACTGGCTCGTCACCTGCCCGTCGCTGTCGCCGGAAAACCCGCATCCCAACCGCGCGAGCGTTTGCGCCGGGCCGACGATGGACCAGGAAATCCTGCGCGACCTCTTCGCGAATTGCATGCGAGCCTCGGAAATTCTCGGCCGGGACAAGGCCTTCCGCCAACAGCTCGCCGCCACCCGCGCCCGGCTGGCCCCGCTGCAAATCGGCTCCGCCGGGCAACTGCAGGAGTGGCTGGAGGATTGGGACACCCGGGCGCCCGAAATCCATCACCGCCACACCTCGCACCTCTACGGTTTGTTTCCGAGCGACCAGATTGACTTTTACACCACGCCGGAACTGGCCGCGGCGGCAAAAAAATCACTGGAGCTGCGCGGCGACAAGGCGACCGGCTGGGCGACCGCGTGGCGCATCAATTTGTGGGCGCGCCTGCACGACGGCGATCATGCCTACGCGATCCTGCAATATCTGCTGGCGCCGGAGTTCACCTACCCGGACCTGTTCGACTCGTGCCCGCCGTTCCAGATTGACGGCAATTTCGGCGGGGCTTCCGGCATCCTGGAAATGCTGTTGCAAAGCCAGAACGGCGAAATTGAATTGCTGCCCGCGCTGCCGAAAGCCTGGCCCGACGGCAGTGTGAAGGGCTTGCGCGCCCGCGGCGGCTTCGAAGTGGACATGGCCTGGAGGAACGGGAGACTGGTTTCGACCACAATTCATTCGTCGCTCGGCAATCCCTGCGACCTGCGCTACGGCAACGCGGTCCGCAACGTGAAAATCAAGCAGGGCAAAACATACCAGTGGGACGGCAAAACGGAATAATCGCCACCGCGGCCCAGAGCCGAATTCTGGAGCGCGGCTGGTCCCAAGCCGCAGCGCTGGCAAAGCAAGAGCAGCTTGAAAAGCGCCTATGAACTGCTCTCCGCGAATGGAGCTGCTGCGAGTGGGGACAACTCGCGCTCCGGCGGTCGGATAGATACAGTGTTCCTTTGCCCCCATCTCCGTGACGCGTCAATAACTGGCGTGACTTGTTTTTCACCATCTGTATTTTGGAAACCACACCAATGAAACTACCGCTCCTGTTTTGGGCCGCCCTGCTGCTTCCGACCTTGCTGTCAGCCGCCGAACCGCCGCGCCAGCAGCTCAACTTCAACCGCGAATGGAAATTCCAACTGGGCGACCCGCCCGGAGCAGAGGTGGCCGGCTACGATGATTCGCAGTGGGATGACATCGGATTGCCTCATTCTTTCAGCATTCCCTATTTCCTCTCCGACAAATTCTATGTTGGTTACGGCTGGTACCGGAAACATTTTGCGGTTCCGGCAGAATGGGCCGGCCGGCGGCTGTCCCTCGAATTTGACGGCGCATTTCAGGATGCGGAAATTTTCGTAAACGGCCGGCGCATCGGCGAACACCAGGGCGGTTACACGGGATTTTCCCTGGACCTCACCGGCGCAGTGAAAACCGGCGACAACGTGGTGGCCGTGCGCCTCAACAACCGTTGGAATCCGGAACTTGCCCCGCGCGCGGGCGAACACGTCTTCAGCGGCGGCGTTTACCGCGACGTCCGGCTGGTCGTGACCGGGCCGCTGCACGTCACCTGGTATGGCACGTTTGTCACGACGCCGGAGCTTTCGGCGGCATCGGGCGCGGTGAATGTGAAGACGGAAATTCGCAACGATGGCCCGACCGACAAGCAGTGCGGGCTCAGGACGGACATTCTGGATCCGGACGGAAAAACGGTCGCCAGCATTTCTTCCACGCAGGCCGTGGCCGCCGGAACGACCGTGACATTTGACCAGACCACGGCGCCCGTTGCCGGACCGAAGCTCTGGCATCCCGACCATCCGTTTCTCTACACGGCAGTGAGCCGGGTTTTTGACGGCAAAGAAACCGCGGATCAATTTACCACGCCGTTCGGCTTCCGCTGGTGCAAGTGGACGGCGGACCAGGGCTTTTTTCTAAACGGCGAACATTACTATTTCAAAGGGGTCAACGCGCATCAGGATCATGCGGGCTGGGGCGACGCCGTGGCCGACAGCGGCTTCGAACGCGACGTGAGATTGATCAAGGACGCCGGCTTCGATTTCATTCGCGGGTCACATTATCCCCACGCCCCGGCCTTCGCGGATGCCTGCGACCGGCTGGGGGTTCTCTTCTGGTCGGAAAATTGTTTCTGGGGCACGGCTGGTTTCAAGAATCCCTGGGGCAGCAGCGCCTACCCGCCGCAGGCAAAGTATCAACCGGCCTTTGACGAAAGCGTCAAGAACAGTCTGCGGGACATGATCCGCATCCACCGCAACCATCCGAGCATCATCGTGTGGAGCATGGATAACGAGGTGTTCTTCACCCAGGGTTCAACGTTGCCCAGGGTGCGGGAGCTTCTCAAACAGGTCGTGGCGCTTTCGCATGAACTCGATCCCACGCGACCCGCGGCCATTGGCGGCTGCCAGCGCGGGGACATTGACAAACTTGGCGATATTGCCGGCTACAACGGCGATGGCGCGAGGCTGTTCATCAATCCCGGCATTCCCAGCGTGGTGACCGAATACGGCTCAACGGTGGCCGACCGGCCGGGCAACTACGAACCGGGCTGGGGCGATCTGCAGTCGGAGCCATTCCCGTGGCGCAGCGGCCAGGCGCTCTGGTGCGCTTTTGATCATGGCAGCATTGCCGGCCATTTCGGGTGCATGGGCATGGTTGACTATTTCCGCCTGCCGAAGCGCCAGTGGTATTGGTATCGTAACGAATACCGGCACATCCCGCCGCCCGAATGGCCCTCGTCCGGCACGCCCGCCGGCCTGCGGTTGACGGCGGACAAAATAACGCTCAAGAGCGTTGACGGCACGGACGACACACAACTCATCGTCACCGTGGTGGACGCTGCGGGCAGGCCCTTGAGCAATTCTCCGCCGGTCACGCTGACAATTGAATCCGGGCCGGGCGAATTCCCGACCGGGCCATCCATCACATTCGATCCTCATTCCGACATGGCCATCCGCGACGGCGCGGCGGCGATGGAATTTCGTTCCTATTTTTCAGGCCAGACCGTCATTCGCGCCACGTCGCCCGGACTCGCGGATGCGATGATCACGATCAATTCCCTGGGCGAACCCGGATTCATTGCCGGCAAAACGCCGCCGGTGAAACCGCGCCCTTATGTGCGCTTCGCAGGACCACCCGCGGCGGTTTCGGCGACGCCAACGAATTCCGTTTTCGGTTTCCACAATCCGACGCAAGCCAGCAGCGAAGCGCCCGGCCACAACGCCAGCCTTGGCAACGACGACAACGCCACTACCTTCTGGCAGGCCAACGCCGCCGAGACCAACGCATGGTGGAGTGTGGACCTGGAACGCATGGTGATGGTCAGCAACACCAGGCTGACCTTTCCAGCGGAAGCCAATTGGCGTTACCGCATCGAGATTTCCGAAAACGGCAGCACCGGCTGGAAGCTGGTCGCCGACCAAACCCAAAACGCCAGCACCGACAAAGTGCGCAGCGACGAGGCCCAACCGGTTGCGAGCGGACGTTTCCTGCGCGTGACCTTTACCGGAGTGCCCGACGGAACATCCGCAGCCCTGGCTGAAGTGGAGGTTGTGGGCCGTTTGGCAACACCCGGAACCGGTCGGTAATCATTACAAAACCTCGCGCTCGCACGCGGCGTATTTTTTAATCAACTGGTCGTAGATTTTTGCGGTCTTCGGATTCGGGCGGATTTCGCTGCCGGGAATCGGATTGGTGAAGCCGGAGATGATTTTTTCCCATTTCGGCGTTTTCCCGGCCTGAACCAGCCAGCCATGTGCCGCCTGCAACGCGGCGCCGAGCGCGGCGCTCTTGGAAACTTCGATGCGCTCAACCCGGCAGTTCATCACGTCGGCCATCACCCGTAAAAGCTGCGGGTTATTCGACGCGCCGCCGGTGGCGAGGATTTTTTCCGGCGCGACCTTCATCCATTGCGAATGCAGCCGCATGGACATCATCTGCGCCTCAAAAATGGCGCGGCCGTTCGCGGCGGCATCCCTTTCATCCAGATCAAAGCGGTGGACCCCGGGCCGGTTCACACGCGGGACGATTTCCGCCTCAAACCATGGCAACAGGATTCCGCCGCCGTTGCCGGGTTTGGTCTGCGCGAGCAGTTTGCCGAAGGCGGCCCAATTCTTGATGCCGTAAAGTTCACGGATTTTTTCCCGGGCGAGCGAGCCGTTCTTGAAACAGATGAGGGTCATGTAGCCGCCGGCGGGTGAGCCGAAGACATGGCCCTCGCCATGCGCATCGGTCTCGCACTTCTTCATCGAGCCAAAAAAGGTGTCGCTGGTGCCCAGGCTGATCGCGACCTGGCCGGGCTGGATGAGGCCCAGACCGATGACGCTGGCCGGATTGTCACCGGTCCAGACGGTGGCGAGCGCCTCGGGATTGAGGCCGAATTTCCGGACGAAATAGGCGCTGACCTTGCCGATGACCTTTCCGGATGCGGCAAGCGCGGGCAGTCTTTTCTTCAAATCCGGCGCGGTGGCCTTGAGTGCGCCCGGGTGCCAGGTTTTTTTGCGAATGTCCATCAGGTTCATGCCCGCACCGTCGCCGTAATCCATCGGCGCAATTTTGCCGGCCAGCAACGACGCCATGAACGAACTGACGAGCGCAATGCTTGCGGTTTGGTTGTAAGCCTTGGGCTCGGTCTTGAAAAACTTGCGGATTTGCGGGCCGGTGAACCGCTCGAATGTGTCCGAGCCGGTGGCTTTGGCCGTGGCCCTGATGCCGCCAAGCTTTTTCCGGATTTCGGCGCATTCGGCCGCCGTCGAGGAATCCATCCAGATGGGCGAGGTCTGGCGCGAGAAAACACCGGTGAGGTTTTCGACCAGGGATTTTTGTGGATTTAACTTCGCGAGCGCACCGGCGGCACGGTTGTTGAGGTAAATGGAGCCGTGCTGCTGGCCGCTGCCGCTGATGGCCAGGATTTGGCCGAGTGCCACGCCGTCCTTTTTCATTTCGGCGAACAGCCGGTCGAGCGCCGCCGCCCACATCAATGGCGAACTGTGTTTGATTAGCGGGTTGGGATGGGGCAGGACGCCGTTCCGGGTTCCGTATTGCGGCAACGCCTGGTCGAAATTCAGCGATTTTTCATAAACCACCTTGCGGCGGTCAGCGTCGATAACCACGGCGCTCAGGCTTTGGGTGCTGGAATCAAGTCCGAGAAATAGTTTGGGCATGGAAATTAAAATGTGTCGTTTGCTTCCGATTAGTTAACAATAAATTCGCGCCATGCAATCGAAAACGGCGCTTCGGCTCCAATATCGTAGTATTGTCCTGCCCGGCGCAGCCGCGATGCACGACGCGGAAAAGGACGGCAGGTTTCCTGCTGCTTCGCGATGGAATTTAGTCCCATGAGCGATACCGGCTACTTAAAAGGCCAATGTCAGGGCTGTGGCGGACACCTCGAGTTCCCCGCCGCTGGAATCGGCCTGACCATTGATTGTCCCCATTGTGGCCGCCAGACGCTTTTGGCTTCCGAGGCAGCTCAGGGTCCCACGCCACAGGGAAATTCCCTGGCGCGACCCAAATGCAAACTCCCCGTCCTTTGGGGTTCGATCCTTCTGATCCTGATGTTGGCGGCCGCGAGCGTGGCATTTTACTGGATCAAAAGGCCGGAAGCCGGCCCGCCAACCGCAGGCAGCGCAGCGCCTCCAACCGTGACAAATTCCGAAGCTTTAATGAATCCAGCCCCAGCGCTGGAAACCAACGACCTGTTCGCCACCGGCCCGGTCACACTTCAAAAAACCGCCGGCAGCGCGTTGGTCAATGCGGTGGGAACGATCCGAAACAACTCCGACCGCCAACGCTTCGGAATCAAAATTGAACTGGATCTGCTGGACGAACAGGACAATAAAATTGGCACGGCCGGCGATTACCTGGCCATCCTGGAACCGCATAAAGACTGGCAATTCCGGGCGCTGCTGACGCAACCCGGGGCCGTTAAGGCGACCGTGGCCAAAATCGAGGAACAGAAATAATCGTGTTACTTTCACCCTTTGAACCCCGTCTGGATAACTAATGTCACAAATTAACCAAGGACATTAATATGTTTGAGACCTGTCAGGATCACGATTTTCGACCGGAGAATTATTTTCAAACGCGGCGGGAATTCCTCCGCCGGTTCGGCATGGGTTTTGGCGCCCTTGGTTTGGCCGGGCTGCTCGGACCGGAGCTGATGTTTTCCCAAAGTGCGCGCGCCGAGGCGGATCTTTCTTCGCTCGCGCCCAAAACCCCGCCGCTGCCCGCCCGGGCCAAGCAGGTGGTTCACATCTTTGCGCAGGGAGCGCCGTCGCATATCGACACCTTCGATCCCAAACCGTCGCTGGCCCGCTACGACGGCCAGCCCCTCCCAGGCCTGGGCGGAGTGGCCATGCCTTCGCCGTTCAAGTTTGAAAAGAGGGGGCAATCCGGCATTGAAATCAGCGAAGTGTTTCCCTACATCGGCGAACATGTGGATGACATGGCCGTCATCCGGTCGATGTGGACGGACATCCCCGCGCATGAAATTGCGACGGTGATGATGAACACCGGTTCGTTGCGGATTGCCAAGCCGTGCCTCGGCTCGTGGGTCGTGTACGGGTTGGGCACCGAGAACCAGAACATGCCTGGTTTTGTTTCCCTGCGTCCCGGCGGGGCCCTGCCGCCCGGCGGATCCCAAAACTGGCAGGCGGCCTTCCTGCCCGGCGTTTATCAGGGCACCAGCGTCAACACCCAGGCCCAGGCCGTGGACGTGATGATCCAGAACATCCGGAATCCGTACATTCCGCTGCCGGAACAGCGCCGGCAACTGGATTTGATTCATCAGCTCAACGAAATCCATTCCCAGAATTTGCAAAAGGATGCCCTGCTGGAGGCGCGGATTGAAGCTTCCGAAATCGCCTTCAAGATGCAGACCGCCGCCTCCGATGCGTTCAACATCAATCAGGAACCGGAGGACATCAAGGAGATGTACGGCAAAACCGCGCAGGGCCGCCAGATGTTGATTGCGCGCCGGCTCATTGAGCGCGGCGTGCGGGTGGTCCAGGTGTGGGCCGGCGGCTGGGACCATCACAGCGATATTGAAGTCAAACTGCGCAAGAGCGCGCTGGAAATTGACCAGCCGGTGGGGGCGTTTTTGAAGGACTTGAAACAGCGCGGTTTGTTGGACACCACGCTCGTGGTCTGGGGCGGCGAATTTGGCCGCAAGCCGACCCGCGACCGCAATGGCGGCGATACTCCCGGCCGGGACCATAACAACCAGGGATTTTGCACGTGGCTGGCGGGCGGCGGCGTCAAGGGCGGCACGATTTTCGGCGCCACCGATGAATTCGGGTCCAAGGCGGTGGACGGCCGGGTGCACATCCATGATTTGCACGCCACCATTCTTGCCCTGCTGGGCTTCGACCACACGAAACTGACCTATCGCTACAATGGCCGTGATTTCCGGTTGACCGACGTTTCGGGGGAAGTGGTCAAAGGCGTCATGGCTTGATCAACTGCGGAGATTTTCCATGCCTTCAGCTTCTCAATTTGCATCACGGGCCGGCATGTTTCTGCTCGGTTTGATGGTTTCCTCGCCGGCGATGGCGCAGCAACTGACCCGCGAACAATCGGACTTCTTTGAAAACAAGATCCGCCCGATTTTTGTGAATGATTGCTACAAGTGTCACAGCCAGCAGGCCCCCAAGCTCAAAGGCGGTCTGTCCCTGGAAACCCGTGACGGCTGGTTAAAAGGCGGTGACAACGGACCGGTCATCGTGCCCGGCGCTCCGGAAAAAAGCACCCTGATCAAGGCGGTGCGTTACACCGATGAAGATTTGCAAATGCCGCCCAAGGGCCAGAAGCTTTCCGACAGCAAGATCGCCGATTTGGAGGCGTGGGTGAAGATGGGCGCACCCGATCCTCGCGTCGGGGTGGTCCTGGCGACGAACAAATCGCCCCGGGATCATTGGGCCTTCAAACCCATCCAGAATCCCCCGGTGCCGGAGGTCAAGGAAACCAACTGGGTCCAAACCCCGATTGACAATTTCATTCTGGCCAAGCTGGAAGCCAATGACATGAAACCCAACCCGGCTGCGGACAAGCGCACCTTGATCCGCCGGGCGACGTTTGATCTCATCGGGCTGCCGCCCACGACGCAGGAAGTCAACGATTTCCTGGCCGATGGTTCGCCGGAGGCCTTCGCCAGGGTGGTTGACCGCCTGCTGGCCTCTCCGCATTACGGCGAGCGCTGGGGCAGATACTGGCTGGATGTGGCGCGATATTCCGACACCAAGGGCGATGTGCAAAAGATCCGGGAGGATTACCATTATCCTTACGCCTGGACCTTCCGCGATTATGTCGTCAACGCTTTCAACGAGGACAAGCCATTCAACCGGTTCATCCTGGAACAAATGGCGGCCGACAAGCTCGCGCCGATGAGCCCGGACAAAACCATCCTGGCGGCCATGGGCTTCCTGACCATGGGCGAACGGTTCGAGGAAAAACAAAACGACATCATTAATGACCGCATCGACGTGGTGACGAAAGGTTTCCTGGGACTGACGGTCACCTGCGCCCGGTGTCACGATCACAAGTTCGATCCGATCCCCACCAAGGACTACTATTCGCTGCACGGCGTGTTTGCCAGTTGCCTGGAACCTGCCTCGGAACCGATCATAGGCAAGATCAACTACACCTCCACCAATTACACCGATTATTACAACCAGGCGACAGCCTTGAACAATCAACTGGGCGCATTGGAGCAGCAGCGAAAAGAAAACCGGGGCGACCGGCCAAAGGTCAAAGAAATCCTCCAGAAAGAAGCTCAGGTGCGGAGCGAGCAGGCGGAGCTGGAGATGAGCCACCCGGACGCCCCCGAGCGGGCCATGATATTGGTGGACAGTCCGACACCAAAAGATTCGCCGGTCTTCATCCGGGGCGAGGCCGAAAACAAGGGGCCGATCGTCCCGCGGCAATTTCTGGAGATTCTGTCGCCACCGGACCGGGTTCCATTCAAGTACGGCAGCGGGCGCGTGGAACTGGCCAACGACATCGCGAGCCCCAACAATCCCCTGACCGCCCGGGTGATTGTCAACCGCATCTGGCTGCACCATTTTGACGAGGGCATCGTGACCACCCCGGATGACTTGGGCAACCAGTCGGCGCCCCCGAGTCATCCCGAACTGCTGGATTATCTGGCCACACGGTTCATGGCGGACGGATGGTCGATCAAGAAATTGCACCGGCTGATCATGCTGTCCAGCGTCTATCAGGAATGTTGCGCGGACAATCCCCGGTACGCACAGATTGATCCCATGAACCGCTGGTTGTGGCGTTCCAACATCCGGCGGATGGACTTTGAGGAGGTCCGGGATTCGCTGCTGGCCATCGGCGGCAAGCTCGATGAAACGATGGGCGGCCGGCCGGTGAATCTGGGTGCCTATCCCTACTCCACCCGGCGCACCATTTATGGTTTCATCGACCGGCGCAACCTGCCTGAACTTTACAACCAGTTTGATTTTGCCAATCCCGACATCACCACGGGCAAACGTTATGAGACCATCGTGCCACAACAATCGTTGTTCCTGATGAACAGTCCGCTGGTGATCGAACAAGCCCGGAACCTGGTGGCCCGGCCCGACTTCACCACCCTGACGAATGACGAGGACCGGGTGAAGCTGCTGTACGAATTATGTTATCAACGCGAACCGAACCTGGTGGAAATCCAGTTGGGGGTGAATTTTGTCCTGAATTCTCCGGAGAACGAAACCGTACCGCGGATGTCGGTTCCCAAACAGGTGAATCCCATCCGGGCCAAAAAACTGGCAGATTCCTTTGCCAGCATTCCCACCGACCGGCAGCCGCTGAAGCCCTGGGAAAAATACGCCCACGCCCTCTTGCAAGCCAACGAGGCCATGTTCGTAAATTAGAGCAACTTCCGCACGGCCGTCAGGCCGCAACCGCAAATGCAAATGCGGTTGCCGCCTCCGAGGACGAATGCTCGCGCTCCTCCATCCCGGCGCGTAATTTCTTGAGCGCCTCCTCCTGGATCTGCCGGATGCGTTCGCGGGTGACCCCAAAATGAGCGCCAACCTCCTCCAAGGTTTTCGGTTTGCCATCCGCCAACCCGAAACGCACGGCGAGAATCGCGTGTTCACGCTCCGTGAGCGTGGAGAGAACCTCCCGCACCAGATCCGCGTCGGTTTCCTGGATCAGCCGGTCAAAGGGCAGGGCCGCATTCGGGTCGGCCACCACTTCCGAGACCCGGCTCAACCCGTCGTCACCCATCGGCGCGTCCAGCGAAACCGGCGCCTTGGACGCAAGGCGATAGCGCCGCACGCGCCGTGGATCGAGCTTCACCTCGTGCGCCAGCTCCTCGTCGGTGGGGTCCCGCTCAAGCACATCGCGCAATTTTGTTTCCGCCCGACGGAGATGAGCCAGCTTGTCCACCACATGCACCGGCAGCCGGATGGTCTTCGACTGGTTCGCCAAAGCCCGCAGGATGCTTTGTTTGATCCACCATGAAGCATAGGTGGAAAGCTTCGCGCCCTTCTTCGGGTCAAACCGTTCCACGCCTTTCATCAGGCCGATGTTGCCTTCGTTGATGAGATCGAGCAGCGGCAGGCCCAGCCCGTCATAATCGCGGGCGATTTTCACGACCAGCCGCAGGTTGGCCTTGATCATCTGCTCGCGCGCCGCCTTGTCGCCCCGCTTGATTCGCCGGGCGAGCCCCATTTCTTCCTGGGGCGTTATCAGTGGCACCCGGCCAATCTCGCGAAGATATAGCTGCAAGGCGTCGCGAGGCGAATCAGCCGGCAATGGCTCCACCGGTTCACGTTCCGTGGTTGTCGGCGATGCCAGACGTGACGGGGTCAAACGATTACGCGGCGGGGTAAGGCTGGCCCTCCCGGCACGGTAAGTTCGTTGCAAAGTGTTTTTCATTGGTGTCTCCGGTTCCTTTGGGATGGGTGGAATGCCTCAGGCCGGCAAGGCCAGTCCTTCCAGTTGGGAAAGTATTGTCCGTTTGCCCTGAACGCCCGCGCTCCGGTTCCGGATTTCGCCGCCGGCGAAGTATAGCAAGGTGGGAATGGACTGGATGCCGAATCGCGCAGCGAGCGCGGGGTTATCGTCCACATTGATCTTGGCCACTTTCACCCGGCCGGATTGCTCTGTGGCGATTTCCTCAAGCACGGGCGCGAGCATTTTGCATGGCCCGCACCATTCGGCCCAGAAGTCCACCAGGACGGGTTGCGCAGCGTTCAAAACTTCGGCTTCAAAATTGGCTTCGTTGATTTCAATGATCGCTTTCATTTTTTAGTTCTCCTGTTTCAGTTGTTGGAATGGGCCGGCGCTCCATCAGGCCGCCAGCACCAAGTCCGGGTCTGTATCCCGCAGAGATTGTTGGCGTTTGTTCCAGGCAATGACCGACTGGACCTTCTCCATCGCCAGCGTCGGAAAGACGAGGTGGGGATACGGCGTTTGTCGGGCCACGGCCTCGGCCTCATTCAAAGCCAGCCGGAGCAGACGTACCTGTGATCGCAGCGCACCGGACGATTCGGCAAAAATCGTCTCTTTGGCCTGCGCGACCCGCGCGAGCACCTTCCGGCACGAAGCCCGGGACGGGGTCCCAAACCAGGTCCCAACTTCCGCATTTCCGGAACCCCGGCTCACCTCATTCAGTTTCATATGCAATGCCTTTCAATTTTATGTAATATTAACGGTTACATATTAATCCAAAAAAAGAGAACGTCAACCGGTTTTCTTACGGTCACAGCAGCCTGAGCCTTTCACTCTATCGATCACCCCGGCCAGGGTGGTTTTTTCCAGGTCCCGTTCCAAGGCGGCCTCGGCCGAGGCAAAAACCTGGTCCAGCGTTGCCCGGATGCAATGACCGACCGGACACGCCGCATCAGGCTTTCGCGAAGGCCTGGCAAAGGGTTCAGCCTCCTCAACGGCGCGGTAAATTTGGGCCAGGTCGATGCGCCCGGGGGAACGGCTCAAACGGGAACCCGACCCGGCCCCCTTGCCGGTCTCCACCAGTTTGGCCCGTTGCAGGGCCAGCAGGAGGCGTCGGACCATAACCGGGTTGGTGTTGATGCTGCCCGCCAGCATGGCCGACGTGACTCGGTCACCCTCCTTGTAAGCGAGGACAGCCAGCACGTGAACGGCCATGGCAAAACGACAACTGGTTCTCATAAACCGACACTTAAGTAACTTCACATATTACATTTGTCAACCCCGTACCCGCGTGGCGGCAACTGACATCATGAACTCCCAACAACGACCTTTGGTTCAATTGAGATCGAACAGCAGCATTTGCGCCCAGCATTTTCCGGCCGGTCCGCGCTTCAATTCCCGGTTTCCGGCGGGTTGAATCCAGGGATGACGGCGCTGGGCTGAGTTTGTGTGTCAGCGCCTCGCCGCAGCTGAATCGGGCAAGCCACCGGTCGGTGTCCCGGTTGATGCGGAGGCGGTCAGCGACGCTCGGATTGCCCCGAGCTGGTTCGAACGATTGTAAAAACAACTACGGCCTTTCTGCGAAGAAAAGCCGTAGTCACCAAGCGCAGACATCACGCCAGTCCTGGATGGTCAAGGATTCGACAAGCGGAAGAACACCGGCGGATTGGCCGGGTTTAACGTGGTAACAAAGGGACTGACGGTGCCACTGCCCGTGCTGCTCCAAGGGGTGCCGTTGACCGAGTGGTTCGTTAGAGCCAAAACCTGGTAACCCGGGAACGTGGTACTGTCCCAGGACAACGTCAGAACCGAGCCGTTCCTGGACAGGGCCAGGGTTGGATAACCAAGGACGGCGCCCGTGACGGCAATTGACCCGCTGGTCGCCAGATTATCAACCCAGCTCAAACCAGCGGGAAGGCTCGGATAACTGGTGGAGTCAAACGTGCCGGCATAACCGCCCGGGGAATTGAAGAGCTGGTAGCTATGGCCAGACACCGGCGTGGGCCCGGTATTAATGACGTCCAATACTCCGCTGTAAAAGAGCGGCGTCCCCGCATTCGTTAGCAGAATGATTTGATTGGTATGGGCAATGTCAAACACCAGTGTTCCGATGAGTGTCGGAGTGTTGGTGATGAGGGTGATTGTGGTGCCAATATTATAGATTCCGTTGATCGTCATGGTTGGGATCTTCAAGGGCTTGCTGCCGGTAATGCTTCCCGTGCCGGTAAATGTAATGCTGCCAAACCCCTTGCCCACTATGGTTCCATTATTCGTAAGACTTCCGCCAATCGCCCAGTAAATCACGTCTGAAATGTTCCACCCGATGGAAGAAGAGGTGACGATTACGTTGCCACCAAAATAGTTGTAACCGTTCGCGCCGTCCAAATCGAGCATTAAGCCACCAACAGTAAGGTTACTCGTCACGGTCAAATTAAATGAAGAACAGTCCCAGGTGCCATTTGTGCCCAGGATCAGGTTGCCATTGATTGTGAAATCGGCTCCTTCTTGAACCTTGACCTTTCCGTTCACAGTCATATCCCCGGCTATGGTCATGGCAAACGCAGGATCCTGCGAATTTACCAACCCGTTGAAAAAGTCGTAGGGGTTGGTGGTGGCATTATCAAACACTAGATTATAGTAATTCTGGTGCTTGGCCCAGAAGGAGTTACCGGAATAAATGACAGTATTACTTGGGGCGCTGGTATCCAGCGTGGCGAGTTGGAAGGTCCCCTGGGCCCCCAACGGATCCCCGACCACGTTCAGCGTGGAACCCGGCGCCATGACCACCGTGCCGCTGCCGTAAATATACTGGATTTGCGCATAGTTATCATTGGTAATGACAAAGGGAGCTTCGACGTCAACATCATCGTTGGTTATATTCGGCACAATGCCGCCCGGCCAGGGCGCATCGGGGACGGTGGAAGACCAGTTGCCACTGCCGGTGGCGGTGATATCGGCTGCTCGGCTTATGGACGTGAATAGCCAGATGGATAGGATGGTTATAACCGCAATGATTTGTTTTGTTTTCATGGGTCGGTTTGATTGGGATTGTTTGGTGGAATCAAATAATCGTAATGGAATGGCTGTGGTGGGTTGCAGGCATGGACGCAAAATCAAATGGCCAGTCCCGGATAAATTAAGTTAACAGGCGATGCTATAATTTTATGACTTTGAACCGGCAACCGGCAAACATGGTCTGGCTGACATACCCGCACGCGTTTCACGGTTCCGGTTCATTTGCTGATTTTGAATATAGATCAGACTACCGTGATTTGCCCAATCCACGATAGTCACATGAAACGGTGACAGAACAAAATTTCAACTGCAGCCAGGGTGGACAGCGTCGCGCGGCGAGGCAATCAAAGTCGGAACCGGTCGCGCCTAGGGTGGGGAAGCCGGAATGTTGCCGGGGAAAAAGAAAACCTCCGCAAACGGTGACAACCGCTGCGGAGGGTGACGCAAAAATGCGCAAAACCAAACAATATTAACTGACCTGGTTGCGTCGCCGTGCAACAACGAACCCGGCCACTCCAATGGCCACCAACGCCACCGTGGTCGGCTCGGGAACGGTGGTCAGGACGAGGCTGTCATAAGTGATATCGTACGGAGCACCGCTGCCGTATCCGGCGGGATCAAACTCAAGGTTGAAAGCGGTTATGGTGGAAACGTCCAAATCCGCCCCACCAAACTGATCATGCAAAGTGCCATACAGCGTGTAGGTGCCGGCGGTAAAGTTACCATAATTTAAATAGCTTCCGCTGGCGCCCGGAAACGATGCTGGATCTGCCGCCAAATGCACCAAATGAGTGCCATCCGCAATGTCAACTCCCGGGTTCATCCAGAACGGGCCACCCGACGGCGAGTTGATGGTGAAGGTGAATTGAAATTCATTCGCGCCCGCGGCGTCAATGGGGGTGGCAAAGTTGTAAGCCCCGCTGCCATAACCTTCCGCGTTCACTTCGAAACTACCCGGCGTTGAGCCAGACGTGATGGTTGGGGAATAACCCGTACCGCCATTGATAATTTGTGATCCAGCCGCGTCCCAGTTTCCATAAGTGGCCGACAGATTGAAGTTTTGGAAATTGCTGAGCGTATATGTCTGCGCCTGCACCGGGTTGGCAATCACCAGACCGCTTGCCACTGCCAGCGCGGTCGCAAACCATTTGGAATGTTGTTTCATAAGTCTCGTTTTCTTTTGACTTGAGTTTAGGTTTTAAGGTTCCGCCATTGAACATCATGTTCTGACTAATTATTCATTGGCTGTTTCAATGGATTCGCAGTGAATTTAGCGCGGCTGAAGGTTTCCCGGTAGTCGCATGAAGTGGCGACAGGGCAAATTTGCCGTATTTTCAGGCATTTACAAGCAATTCATGCGATTCCGCCCGGCCTGTGAATGAACCGCATCCTTGGACGCCAAAAGGTTGATTGAGACGCGTGGGAGATAGATTTCGCCCGCGTGAAACGAGTAGAACTGGATTCCCATCATGTGAAATTGCAAAGACACTGTTGCCGTGCTGCGGCTGCCGCCAATATTCAGATTTTCCCCGTTTACTCCGTGTTTGGAGCCTGGCGAATCGCCTTGTTTTCCTGAACATTGCCGACCGTTTTGCCCTGTCACCGTTTCATGCGACTGTTGGTATTTGGAACAATGTTGTTAAGTTAAACCAGTCACCAGTCCCCATGCGTGCAGGCGTCGAATTTGCGCCGAAGACCATCATCTGGAAATGACGTTGCAAAAAGAAACAGCATGAATTTAAAAATGACAACTAAGGCGGAACAGGTTCAACGAAAAGCGTCACCCAGCCAGTCCTTGAAGTTTATCCAGGCTGGCGCCAACACCGTATCCTTGAAATCAGGCTTCACCTTGATCGAGTTGCTGGTCGTCATTGCCATCATTGCCATTTTGGCGGCCCTCTTGCTGCCGGCCTTGAGCAAGGCGAAGGACAGGGCGTTGGGGATCGCCTGCATCGCCAACACCAAGCAGATGAGCCTCGGCTTTACCATCTACGCGGGTGACAATGGCGATCTTTTTCCATCGCCACCGGATTGGTGGATAAGTGGCCCTTACAAAAACAGGTTGAATCAGGCCTGTGGAGGAGAATGGCAGCTGCGGGATCATGTTACGCCAAATACCCCGGCGCCGATGCTGGTGCCGTATCTGCAAAACAACCTGATCTGGGTTTGCCCCAAACGGAAGCGCGGTCTGACCTTCACGACTGTGGTTGGAGATTTCGATCCGAGCATAACCGGATTTCTTTCCTATGGATTCAACAGCATCAGGGTTTTTGGCTCGATAGACGCGACCGGCGACATGCAAAATGCCAAGCCGTTCAAATCATCCCGGGTTACGAGGCCGGCAGACTTGGTGGCCGTTTCTGACACCAGCGGGTCAAACGACCCCGCCAACACACCCGCGGCGGCCTGGTTGGATTCCTTTTGGGCGGGAAACTCCGGTCCCAACGTAACCGGCCTCGAGAATTGCCGCCTTCAGACCGCATACGCAAAGCACAATAATCGTGTGAATATTGCTTTCGTGGACGGCCATTCCGGCCCCATGCATCCCAGCGAAATCATTTGGGGACAATTTTATGACGATTATACTCCGGGCAAAATGCTCCCAGTATCCAGCTCCACCCAAAATAAGGGCTCTGGCGTGCAAGCAGACGGTCCCATCAGCTCTCCGGATCGCGACAGCCAGGAGTGGTCCAGCAATCCGTATAAATAGCGCCTGGGCATGGGCGGCATATCAAATCCGCCGCGCCAGATTATCAGCAGGACCAGTCTGGTGATTGGGACTGCTGGTCAATGCGATGACACAGGGGAATCCGGATCTTGTATATCCCATATCCAATGCCAATGCGTTCACTTGACGAACAATCGTTTCTGAAAAATAAACGCGAGTGATATATACAATGGATTGGTTCAAAGCAGGAAGGAAAACAACTTGTCCAGTCATAGACCTTGGCCCACATCAACTCATATGCAATGAGAACAAAACCACAATTAAGTTTTTGGCAGTTATGGAACATGAGTTTTGGATACATCGGCATTCAGTTTGGTTTTGCTCTGCAGAACAGTAATTTGAGCCGGATTTTCGAGACCCTGGGTGCCAAGCAGGACGATATTCCCGCCCTATGGATTGCCGCCCCCGTGTCAGGTTTGCTCCTCCAGCCGATCATCGGCTACATGAGCGACAGGACTTGGAATAGGCTGGGGCGCCGCAAGCCTTATTTTCTGTTGGGAGCCATTCTGGCGTCGCTGGCCTTGTTGATCATGCCCAACTCCCCCACTGTCTGGGTTGCCGCAGGCATGCTGTGGATGCTGGACGGTTCAATCAATATCACCATGCAACCCATGCGGGCGTTTGTCGGCGATATGTTGCCTGATGAACAAAAGACCAAGGGATTTGCCGTTCAAACATTTTTCATCGGGGCCGCTTCTGTGGTCGGTTCGCTTTTGCCCTATATACTTACGAACTGCCTCAACATCTCAAATACCGCACCGCCGGGCCTGATACCTCCGTCGGTGAAGTGGGCCTTTTATGTCGGCGGCCTGATATACATCTCGGCCGTATTGTGGACCATATTTTCAACCAAAGAATATTCGCCGGAGGAACAGGAGGCATTTAATTTGCATGAAACTGATGCCGCGGCCAAGGAAGGCGACGAACTGCGCCTCGATCCAGCGAAATATTATGCCTCAGGCGTGGCTTTGTTGATCGCCGGCCTGATATTCACATTTCTTGTAAAGCATTTCGCCTGGGATAGAGCACTCTATATCCTGTCATTCGGAATCGCCATCTACGGTATTTTTCAACTGCTCGCCGCCAAACTATTCGTTGCGGGTATAAAACGAGGCCTGGTTGAAATCATTTACGATCTGAACAACATGCCGAAAACCATGCGGCAGCTCGCCTGGGTGACATTGTTCACATGGTTCGCCATGTTCGCCTGGTTCATCTACTGCACTCCGGCAATCACCAGCTATCAATTTGGCAGCAGCGATCCCTTGTCCAAGGGATATAATGATGGTGCCGATTGGGTGGGCGTGCTGAACGCGGTCTACAATGGTGCAGCCGCTTTGGTGGCGTTCATACTTCCGGTGATTGCAAGAAGGACCAGCCGCGTGACGACGCACGTAATCTGTCTGTTCATTGGGGGGCTGGGCATGATGTCCCTGTACGCTTTTAAAGACCCGCACCTGCTGCTTGTTTCCATGGCCGGCCTTGGTGTCGCCTGGGCCGGTCTGCTTACCATGCCGTACGCCATCCTCAGCAGTGTTGTTCCGCATAAGAAGATGGGCGTGTATATGGGAATGTTTAATTTGTTTGTGGTGATACCGCAAATTCTCGCGGCTGCCACGATGGGTTTGATGCTCAACAAATGGTTCGGCGGGCACAGCATAAACATGATGGTCTTGGGCGGCGTGTCCATGCTCATTGCGGGCGTGCTGATGATGTTCGTGAAAGACAGCGACAAAGAATCGCAAGGCTGAATTAATGCGAACATTTTTTTGGAAGTTGAGAAAAGTAATTTTATATGAGCAACCTGTGGGAAGTACGCACGGACAACTTTGCCAATGAAAAAGAAAGCATCATGCGCAATGGGAATGTGTACCAACTTGCGAATGGATACATGGGTTATCGGGGAACGCTTGATGAGTTTGGCCCGTCCGAGTTGGTAGGAATCACTCTTGCCGGCATTTTCGACCGGGTTGGCGATGCCTGGCGGGAACCGGTTAACGCCCCCAATGGCGGTTTTACCCAAGTCACCTTGGATGGCATTGCAATTTCAGCACTTTCGACAACGGTCAAAAACCATAAACAAAGTTTAAATCTTAAAAATGCCGTTTTCGATCGTGAAACTGATTATGAATCACATGGAAAAACGCTTAAGATTAAATCCACAAGATTCTTAAGCGCTGATAAACCCAATTTGGGAGTAATTCAGTACAGCCTTGCAAGCGATAAGGCGGCCAAGATAAAAATCAGCACCGGGATTGATTGTAACATCTGGGATTTGAACGGCCCGCATTTAAAAAACTTAAAGCCGGACAAGAACGGCGAGATACTGGTCGTTTGCGCCATTACCAACGAATTATCCAAGAAAGTAGCGGTTGCCGAAATCGTCGATCTCCATTTCGGGAAAGAAGTTCATGAGATCAGGGAAAATAAAAACCTCAGGGCGGTTGAGCTTGATGCTGAAGCCGGCACAACCTATACGTTTCACAAGTACTTCGCCGTTTATACGGAAAACGATCCCATCAATGTTTCAGTAAATGAAGCTGCCATAGGCAGTGTCAAGGCAGCAAAAGCTCTGGGGTATGAAACCTGCCTGAATAATCATGACGCGCAATGGGCAACAAAATGGGAACGGTGTGATGTCAGCATCGATGGCGACGAGGAAGCGCAACATGCTTTAAGGTACAGCATATTTCAGCTGTTAATTGTGGCCCCGGTCAACGGCAGTGGAAACTCCATCCCTGCCAGGGCACTATCAGGGCAGGTATATAAAGGAGCAATCTTCTGGGACACGGAAATGTTCATGTTTCCCTTCTTTTTGTACACCTGCCCGGAAAAGGCGGTTGAATTAATGCGGTACCGAATAAAAACCCTGCCTGGCGCACGTAGAAAGGCAAGAACCGAAGGAGTCGGTTTCAAAGGTGCATTCTATGCCTGGGAAAGCCAGGAATCAGGCGACGATGCGTGTACCTATTTTAATATTGGGGATCCGTTTACAAAAAGAGATCTACGCACCCACTTCAGGGACAAGCAAGTACACATAAGCGGGGATGTCGCCATCGCGATGTGGGAGTACTTCAAGTTGACAGGTGACGACTCTCTATTGTTGGAAGGCGGAGCAGAAGTCATTTTGGAATGTGCCCGTTTTTACTATTCGTATGCTTACTTCAAGAAAGACAAAAATCGGTATGAAATTCTTGATGTAATTGGTCCAGACGAATATCACGAACGGGTAAATAACAATGCATTTACGAGCATGGTTGCGAAGGCCACCTTTGAAATAGCGAATGCCACGGTGGAGTATTTGAAGCAGAAACACCCGGAAGCGGCAGATGCACTGGTGAAAAAAATCAACATTGGGGGTGAATTGCCCTGGTTTGTTGAAGCGGCAGATTTGCTTTATGTTCCTCAACCGGATGAAAAGACGGGCGTTATTGAGCAATTTGACGCCTACTACAAACTAAAAGATGCCACGGTTGAGGAATTAAAAGCCAGGATGCTCCATCCCAATGAATACCTTGGCGCCAGCCAGGGACTAGCTGTTCCGACAAAAGTAATCAAACAAGCCGATGTGGTAATGATGTTAAACCTGTTCAAGGATCGCTATTCAACAGAAATCAAGCAGGCAAATTGGGAGTATTACGAGCCTCGTACCGAACATGGTTCAAGTCTCAGTGCTTGTGCCTATGCAATGGTTGCGGCTGATATCGGCAACCTGGACTGGGCGTACACTTATTTTTTAAAAACAGCCAAAATTGATATTGAGGCCAGGTATAAAGTATATGTGGGAACCATTTTCATGGGAGGTTCGCACCCGGCGGCAAACGGTGGGGCCTGGATGACAGCCGTGTTTGGATTTGGAGGCGTTCAAGCAGGCGAGGAGCATGTGGTCATCAATCCACGTCTTTACAAAAAGTGGAAGAAACTGCAGTTTAACCTGGTTTATAAAGGAGACCGGTTTAATATATCCATTACCAAGTTTGAGGTAGCCATCATGGCTGATTTTTCCAACAAACATAAACACACGTTTATTGTGGCGGGAAAATCACTGGATTGTGCCCCGGGACAGTCCGCATTCATCAAATATCAGTAAAACGCAAAAGGTAGTTTCACATCAGCAGACATTTCGGCTTGGCGATTCTTCTGGGACGATTCCGACTACGTGAGCAAGAGCAGGTCCCAGCCGGAGGTTAATGCGCGCAGAGGCTCAAGCGCCAACGGCTTGAACGTCAGCACCCACCATTTTTTGCGTTTCGTGCGGAGGATTGCGGAGTATCGGTGTGTCGCCACTTCATGTGACTATCGCAGAGCGCCTGGCTTCCTTAGCATGATAAATCACTATGAAAACAGCCTGGCACTGGTTGGTTCAGCGTTAGCCGCTACAACCTTGGCGGCATCTATTCAGTCGTCGAAATTACCATGAATACTTTGACATTCCGATTCGCAGTATTTCTCTCCCTTATATTTTGTTCAGGTTCCGCCCGTGCTGGCGTCGGCGCGGACATTCCCTGGACGACCTACGAGGCCGAGGATATGAACACCACCGGCACAGTTCTGGGCCCCAAGTACGCTCCCTTCCTCGTAGAAACGGAGTCCTCCGGCCAGAAATGTGTGCAGCTCATCAAAGCGGGCGAATATGTCGAGTTCACTGCGCAATCATCCGCCAACGCCATGGTGGTGCGTTACAGCCTGCCAGACGCCCCAGATGGGGGTGGCATCAACTCGACCCTCAGCCTTTTCCAGAATGGAAAATTTATTAAAAAGCTTCCTATCACGTCTGTTTATTCCTGGCTCTATGGCAAATATCCGTTTACTAACGACCCGAAGGCGGGCAAGCCGAGGAATTTTTTCAACGAATTTCGCCTGAAGGATCTCGCGATTGCCAAGGGCGACGTGATCCGCCTGGAAAAGACTGACAACGATGCCCCGTATTGCATCGTTGATTTGGTTGATCTGGAGAAAGTAACGCCGCCGCTGGGCGCCCCGGCCAATTCACTTTCGGTGACCCAATTCGGCGCCGGCGGTACGGGCGCGTCGGACGATACCGAGGCGTTGAGGAAATGCATCGCGGAGGCGGTGAAGCAGGGCAAGCTCGTCTGGGTGCCGGCCGGGAATTACAAGGTGACCGGGGATATCAATCTACCGTCGAATGTAACGATTCAGGGTGCGGGCATGTGGCACACGGTTTTTGAAGGCGACGCCGAACTTTATGGCCAGGCGGATCATCGGGTGAGATTTAAACTCAAAGGCAACAACATCCATCTGGCCGATTTCGCGATCATTGGAAAATTAAACTATCGCAAGGATAGCGAACCAAACGACGGGATCGTTGGAGCCCGCAGTGATAATTCCACCATCTCGCGCATCTGGGTGGAGCACACCAAGGTCGGCATGTGGTTCTACGTATGCAGCAACCTGGTGGTGGACAGCTGCCGGCTTCGCGACACACTGGCCGACGGCATCAACTTTTGCGTCGATACGCGCAATTCGGTGGTTCAGAATTGCACGACCCGTAACACGGGCGACGATTGTTTTGCCATGTGGCCGGCAGCGTCCGATCAAAGTTTCATTCAACAGGCGCCTGCGCCCGGATCCAATATTTTTCGCCACTGCACGGGCCAGTTGCCGTTCCTGGCGAATGGGGGGGCGATCTATGGCGGTGCGAACAACTGTATTGAGGACTGCCTGTTCAAGGACATCTCCCCCGGCTGCGGCATCCTGATCAGCACGACTTTTCCGACTGCGGACGAGAGCGGGAAAATTGACAACAACTTCAGCGGAACGACAGTGGTTAGGAATTGCGATCTTATCCACTGCGGCGGATTCGACCATGATTGGAGCTGGCGGGCCGCCTTCCAGCTTTGCCTGGATCGCCGCAGCATTTCGGGAGTGGAAATCAGCAACGTGAACATCAAGGACAGCATGTCCGACGGCTTCAGCATCGTGGCCCCCGGCGGGAGCAAGGGACAGGGCACGCTTTCCAATGTCCATCTCGAAAACGTGAACATCCCCAATTACGGAATCGGAACCGATGCGCGGCACGGTTTCTGGGTCCGCGATGATGCCAGCGGCAACGTCACCATCGTCAATTCGAAAATCGCTGACATCCAAAACAGTTCGACCAACTTCACCATCCTCAAGGAATAGGGAAGGCATCAGCGTTCAGCCACCCCGGGGCGGGGGTGTTCCTCAACTTCGGAGTTCGGATCAAACCAAAGGGTTGAAACCCTGAAACAGGGCCGGGGCGCAAAGGAAACTATTGGCGCAAATACTTGGCGACGGCCTCGGTGCGCGACTGGACATGAAGTTTTTCATAAATGCGGCGGAGATAGGTCCGGATGGTATCAATGCTGATGCCCAACTGGTCGGCGATGGCCTTGTAGGTGAGCCCCTTGGCGAGGCAGTTCAACACCATTTCCTCCCGGGGAGAAAGATGCACCTGTTTCTCACCCGTTTGTTTTGCCTTTTGAAACGACGCCACAACTTTACGCGCAATGGAGCTGGACATGGGCGACCCCCCGGCATGCACCTCCCGAATGGCCTGAAGGAGTGTGGTTGGGCTGCTGCGTTTTAAAAGGTAGCCGCTGGCACCTGCCGCCAGGGCCTTGAAAATCTGATCCGTATCCTCGTAGACCGTGAGCATTAAAATTTGCATCTCCGGAACCTCGACCTTCAATCGCTCCACACATTCAATCCCGTTCATGCCTCCCAGATTGATATCCATCAACACCACGTCGGGCTTGTCGGCCGGCAAACCCTTGAGCGCTGCTTCGGCGCTGCCGTAGGCGCTGACACACTTGAATCCCGGCGAGCCATTCACAAAGGTCGTGATGGACTGGCGCAACTCCTTCTCGTCATCAACGATGGAAACGGAAATCATGATTTTATTAAACGTCTTTTGCCGGAGAATTCAAAGCAATAACGAAGCGGATAATGGTTCCCCGCCCGGGTGCGGACTCGATCGAGCAACGCCCGCCGATTTCCGCCAGCCGCTGGCACATGTTGCTCAGTCCGTCGCCGGATACCGGCGCCGGTGAGGCTGATTTTAATTTGCGGGCCGGCGCATCGAAACCTTTGCCGTCATCCGAGATGTTGATTTCAAATTCCGCATGGCCGGAAACCATCGATACCTTGGCGCAGGTAGCGCCCGAGTGTTTGAGGATGTTGGTCAGGGCTTCGTGGGTAGCCAGGAACAAATGGTGGCGCATTTGGGAGGAGAGTGGATGCGTTGGCAATTGCGCGGGGATGTCCAGCTCACACTGGATGCCGGTCATTTGAAAATAGTCCTGGGCATACTGTCCGATATACGAGGCGACATGCTCCAACGAGTCGTTCTGCGGATTGACCGCCCAGACAATTTCGTCCAGCGAATGAAGCACTTCCCGCGAAGCGGTGGAGATGGAGGTAATTTGATCCTGCAACTCGTTTGGCGGGAGATCACCCCGGCGCGCGTGTTCGCTCAGAAAGGAAATCCGGCACAGCTTGGCACCCATTTCGTCATGCAAATCCTGGGCGATGCGAGTACGCTCCCGCTCCAGCGTGTGCTCCTGCTCCAGATGTTTCAAACGCTGTTGAAGCTTTCTTTTTTCCACAATGCGAACAGCCCCACCCACTAACACCATGAAACTCGATCCTGCCAGCGTGATGAACCACCACGTCTGCCAAAAATGCCGCAGCACGAGCAACTCCAACTCCGCGGTGCGGTCGGCCCAAACCCCATCCCGGTCGCATGCGCCGACGCGAAATCGATAGTTCCCGGGCGGGAGGTAGCTGTAAAAGGCCGTGCGCCGCGTCCCCGCATCCACCCAGTCGGTATCCAGCCCCTCGAGCCGATAGCGGAAGCGTATCAGATCCGGGGCGTCAAAGCCCAATCCGGTATAGCGAAATTCAACCCGGTGCTTGCCCGGGGTGATGCGTAGCGTATCCAGTTGCGATCCTCCAATCCCGGGTTGATCAATTCGCCGCCCAGATTCTCGATTGGAGACATGGAGCATGGGATCGGGCACCCCGTCCACCAGGACCTCCTCCAACACCGTGTTGGGCATGAGCATAGTAGCGGGTTGAACGCGAGGATTCACGACCGCTACCCCCTTCAAAGTTGAGAACCAGAGCAGGCCCGATTTGGTTTTCAGGCCGGCCGGATAAAACCCACCCGTGCATTCCTCGGCTAACATTCCCTCCGCCCGGCCAAAAAGTTGCGGATACACGATGGGTATTTTGCCGGATGCGAGTTCGTCCAGCCGGCGCTTGTTCACACAAGCGAGGCCCCCGCTGCTCCCCAGCCACAGGCGGCCGGCCTCATCCTCCAGGATTTGCGAAATATTATTATCCGGCAATCCTTCGCGGGTGGTAAAGTTGGCTATGCGCCCGTTGCGCCACCGGCTCAATCCTTCGTCGGCGGTGCCAACCCAAAGCGTGCCTTCGGCGTCGAGATACAGCGTGCGAATCACATCGCTCAACGACCCTTCATTCCTGCCAATATGATGAAAACCGTCATGGTTAAGCCGATATAAACCGTTTCCATCAGTGCCAACCCACATGGAACCGTCCGCGTCCGGCACGATGGCGGTAATGGCATTGGTCTGCGAAAAATTCGTCTGAGCCAGCCATTGGTTTTCGTGCAGTCGCCAGACTTTCCCTTCGCGCGTTCCCACCCACAAGGCGCCTGCACGGTCTTCGGCCAATGAAATGATGTCCGGCTTGGCTGGCTTGATCACTTTCACCTCGTCGGCGGCGGCAATGGGGTCCTTGTAAAGCAGCAAACTGTTCGTGGTTGCCACCCAGCAGAATCCATCGCGCGTCACCAACAGGGCGGTGATTTGCGAATCATGCGGTGACAAACCTGCGGTGGACAGACGGCTGAAACTTTTCCCATCCCAACGATATAAGCCGTCGTTCGGCTTGCCCACCCAGACCACGCCAGGCGTAACTTCGGCCATGCCCTGCGCGGCGCCGAAACCAAGCCCTTCACTCTGGCTTAAGGTAAAAAGACATCTGCGCCGGAGACGGTTTAGTCCGGCATCGGTGCCCACCCACAGCCTGCCATCGCGATCGGCCATCAACGATTCAATCCGATTGCCTGCCAGGCCGCTTCCCGCCGGGATGGCGACAAATTTGCCTTCCTTGAATTGGAGCAATCCTCCTCCAGCCGAGCCGGCCCAAATGGTTCCATCCGATTCTTCGGCCAGCGTGCTCACATGCGATTTGGCCTGGTTACGCGGAATTCGGTAGCGATGCCAGCGGTCGCCGTCATGACAGAGCACGAAATCTTCGCCGGCACCAATCCACATTCGCCCCATTTGATCCATCAACAAACAATGTGAATCCTTGAGCAGTTCTTCCATGGAATCTCCGGTCAACGGGACAAACAGCCCGTTCACAAACTGAAAAACGCCCGCGCCCTTCACGCCAATCCACATCCGTCCCTGCCGGTCCTTGCACAGCGCGGTGATGCGCTGACCATTGAATGGTTCCGCCGCAACCAACGACAACAGTTTCCCGTTTTGCCACAGTATCAGTCCCGCATCCGTGCCCACCCAAAGCCGCCCGGTGGCATCTTCCGCCAGCGCCGTAATGGAATTAGCCGGCAGTCCCTCCCGCGTCGTGAGCGTGGTGATTTGATTGTGTTGCCAGCAGCTCAGGCCGCTGTCAGTGCTGCCAATCCAGAGCGCGTCGCGGCTGTCTTCGCACAGGACGTTCACCGGGCCGCTTTTGATTCCTTCCTGAATTCCAAAAGCGACAAAGCGCAGGCCATCGAAGCGGGCCAGACCGTCATCGCTTCCCATCCAGAGGTAACCCTCGCGTGTTTGCACCAGGGCGCGGACGGGGCTTTGTGGCAGGCCCTGCTCTTTTTGCCAGGATTGAAAATTAAACGTCCCCGCACCACTGCCGACACCGGAGGTCGCCTCACTTGGCCGGGCGCTGCTCACATCCACAAAATCGTTGAAGGAGGTCGCAATGGCCAGGTCGCTGAAGGCCCATCCGCCACCACCCCCGGCATGACGCAGGCGGATTTCGTCAAAGCTTGCATTGGCATTGAATCGCGTCGCCAAGCCTTCCGGTTGATAGGCTTCGTTTGCCCCCGGTCCAAGGTCGGGATTTAACCAGACCGTGACCAGATCGTCCTCGCCGGGAACATATTGAATTTTGAAAACAATGGTGACACCGAAACCGTGTCGTGGATATTGATATGAACCAGAAGCCCCGCCCGTGGAGGATTCGGGGTTTAACGTATGAAGGTCAATATAACCTGCGAGGTTATTGGATTCACCCGTTTCATCCGCATGAAAAAAAGCGCTGTAGGCCCAGGCTTTCATGGCGTTGCCGATCCCCAGTCGTTCCGCATCCCCTTCAAACAGTTCGAACGCGGCGGAATATTCCTCCGTGTTCTTGTCCGACAACGGATCAACGTGGAATTTGAAGTAAAGCGTGTCGTTGGCCGAGTCATCCCGTTTCACCGCGCCGCCGAGAATATCTGTCCCCGCCCCGTTTTCATGAACCAGGGTGGTATCCGGATCGTTCCACAAGATGACGGCGCTGGCCGGAGTCACCAGCCACCAGGCCAGCCACACCCCCAGCCACCAAACCGCCCTGCCCCAAACGGTTCGGCGCAATACAATGATTCGTCCCTTGTTCGGCGCACATGGCGACAAGCCTGACGCGTAAGCAAATACCGGAAACCGGAGCATGATACTGTTTTGTACGGCGATTATGAAGTGAATACTCCACGGACACAAGCAGACAGTCTGTCACCACTTCATGCGACTGCCTTTGCCCGGTCAATAAGTTACCTTATAAAAACAAATAACGCGAAAATCGAAAACTGTCTGCGCTGCCGGCCGTGCTTGGGGTTTTGTTGGCATTCAGCCGCCGCAATCAGGAACCGGCATCGCCGATCATCGCAAGGAAAGCTGGCCAACCTTAATCGCTGGCTTTCGAATTAATTTTGGATCATTGAGGAAATGAATTGTGAAGCCCGAAGCAAGGCAACCGTTGGCCGCCACGCTGCCGTGATCCAAGGCGGCTTTGATTTGAACCGCTAAATGCAAGGAAATACTGTCCCGTGAAATTTGGAAGCATTCTCAGATTGGCAGCCTTCACCACGTTTTTATTCACCGCGGCGGCGGTCGCCCAGGCGACCCCAAAACCGGTGATGGTTCATTACATGCCGTGGTTTGTCTCCCAGCCGTACAGCGGCTCCTGGGGATACCATTGGACGATGAATTATTTCAATCCCAATGTTATCAACACCACCAACGGAGAGCAGGAAATTGCCTCGTGGTATTACCCGCTGATTGGACCTTACGATTCGCTCGATCCCGCCGTGCTGGAATATCATGTGCTCCTGATGAAGCTGGCGGGGATTGACGGAGTGATTGTGGATTGGTATGGCCAGGATAATTATTATGATTACAGCATCAACAACCAACGGACGCTGGCCTTGTTCAACTACACCCGCAAAGCCGGCCTAAAATTTTCCCTCTGTTATGAAGATGCCACAATCCAGGCGGAGATCACCGGCGGCACCATGAACGGGATTACCGTGACTGCCGGCAATGCCGTTGCTCACGCACAACAAACCCTGCTGTATGCGCAAACCAATTTCTTCACCGACTCCAGCTTTCTCCGATTGAACAATTTACCCGTGCTTTTAAATTTCGGTCCGCAGTATTTTTATTACAGTTCCAACTGGACTTCGATTTTCTCCGTGCTGAATACGACAAATCAGCCGGCATTTTTCAACGAGGACAATCGCCTGGCCGTCGGTTCAGGCGCTTTTGATTGGCCGCCCATGTCGCTGTCAGGCGGGGGAACCAACACGCTGACGCCCGCTCAACTGCAAAGTTATCTGGTCGGCTTTGATCAAAAGGGTGGCGGCTGGCCCGCCTTTGTCAGCAGCGGTTTTCCACGATTCCATGACATTTATGCGCAGGCGGGCGTGGGCTCATCTTATGGCTATCTGGATGATGCCAACGGCAGCACGTTCACCAGCACATTGAGCCGCGCGATGACCAACAATTCGGCCGTGGTCCAGATCGTCACCTGGAATGACTTTGGCGAAGGAACGATTGTCGAGCCGACGGTGGATTACGGTTATCGGGACCTGGGGATCGTTCAGGATTTGCGCCGTCAATACCTGGACCCCACTTTTCCCTATCATACGAATGACCTGGCCATGGCCTTTCGACTTTACAAGCTTCGCAAGCAATATGGAAGCACCCCAGCCCTCGCCGCGGAACTGAATCGCACCTTCACCAACATTGTTTCCGGAGCGGTGGCCACCGCCAACCTGCAACTGACCGGCATGGAATCCAACAAGCCGGTGATTTACAACCTTTCCTACGATGGGGTTCAGCTGCAATTTCTAATTGGCGGATATGTGGGATCCAGCATGCAGGTCATGATGTCAACCAATCTTGCCACCTGGCAATCCATCCAGACCTTCCCGGTCACCGCCAATGTTTCGATTTTCAGCACGGCGACCACGCAGGCCGTATGCAGTTTTTTTAAAGTCCAATAGCGTCACATCGATGGCCTGGCCCCGAAAAGCGGGCTGACTGTTTCCGTCCTTGCCCCCGGATCCACCGCAGCGTGGCTGACAACCGTTTCGCGGAATTGTGTTACGCGCCGGATTTGATTAATGTGCCAAAAAATGAAGCCCGGAACCATTTTGCGATTGGCAGCGCTCTGGTCCTGCTTGTTGGCTGCACCCGCCGTTTCCGGCGCCGCATCCAAAACCGTGATGGTTTATTATATGCCCTGGTATACGGCCAAACCTTACTCGGAGGGTTGGGGCTGGCACTGGACGATGAATCATTTCAATCCCGATATGGTGAATGCGTCGGGGGAGCGGCAGATTGCCTCCTGGTATTATCCGTTGATCGGCCCCTATGATTCGTCTGACCCGGCGGTGCTCGAGTATCATGTCCTGCTCATGAAGCTGGCCGGGGTTGATGGGGTGATCGTGGACTGGTATGGCTCAGCCAATTTTCTGGATTACGGCATCAACAATCAGGCGACGGTGAAGCTGTTTCGATTTACCCGCAAGGCGGGTCTGAAGTTTTCCATCTGCTACGAAGACCAGACCATCCAGCACATGATTGACGGAAATTATCTCGCGGCGAATGACGCCGTCTTTCACGCCCAACAGGAAATGCTTTACCTGCAAACCAATTTTTTTTCGGATCCGAGTTATTTGCGGCTCAAGGACCAGCCCGTGTTGCTGAATTTCGGCCCGCAACACTTCATGATGAGCAGCAACTGGGAGGATATATTCTCCGTGCTCGCGGCGACCAATCAACCGGCGTTCTTCACCGAGGATAACCGCCTGCCGGTCAGCATGGGGGCCTTCAGCTGGCCGCCCATGTGGCTGAGCCAGGTGCCCGGCACCGGTGGCGTATTGTCCGGCGCCGCGTTGAAGAGTTATCTGGCCGATTTCGATCAAAAGGCCGGTCATTGGCCGGCCTTCATCAGCAGCGCCTTTCCACGTTTTCACGACATTTATCAAAAGGCCGGCGTGCGGAATTATTGGGGCTACCTGGGCGACCGCCATGGCGACACCCTGCGTGAAACCTTGAGCCGCGGCATGACCAACTCCTCGGCCATTGTCCAGGTCGTCACCTGGAATGACTTTGGCGAAGGTTCAATGGTTGAACCCACGCAGGAATACGGTTGCCGGGATTTGGGGATCATTCAGGATTGTCGCCGACAATACTTGGAGTCCGATTTTTCGCGCAATACCAACGATCTGACCATGGCCCTCCAGTTTTACAATTTGCGCCGACAATATTTGACCAACCGCGTGGTGTCGGCAGAACTCGATCGCATTTTTACCAACATTGTTTCCGGCCGGATCGAAGCTGCGAATCTTCAATTGAATCAGCTCACAAAATAATCTCCCCTGCAACAGGCAGCGCGACCCGACCAAAGGTGCGCCAGAAGATTTTCGCCGCGGAGCGGGAGATCCGGCATAAAACGCTCCGGCAAATCCCATCTGGCGGGTTGAATCGCCGCCGGACACAGACAGCCAAGGAGGCCGCCCGCCGGAAACCGGGCCAACATCATCGCCACTAGGGGAAAACCTGGACGCGATTGTATCGGGAGGGATCGGTCGAGATGTTTGTGCTTAAGGTTGTCGGGCCGACGGCGGTGATGACCCCACTGACGGTTTGGGTGATTTGGATACTGAAAAACATCTGCTTGGCGACTTGATCGTTTCTGGTGGTGGGGCTTTGGCTGGCCAGGCGCGCATTTTGGTTCGGGTGACTGTTTCTGATTTAAATTCCGGAAATCAAATTGAGGTATTTGAAGCCGAAGGGAGGTCTGGTCAATCAGCTTTCGCCGGCACGACGGATGAAGCAATCCAAATGGCAGCCGAGCAAATAGTGGCTCAAGTGGTCAAACTTTACACACAAACCAGCATATGATTCGGGCTTAATTTGACGCCTGCCATGCTGCAAACAACACAACCAGAACGCGATGACAACAAGCTCCAACCGAGAAACGCCAGACCTGCATGTTACCCGCGAATATGGAGCAGGACAAAATCCGATCAGCCTGCGAGTCCATCCAATCGCGCGCTCTGTTGCCGAATGACGGCCAGTGTGGTGCGGTCAGTTTGCAGCACGCCGTTTTCATCCACAGGCTCACGGAACTGCTGGTTGCCCTCACGATGCTGGCGAACTGCCTCGATGCTGCCTTCCCCAGACCAAACCCAAAAATTCGCCGCTTGCAAAGCACCTTCCGCTTTGCAGGACTCGAAGACGCATTGAAACATCTTGTTGTAGAAATCATCCCGCATCGCCGTCGGACTGTCCGGGTCGGTGCTGGCGTCGTCACGGTCAATGCCAAATTCTTCCATCACCAGCGGTTTGCCGAGCTGATTCGCGAGGGCGATGTGCTCTTCGATGTAACGAATGGCGCGCGCGGCGGCTTCCTCATATTGTGGCCCGAGGCGCGGTTCTTTCAACCAGCCCCAATTCTTCACCCAGAGATGCATCGTGGCATAATCCACCGCTGGACTCTGATGCGCCTTGAGGTAGGCGTCGGCTTTGCCGAGGCAGCCGATCGTGCCTTCATTACCGGTGCTGACAAGCTGGCGCGGGGCGCGCATCTTGATGAAGCGCGCCGTCTCATCCATCCATGCAATGAACGTGGGCAGGTTCGCCTCGGTGGCGGGAGCGCCCGTCCCGGGACGGGGTTCGTTGGACAATTGCCAGGACATGATGGTGGGATCTTCATGATAGAAGCGGCCGTTGATGGTGTTACGCCGGTTGAGAACATGCGTAATGTGCTCCCGGAACAACTGCTGTGCGAACGGGAGTCCGTAAAAGCGGGCGGCGTAGGTCATGTGGGCCGCGCCGGGGTTTTCGACGCCTCGCTGGTTTGGATCCGGAATTGGCTCGCCGGTGGCCCAATGCACATACACTGCCATGCCACCCGACCATTCCCAGTAGTTCGTCAGGTAGAAAACGCCGGTCATGTCGCGTTTCGCCATTTCCGCGATTACAAAATCGAGTCCTCGCAATAACCCTTCGTTCCATTGACCCGGTTTCATCACGATCCCCGACACCCCTTCGCCCTCCGACTGCGAGCCTTCTGAGCCAGCCATCACCCGGAGATTCGTCACTCCGATGGAACGCAACTGATCCAGCTCGCGCACGATGCGCTTGCGGCCCCCCGTCAGATTGGAATCAGCCAGCGTGGCCGCCTGGGGGAAATTTGCACCGATGAAGCAATACGGTTGACCGCGCCGCTCGAAGCGCCGGTTCCGGATGGTCACAAAGTCGCTGGCGCTCGTGGTGGCTTTTGAAACACTGGAGCATCCCGCCGCCACGAGCGGCAGGGCGAGAGCCATGGTCTTGATGAAAACCCTGCGCGTGCGTGGGTTGTTGTTCATATAGCCAATTTACGTCTTGCTTGTCTCGATGTACCACAAAAACCAAGAAGTCCACAAGAACGTGGCGAGGAATAGGATACGTCTACGCCGTGGTTTTGCGCATCGGCCGGAATTCACAAAACCCTTGATTTTTATGGTGCACGCACCAGGAGTTGAACCTGGAACCTTCTGATCCGTAGTCAGATGCTCTATCCAATTGAGCTATGCGTGCGACCAAAAAGGAGATGCAAGGTACGAACCTGACGGCGGACGCGCAAGAAATTTCACCCGCACCGGCGATTCAACCCGGGAAAAGATTCCGCAGCGCCAGCGTCAGGACCGTCAACACCAGCATCAATCCGCTTGGCATGAATTTTTTTGTCTTGGCCAGCCGGATGGCGAACACCACCAGCAACGCCGCCAGGAGCACATTGGCCAGAATGAGCGACACCGATGGCTTAAAAATACCGGTCTGGGTCAACACCAACACGGCCGCAAACACCGACGAGGAGATGAGGGACACCCGGCTCTTCGCCTTGAAAAAACCGATCAAACCGCCGACGAGCAGCAGGACGATGTAAATCCAGAGGACCGTGTTGGCAAAATTATGCACCCGCGCAGGTTGCCTCAATTCCCCGCGACGTCCAAGCTCAGAATTTCACCCGGCTCGCACTCGGCCACCACCTCGAAGGGACGGCAGCAAACTTCGCAGTCCGTCGTGAACCGCTGGCTCGAAACGCTGGTGTCCACCACGAGATCGAATGCCTGCCCGCAAAACGGGCATTGAATTTTCTCCGAGACTTCCATCGTGCAATCTAGTCCCTTGACCGCAAATGGCAAAAAATGTTTTCCAGAATCCGGCCTAGAACCGTTTCGTAAGTGTCAGCGTGACCTCGTTGCCCTGCGCCCGGCTGTCCGCCATGAATTCGAAATTGTATCGGACGGAGACGAAAAACATCTGCTTCGGGAAGGCTACGTCAACTTCCGGACCGACTGCTGCCACGCGGCTTCGGTTGCTGTACGATACGCCGCTGTTGGGGTTCACCTGGGTCTGGTAATAGCCTACCGGGCCTACATCAATGATCTTGTATAGCGTCTTGCTCACGCCCCATTCCAGCGTGTACGTCTGTCCGGGAATGATGTCCGTATTGTCCTGCTCCGTGTTGAATTCATACCGGTTCAATGCCGACACCGCCCAAGTCTTCTCCTCGTCAATATACCAGGTAACCCCCGCGGTTTGCATGAAGGTCCAGTAACCGAGACCGGGCTCCGTCGAAGGACCGGGTTGACTGGGGGAATTGCCCGTGGGGGCCCAAACCCCGCTGCCGATGGCAAAATCATATTGCTTGAGATGCCACGATAAAGTGCCCTCACCAAAGAAATCCCCGACCCCGAAAGTGGAACTGTCAAATCCCCCCGCCTTCACGTGTTGATCGACCAGCGGCAGCAGGGCGTCCACGCCAACGTAACCGCCCAGAAACTTCGTGTCGGTGATCCAGATCACACGGGGGATGTTGGCGTAGGTGAAGGCGTCGAAGTTGGGCGGACTGGCATGGCTGCCTGAGGCGTTGTTCAACTGGCTGGCCCAATAGAAATAATTGTAGTCGCGGGCATAAACTCCCGGCGGCGGCAGCGACGCGCCCTTGATGCCTTCCGATCCCGGCACGTAATGGGCCGAGGGTTGGGCTTGTAAAATGCCGGGCAGCGAAGCGAGTGACCCCGCCAGCACGAGGAATTGAATTCGGGTTTTCATGGTGTTTTTCTTCAGATTGGAGTCGGGAAATCAGACATCCTGCATCTTGCCGCTGAGGTAGGTCTCATAAGCGCTCAGGTCGAGCAGGCCGTGGCCGGAGAGATTGAACAGCAGCACGCGCTTCTTCCCGGCTTCGCGGGCCTTCACGGCCTCGTCCACAACCGCGGCGATCGCATGCGCGGATTCCGGCGCCGGCACAATGCCTTCCGTCCGCGCAAAGAGGGTCCCGGCCTCGAAAACCCTCGTCTGGTGATACGCCTGGGCCTCAATCAGACCCAGCTTGAGCGCGTGGCTGACCATCGGCGACATGCCGTGGTAACGCAACCCGCCCGAGTGAATTGACGGCGGCATGAATTTATGGCCGAGTGTGTACATCATCATCAATGGCGTCGTTTCCGCAGTATCGCCAAAGTCGTAGCGCAGTTCCCCCTTCGTCAGCGACGGACAGGCGGATGGTTCGACGCCGACGATGCGATATTTCTTTTTCTCGGTGATTTTCTTGTAAATGAACGGAAAGGCGATGCCGGCAAAATTACTCCCGCCACCGCAGCAACCAAAGATGACGTCCGGCTCCTCGCCGGCCATTTCCATCTGCTTGATGGATTCCTGGCCAATGACGGACTGATGGAGGCAGACGTGGTTCAACACGCTGCCCAGCGAATATTTCGTGTCCGGATGGGTGACGGTGTCCTCGATGGCCTCGCTGATGGCAATGCCGAGGCTGCCGGCACAATGCGGGTCTTCCGCCTGCAGCTTGCGACCGTATTCGGTCTGGTTGCTGGGGCTGGGATGAACCGTCGCGCCCCAGGTATGCATGAGCATCCGGCGATACGGCTTGTGATCGTAGCTCACCTTGACCATATAGACGTTGCACTCCAGCCCGAAGAGTTTGCAGGCAAACGCGAGCGATGAACCCCACTGGCCCGCGCCGGTCTCGGTGGCAAGGCGCTTGGTGCCGGCGACCTTGTTGAAATACGCCTGCGGCACGGACGTGTTGACCTTGTGACTGCCCGCCGGGCTGACGCCCTCGTACTTGTAGTAAATGTGCGCCGGTGTCTGGAGCGCCTTTTCCAATCGCACCGCTCGCAGCAGTGGCGTGGGCCGCCAAAGCGTGTAGATGTCGCGGACCTCCTCAGGGATTGGCACCCAGCGGTCGGGACACATCTCCTGCTTCACGAGACTTTCCGGGAAGATGGCGAGCAACGCCTCCGGCGGGATGGGTTGTTTGGTCCCCGGATGCAGCGGCGGCGGCAGCGGTTCAGGAAAATCCGCCAGGAGATTGTACCATTGGTTGGGAATGTCCTGCTCGCGCAGGGCGAAACTGATTTTTGTACTCATGTGACCAGAGGGTTGTTGGATGATAACTACTCCTCACCGAACCGCCTGTCACGCAATTATTAGCCAATAGCTAAAAATGCAATAATAATAACAAGATAAGGTCATTCGCAGCCCGGGCGATCCGCGAGGCCTTTGGCAAACCTGACGTCACTTGTAAATAGCACTGCAAACCAGCACCATCGGCGCGGCATATTTGTAGAACTCAACCATCGATCATCCAATCTCCGCAGGAGCGGCATAATTTGTTTGCGATGATGTCGCTCCAATGGAGGTTTATAGCGAGGGGGCTATAAAACTGCAAAGATGCCGCGCCTACGGCGCTCACCACATTTCGTGGCTGAGTGAAGCGGCTTTGGACAACGTAGCCGGCCGGAAATAGTTTTTGCCACACCTTGACAGATTGGGTCGCAAGATTTGTATGTTTAACAACGACGATGTTAGCGTCTGGTACAGGGTTATATATTGGGCTACGGTGACCGTGGTTTTTGGAATTTCTTTACTCCTCACGCTTAAATTGGCCCAAAACGAATTAGAGCGTGCCGAAAAGATGGTTATTATCCTCGTCTCGTCTCTGGTCATGTTGATCCCGGCCATCGGTCCATCTTTGGCCTTCATCGTTGCCATTTTTCTCATTTACAAATGGTCTGAGGCAGAACTTGGAATGGCTATCGGTGTCGTCGTGGCAACTCGATTTCTGGCCATACTGGTAGCGATAGGACTACTCAAAGTACTGGCCGCCGTTGGCATTCTAAATGAGTAACCAGGCGTCATACCTGTAAGCTGATCCCGTTGCGTGGTCTGCTACCGTTAATTCAATGTTTTGGGATTTGCCAGTGCCGCAAGTTTCAGGGATATTGTCCGCCGTATTTTCACGGGAATTTTATGAAACCCCAGGTCGAAATCTATGACACGACCCTGCGCGACGGTTCGCAGGGCGAAGGCATCAATTTCTCGGTCGCGGACAAGCTCCGCATCGCCGAGAAGCTCGACGCGTTCGGGGTGCATTACATTGAAGGCGGCTGGCCCGGCAGCAATCCCAAGGACATCGAGTTCTTCGCCCAGGCCAAACGCAGGAAATTCAAGAACGCGCGGCTCGCGGCGTTCGGTTCCACGCGCAAAAAGGGCGTGCCCGTCGAGCAGGACGACCAGGTGCGCCTGCTCATCGAGGCCGGCACCCCCGTCGTGACCATCTACGGCAAGACGTCCATGTTGCACGTGAAGGAGGTCCTGCGTTGCACACCGGATGAAAATCTCGCGATGATCGGCGATACCGTGCGTTTCCTGAAGGACCACGGCAAGTTCGTCATCTACGACGCCGAGCATTGCTTCGACGGTTACAAGCTCGACCCCGAATACGCCCTGGCCACCTGGCAGGCGGCGGAAAAGGCGGGCGCGGATTTCGTCGTGCTCTGCGACACGAACGGCGGCTGTCTGCCGGCCGAAATCGCCGCCATCACGAAGGTCGCCCTCGGCCAATTGAACTGCAAGGTCGGCATCCACACGCACGACGACATCGGCCTGGGCGTGGCCAACGCGCTCGCCGCACTCGAAACCGGCGCGGTGCACGTGCAAGGCACCATCAACGGCTATGGCGAACGCACCGGCAATTGTAATCTTGTCAGCGTCATCCCGTGCGTGGCGTTGAAGATGAAGAAAACCTGCGTGCCGGTGGCGTCGCTGCGCAAGTTGAAGGAGCTTTCCCAGTTCGTGGATGAGATGGCAAACATGCGCCACAATCCTCGGCTGCCGTGGGTCGGCTCGGCGGCCTTCGCGCACAAGGGCGGCACGCATGTCAATGCCGTGCAAAAACTCACTTCCAGTTACGAGCACATCGACCCGACGCTCGTCGGCAACGCGCGCAACGTGCTCATCAGTGACCTCGCGGGCCGCAGCAACATCGTGATGAAGGCGCAGGAGCTTGGCTTCAAGCTGGCGAACGACACGCCGGAGTTGAAATCCATCCTGAGCCGCGTCAAGGAACTGGAAAACCAGGGCTACGAATTCGAGGCGGCCGAAGGCTCGCTGGCGCTGCTCATCGGCCAGGCGCTCAAACATCGCGAACCGCTCTTTCACGTGGATGCGTATCACGTTTCCATGCGCCGCGATGACAGGGAATCCATTTGCGAAGCAACCGTCAAAATCCACGTCGGCAGCAAGCGCGCGCAGACCGTGGCCGAGGGTGATGGACCGGTAAATGCACTCGACGGCGCGTTGCGCGCGGCGCTGGTGAAGTTTTATCCGCAGCTCAAAAAGGTGACGCTCACGGATTACAAGGTGCGCATTCTCGACAGCGACACCGGCACCGCCGCCAAGACCCGCGTGCTCATTGAATCCACCGACGGCAAGCGCGAATGGGGCACCGTCGGCGTGAGCGGAAATATCATCGAAGCCAGCCTGCAGGCCCTTGTGGAGAGCATGGAGTACGCCCTCCTGAAAAAATGAGACGCGAATTAACGTGAATTTTTGAATCAGAACCATGAGCGAACTGCTTTACAAGGATGAAGTATTCAAGCTTGTTGGTTTTCGCATGGAGATTCATCGAGAGTTGGGCAAAGGTCATGACGAAGCAATTTATAATGACACGTTGGTGGTCTAACTACCTTGGCCATGGATCCATGCCCATTGCCCCTTCAGTTTGGCCTTAGATTTTCGGCGCAGAAATTCCAACGCAGCCAATAATTGCCGCTTTAAACAAACTCGAAGTCCACGTCGGGAAAGGTTTTGGTCCGGCGACGGTCATTCGTCAGGTGCGGAAGATTCAACACCGCCGCCTGCGCGCGGATGAAAAAATCCGGCAGCACTGGATTGTCGGAATCCCGGCGGCGATAATGGCGGAACGCCATGCCCGCGCGCCAGGTGGCATCGGGATCCAGCAGGATTTTCTCAAAATCGCGCAAATCTTCCTCGACTGCCTCGCGGGTGCGTCCGCCGGCCGCGAGTTCGCCATAAGTCACGGAACTGACCGCGAGCCGCCCGCGTTGCGCCCAATGTTCAATGGTCTTCAGGCAGGCGCGATGTTGCGGATGCTTCTTGTCCAGCCAGGCGACAATCACCGAAGTGTCCACGAGCATCATGGGCGGGTTCTCCGCAATAATTCTTCACCGGAAATGTCTCCGTCCCAGGTTCCGGCGCGGGCGCGGAGGTGTTCCACCATGGCATTCCGGGCCGCCGGGTCATGGCGGACATAATTTGCCGCGGCTGCACGCAAAACCTCGGTGGGATTGGTTTGGGCGGCTCGGGTCTTGGCGCGGAAATCCCGCGCCAGCGATTTGGGCAGACGAATGGTCAGCGTCTCTGTCATACATGAGTTGTAACACAGCCAGGCAAGGGGTCAAGCCCGCAGCAATTTCAACGCCTGCCGGAAATCCTTCGGCAGCGGCGCTTCAAAACTCATCTCCTTTTCCGTGCGCGGATGCACGAACGACAATTCGCGGGCGTGCAGCAGCACGCGCGGCGCGGCGTAATTCGTCAATTCCTTCAGCCGGGCATTCTGCCGCGCGCCGTACGTTTCGTCACCCACCAGCGGATGGCCGAGGAACTGGAAATGCACGCGCACCTGGTGCGTCCGGCCGGTGTGGATTTGCGCCTCGACGAAGGTGGCCGAGTTCAACCGTTCCAGCACGCGGTAACTCGTGTGCGCGGCGCGGCCGGAAGCGTCTTCCCGCACGGCCATGCGTTTGCGGTGCGACGGATGCCGCGCGATGGCGGCATGAATTTCTCCGGATTCGCGCGCGAGTTCGCCGCACAGGATCGCATTATAAATTTTTCCCACCTGACGTTCCGCAAACTGGGCCGAGAGCGCGAGGTGGGTTGCATCGTTTTTGGCGACGACGAGGCAGCCGCTGGTGTCCTTGTCGAGCCGGTGCACGATGCCGGGCCGGGCCACGCCGCCGATGCCGCTGAGCGACCCCTGGCAATGATGGAGCAGGGCGTTGACGAGCGTGTGTTCCTCGTGGCCGGCGGCGGGATGCACGACCAGTCCGGCGGGTTTATTGAGGACCAGCAGCGATTCGTCCTCGAAAAAAATATCCAGCGGAATATCCTCGGGCTCCGCCACGGCGGGTTTTGCCAGCGGCCAGTGGATTTCAAGCTGTTCCCCGGCGCGCGGGCGGTGCGTAGGCTTGACGGACTTGCCGTTGACGCGGATATGGCCTTGTTCAATCAGCCGCTGCAAACTGCCACGTGAAACGGCGGGAAATATTTCACGCAGAAAGGTGTCGAGCCGCCCGGACGGGAGCGATTTTTCGACGGTGAAATGTTCCACGCGCACAGACATCAGCGGGCTGTTTTGATTCCGACAATCACCTGAAAAAAACAAGCGGCAAAAATGCTCAAGGTTCCGCCGAGATACGACGCGTTGTGCATATAACCCACGCAAAGGAAATGGCGCAGGTCAACCACGTCTTTGGGAATGAACCAGTCATGATAATCTGTCAAATTAATGGTCCTCGTCTGGAAGTAACCGTAAAGCAAACCACCCAGGCCGAACAAAAGAGTTATGGCCATGACCAGACCGAACGCCAGTAAAGTTATTTTGAGCATGCGCCAATGACCGGAGTGAATGAAGCCGGATCCGCCCACCATCAAACCAATGGGGATGCCCATCCACCACGAAGCAAGAAAGCCGACAATTGCAGCGCGGGTCCGGTCCGGCAGGTTTAGGTCTGCGATTCCAAACTGCTGGAATTTAAATTTGGTAAAATACTCCGGCGACACGGTGTAACTGATTTGATCATGAACCATGCCGTAAAAGCCGGACACCATGATGGCCAGCAGAATCAGGAAAACAAAGACCAAAAACTTTTTCATAAAGTTTGGCCTCATGCCGGAGGAGCGGCATTTCCCGGTCCGTGCTCGGTCTTCCAGGTGATGAGAAAAATCAATCCCACGCCGGTGCAAATGGCGGTGTCGGCGACATTGAAGGCCGGAAAACCGATGATGGCGCCGTTGCGTTGTTGCAGGTAGAAATACAGAAAATCCACGACCGCATGGCGCCCGGGCAGCAGACGGTCGGTGAGGTTGCCCGCGATGCCGCCGACAATCAGTCCAAAGGCAATCTGGCTGGCGAGGGTGTGATGCTGCCGGAAACACATCACCGCGAGCAAAAGCAGCGCGATAAAGGCGACAAACGCGAGCGCGTTATTGTTGCCGCTGAACTGGCTCCACGCCGCGCCGGTATTGCGCCATTGAACCAGCTTGAAGAAGCCGGGGATGATGGTCGTCTCGTCGCCCAGATTCAGGGCGTGCAACACCAGCCATTTGGTGAACTGGTCGAGGGCGAGCACCACCAGCGCGAGCGCGGCGATCCGGCGGTTGGATTTCTGAAAAATGGTATTGGCGGCGGCCATGGCGAATTTGCGAAGGCTGATTTAATCGGGTTTTGGCCAAAAGACAATGCGTTTTAGATTGAGGTTGATCCGATCCGGTCCGGCAACGCGCTTTCCTGGCGGATTCAGTTTGCGATAACGGTCAAGATTCGGATTTCATTTGGTGCACAAGCTGCTTAGGATACGCGGATGGCGCTGGTGCGCATTTTGGTGGACGGCTACAGCCTGTTGCACAACTGGCCGGAACTGGCCCCCGGCCAGCCGCGGCATTCGGCGCGCGCGCGCGAGGAATTGATTCATGTGCTGACGCGTTACCACGACGTGACGGGCACGCCGATCACCATTTTCTTTGACGGTTCCGGCGCGCCGGCGGGAACCCCGCCAATCGAATCGAATCCCGAGGTTGAAGTTTTGTTTTCGCGGGCGGGGCAGACCGCCGATGACCTGATCGAGCGTGCGGCGCACCGCTTCAGCGCCTACGGCGAAGCGATGGCGGTCACGGACGATATTGCCGAGCGTGAAACGGTCACCGGTTTCGGCGGCCTGGCCAGCAGTTGCGCGAACTTCGTCCGCCAGGTGGAAAGCGCGCTGACGGAATTACAGGATGAATTGCGGGATTACAACCGCGCGGAACGGAACCGCTTTAATCGAAGCCGAGGGCGCGATTTGAAATGAAGACAAAAATGCAAAAAGATCGAATGGTCCACGGAGCATTGCTGCTCGCGGCATTGCTCGGCGGAATGGCCACGGTTCCGGGGTTGCGCGCGCAGCCGGTGGCGCGGAAAGTGGACAACCGGTTTTTGTTCGTTTTTGACACGTCGGCGGACATGAAGCGCCGCGTGCCGGCGGTACAAAATACGATCAGCAACATTCTGGCGGCCCGCGCGGGCGGCCAGTTGAACTTGAACGACACCCTCGGGGTGTGGACGTTCGGCCCGGAGTTGCAGACGGGACAGTTTCCGCTGCAACGCTGGAAGCCGGACGAGGCGGTCAAAATTACCCAGACCATCACCGCATTTGTCGGCAGTCAGCGCTACGCCAAGAAAACCAGCTTTGAGGTGCTGTTGCCGACACTGAATCAGCTCGTGAAGAATTCCGAGCGCTTGACGATGGTGATCTTCTGCGATGGCTACGGAGGAATTCATGGAACACCCTACGACGATGGGATCAATCAGGTTTTCCAGCATCGGCAGGGCGAACGGCAGAAGGCGCGGCTGCCCATCATCATCGTGTTGCACTCGCAACTTGGCCAGTATGTTGATTGCATGGTGAGCTTCCCGCCGCAACTGGTGAATTTCCCCGATTTTCCGCCGTTGCCCGAGCCCGTCCCGCCGGTGCCCAAGGAGGTGGCGGCACCGGCGCCGCCGCGGCCCAGCGTTCCGTCGCTCATTATTATCGGCACGCCCGCCACCAACCGGCCACCGCCCCTGGCGCCAATAACCGTGCCAGCCAATCCGCCGGTACTCATCGCAACCTCCACGCCCGTGTCGGTAGTGTCGGCTGAAACCATGCCGCCGGCAGTGGCGCCATTGATGCCCACGAATGCCGTTTCCGCCCGGCTCACCATCGCCCCGGCCTTGCTGTCACAAACCAATGCCGTCGCCCCGCCATCCGCAAGGCCCGGGATCAGCCGGACCGGGGCCTTTTTCATGGGAGTGGCGTTTTTGGCAGTGGCGGGTGGATTGGCGGTTTTCCTTTTTCGCCGCACCCACAAGCCTGGCGGCGGCAGCTCATCTTTCCTGGGGTGAAAAACGATTGATTCCGCCCGTGACTTTTGGCTGCGGGTCTGGAAAATTCCCGTCCATGAAAGCACGGATTTACATTTTGGTCATCGTCCTTGCCGCCGGCATGATGGCGGCGTTGGCGGAAGAAGCCAAAACCAACGCCGCTGCGGGCGCCAGTGCAGCCGCTGTCCCACCGACGGTTACCGCCCCTCCACCGTCATCCCCCGCGGTGGCCAAAGAGGCAAAACCATCAACCGCGGAAACCTCCACACCCACCAACCCGGTTCCGGCTCAACTCAAAATCATGAACACTCCCCGGATGTCGTCCTCCGAAGGCACCGGGACCATGCAAAAAGAGATGGTCACCAATCCGCCGCCATCCGCATCCACGGTGACCGAAGGAGTTAAATCACCGGACAATGTGTCCGCGACGCCGACCAGCGCCGTTCCCGTTGAAGCGGATGCCACCGCGGTGCCGCCGAATGCCGTCGCCCCGCCGCCTGAAAGTTCCGGGATTGACCGAAAGAGCGCCTTGCTCCTGGGTGGGGCAATTTTGGTGGTCGCCGGCGGTCTGGCCGGTTTCATGTGGCGTCGTTCCAATGTGATGTCACACGGGAGCCTGATTTCGAGTGCATTGCAATTGGTCAAATATGATGAAAAAAATGAGGAAAAGGCCGCGGAAAAAAGTGACGCCGGGACTGAGGTTGTGAGCAAGCCCGAGACCGAGGCAAAAAAGGAGGAAAAAAAATTCCCGCCGCCGATGAATTGAAATGTCCAATTCCGCGCGTGACTTTTGGCCGCGGGTCTGGAAGATTTGCCGCCCATGAAAATGTTCAATCTGACTTGTGCCATTGTCCTTGTCGCCGGCCTGGTGACGGCTTTGGCGGACGAAACCAAAACCAACACCCCGACCACCGCAACCATGAGCACCCCCGCAAACACCAACGAAGTCGCCGTCATCACCACGACCGAAGGCACGATGGTCATTGAATTCTGGCCCGACGTCGCGCCCAAGACCGTCGAGAATTTCAAGACGCTGGCCAACAAGGGCTTTTACGACGGCACCTGTTTCCATCGCGTCATCAAGGGTTTCATGATCCAGGGCGGCGATCCGCTGACCAAGGACCCGGCCAAGGAGGACATGTGGGGCACGGGCGGTCCCGGTTACACCATCAAAGCCGAGTTCAACGATCATTCGCACGTGCGCGGCGTCATTTCCATGGCACGCTCCAACGATCCCAATTCCGCTGGCAGCCAGTTTTTCATCTGCCATGGCGCCCCGACCTTCCTCGACCGTCAATACACCGCATTCGGCAAGCTGATCAAAGGCGATGACGTGCTCGAGAAAATCGGCACCACGCCCACGCATCCGCAGGACCGCCCCGACAAACGCATTGGCGTCATCAGCATCAAAATTGTCCCGCGCGACGCAGTGAAGTGAGTTTGCGGCGGGGCGCGCCGTCCTCTGCGCGCCGGGCCGGGATATCATGGAAACGTCCGAGCTCGCAAAAGTCCTGGTTGCCGTCGGCTGTCCGGTTGAAAAGTCTGCGGCCATGGCGGCGCAACTGGACAAACGCGCCTGCCAGTTGGCGGCGGAGAAGAATCGATCGTACGAGGAAGCCTTGCACCATCTGCTCAACCTGATGAAACAGGGCTGGGCCGCGCCGGGTAAATAGTCGAGGGCCGAGGGCAAGCAGACGCGTTTGACTTTTAGCCCTCGACCCTCGACCCTCGTCTCTCGACTATGCTCAAGCCTTGGATAAAAGTTCGTTCGACGCCCTTCGGCGATTTTCGGATTTTCAAGCTGCGCTCGGACGTGAAAATCTCGCCGCGCACCGGCCAGGAACACGACTTCTACGTCCTCGATAGTGTCAACTGGGTCAATGTGGTCGCCATCACGCCCGACCAACAACTGGTGATGGTGGAGCAATATCGTCATGGCTCGAACACCGTGGAATTGGAAATCCCCGGCGGCATGATGGATCCCGGCGAGACCGACCCGGTGGCGACCGCCGTGCGCGAGTTGCGCGAGGAAACCGGCTACGCCGGCGAGGAGGCGCGCCTGCTCGGCCGTATCTGGTCGAACCCGGCCATCTTGAGCAACCTCACCTTCACCGTGCTGATTGAAAACTGCCGCTTGAAACATGGCGTGGAGTTTGATCACGGCGAGGATTTGGTCACGCGGTTGGTGCCGGTGGCGGAAATCCCGAAGCTCGTGGCCGACGAAAAAATCGGCCACTCCCTCGTTGTCGTGGCGCTGTATCACTTCGAATTGTGGCAGCGGGGAATAAAAAAGGACGCCTGAGCTGATGCCGATTTTCCTGGAATGCCAACGATGCACGGCTTGTTGCCGCTGGCCGGGGCAGGTGCGTTTGACGGACGAGGAAATCACGCGGCTCGCTGCATTCAAGGGTTTGAGCGAATCCGATTTCATCCAGCAATTCACCCGGTTGCGCTGGGATCGTGGCGGGCTGGCATTGCGGGAGCAGCCGGACGGCGCCTGCATTTTTCTGGAAGGCAAGGATTGTGTGGTCCAAACAGTCAAGCCCCAGCAATGCCGCGAGTTTCCCAATCTCTGGAATTTTCCCGGCTTTGAGAAAATCTGCCACGCAATCCCCCGCGAAGTCAGCGCCGCGGAATACGAACGGCGCCTGACGCAAATCAAATTGACCGGGGCGGCGATCCCATAGCAACGAAGAACCGCGCTGAATCAAAAGTGGTGGAGGGCTGGCGCAGTCAAAGACCTGTCGGATATTTCGACAATCCCAATGAACGCGCTTGCGTCCTGGAGGGCGCCAGCCCTCTGGCGCTTTTTGCGGTTAAGTCGAACCTGCCGGGTCAATTTCCGCCGATAATGTAATAATTTGATTTTTTCTGTAAGAAAATGAGGCCGGCGGTCACTATTTCCATTGAATACGGATTGATTTGATGAATGCCGAAGAACAAGAAGCGATCTTCCGCCGGTGGTTGAGCGATCATCTCGGATTGATGTTGAAAGTGGTGCGCGCCAGCGCGGCCACGCCGGAAGACCAGGACGATTTGTTTCAGGAGGTCCTGGTGAATATCTGGTCCTCCATCCGCGCGTTTCGTGGCGAGGCCAAGGAGACGACCTGGATCTATCGCGTGGCCTTCAACACGGCAATGGCCTGGCGGCGCCTGGAGCGGCGGCGCCGACAAGGGCATGAAACAATTTTAAAGTTGGACATATCACCCCAGACCCAGCCGAGCCATTTGGATTCGTTGCCGGAACAGGCAATTGTGGAACAGCTGTATGCGGCCATCCGCCAGTTGTCCAAGGTGGATGCTTCGCTGGCGCTGATGCACCTTGACGGTCTGAGTTACCAGGAGATGGCCGAGGTGCTGGGCATTTCGGAAAACTATATTGGCGTGAAACTGAACCGCATCCGCAAACAACTGGCGGATCAATTGAAAGGAGCAAACGATGAACTTTGAAGAACTGCAACAGGTGTGGCAATCCCAGAACCCGGGCGCCAAAGTGACCGTCAGCGCCGATGTGCTGCTGAAAGAAGTCCGGCGCAATCAGCAGCAGTTTTGGGCAACAATCTTCTGGCGCGACGCGCAGGAAGTGGGCGTGGCCGTTTTGCTGGCCTTGTTTTTCATGTGCCAGGGAATGCGGCATCACGATTGGACTGATTACCTGCTGGCCTTGGCCGGCCTCGGGGTCGGCGCCTTCATGGTGGTGGATCGGCTGTTGCAACGCAGAAAACAGCCGGCCGCCAATGATTCCCTCAAGACCTGCATTACGGGTTCGTTGCTTCAGGTCAACCACCAGATTTGGCTCCTGAAAAATGTCATCTGGTGGTATTTGCTGCCGTTTGCCGCGGCCTTGGGAATTGCCATCTGCCATTCAAGCTGGCAGGCGCGCGCTTCAGGTTTCCCGGCTGTGACCGGTCTGGTGATTGCCATCCTGTTGATCACCCTGGTTTACTGGGGAATTTACCGGTTGAACCAGTTCGCCGTGCGGAAAAGTCTCGAACCGCGCCGCCAGGAGCTGGAATCGCTGCTGGCCGGTCTCAACCAATAATGGTTTCGCGCCCGCGGCGCCCCGCCGCGGCGCGCCTCCGGCCTTACCCCAGATTGACCGGATCAATGTCCACCGCCAGGGTCACGTCGTCGGGCAGGGCGAGCGTCCCGATGATTTCTGCCAGGGCCCGGCTCAATTTGCTCATGGCGCGGGTGCGCAGCATGATCTGATGGCGGTAAAACGTTTCCGCGCGCAGCAACGGTGCCGGCGCCGGGCCGGCGATGATCAAGTCCGGGAATGAATTCTTTGGGGGAGCCCCCGCGCTCCGCGGGTCCGGTTTGACGCCCGCATCGAAGAGATCGGCATCGTCCACGGGGGCGCTGACGGTGGCCTCCGCGGCGGGCGCCCTGCCCACGCTTTTTTCCAGTTCGCGTTTCAGGTGTTCGGCGCTGAATTTCACCTTTTCCTCGTTGCGCCCCTTGAGCGTGAGCAGCGCCACGCGGCTGGCGGGCGGATATTTCAACTGTTTGCGGAATTCAATTTCCTGCTCATAAAAGCCCGTGAAGTCGTGGCGGCGCGCATATTGGATGGCCGGATGGAACGGCGCGAACGCCTGCACGAACACCTCGCCCTCGACATCGCCGCGGCCGGCGCGGCCGGCGACCTGGGTGAGGAGCTGGAAGGTGCGTTCGCCGGCGCGAAAATCCGGCTGATGCAGCGCGAGGTCGGCGTAAATGATGCCGACGAGCGTGACGTTGGGAAAATGCAGGCCCTTGGCAATCATCTGCGTCCCAACGAGGATGTCGGTCTTGCCGGTGCGAAAATCGCCGAGCACCTTCCGATAATCATCCTTGCGCTTCATCGTGTCGGCGTCCATGCGTTTGATGCGCGCCTGGGGGAAAAGCCTGGCGAGGGTCTCCTCGACCCGCTGCGTGCCCGTGCCGGCAAAACGGATCGCGGGATTCCGGCATTTTGGGTTCGGGCAGACCGGCGGCACGGGGGCGGCGTGGCCGCAAAGGTGGCAGCAGAGTTTTTGTTCCTGCCGGTGGAAGGTCAGGGACAGGCTGCAATTGGGGCACTGAACGACCTCCCCGCACTTCGGGCATTGCAGCGAGGTCGAATACCCGCGCCGGTTCAAAAACAAGATCGTCTGTTCCTTGCGTTCGAGCCGTTGGGTGATGGCTTCCTTGAGCTGCGGCGAAAAAATCGGGATGCCCTCTTTCCCGCGCTGGCGGGACGCGGCCTGGCGCATGTCCACGACGCGCACATGCGGCATTTTCTGGTCGTCCACGCGCTCCGGCAGTTCGAGCAGCGTGTATTTGCCCTTTTTGCAATTATAATAACTTTCCAATGAGGGGGTGGCCGAGCCGAGCACGACGACGGCATTTTCCATCTGGCCGCGCATGATGGCCACGTCGCGGGCATGGTAGCGTGGCGCCTCCTCCTGCTTGTAGGTTTGCTCGTGTTCCTCGTCCACGATGATGAGACCGAGCGGTTCGACCGGTGCAAAAATGGCCGAACGGGCGCCGATGACGATGCGGGCCCGGCCCTGGCGGATCTTGTGCCATTCGTCGTGGCGTTCGCCCGCCGAAAGATGGGAATGCAACACGGCGACGAGCGTCTGGAGTTTGCCGGAACTGAACCGCGCCTTGAATCGTTCGACGGTCTGTGGGGTGAGGGAAATTTCCGGCACGAGCACAATTGCCCCCTGGCCTTTTTCGAGCGCGTGGGCCAGGGCCTGGAGGTAGACCTCGGTCTTGCCGCTGCCGGTGACGCCATGCAGAAGGAAAGTTGAGGGTTGAGGGTTGAGGGCTGAGGGCGGTTTGTCCATTGCCTCCATGATTTTTCCCAACGCCTTTTCCTGCGCCGGATTCAACGCCAGCGGCAGCGATGGCAGGATGTGCTCCCGGGCATACGGGTCGCGTTCGGAAATCTGCGGGGCGATCTCCAGCAGGCCGCGGTCCTCGAGCTTGCGGACGGTCGCCGCGGTCGTTTCGCAAAGTTCGACCAGTTCCTGCAACGGCAATTCACGTCGCTCCTCGATGATGTTCCAGACCTCCTGCTGCCGCTTCGGCAGCTTCGGAAAATCACCGGCCGGGGGCAGGGCGCGGACAAACAGCCGCTCGCGCCAGCCGGATTTCTCCTTGCGCACGGCTTCGGGCAGCACGCTTTTGAGGGCGGTTTCCGGTGCGCAGCAGTAGTAATCGGCAATCCAGCGGGCGAGTTTCAGGACCTTGGGCGTGACCAGCGTCTGGACGCCGATGACCTTGAGGATGGGTTTGAGCCGGGCATGCGCCGATTCCTCCGCCAGCGCGGTGACCACGCCCAGAATCTTGCGCGGTCCAAACGGCACCTGCACCCGGCTGCCGACCTCAACTTGTCCCGCCAGTCCGTGCGGAATCAAATAATCGAACTCCTTGCGGAGGGCGATTTCCAGGCTGATGCGGGCAATCATGCGGAGTTGAGGGTTCAGGGTTGCGGGTTGAGTGTCAAGTGTCGCGGGCACGGGAGCCTGGGATCGGTGATGGGGCAATGCGCCGTGTTCCGCCCGGGTTTAATCCCGCGAGATGGCGAGCAATTCAGCTTCCAGTTGCTGGCGCAATGCCTCGCGTTCGGCGTCCGTGGTTTCGCGCGGCACGGACAGGATCCGGCCGATGGTGATTTCACAGCGTGCAAACGGCAGCGGAATTTGAAATCGGTCCCAGCTTTTCACCTGAATTTTCCAACTCAAATGATACGACGCAGGCACGAGAGGCAGTCCGGTGACTTGCGCCAGCGTCATGGCGCCATCCTGCACGACGTAACGCGGCCCGCGCGGCCCATCGGGCGTGATGGCGAGGTCATAACCGCGTTCGGCCCAGGTGCTCAATTCGAGCAGCGCCTGGCCGCCGCGCCGGCTGCTCGACCCGCGCACGGGCTGGACGCCGAACCGCTCGAGAATCGCCGCGAGAAACGCGCCGTCGCGGCTCGCGCTGACGAGTCCCGCGAGCCCGGCGGACGGATAAGGCCTGCCTCGGAAGACGGAATGC
>JBAPQW010000026.1:0-9360 GCA_049280815.1 Verrucomicrobiia bacterium | reverse complement strand
CCGCGCTTTGATGCTCGCCAGGATATCCGCGATGACTTCCGCCTTCGGCTTCGCGCCTTGCGGGCCGCCGTGGTGCAGGCGCACGGAAACTTGGCCCGCTTCCATGTCGCGGCCACCGATGACGAGCATGGTGTGGACTTTTGCCTGCTCGGCTTCCTGAATCTTGCCGTTGATTTTGTTCGACGAGAAATCCGATTCGCAGCGGACGAAATTCGCGCGCAGTTCGTTCACGATTTGCTTCGCGTAATTCACCAGCGGCTCCTCCTCGCCGATGGTCATCACGCGCACCTGTTCCGGCGCGAGCCAGAGCGGGAAATTGCCGGCGTAATGCTCGATGAGGAAGCCGATGAACCGCTCGTGCGTGCCCAGCGGCGCGCGATGGATGCACAGCGGCGTCTTGTTGCTGTTGTCCTTGTCGCGGTAGGTGAGGCCGAACTTGGCCGGCACGGCAAAGTCCACCTGGTTGGTGGCCAGCGTGAATTCGCGGCCGATGACGCTCCAGACCTGCACGTCAATCTTCGGCCCGTAAAACGCCGCCTCGTTCGGCACCTCGACATAGTTGATCTTGGAATCAATCAACACCTGCCGGACCATGTCCTCGGTTTTCTTCCATAATTCCGGTTCGTTGACGTATTTCTTGCCGAGCCCTTCCGGCGAGGAGGTGCTAAAACGCATCTGATACTTCTCGATGCCGAAAATCTTGAAATATTTCAGGTACATGTCGTTCACCGCGTTGAACTCCTGCGCGAACTGCTCCGGCGTGCAATAAATGTGCGCGTCATTCATGTTGAGCGACCGAACACGCATGAGGCCGAACAATTCACCCGACTGCTCGTAGCGATAACAGGTGCCGTATTCAGCCAGCCGTAGCGGTAAGTCACGATAACTCCGCGGCTCCGCCGCAAAAATGCGGTGATGATGCGGGCAGTTCATGGCTTTGAGGTAATAAAGTTCTCCTGTGGCCAATTGCTCCTCTAATTTCCTGAGCTCTTTGTTCTCATTCCGAAAGGCACCAAGCCTCTCGCGAATGAATGCTTCAAACTGTTCGTCGTTTTCGGTTGGAGCTTCATCCTCGAATGCGTCTCTATTCTTCTTAATCTCCCGAACACGAGATTGCACACTTGCCTCGTTTTCGATTGGAAGCCGCATGGCCGGAAACATCGATTCCGCGTAATATGGCAGGTGACCGGAGGTTTTATACATTTTCTCTCGAGCCAGATGCGGCGTCTTGACGCGCACGTAGCCGGCGGCGAATTCGGTTTCCTTTGCCAGTTTTTCCAGTTCTTCCACAATCGCCGTGCCCTTCGGCAGCCACAACGGCATGCCCGGCCCGACGAAGTCGGCGTCGAGTGCAAACAACCCCATCTCCGTCCCGATCTTGCGATGGTCGCGCTTCTTCGCCTCTTCAATCATGTTGAAGTAGGCTTCCATCTCGGTCTTGTTCTTGAACGCGGTGCCGTAGATGCGCTGAAGCTGCGGGTTTTTCTCGTCGCCCTTGTAGTACGCACTGGCCACGGTGGTGAGCTTGAACGCGCCCACGTTGCCGGTGCGCATCACGTGCGGCCCGGCGCACAGGTCGATGAAATCGCCGTTCTTGAAATACGAAATCGCCTCGCCCTCGGGAATCTGGTTGATCAGGTCGAGCTTGAACTTCGACGGCGCGGGGCGCTCGGCCAGTCCGCCGAGCCGTCCGCTCTGCGCATCCTTGATGGCCTGTTCACGCGCAACGACGAGCTTCTCGAAGGTGTGGTTGGCCTTGATCTCCTTTTTCATCTCGGCCTCGATGGCCGCGAAATCCTCGGGCGAGATGCGATGCGACACTTCGACATCGTAATAAAAACCATTCTCGACGGGCGGGCCGTAGGCGAACTGGGCATCGGGCCAGAGGCGGAGGATGGCCGTGGCCATCACGTGCGCGCACGAATGCCGGATGCGTTCCAGCTCGGACATTTTTGCGCGGTCGTCCAGGGTCTTACGTTCAGGCTGCTGTTGATTTTCGTCTGCCATGGGGAAAAGATTAACAACGAAGACGCAAAGACACGAAGAAGAAATTTGAGGTCAGGACAGCATGCTGCGGCCTTCCTAACAACCACTTTGCGCCTTTGCGTCTCTGTGGTTCAAAATTTCACCGGGCGGTCTTCCAAATTGCCAGCAACCCGCCCAGGCCGCACAGCAACAACACGCTCACGGCCACCGCGCCGCTGCTGGCGTATTGGGGCAGGAACTGCAGGGACGCGGCCCCGACGGCTGGACCGATGCAATTGCCCACGCCGATGGCGGCTTCGTGGATGCCGCCGTGTTCGCCCTTGGCCTCGCTGGCATCCATCGAGTAAAACAACGACGAGTAATAAATCAGGCCGATGGCGCCCCCGAAGAAAATCTGCGCCACAATCAGCAAGGCCAGGCTCGGCACGGTCAGGATCAGCGCAAACGAGACGATGAGCAGGGCGAACGCCGTCACCAGCCAGCGAAAGCGGTAATGCCAGTCCGTCCAATACCAGAGCAACACGAACGTGCCGAGCCGGACAAAGCCCCAGAGCGAACAGGCGAAGCCCGCAAACATCGGCGTGAGTTGGAAATGCGCGGCCAAGGTGGGCAGCATGGGAATCAGCGTATTGATGGCGACATAAGCCACCGGATTGGCCAGCCATGCCATCCGGAGGAAGGCGCGCGTTTTGGCCGGCGATGGCCGGTGCGGCTCCGGAATGGGGGCGGAAACGGTTTCATGGCCGGCGGCACGGGCTGCGTCCGCATGTTTCTGGAGCCAGAAAACCAAACCCAGCAGGACGACGAAAACGGCGACGGGCAGAAAGAAGATGGTTTTGAATCCAAATTTTTCCACGAGCGTGCCGCCGGTGAAAAGAGCCAGCGCATTGGTGGCCGCCCAAACCACATTGTAAGTGCCCACCATGCGCGACAAGCCGGCGGCATCCTCGCCCTCGCTCACCAGCGCCTCGATGGTCGGCCAGATGAAGCACATGCCGACGTTGAACAGTCCGGTGGCCAGGATCAGGCCAGGGACGGATTGGAACTCGAAGCCGATGACCAGTGCCGCGATCATCGCCGCAAACCCGAACTTGAGCGCGTTGAAATATCCGCGCCGCTGACCGAACCGCCCCCCCTGCCACGCGGAGAAAACATAAATGAGCCCGTTCAACGCGGCGAAAGCGAGATTGTCCCGGCCATTGAAACCGAAGTGGTCCCGCATCAGGAAATAAATGTAGTAGGAATAAAGCGACACGGAGAAGGAACTTGCGCCTTCGATCGCAAAGCAAACGGCCTTGAATTGGCGGCTTTCCCGGGTGCTCATTTCCAACTTGAAATCTCCCCGATGGCGGTACGGCAATACCATTTCACCGCATCCGACATCGGCGGGTCCAGCTTGTCCAAATCCGCGGCGGAACACCAGCGGATGTCGTGATGCTCCTCCGCCGCCAGGACCACTTTCCCCTGTTTTGGCCGCGCCCAATAAATCATGCCGATATGCTCGTGGGTCTCGTGGATGCGGTGGATGTCAAGAAACCGCGGGGCGATGAGCGCCCGGGTGCCGGGGCCGGTCGTGGGCGGCCGGTCGCCGAGCAATTCCACATCCAGCCCGCTTTCCTCCTTTGCCTCGCGCAGCGCGGCCTGCTCCGGGTCTTCATCCAGCTCGACGTGCCCGCCCAGCGGCAGCCATTTGTCCAGCTGGCGATGATGGATGAGGAGCAGCTTTTCAGCTTGCACGATGAAAATGGCGACGGTGAAATCAATTTTTTCGTGGATATGGGCCATGCCGGGATGCGTCAAGGTTTGGGCTCGAGCCGCACTTCAAACAGTTTGGGCCAGAATTTGCCGGTGATGAACAGGCGATCGCCTGCAGCATCCCAGGCAATGCCGTTGAGCACGTCGGTGGACGCGTCCCGGTCCGCCGGCGAAAGCAGTCCGCTGAAATCAATCCAGCCAGTCACCGCGCCGGTGGCCGGATTGATGCGGACGACGAAATCGGTCTGCCAGACGTTGGCGAAAATTTCGCCTTTGACATATTCGAGCTCGTTCAACCGGCCCACCGGGCGCCCATGGTCGGAGACGCTGATCGTGCGTTCCACGGCGAAAGTCGCCGGGTTGAGAAAGCGGATCCGGTCGGTTCCATCGCTGAGAATCAATGATTGTCCGTCGGTGGCGAGCCCCCAGCCTTCGCCGGCGTAGGAAAATTCCTGCTGGCGACGGAATGTTGCCTGGTCATAGACAAACCCTGTCTGGTTTTGCCACGACAATTGATACAATTTGCCGCGCAATGCCGTGAGTCCCTCGGCGAAGTATTCCGGGGGCACGGTCACCTGCTGCAAGACGCGGCCGGTGAGCAGGTCCACCCGGCGCAGGCTGGATCGACCGTAAAGCCCGGTGCTTTCCAGCAACCCGCCGTTGACGCATACCAGTCCCTGCGTGAATGCGTCGCGATCGTGCGGCCAGGTGCTCACCACCCGGTAGGTGTAAACCGGAGTGCCCGGCAGAGGCGAACAGGTCGGAGCAGAACCGGTGAGCGCCGCCGGCGCACCCCGTCCGCAGCCGCCCACCAGGATCAAAAACCACGCCGCAATCAGCAAGACAAGCGTCCGTCGAAAATGTCTGCCGGGTGAGTGCACGTGCATGGCGGATCGAATGGCCGGGTTAATAGTCGTAAAGCCCGCGGTCCTTGGTGTAACCGCCGCCACCGGCGGCGCCTTCCGGCCCGCCCATGAAATCGCCCAGCGCTTCACCCAGGTCGGCCTCGATTTTCTCCGGATCTTCACCGGCTTCGAGGCGTTTGATGGCCGTGTCGAGTTCCTTCGGTACCGAGCCCGGGGGCATGAGGTCCTTCATCTTATTCATCATGTGCGCCATGTGACGGGGATTGTTTTCATCCAGGTGCGCCAGGTCGCGTTCCATTTCCATCATGGCGCGCCCGACGCGCGGGTCATCGAAATCAGGCAGGGGTGGACCGTCGCCGGACAATTCACCGCCGGCCGCCGGCGCCTTCAAGCCCTTGCTCAAAGCGAATCGGCTGATCTGCTTGGACATTTTTTGGTTGCCGCATTTGGGGCAGACCGGCAGGCGGCCGGGATTCAGGCGCTTCGCGAGGAAGCTGAAAATCCTCCGGCACTGCGGACAGGCAAATTCGTAAATGGGCATCGCGGCATTTACGATTTACGATTTGCGATTGACGCGCCATAAAAAAATTACGAGCCCGCGAAGATTCGACGGACCCGTAATTCTGAAATCGGAGCTCGCAACCGGGATTATTTCATCCGGTCGAAGGTCTTCTGGAGAATCTGCCAGTCTTTCAAGCCCTTGACCTTCTCCATCATGTTGCGGTTGATTTCGGCCTCCTTGGCGTTTTTGGTCGGCTTGTTGACCTTGTAAAAAATCCCGAAGCTGCCGGGGAACGCCTCGCCAGCCATCTTGTACGCAGCCAGTTCGTCCGTCACATCGTGGTTCTTGGGAACTTCGTTGAACACTCCGCCTTTGCGCGGGTTCGCGGAGTCGAAGGCGCCTTCGTAAAACTCCACACATTCGCTCAGGCACTCGATGAAGCTGAAGCCGTCGTGGTCCAGCGCGGCTTCCATCATCGCCAGCACGTGATTCGGGTTCGTGGCCGTCGTGCGCGCGACAAAGGAGGCGCCGGCCGAAATCGCCTGTTTCATCGGGTTGATCGGATAATCCACCGCGCCCCATTGGTCGGTCTTGCTCTTGAAGCCGAGCGGCGACGTGGGCGAGGTCTGCTTTTTCGTGAGGCCATACACCCAGTTGTCCATGCAGACCAGGGTCATGTTGATGTTCTTGCGGGCGGTGTGGGTGAAATGGTTGCCGCCGATGGAAAACGCATCGCCGTCGCCGCTGAAGGCGAAGACGTGCAGATCCGGACGCGAGAGGGAAACGCCGCTGGCAAAGGGCAGCGCGCGCCCGTGAATGAAATGCGCCCCGTGCGCCTGCACAAAATACGGAAAGCGGCTGGAACAGCCGATGCCGGAAATGGTGGTGATCTTCTCGTGCCATAGCTTGCGTTTTTCAATCAGCTTGAAATACAGCGCGAGCACGGAGAAATCGCCGCAACCGGGACACCACGTCGGGTGATCGGCGGCAATTTCCTTCTTGGTCAGCCCCTTGCGGTCGGCGGTCGGTGCCGGCGGTACGGAGGCCGCCGCGGGGCTGCCGGGACGGTCGGGTGTTTCGGTCAACGTTTGGCTCATGATAAATCTTGGACGGTTAAAAGGTGATGACGGTTCAAATTTACAGTTTCCGCAACCCGGCGCTGACGCTGTCCTTGGCGCGTTCGAGGATTTCCTTGACCTTCCAGGTGAGGCCGTCGGTCTTGTTGATGCCCTGGATTTTCGCGTCGCAATAGCGGGAGCGCAGCAGGCCGCCGAGCTGGCCGAAGCCGTAGAGCCCCTCGTCGTTCATTTCCACGACAAAAACGTGGTTGAAGCCGGAGAAAATATTTTCCAGACCCGGCGGCAGCGGGTTGATGTGCTTGAGGTGAATCGAAGAAACGCTGTCCCCGGCCGCGCGCGCGCGATCCACCGCTTCGCGGATCGGGCCTTCCGTCGAACCCCAGCCCACGAGCAGCACATTGCCTTCGGGCGGGCCGTAAACCTTCGGCACCGGCAGCGTCGCGCCGAGCGCCTGCAATTTGTGGCGGCGTTTGGCCATCATTTGCATGTGCAATTTCGGCGAGCCGGTCGGATGGCCTTGTTCGTCGTGTTCGAGACCGGTGACGATGGGATATTTGCCGCTCTCAATCCGGGTGCCGGGCACCACGTGATGGGTGATCCCGTTGGCGGCGGACAAATCGTAGGGCTTGTGATCGGCCACCGGCGTGAAATCGGGGGAAATGTCCTGGCAAACCTTTTCGAGGTTCGGCTCGACGAACGCCTCGATGCGCGTCGCGATGCCCTGGTCGGTGAGAATGATGACCGGCACGCTGTACTGACGGGCGAGGTTGACCGCCTCAATCGCCATGTAAAAACAATCCTCCACGTTCGCGGGCGCAATCACCACCCGCGGCGCATCGCCGTGACTGCCGAAACAGGCGATGTTCAGGTCGGACTGTTCGATGCTCGTCGGCATGCCCGTCGAGGGCCCGCCCCGTTGCACGTCCACAATGACCAGCGGTATCTCGGCCATCACCGCCCAGCCAAGCGCCTCGGTCTTGAGCGAAATGCCCGGCCCGCTGGAACCCGTGACCGCCACCCGTCCGGCGTAACTCGCGCCAATCGCCATGGAAATGGAAGCGATTTCGTCCTCGCACTGGACGAACGTCCCGCCGTATTTGGGCAGTTCACGCCGGAGCAGCTCCATGATGTCCGACCAGGGCGTGATGGGATAGGCCGCGCCGAAACGCACCCCCGCCGCGATGAGTCCGAAGCCGAGCGCCTCGTTCCCGTTCATCACCACCTGCCGGCCGCCCTTGCTCTTGCTGTCCACGAACCGGAACGTTTCAATCACGCCGCCGAGCGAATGGCTGTAGCCCGCATGGAAGGCCGCGAGGGCGTTTTTCACAATGCTCTCGTCCTTGCCGCCAAAGCGTTCGGCGATCAGTTTTTCCAGCTTGGGCACATTGAGATCGAACATCCGCGCGATGAGCCCGAGCGAGTAAATGTTTTTGCCCTTGTCCTTGGCCGTGCCGCCAATGGCCTCCACCGTCAGCGAGGAAATCGGCACGGCCACGTGATGATAATCCTTTTCCAGCTCGGGCTTCGGCTGGACATGGTCGGAGTCGAAAATAACGATGCCACCCTTTTTCAGCGACTCGAGGTGCCCTTCGTAGGAATGCTGGTAAAACGCCAGCAGCACGTCGGCCTCGTCGCCGGAACTGAGCACCTCGCCCGAACCGATGCGGACCTGAAAAATGGACGGCCCGCCGGAAATGGTGGAGGGAATCGTCATGAACGTCATGACCTCCTGCTCGCTGCGTCCAGCCAGCCGCGCGAGGAACCCGCCGATGGCCTGGATGCCATCCTGCGAATTGCCGGCGATGCGGATCACCGCCTCGTTGATCCGGGAAACATTCGGCGCGCCGCCGGGCGGCACGGTTGTCATTGAGTCACTCATATAAAAAACGGCACGTCGCGTTGAAAACGCCACTGAAGCACCCTCCGCACGACACGGTTGCGTTGTCACACTAAGCCACTTCATACGAACGTGTCAAATTCTAATGATAGAATTATCTTATTGAAGCATAATACGTTACAAAGCAATGACAAAACCATTTTGGACCGCTAAGCGGATCGTTTAATGAAACTAATGAACACCCGGGGCTGGGGGAAATTATCTTTTGGCGAATATTGCCATGGCCGGCGCATTGACGCGGACGGCTGCCGGCCGCATCATCGCCATGGTAAATTTGAAATCGCATGAAAACCGCCTACGAACTCGCCATGGAACGGCTCAGCCACGCCGCCCCGGCCGGCAAACTCACCGGAGCGCAAAAGAAACAACTGGCCGAGCTGGACACAAAATATGCCGCGACCATTGCCGGGCGCGAAATTGCCTTGCAGGATGAAATGGCGCGGGCCGCGGCCGCGGGCGACGCGAAAAAAGTTGAAACGTTCCAGCAGCAATTGACCCGCGAGCGCAAATCGCTGCAAGCCGAGCTGGAGGAGAAAAAGGAACAGGTCCGGCACCCGGGTGGCCGCAAGGTTTGAAGTTTCACCCTGCCGGCCTGACGGTGCCGGTATCAACCGGGCTGGATTTCAGTTTTTCCTTTCAGTTTTTGGTGAACCATTCAAACTTCAGCCCATGGATTCGCCGCCGCCCAAAGACGCAGTGAACGGCACCATTTATTGCCGATGACGCCTGGATAAACCGCATGGCCGGGTTGGGCTGATGGTGCGAGCAGACCCCGCCGCGGATTGATGCCTCCGCAGCAAATGAGAATAATTTTGTCATTCGTCTTGATCCTTCTCACGGGGGCGCTGGGGAGGCTTCCGTGCGCCGCGCAACTGCAGTGGCATTCGGAAAAAGGCTTCCGGTGGGCGGAACTGCCGGTGCCGCGCGAAGGTCGGCCGGGGTTTACGCTGCTGGGGCCGGAGCAGACCGGCATCACCTTCACCAACCCTTTGGATGAACACGCCATCGCCACCAACCGGGTGCTGTCCTTGGGCTGCGGCGTGGCCCTCGGAGATTTTGACCGCGACGGCCTGCCGGACATCTTTCTGTGCAGTCTCGACGGTCACAATGCCCTCTACAAGAACCTGGGCAGGATGAAGTTCCAGGATGTCACCCGGGCCGCCGGCATCGATTGCAGCAACCGGGTTTGCCGGGGAGCGGTTTTCGCGGACATCAACGGCGACGGCTGGCTGGATTTATTGATCAGCACGACCGGCTCGGGCGTGCTTTGCTTCA
>JBAPQW010000025.1:0-54203 GCA_049280815.1 Verrucomicrobiia bacterium | reverse complement strand
TTGAAATGCTTTGTCTGTGCGCGATATCGCTCGAGGGGCTGTTGGGGGCGAACTGGCCGGCCTTGCGTCCCTGGGGGCTGGTCCGGATCGGATTCATGGTGGCGATGCTGAGCTGGGGGGCGAGGTCGGCCTGGGAGGAAGCGCACACCCGGCGGAGCAATGTCGATCTGATAGCGGCGGTTCTGGAGCAGAAGGCCGCGACGGGAGACCTGATTGTGGTGCAAGGCGCGTGGGAGGGGATCACGTTCAATCGGTATTATCACGGCCGGGTTCGATGGATGACGGTGCCACCGATTGAGTCACACGCGGTGCATCGGAGCGACCTGATGTTGGAACAGATGAGCCAGCAGGATTCGATGGCGCCGGTGCTGCGGGAGATTACCGACACCTTGCGCAGCAGTAACAGTGTCTGGATTGTGGGAAACATGTTGATCATGCGCCCGGAGCAGTTGTTGTCACCATCGGCCTTGCCGATTAAACGGTGGGGGCCGTACATAAATTACTGGAGTGCGCAGGTCACGGCGCAACTTCAGGATCATGCGCTACAGGAACAGGCTCTGGAAATGCCCGCAGATGGGCTGGTGAACCGCCTGGAGAACCTTCCCGTGAGGAGGTTCTCGGGCTATAAGTCCAACAGGAACTGACTCGATCTCTCGCCTGCAGCAATTTAGTTGAAGCAACGCATGATCAGGTGGGTATAAGGTATGCGCAGCAGGTCGTGCCTGAGATGGGGTTCCACCTTCGGGAAGCGCGCTGAAGCCAGCCGCAGGTATTCCTCGCGGGTGCGGACAAATTTTCCACGGTCCTTTGCCAGCAGCCAGCGCGCGATGCGGGATTGTTGGGGCACCAGGCATCCGTCGAATGTGACCAGCCGTCCGGTGGGGCGCAGAGCGAGGCGGGCCAATTCAAACAACCGGGCCGCCTGCGGGTCATCCAGATGGTGGATCACGCCCGTGGCCAGAACCAGGTCAAACGTCCCTTGCTCTCCCTCAATGGTGGCCAGGCCCACGTCGCCGCAGCAGAAGCGCCCCCGGGATCCGAAGCGCTGCCTGGCCGAGTTGATGTATTCCGGGCTGATGTCGAGTCCCGTATAGTTGACGGCCGGGAGGTAATTCAAAACATCGGCCGGCCCACACCCAAGGTCGAGAATTTTGTCCCCGGTTGCGGGTTTCGCGTACTCCTGCAGATAAACTCTCCACACCGACTCCCCTCCGATCAGCCCCCGGAAAAGCCGGTAACTGGCCGGGAGACTCAGGATTGACGAAAGTTTTTTGATGATTTTCACGGTTGGAACTCCCGGATGGCTGCGACCACCTGGTCCTGGTCGGCCTGGCTGAGGCGGTTGTAAAAGGGCAGCCGGATCAAACGGTCGCTTTTCTGTTCGCTCACGGGACAAGCCCCATTTCGTCCTCCCCAGCGCCGGCCCATGGGGGAAAGATGGAGTGGCAGATAATGAAATACGCTGAGGATGCCGCGCGACTTTAGAAATGAAATGAGGGCCTGACGCTTTTCCAAAGACGGCATTATCAGGTAATACATATGGTAGGATTGCTCGCAGTGGGCCGGCACCACGGGGCAGCCGATCCCGCATTCCTGCGCCCAAGCGCGCAGTTGCCGGTCGTAGTACTGCCAGATGCGCTGTCGTTGTGCCTGGATGTTTTGCCATACTTCCAGCTGGGCGTAGAGGAAGGCTGCCAGGACGTCACTCATCACATAACTCGAGCCAAGGTCCACCCAGGAATATTTGTCCACCTGTCCCCGAAAGAACCGGCTGCGATTCGTTCCTTTTTCACGAATGATCTCGGCGCGTTCGATCAGGTGCTTGTCATTGATGAGCAGCGCGCCGCCCTCGCCGCAGGTGATGTTCTTGGTTTCATGAAAACTCTGGGTCGCCAGGCAGCCGAAGGTGCCCAGCCAGCGGCCCCGGAACTTGCCGAACAGTCCGTGCGCATTGTCTTCCACCACGGACAAACCATGTCGGGCGGCAATTTCACCGATCACATCCATCTCACAACCCACCCCGGCATAATGCACTGGCACCACAGCCTTCGTCCGGGAAGAGATGAGGCTTTCCAACTGCGTCTCGTCCAGATTCAGGGTGTCGGGCCGGATGTCGGCGAAAATGATGCGGGCTCCCCGCAACGCGAAGGCATTCGCCGTGGACACGAAGGTAAAGGAGGGGACAATCACTTCGTCGCCGGGTTGGATATCAAGCAGCAGGGCGCACATTTCAAGGGCATGCGTGCATGAGGTGGTTACCATCACCTTTGGCACCCCCAGCACCTGCTCCAAAATTGCATGGCACCTTTTGGAGTAAGTTTGGTCCCCGGCGATCTGGCCGATGGTCATTGTCTGGGCGATGTGCTCCAGTTCCCGGCCCATGAGCGAGGATTGGTTAAATGGGATTGGATAAGTCTGGTCCATTTGAATCTGGTCGGTCTGGTTTATGGTCCGGGCATCATGGATAATCCGAAGGCGGATACCATTTATGATACCAGAGCTGCAGATCCCGGCTCAGAAAGCCGCACTGCTGGTAAAGCCGCTGGGCGGTACGATTATCTCCCTGGGTAACGACCGTCACCTTCTGCGCGCCTTGCGCCCTAAACCAGTCGATCGCCGCCCAAGCCAGGTTCTTGCCGATGCCCCGGCCGCGAACCTCGGGACTGACCCCGACCAAACCGATTTTCCCTTCCCGACGGGTCGGATCCAGGTGGCAGGAGACATAACCCAAAGGCAGATTGGCCGCTGAGGCAGCCACCCAAACGATTTGTGCGCCCCCCTGAATCTCCAGGGTGATCCAGGTGGAATAGAGGTCTTCGGCGCGTTGACGCGCGAAATGCGAATCTTTGAAAAAACGCGTTTCCCCATATACCTTCCGGGCCATCGCCTGCAATCCGGGCAGGTCATCGGGTTGAACCGGTCGGATGCTGCTACCCGTGGGCGGGTCCGGCCGGGCCGGGTCGGGCGCCGGCATCACAGCGCGTTCGTAAGTGACACGAATATCGACCAGCCCAAAGCCGTGTTTCTCGGCGGTTTGGATGGTCTCCGGGGCATCCGCCCGCGACAGGAAATACAGGCCTCGAATACGATGGCTTCGGCTCCACTCGTCGACCTGCTCTGCCTGCTCCGGTTTCAACGTATCGCCGCAGACACGGGCGATGCGACAGCAGAAAAACTCAGTGTCCCATGGCAGCAACTCGCAAGGAGCCGGGTTGGGCATGCTCATGTCGTCACCTTGTTACGCCGCTCGATTTCCTCACGGACAGTGTAAGTCGGACGCTCCATCATCCGGAAATGCATTCGTGCCAGATATTCTCCAATGATGCCCAAGGCCAGCAACTGAGCCCCTGAAAAGATGACTATGATTGACGCCAGAAAGGTGAACCCTTGCACGCTGGTGCCGTACAATAGAAATCGTCCAACGACGAACACCAGGATGACTCCACCAAGGGCGGTGCACAAAAACCCCATGAGATTGGCCAGTTGCAGGGGCAGTATGGAAAAACCGGTCATCATATTCATGGCGTGCCGGAATAACATGCCAAACGTATAGTTCGAAATGCCTGCCGGACGGGGATCGTGCCGGACTTGTATCGCGGTAAACCGGGTGGTCGCCCAGGTCAATACGACGTCGATGGAAATAAACGGGCTGTGATAGTTCGCAAAGGCATCGCGGGCCTGCGTTCGAAAGGCGCGAAAGGCCGACACCCGGCGGGCGGTTTCGGCCCCCATGGATTTCTGGAGAGCCAGTTTGGTCAACCCCGAGGCGACATCCCTCAACACGCCGTGCTGCTCATGCTCGGGAAAACCATAAACCACCTCGAAACCCTCCTGGAGCTTGGCCAACAGTTTGTGGATCTCTTCCGGTGGATGTTGCAGGTCATCGTCCATCGTTACCAAGGTGTCAAAGCGGGCCGCCCGGATGCCGCAGAGGAGCGCATTGTGCTGTCCGTAATTGCGCATCAGATTGATTCCGCGGACCCAGTCATGTTCCACGGCCAGCCGTTGGATGACGCGCCAGCTTTGATCCCGGCTGCCGTCATTGACCAGCAGCAGTTCGTATTCGTTCGCCAGCTCGGTCAGGGCCGGTTGCAGGCGCTTGACCAGCTCCGGCAGCGTCAATTCGCTGTTATAGACCGGAATCACGACTGAGATCGAGGCCTGCGTTGCGTGGCTGGTTGACATCGGAAAATTATTTTGGCTTGTAGGATGAGAGTTCGGCCACGGCAAGACAAGAAGTTCCGCAGGGCATGCCCTGTCCGCGGGCGAGCCGGTTCAGTTCCCAATGCCAGACGCGCTCCAGGAGCGCCCGCGCCTGGGGCCGGTGCTGGTTGGAGTAGCTCCGATCAAGCTGAGGCCGGCGGCCAAAAAGACTCGGCAGCGACCGGCACAGGAACAAGGGCAGGGGCAGCGGGGAAAACAACTTGCTCATGAACAGGGGGCGGAATCCCGCGTGCTCCAATGTCCACCGTAACCCGGCAAGAGTGTAACGTCGGAAATGCCCGGCCTGTACATCGGCGTCCGACCACAGCCAGCGGCCGGCCGGCACGGTGAGATAGATGCGCCCATCGGCGGCGAGACAGCGGCGAATCTCGCACAGAAATCCCTCCTCATCGCCAATGTGTTCCAACACATCGAAGAACCCAATGGCGGGCAGTGATCCGTCATGGAAGCGCGCCTCTTTCAAGGTTGCATGCACCACCGTGCGCAGGCCGCGCGCCTGCGCATGGCGGATCCCGTCGGCCCCCGGTTCGACCAGCACGACGGGCATGCCGCACTCCGACTGTAGCGCCGCAGCCACGAAGCCGTTGCCACCACCAATGTCGAAGAACGGACCCCGGGTGGGAAACTGCCGGAGCACGGCCCGGAGACATGCGTTTCGATGGGCAAACCAGAACGAGTTGTCCTCAAGTTCGAAGCAGGCGTTGTTACCAGCCGCGGGATAGGAGACCGGCTCCGCGCCGCGTCCGCGCCAAACCCCGTCCGGGTTGAGTTGCAGACCATCCGCGATACGCTTGAGGTCGAGCGGCGACCGGCCCGCTTGGGGCCCACCGGAAGGAGTTTGAGTTTCGGCCATTGAATTCACGGTTGGGAGCGGGAAACCAGCGTTGGTTCCCGGCGCTCAATCAACCCGGGCAGGATCAATTCGCCTTGGCCAGCCGGCATCGCCACCGGGTTAAAACAGGCCGTTCTCAATCCAGCATCCATTGCCGGAGTCAATGCCCAAGACCGGTTGCTTTGTCACGTCAAAAAGCAAACCGGAAACCATTCCAAAGCTTCAGCCAAGCGCTCACGGATGTTTTAAGGGCAGCCGCATATAACTGTTGTTGCCGCCGGCGGAACGCCACGGGTTTTTAGCCTGACTGTTATTAGGGTCGGTGACATGAACAGTAAATTTTTATTGAACTGTCGCAAACCAGCAAAATTCAAAAAAACCGGTTCAACCATCAAAGCGCAGACATCTATGCACTTCAACCCAAGGCTTAAATCGACCCGCCTCGTGTATCGGTTAATTGCGATTACCTGGGCGGCTTGCCTGTTGGCGGTCAGAGCGGATGACACGACAACCGCGACTCCATCGGCGACCACCAACATGACGGTGGCGGCGACACTGTCGGAAGGGCCATCATTTTTCACTGGGTGCCGAACTGGGTGCGTTTTATCTCGGCAACCCAAGAATAACCGTCAGCTCCACCGCTGCCATACCCCCCATCCGATCTGGCTGCTTACCAGCAACAGTTTGAAAACAACATAAAAAAACTCCCGGTCTGGCCGATTTTAAAGTTTTCCCTTAATTATTCGTTTTAAGTCGCCAATCGTTCAATGCCGGCGGAGATTCCTGAGCTTGTAAAATTCAGGATTGCCTTTTGCGCTTCAAAACGGCAAGGTGGTGAACTCTGGTGTCGGGGCGTAGCGTAGCCTGGTAGCGCGCTTGTTTCGGGTACAAGAGGTCGTGAGTTCGAATCTCACCGCCCCGACCATCTCGCAAATTACAATTTTCAATTTTCGTTTTGAAAACTCAACCCAGCCCGCCGGAAAACCTGGTTGTCGAATTGCGTTCCATCCTCAAACCGCTCGGCCTGGCGGAGCTTTTTCCAAAACCGCAGCCGCTGGAGGTCGAACTGGGCTGCGGCGACGCTTCCTTCCTCGTCGAATATGCCCGGCGGCATCCCGGCCGGAATTTCATCGGCGTGGAGCGGTTGTTGGGCCGCCTCCGCAAACTGGACCGCCAGGGCCGTCGCGCGGAACTGACGAATGTGCGCGGGGTGCAGATTGAATCGTCGTATTTTCTGCAATACCTGTTGCCGCTCCACGCCGCCTCCGCATTGCACATTTATTTCCCGGATCCCTGGCCGAAGAAAAAGCACCGCAAAAACCGGCTGGTTAATGAATCGTTTCCCCGGCTGGCCCGGGCCGCGCTGGCGCCGGAGGGCGTGGTCTATTTGCGGACCGACGATCCGGATTACTTTGCGCAGATGACCGCCGTATTTGGCGTGGTTGCAGAATTCAAGCCGGTGGAGACGCCGCCCGGACTGTCGGATTTGCCCACGGATTTCGAACAGGAATTTAATGCGCAGGGAATCCCGACGCTGCGCGCGGCTTATCAGCAAACGTAGGAGCAAACGTCGGCGCGCTTGTTCCTCCTGAAAACCCGTTGCCTTTCGAAACGGGTGTCAGCCTCGTTGACCCGGCGCCTGCGAAAAGCAGTCAGACATCTATCACCGGGCCGTTGTCGTCATCGGATTTTCGCGGTGGTGGCGGATGGCGCTGGACGATGACGCGCGTGTTGCCGGTCAAAGCATTCAGGGCCATGGAGATGATGCTGATGATGGCTGCGCCCGCGAAGGCGTAGCCGAAGCTGTCCACGTGGAAGAACGGCAGCAGCAGGCTGATCATGCAGAGCAGCAGGGCGTTGATGACCAGGGTGAACAAGCCAAGCGTGAAAATCAGCAGCGGCAAGGCGATCAGCATCAGGATCGGCCGGACAAAAGCGTTCAGGATGCCCAGGAACAGCGACACCCAGAGCAGGTTTCCGAGCTGGTTGCCGTAACTGATGTGATGGCGCAGAACAATCACCGCCACCGCCACCGCGAGGGTGTTGATGGCCCAGTTGCCGAGAAAGCGCAGAAATTTTTTTGTGCCGGGCTGCATGGTTTTTTGCAAAAACAGCGTCTTACAAAATGCTTCAATTGACGGCGAAAAACAAGAATCGTTTTTGGTGGATTCGCAGCGGTCACCGTTGCAAGCTGTCCGCGTCATGATGAAACAATTCCTGCTTCTGCCCGGCACCTTGATCGGGCTGATCCTCGCCTCGTCGCCAGTCGCGTCTGGTGAAAGCGTCGTTGCGCCCGGCGCAAAACTCGAAAAGCTGGCCGGAGATTTTCAATTCACCGAAGGTCCGACGTGCGACACCAGCGGGAACGTTTTCTTCACGGACCAGCCGAACAATCGCATCATGGAATGGAGCGTGGATGGCAAGCTGTCCACGTTCCTCGAACCCGCCGGCCGCGCGAACGGCATGTATTTCGATGCCAAGGGCAGCTTGATCGCCTGCGCGGACGGAAAGAATGAGCTTTGGTCCATTGCCCCGGACAAAAAAACCACCGTGCTCATCAAAGACTATCAGGGCAAATATCTCAATGGCCCGAACGATGTTTGGGTCGCGCCGGACGGTGGCCTTTATATCACCGATCCATTCTACAAACGCACGTGGTGGGATCACGACACCATGGCGCAGGACGGCGAGCAGGTTTATTACCTGTCACCCGACGGCAAAAGATTGACGCGAGTCACCAACGATTTCAAGCGGCCCAACGGCATCACCGGCACGCCGGACGGCAAAAAACTTTTCGTGGCCGACATCGGCGCGGACCGCACCTATGCCTTCGCCATCCAGCCCGACGGTTCGCTCACGAACAAAACGCTGTTTTGCGCGAAAGGATCGGATGGCATGACGATTGACGAAAGAGGCAACCTTTACCTCTGCGGCCGGGGCGTGACGATTTTCGACAAGACCGGCCGGCAGATTGAACACATTGACGTGCATGAACCCTGGACGGCCAATGTCAGCTTTGGCGGCAAGGATCATCAAACGCTTTTCATTACCGCCAGCAAATCACTTTATTCCATTCATCTGGCGGTTAAAGGCGCCAACCCGGCAAAGTAAGCCGGACGGTTTCAAGGCCTGGTTGCTTCCGCCGGCTCCGGGTTGTTTGACGACCTGGTTTCCAGCCAGATCATTTTCCTGGAAGCGTTTTGTGAATTTCATGTGAAGCGGTTGTGAATAACTTTCAGGATCGGCTTCGTTTTGGGGCACAAAGGTTGCAGCTCCACGTGATCATATGCCACAAAACGCGTTCGATCCCCTTGAAAGCCGCGATGAGTTGGAGGTCAGGCTCGATGGCCTGCCGGTGGGGTTGCCCGCGGAACAACGTTCCCTTGGCGCCATTCGTTGCCATCTCGAATCGCTCGCCTTGAAACGACAGCGCATTTTATATTCGTTAAGCGTCGATGGCCAGCCGGTCAACTTGGCGTTGCCGATGCCGGGTCAGGGGACATTTTGCCGCGTCGAGGCCGGAACGGTTGCTGTGGAAGAATTGTCGCTCCTGCAGCTCAAGAAGGCATTCCAGCAAACCGACTATGCCCGGGAATGTGTTGAGACCGCACTTGCCCTGGTGCTCATCAACGATGGGCAGGTGGCGTGCGAGGTCTGGTGGAACCTGGCGTTGGTGCTCAAGGCGCCGGTGCTGACGCTGAGCCAGTTGCCGGACAATGTTTGTGGCGCCTCCGACGGGCACACCTCATCCAGCCAGCTTCGCCAATGGCAGTTGGAACAAATCGCCTCCATCATCCGGGAGGTGGACGAAGCCTGCCATCCGAATGACACCCTGCCGCTTTCCGACGCTCTGGAAAATCGCGTATTGCCATGGCTGCACAATTTGAGCGAACTCATCCGCCTGTGGCATGAAACCGCCCTGGCCGGAACTGGGCTCCGAATCAACCATGCGGGATCCTGACCCTGGCAGGACCGGTTGTTCAGGATGAAACGCTTTTCTGTCGCCCGTCCGGATTTTCCTCCCGGCATCGTTTCAGATTCCTAAAAAGAAAAATCCAGAAAATTGGGGCGAACACGGAATAGACGCTCAGGGAGAAAAGCAGGTAGCCGGCGATGACCAGCGGATTGTTCCGCAACTTGTCCGCGGCGCCATTTCTTAAAACTTCGCCCTCAGAAAATGCGTTGAGGTAGGGCATCATGTTGTTGTATGGGCCAACCGCGCTTCCGCAATGTTCACAAAACCAGGCATTGGGAGGCTGCGGGCTGAAACAACGATGGCAGATTTCAACCGCTTCCGGTGCCTCCAAACTGCACACGATTTCAGCATCCCACGGATCGGGTTTTTGCGGTGCCTCACGCACCCAGGCAATGAAACGCCACAATCCGGCAAGGGCCAAAAAGCCCACACCCAAACCGGCTACAATCTGATTTGGATCGCTGGTTCCCGACATAAGAAGCCGAGGCAATCTCCCACGCAGTTTCTCGCCGGTCAAGAGCGCCGCCGGCGTTTTCAGGCTGAAATTGTTGCTTTCAAGAACGGTTTCGACGTGCGTTCTTCCGGTAATTGGCGGGTTGCGTTGTTCCCTCCCGGGTCGGAGGACTGCCATCCGTCATCCGCTTAAGTTCCTTGATCTGGTCGCGCAGCAGGGCGGCCTTTTCAAATTGTAACTCTTCGGCGGCGGCCAGCATCTCGGCCTCGAGTTCCTTGATCGTTTCCGTGATGTCCACATCCAGGTTCGCATCGCGCAACACCGCGCCGGCTTCCTCGCGTTTCGATTCGTAGATGGCAAGACTTTCCTCGACCGCCCGGCTCACGCTCCGGGGTGTGATGTTGTGCCCGCGGTTGTAATCAAGCTGCTTTTGACGGCGGGATGCAGTGACCGCCAGAAATCGTTTGATGCTGTCGGTCATCACGTCGGCGTAAAGAATCACTTCGCCGTGGAGATGTCGCGCCGCGCGCCCGGCGGTCTGGATCAGGCTCGTCTCGCTGCGCAGAAACCCCTCCTTGTCGGCGTCGAGAATCGCCACGAGCGAAACCTCCGGCAGGTCCAGCCCTTCGCGCAGCAGGTTGATGCCGACGAGCACGTCGAATTCGCCTTTGCGCAAGGCGCGCAGGATTTCAACCCGTTCGATGGCGTCAATCTCGCTGTGCAGGTAGCGGACGTTCACCCCGATGTCGCGCAGGTAATCGGTGAGTTCCTCGGCGGTGCGCTTGGTCAGCGTCGTCACCAGAACACGTTCCTTCGCATCGGCGCGCCGGCGCGCCTCTTCGATCAGGTCGTCAATCTGGCCCTTGAGCGGTTTCACCGTGACTTTCGGATCGATCAGGCCGGTCGGGCGCACGACAAGCTCAACCACACGTCCTTGCGACCAGCCGATTTCGCGCGGGGCGGGCGTGGCGCTGGCGTAAATCGTCTGGCTCTGCATGGATTGGAACTCCAGAAAGTTCATGGGCCGGTTGTCCAGCGCGCTCGGCAGCCGGAAGCCATGGTCCACCAGGACCGTTTTGCGCGAACGGTCGCCTTCAAACATGCCGCCAATCTGCGGCACGGTGACGTGCGATTCGTCGATGACGAGCAGATAATCCGGCGGGAAAAAATCAAACAGCGTGCAGGGCTGCGAGCCGGGCGCGCGTCCGCCGATGTGGCGTGAATAATTTTCAATGCCGGAGCACACCCCCATTTCCTCCATCATCTCGAGATCGTATTCGGTGCGCATCTTGATGCGCTGGGCTTCGAGCAGCTTGCCGTGCTTTTCGAACCAGGCGATGCGTTCGCCAAGTTCCTCGCGGATGGCGAGAATGGCGCGTTTCATCTTGTCGCCGGTCGTGACGAATTGTTTCGCCGGGAAAATGGTGACGGCGTCGAGCGTTTCAATTTTGTTTCCCGTCAGCGGTTCGAAGCGGGTCAGGCGCTCGATTTCCTCGCCGAAAAATTCCACACGCAACCCGTCCTCGCGCCCGGCCGGACGCAGTTCCACGGTGTCGCCGCGCACGCGGAACTGGCCGCGGGCGAATTCGATGTCATTCCGGTCGTAGAGCAGGTCCACGAGGCGCGTGAGGAACTGTTCGCGCGACAATGCCAGTCCGGTGCGCACCGGAATGACCATCGCCTCGTAATCCTCCTTGCTGCCGATGCCGTAAATGCACGATACGCTGGCCACGACAATCACGTCCCGGCGCGAGAACAGCGAGCTCATGGCGGAAAGCCGCAGGCGCTCGATTTCCTCGTTCCGGCTGGAGTCCTTCTCGATGAACGTGTCGGTGCGCGGGATATAGGCTTCGGGCTGGTAATAATCAAAGTAGCTGACGAAATATTCGACGGCATTTTTTGGAAAAAAACCCTTGAACTCGGCGTAAAGCTGCGCGGCGAGCGTTTTGTTGTGCGAAATGACCAGGGTGGTCTTGTTGACGTTCCGGATGACGTTGGCGACGGTGAAGGTTTTGCCGGAGCCGGTGACGCCGAGGAGCGTTTGATGCGGCGCGCCGGACAGGATGCCGTCGGTCAGCTTTGCAATCGCCTGCGGCTGGTCACCGGCGGGCTGGTAGGGCGCAACAAGTTCAAACATCCACGGCGAAATTAGGAGTGGAATTGCCCGCTGTCAACGCGGGCTTCGAGGTTGAAACGCCCGAGGATTTGGGTAAGCTCTGCCGCCACCCAACCATGAAAACGCTTTTTGCCCCGGCAGCTTTGCTTTTATCGTTGCTTTTATCCCGCGCGGAAATGCAATCGCCCATCCCGCTCTGGCCGGACGGCGCGCCCGGCGCTCTCGGCGGCACCACCAACGACATTCCCACACTGACTCCGTATCTGCCCGATCCAGCCAAGGACACGGGCGCCGCGATGGTGATTTGTCCGGGTGGCGGTTATGCCCAGCTCGCGTCGCATGAAGGCAAGGATTACGCGCTGTGGTTGAATCAGCATGGCGTGACCTGTTTTGTTCTGAAATACCGGCTCGGTTCACATGGATACCGGCATCCCGCAATGTTGCAGGACGCGGCGCGCGCGGTGCGGTGGGTGCGGGCGCAGGCGGTGGACTGGAAAGTGGATCCGAAACGGGTGGGCATCATGGGGTCGTCGGCGGGCGGGCATCTGGCGTCCACGCTCATGACCCATTTTGATCCGGGTCAACGGGACGCTGCCGACCCGGTTGAACGCCAGAGTTCCCGTCCGGACATCGGCATTCTGTGCTATCCGGTCATCACGCTGGGTGAATACACGCATCAAGGTTCAAAAGCGAATTTGCTCGGCACCCATCCGCCACCGGAACTGGTCCGGTTGCTTTCCAACGAATTGCAGGTGACGTCGAACACCCCGCCGTGTTTCATCTGGACGACATACGAGGATAAAACCGTACCGATGGAAAATACGCTGCTGTTCGCCGAGGCATTGCGGAAGAACCATGTGCCTTTTGATTTGCACATTTACCAAAATGGCGGGCACGGCATGGGGTTGAAGGACAAACCGCCGTTCACGAATCCGCATCCGTGGGCGGCTGACTGCCTGTTCTGGCTCCGGCAGCAGGGATTTGTCAAGGATTGAGGAATTCGTTGAAAAGTTCGCACCTCGTGTCACTGCGATCAACAAGGGATAAGGTATTTCGGAGGTTGATTGGGCACTTGGAGAAAAGGATGCGCTGTTACTTTTGGCCAGCCTATTTGACAGCCGGCAAGCACCCGGGCCCGAATTCGGATGGATGGTCGCCTGTGTCCCAGTTCAAGAATTGGACAATTTGCCTTGGAGCAGGGCAGGGCGGATCGGGTGGCCAGATTCGATGACTCCACGCCCGATTTTTCCAAACTGTTGGCATCGACAATGCTAGCACTGCTTCAGAGCTATTTATAAATATTATAACAGATGTGGGTATATGAATTCGTCGAATCCGTTTCAAATTCCAGTTTGCCTCCAGAGGGCAGACACTCAACAACGTCGCCGGGAGCGCTTTAAAAGGGGATTTATCGCCGCCTTGGCGGCCATCGTGGTGCTTCTGGTCGGTGCGCTGATTGAAGGTTGTATGAGCGAGCAAGCTGCCAACACCACCCCGACCGCAAGCTCCAAAGTGACTGATTTGCCGACATCCAGCCTGAACCAGCCTTTGGCGGTATCGCCAGCCCCGGATTCAAGTTCGCCAACGACCCTCGCCACCACCCACAAACCGGCTGCGGCGGTCGTCCATGAGAATACCCCCGCGACCAGCCATTCCGAGTCCCTTTACGTGATCAAACCCGGCGATACGTTGACCCGCATTGCCAGGACTCATGGAACAACGGTCAAAGCCCTCAAAGCGGCGAATAGCTTGGAGAATGACCACATTGTGGTCGGCGCCAGGCTGAAAATACCTGAAGCTTGATTTTTTGGAGGGTGGGGTTGACAGTAAATTGAAACGGCGCTTTCGTAGCGCCGTTTCAATTTTGCTGCGCGGGAGCCGACGGCTGAGTTTGAATCTTCGTGGCCAATTGACAATTATTCCCGCTTGCTTTCAGGGCTGTTTTCCGTATAATTCATCCTGCCTGAACGCCGCGTGTGCGGATGTTCATTGAGGCTGAGAAAAAACAGTTAACGCACAACCTAACCTTTAACCTCCGTTGCCGTTTGCAGCGTCTGGTTTGTTAGGCAATGGAGTCTTTCAAGTCCCGCCCGTCGGGATGACCAAGCCTCCCGTAGTATCATCCAGTCAAGTTATGCTCACAATGGAAGAAGCCATGAAGCAAAGCGGTTCGCTGCCCTTTGCTGCCGGCAATATTGTCAAAGGCACGATCATCGAACTTCGCCCCAAGGAAGTCCTGGTGGATATCGGCTACAAAAGCGAAGGCGTCATCCCCACCAACGAATTTATCGACACCAATGCCCTCAAGGTCGGGGATGTAATTGATGTTCTCATTGAGAAACTGGAAAACAAGGACGGCACCGTCGAACTCTCCCACGAAAAGGCCGAGTTCAAGAAGAACTGGGAGCGGATCCTCACCATTTGCAATGAGGGCGGCACGATCATGGGCAAGGTCAAGTCGGTCGTCAAAGGCGGCCTGGTCGTTCACATCGGCGTCGAGGCGTTTCTGCCCGCGTCGCAAATTGACGTCATCACGCCCAAGAACCTGGCGCAGTTTGTCAACAACACCTACGAATTCAAGGTCGTCAAAATCAATCAGGAGCGGCAGAATATCGTGCTCTCCCGCCGCGAATTGATCGAGCAGGAGCGCAACGAAAAACGCGCCAAGCTGCTCGCCGAAATGGTGCCCGGCGACATCCGCAAGGGCACGGTCAAGAACATCACCGATTTCGGCGCGTTCATCGAACTCAACGGCATCGACGGCCTGCTGCATATCACCGACATGAGCTGGGGCCGCATCAATCACCCGTCCGAAATCCTCAAGGTCGGCCAGGAGGTGGATGTGGTCGTGCTCGACGTGAACAAGGAAAAGGAGCGCGTCAGCCTCGGGCTCAAGCAGAAGATGGCCAATCCGTGGGACAACATCGAGACGAAGTATCCCGTCGGCGCCAAGGTCAAGGGCAAGGTCGTCAGCCTCGTGCCTTACGGCGCGTTTGTGCAATTGGAGATGGGCGTCGAAGGACTTGTGCATGTCACCGAATTGTCGTGGACCAAGCGCGTGGCCAAGCCCAGTGACGTGCTCAAGCAGGACCAGGAAATTGAGGCCGTCGTGCTCGGCATCAATCGCGAGGAACAAAAAATTTCCCTTGGCATCCGCCAGCTCGAATCCAATCCGTGGGACAATGCCGAGGCAAAATACACGGTCGGCGCCCGGGTCAAAGGCAAGGTGCGCAACCTCACCAGCTACGGCGCGTTTGTGGAACTGGAAGAGGGCATTGACGGCATGATTCACGTGTCCGACGTGTCGTGGACCCGCAAAATCAATCACCCGTCCGAAATCCTCAAGAAAGGCGACGAAGTCGAGGCCGTGGTGCTCGAAGTGGACCGTCCGAACCAGCGGATTGCGCTTGGCATGAAGCAGCTCGCGCAGGATCCGTGGGCCAACATCGACCAGATCTACAAGGTCGGCGACGTCGTCACCGGCAAGGTGACAAAGCTTGCGAGCTTCGGTGCGTTCATTGGCTTGCAGCATGACATTGACGGTCTCGTGCACATCTCGCAGGTCAGCGAGGAGCGCGTGGACAAGATCAAAAACGTGCTCAAGGCCGGCCAGGATGTCACCGCCCGCGTCATCAAGATTGACAAGGGTGAACGCCGCATCGGCCTGTCCATCAAGGCCGCCAGCTACACCGACGAACAGCTCAAGGAAGAGCAGAAGATATTCGATGCCCTCAAGCCCGGCGAAGACCTCGTGGCGTTACAACACGCCTTCGATGCCGCCGATGAGGCACAGAAGACGGATTAGTTTTCCGTCCCATGATTGGTTTCACGCAGGCGGGCCACAACGGCCCGCCTGTTTTGTTTTTCTTTCGCAGTCCCAAATCGTCGTAGCCGCCGAAGCTGTCGGCACACACTTCTCAAAGCACGCAGATTGATGTCCACGACTGCAAAGAAACCAGATCTGCCCTCACGCCATAAGTGACCGGTGCCGGTAATGCAGGATTTTGAACTCCGGCTCGTCGCGGACGGTTTCCAGCAGTTCAAACTTCTCTTCGAACGGCGGAAAAAGGGCGTCGCCTTCGACCTCCCGTTTCACAACCGTCAGGTAAAGGTCGGAACAGCGCGGCAACGCCTGGGCATAAATCTCCGCGCCGCCGCAGATAAAAATGTCATTCGGAAATTCGTCCGGATCCAGCTTGTCCAGGGAATTGAAAATCAACAGGTCCGTCTGCTGCTTTTTCTCCAGCTTGAAGAAATGAAACTGGTAGGCGCGCTTGAGATGACGCCCGCCGCGCCATTCATGGTACTGCCCGAAAATTTCCGGATGACTTTTGATCAGCCGTTGCGGATGGTGGGTCAGAACCAGGTTTTGCCGGTTGGGCAACGGCTTGCCCAATCCTTCAAACGTCTTGCGTCCCATGACGACCACGTTGCCGGTCGTAGCCTTTTTGAACCATTTGAAATCCTCCGGCAGATGCCAAGGGATCTTGCCCTCCGCGCCAATCACGCGGTTTAGCGACATTGCCGCAATGGCCTTGAAATGTTTCATGTTGCGGTCCGTAAATTACACCGATTACCCGGATAAATAAAATCAATCTGCGGAATCCGCGAAATCTGCGGATTCGTTTTTACACTGCAATGGGTGCCTTGATGCCGGGATGCGGATCGTAATTCACCAGTTCAAAATCCTCGAATTTGAAGGCGTCGATGTTCTTTACCGCCGGATTCAATTTCATCTGCGGCAGCGGACGCGGTTCGCGCGAGAGTTGCAGCTTCGCCTGTTCGACATGGTTGCTGTAGAGGTGCAGATCGCCGAAGGTATGGATGAAATCGCCCGGCTTCAGGCCGCAGACCTGCGCCACCATCAGCGTGAGCAGCGCATAGCTGGCAATGTTGAACGGCACGCCCAGAAAAATATCCGCGCTGCGCTGGTAAAGCTGGCAGCTCAGTTCCCCGTCCATTGCGTAAAACTGGAACAATGCGTGGCACGGGGCCAAAGCCATCTGGTCAAGCTCGCCGGCATTCCAGGCGCTGACAATGTGCCGCCGGCTGTCGGGGTTCTTTTTGATTTGCTCGATCACCTGGTCAACCTGGTTGATGGACCGGCCGGCCGTCGTGCGCCAGTCGCACCATTGCGCTCCGTAAATGCGGCCCAGGCTGCCGTCCTTGTCCGCCCATTCATCCCAGATGGTCACGCCGTGTTCATTGAGGTATTTGACGTTTGTGTCGCCACGCAGAAACCAGAGCAACTCGTAAATGATGGACTTGGTGTGGACCTTCTTGGTCGTGAGCAGCGGAAAATGGCTCCGCAAATCAATCCGCGTCTGCGCGCCGAATATGGAATACGTGCCGGTGCCCGTGCGGTCGGCCTTCAACTTCCCATGCTCAAGCACGTGCCGCAGCAAATCGAGGTATTGAATCATCGCGGCGGAAATTTAACCGCCAAATACATAAAATACACGAAAAGAAATTTTGCCGGACGAAAATTCTTTTGGTCACCGATGAAGCACAGGCGAAAATCAACCGCTGACCAGGCAATCCAAAATGATTAAACTAATTTCTTGTCCGAGCTATTCCATGCTGGCAAAGTCAACAGCCTCAATGTCGCGGCCTCAGTCGGTATTATTTGGCAGTGTTTTTGTTCCAGTTGGAAAGCAGGTTCCAGATGGATGAAACACCAGTGCGCCGCTATCGCCGGATTTTGATTGCGATACTGATATTGTCTTTTCTGCTGCGAGTGTTCCTGGTTCTTTCCGGCGGCCAGTACTTCTTTCCGGATGAGGCTCGTTATGAAAAGTCGCGCGCAGCCGCGGACGCCCTATGGAGTGGGGACATGTACGGTTGCTTATCGGCCTTGCACAGCTCTGACCATTTTCTTTTCAAGGTGATCGGCTTGGTCCCGGCAACGATGCAGATCATATTTGCGCCCAGCCCGAAGATTCCCGCGCTTTTCTTCTCCTTGTTTTCGGTTGCCAGCTTATGGCTCATGTGGGGGATTGTGCGCAGAATGGGAGAAAACGAACGGGTGGCTCTTTTTGCTGTCAGCTTGCTCGCGCTCTGCTCGACATTCCTGTATTATTCCCGTCATCTATTGCCATACGACACGGCTATGGCTTTTGGCCTCCTGGCTGTTTTCGTTGGTCTAAAATCGCCATTAAGCACCGTTGACTCCATCCGGTGCGGGCTCTTTTCGTCGTGTGCCTTCCTGACCTATAACGGATACTGGGTTCTCGCTGGCTTTGCGATGCTGACGCACACACTGCGGCCACCTCTGACGCCTGGCCATTGCCTGAGACGCGCTTTGATCTCAGGATTATCGTTTGCCGTCCCACTCGTCGCCATATTGTCAGTAAGTGGCACCATCGCATCAGCCGGCGGAAATCTCTTCCAGCAGTTTTTAACTTTTTCCGGCACGGTCACGCAGGGTAGTTACTCGGAGGGATGGAATCTCCCATTTTGTTTCCTGTGGCATTCAGAGCATTTTCTGATTCTGCTTTGGGCCGCTGCCCTGATCTACAGCCTCAGGGAATATGTCCTGGGGAGCCGAAAAGAGGCGATGATCTTCGGTTTGTTCGGCATCCTGTTTATTTACGGGATCCTCGTAGTCTTCTCGGTCGTCCTTGAGAAGTTCGTTGTCAGTGGGAGGCTGGTCAGACAGATCGTGCCATTCTTTTGCATCCTTGCGGCGCTATTCCTGGAACGACTATGGACTTCCGCTCCAAAACGAAAGTCCCTGGTAATTGTGGTTCTTGTGGCAGTCGTATTTCAGGCGTCGGTGAACTTCCTGCAACCTTTTACCCAGGTGTTCCCTTTGGAATTCCGTCAACTCGCGGCTGAAGCTTCGGTGCCGACTGGGACAGGTGAATACGAAGTGCTGTTTGCCTGCTACATCTACCCGGAGCCTCTGCCAGTGAAAGTGACCGGCAAAACCATTATCCAGGAACGACACCCGCTTCAGTTCTTGCCCTATCAATACGAAGGATTCACGCCGGATCAGCGCAGTAAACTCCGGTCAATGGATATAAGTATGAGGCTTGTACTGACGACGAAACAGTAGCGCGATCCTTTGGTGGCCGCGTGGAAATCGCATCCAACGGAGGTCCAAGATGTGGTTGAAATCGGCTCGCCACTCCCGGCTGTTTTTGCCAGACTGTGCGCGTCATGCGAATTCTCGCCCTCGATCACGGAACCAGGCGCGTCGGCGTTGCGGTGAGCGATGAAACCAAAACCATCGCCCAACCCTTGGAATTCATTCCCGCCGAGCCGTTCGCCGCCTTTCTGGATCGATTGAAACAGTTGATCCGTGAGAAGGAGGTTGACCTCATTCTCGTCGGCCTGCCGCGCAACATGGACGGCAGCTATGGCCCGGCGGCGGAACAAGTGCAGACCTTCATCGGCGTGCTGGGAAGTGCCATCACCATTCCCATCAAGACCTGGGATGAGCGGCTGACCTCGGCGCAGGCGAACCGGGTGTTGATCCAGGGCGGCGCGCGCCGCGACAAGCGCAAACAGAAGGTGGACCAGACCGCTGCCGCGATTTTGTTGCAGAGCTACCTCGATGGTCTTTGATTTTGAACCACGGATGGACACAGTCTGTTGCATTGATTTAGACAAAGGGAAATTAGCAAATTGTTGGTAAAATTAAAGACTATTCGGGTTAAACCGCCAGAATTTTCGGCTATTGGGGTTTGCCTTTACTTGCACTTTCACTGACAGTGCCAGCTGGGGTAAACAACCTGCGGCCGGAATTGGCGCGTTCATTGGAAAAAAAGCCCAGCTCGCGCAAGCTACGGTGGCCGGGGCGGTCGGCAGTGGCCGTGCCCATGATGACGTGGTCCAATAGGTCCACTTTCAAAAGCTGACCAGCCCTGATTAAGTCCCGCGTCACCTTGATGTCCGCCTCGCTCGGCGTGGCGTCTCCCGAAGGATGACAGTGCATGGGTGCGACGTGAAGTTGTTCGAGTAATTGTTTGATATGGAAAAATCCATAAGACAAACCTGCGGTTCCGTCCGCAGTAGCCTATCGGCACCGGCACGACTGGCAACGGTCGGGTCGGAAGCTGCCGAGACAAAAGAACTCCGCCTTCGGGCGAGGAAGCAACCGCGAGGAAACTTCCGAAACTGCCAGCATCACGGTGGTTTGAGGGCCGGGCTGGGTGATAGGTCCAACGGAAGTGAACTGCCAACAGGCACCGTCAATGTCAAACGAGCCAAAGATGCTGACAGGCTCAAGCCAAACGGTAACGCAGTCGGCTGTCCCACCTGCATGCATGGGACACACGGACAAAAGCAGACTGCCGGTGTAGAGGCAGGGACTAACTCACTCATGTTACTGGAGCGAAACACGGTAAGCCTGACATTCCGCCTCTCGGAGGCAGGCGTGGCCGCAAGGCCCGCTGACGGGATGGCAGGTAGAGGAAGCTGGAACAAGCGAACGCTGTCCGGTAATCGGACGGACAGGGGTTGCAACATCACTCCGCTGCGCAAGCAGGCAGACTTCCAGCAGGTCGTTCGTCACGAAACAGCAGGCAGAACCTTCACAGGAGGAAACCGCAAATGAACGCAGAGCAATCCGCGTGTGCATCCTCCGGCAACGGATCGCAATGGAACCAGCTTGACTGGAACCAATGCGAGCGTCAGGTCAGAAGGCTGCAAGCACGCATCGTGAAGGCGACACGGGAGGGTCGCTGGGGCAAGGTGAAATCCTTGCAACGGCTGCTCACCCACTCGTTCAATGGCAAAGCCTTGGCTATAAAACGAGTGACGGAGAACCAAGGCAAAGAGACACCGGGGGTGGACGGAGCAATCTGGAAATCCCCTGAAGCCAAATACAACTCCATCGGATTGTTACGACGGCGCGGCTATCAACCGCAACCGTTGCGACGCGTCTATATTCCGAAGGCCAATGGAAAACTCAGGCCGCTGGGCATTCCGACGATGAAAGACCGCGCCATGCAAGCATTGCATTTGCTGGCGTTGGCACCCGTCGCCGAAACGCAGGCGGACCCGAACTCCTACGGCTTTCGACCGGCGCGTTCAACGGCGGATGCCATCGAACAGAGCTTCAAACTGCTGAGTCGAGACTCGGCACCAACGTGGGTGATGGAAGGCGACATCCAAGGCTGTTTCGACAACATCAGCCATACCTGGATGCTGCAACACATCCCCTCGGACACTGAAGTTCTGCGAAAATGGCTGACAGCCGGCTACGTCGAAAAGCGAACTCTGTTTCCAACCGAGGCGGGCACGCCACAGGGCGGCATCATCTCGCCAACGCTGGCAAACATGACATTGGATGGATTGGAACGCCTGTTGAAGCAAGCCTTTCCAAGGAAGGACTTTGGCAGAAAACGTAAGAAATACAATCCCAAGGTCAACCTGGTACGGTATGCGGATGACTTCATCATCACCGGCGACTCGCGGGAGTTGCTGGAGAACGAAGTCCGGCCATTGGTCGAGCGGTTCTTGAACGAACGGGGGCTGCGGCTCTCCCCGGACAAGACACGCCTTACGCATATCAACGAGGGGTTCGACTTCCTCGGACAAAACCTCCGAAAGTATGGCGGCAAGTTGTTGGTGAGGCCGTCACAAAAGAACACGCACACGTTCTTGGAGAAAGTCCGAACAATCCTGCGGGAGAACAAAACCACGAGCCAGGAAAACCTGATATGGCGACTCAACCCGGTCATCCTGGGTTGGGTGAACTACCATCGGCACATCGTGGCGACGCGGACATTCCGTAAGGTGGACTCGGTCATGTGGCATTGTCTCTGGAGATGGGCTAGGCGCAGACACAACAGCAAAGCAGCCGACTGGATATTAAGGAAGTACTGGCATCCAATCGGGGGGCGAAGCTGGCGGTTTGCGGCCGACAACGGCAAACGAACGTCGGAAGGGAAAATCGAATGGCTCAAGTTGGTCTGTGCCAACAAGACCATCATACGACGGCATCTGAAGATCAAAGCAGAGGCCAATCCCTTCGATCCGTGCTGGCGCTCATATTTTGAAGATCGTGCATTCTTCAAAAAGTTCGGCCTGCATTTGCATGAGGCAGGCATTCATCGTTGTGTATCGTCGGCCTCGCATTGAGCGGGGCTTGGGAATGGCTTGAGCCGGATGAGCGGAAACCATCATGTCCGGTTCTTAGGGGAGGAGACGGCGGCAACGTCGTCTCCTTACCCGACCCGGACCGGAGCTGGAGCTGACGCTTCAAATAATAAAGTTTGTGTTTTCATAAGCTTTTTTTGAAACCGCTGTCCGTCCGTCTGCCGTTTGCTGCTCGCTTCACCTATGCGGAGGCTTTACCTGAGCCAACTTAGATTTGTTTCCAGCGTGCAGGCGGCATGACAGGGAAAGCTTTGGCGAACTCTCGCGCCTCCTCCCTGGCGTGACGCCTGCGCTTCGTCGCCGGAAAGAAATCGTGCGCGGAAGCGCAAGTCAAAACCGTGAATGAAAGGCCGGAGCAGCGAGCGGCAAAGGGAAGACGGATCGGGGAAAAGCGGTCAAACCAAACGCGCCATGTCAAAACACCTAAACAAAAATCACTTAGCAGCTTGAGAGAGCAGATTTTCGAGATTTGTGAACTGCAACTGTTCTCTAAGAATATACTGAGAGTCCTGAACCCGCAAACTGATCAAAGTTTTCGTTGGCGCAAATAGGCAAACGAACGCCGTATCACCAAAACCCTCAGCTCTGTTTTGCGGAGACACCCAGAACACATCGTAAATCGGAACAAAACTTCCTTTCTTAAGCAACGGCGCGTTCCAAAAGGAATCCGGTTCAACACGCACCTGACAGTCCCGATTTAAGGCCTTAACGTCCATTGACGCAGCCATCATCCATTGGGTCGCCAGTTGATACGCATGGTTCGTGTCGATCCGGTTCACAGGCCATTTGTATTGCTCCCTCCATTTTATACAATCCTCGTTTTGATGCGCTCCTTCCACGAAAGACAACTTGTGTCCGACCGATACAAAGTAGCCGTAGTCCCGCGTATGGACATTGCCAATCATCCCCGGCGGCAGGAAAGACATTCCATATCCGACCATAAATGTTCCGGCCAAGTTCGTCTCGGTAATGGGCAATTTTTCTGGTAACTGCAATTCCTTTGCAACCTTGTTGGCCTCCTCAATTACGAGCCGTAGTGCTTCACGTTGGTAGGCTTTGGTCGTAAAATGGTATGCTTCGTGCGTGAGTTTGCCATCCGGGGTGAGCATATCCGGAATATTTGAACGATTCGTCGTTGCGCTATTGGTACTGGGCGTCTGCGCTTCGGCCGTGAACAAAGTGAGGAGAACGCAAGCACTCACGAACATTGTTAGACTCGAACGGCAGACTGCCATAACTTTATTGTTTTGATGGATCAACGACGCGGCCCAAGAAAATAATAATGCCGGTTTTATTATCACGAATCAAAAACAAAAAAGGATGATCAGCGCTAAAGGGCGCTGAACCACCTTTAGTAAAGCTGACTACTGTAGCCGCAGCCGCTTCGGTGCCCGCTTCATCCACATCCACACAGGCCTTATGAAGAACGTTTTCAATAAAGAAAGGTCTTTCCTGAGTAATCCCGGAAAAATCGGCTCTCTCATCAAAAGCAAACTCCATTCCTATAACCTTCAATGGTTTCTTCAAATCGAATTCCGACCCTAATTTGAATCGGGGCAGGGAAACGGCTACTTCTTGGTTCTCACATTTTTGGCCCAGTTGCTCGATTAAAGCGGGAGTGAGAGTTTTCTCAACATCCTCCAATTTTAGCTTTAGATATTCGTATGGTAGAAGAATGATCATCGAGAAACGATTGGAAACGTATGGCAGTTCCAAGACTTGAAGCGTTTCGGTTCCTCCAACCCGGAAAAGGCCACTTGTATGCATTATGGGAACGGAAATCGTTTCGCCTGGAGTCGGATGGAATGGGGAATCCGTGGTTTTTGCCTTATCAAATTGGGTCACCCATGTGCCCTTAAACGAGATACCATTGACGAGAATCAACAACGTCTCGGGGTCGGGTAATCTTGGTGGAACCATCTCGGTAATTTTGTTTCGCGTTCGTTCTGCAATCCAGTCATTGATTTGTTTGCGCGCCGCTGCAGCTATGGCTGGATCGAATTCTTTCGGCCAGCCCGTAAGGTTAATTTCATTCAGGCTGGCGCTGTAATCGTCACGAAGCAGTTCCTGGTACGGTTTCAAAAATGTAAATCCTTTTTGTGCCCAGAGCGAATTGGCTATTTCGAACTGACAACCGACGACGTTCGTACCGTTCAATGCTTTGAGCAAAGCGGCAAATCCAGAATGGATGTTGGTATTCCCACTTGGGATATGAAGAACCTTGGCCATCTGACTGGCCGTCTGTTCCCGTGCCCCGGCGTAAGCCATTGTAAGTGCGGTATTAATAGAGAAAGGGGATACCACAAGATTCCCTGGCTCTTTTGCCAGATTTTTATACAAATCAATCGCAAACGCATTGTTCGCATTGGCAAGATCACTGGCCAAGCCCGCAGATGTTATCGAAAGAAACGGTATGGCGTAAATTAAAGCGCAAATTGTGGAATATCGCGATTTCATAGTTTCCTTTCAATGTTAGTATTTGCAATGGTCTGTGATGTTGAGGTCCCAACTGGGATCCAGTCCGTTAATTGTCAGCCCAGGATGCCCAACGATTATAAGCCTACTCGTAGAAGTGATGCTGTGTTGACCTCCTATTGTTGTAAATATGTAGTTTTGATTTTTAGGGACAGGAAATGGTACTATGACTTTTGTGGGGTCTGATGCATATCCCACGCACTGTAATACTGAGTGTCCGCACATCCATTGCGTGTAGAAAGCCAGTAACGTTTCGGTATACGCTTGGCCAACATCGACATCACGAGTATACGGATTGTAATTGGGTTTTTCCCACCCAACGAAAGCTTGTGGACCAATATTACAGCGGGCCGCAGCTTCCGCGACCCCGGCGCCTGCCGGGACTATTCCAAAAGCTTGATACCATTTCCTTTGAGCTGCAGTAGAACATGCGTCTAAGAAAACGAAACGATAGGGATTATTTTCTGCCACTCCACTGTCGCCTACGGGTCCGTTAAATGGTCCGTTTCCCAATATGTTTGCAACTGCACCAGACCATATTTTAACATGGCCAAGCAAATCACAAAGGAAAGGGTTACCTTGCAGATCAGCTCCATGCGCTTCACAAAAGAAGTTCCTTGTGGCACTGTTCGTCATATCTGGATATAAATAGTCATCTACCCTGCTTTGATCTTTAAGATAACCAGGAAAACCCACAGTCGATCCGTAGCCCCAGGGATTAGGATGAACGGTTTGAGTAGAGTAATAGTTAAAACCGGAATTATAATAATAAAGCGACTCATTGTCAGTAGATGTCGGTGTTATCAACATGTCAACAATACCCTGCATTTCATTCCAAATCTCCCCTGAGTTCTTATCATACCAGACCTCACCGCCCCCCATATACATATAGGCAAAATCAAAGTTCGGTCCCCATTCTGATAGCTGGCCAGTGGCGCGGGTCAAGAGTTTGCGTGGATGATTGGGTTGAGGAGTATTTTCGGACTTCTGTGCCATCGCTCTAGCCGTGGCTTTGGCACTGCTCAAAGTCCCAGCGGGCAGCACATTGAAATCCGCCTCCACTCTGGTTCCCATGAAAGGCGTGCCATCCGCATTCGTCACGCCCCAATCTTCCTGAATAATCCCGTTGTCCGTACTGTTGGTAATGCTCATGATCCATGTACCAGGCGTGGTGGTTGAGACATCATACAGATCGATTGTGTAATCGGCATTTTGAACGAACAGCTTTGCGTCCAGAAACGCACTAGTGTCGGTAAACATCGAGCCAGCCTCGAAAAACTGGATCACATTTGTGGACAGGAAGGGATAAAGCGGGCCCGAAGCCGAAAGAATGGCGTTATCCTGTATCGGGCCGTTCAGTCCCAAACAAACCTGGAGGTATTCTTGGCCGGGCGGTTCGAAAGTCGTATTCCAAACCACCAGGCAGTTACCATTCTCAGCTGGTTGAATGTTCTGTATCGTCGGGTCAATACCATTCACATTCAGAGCCAACCCACCGCTGTTGGTCATTAAATTATAATTAACAGGTACTTCGAAAGTAGCAATATTAGGTTCATCGCCAGTAATGATTTGTGTGAGCGTCAGCGGGTTGCTGGAATCCAAAGGTTTCATTCCCAACGCCGCCTTGATGCGGCCAACCAGTCCGTTACCAGAAAGGTCAATGTCCAAATATACTGAATTTGAAGCGTCGGGCGTGATCCCATCGGTGCTAGAACTGTGCCAGTCGGTTTCGGAATCAGTGTGCACACTATAAAGGCCGTCACCATGCCAGTTTTCTACGTAATCAGGAATGCCGTCACCATCTGTATCTTTCGGCGTCGTGCTAACGGAATTGCTAGTAGCCACATAGTGCAGGCCGATGTTGGCATTGACCTTGGAGATGTCATCGCCTTCCTTCATTTGGTCAATCCGTGTTGTGTAGTGGTAAAACCCAAGTGCCGCTGCAGTGGTACTGCCCGCCCCGTAAAGGGCAGTCGTATTGGGCAGATAAAAATTCCCAAACGGGCCGGACTGATAAGGCGGCGCGGTTGGCAATACTTGCTCGTTTCCTCCCTCACCTGTCGTTGTTGGCAATAATTGGCTCGCAGCGTCACCCCAGGGATAAAAAATCTGGAGCCACGCCAAGTCCGTCGCAGACCATGGCCAATATCCATTGTAATCATAATCCAACGGCTCGCCTGTGTATTGAAATAAATTTACATGGTCAAACATGTTATCTTTAAACACCCAGTTGCCCGCCGTGGCCAGAATCGGATCGATATGAAACCACATCCCACCCCGAAACAGATTGTTATGGACCTGGACGGAAAGGTCAACGTATAGCGTAAGATCGTTGGCATCAAACCAATCAGGATCGAGGTTGATGGCGACGTTCTCGAATGAGTTATTTGTCCACGATACTGCACCACCCACACCTATCCCTTCGATCGCTTGTCCGAGCGTGATTCGTCCGCCCTTCATGCTGCAATCCTCCATATTTAGATACACCGCGCTGGAGGGTGTCGGTGAGTAAAAATTGTACGGTGGTTCGCATCCAGCCCACACCTGATAATACCACTGGCTGGCTGCGTAAAAATGGCAGAAACGAAAATCCATAGTGGGTGCGGGCGCGGCCGAATACATTGGCTCACAATCAGGTATAAAGAAAGCGCAACAGGGAGTTGCCGGTTGTTCCTGAACCAACTGAACATCGGAATAAACAATTGGCTTGCTAGGCGTGCCGTGACTGAGAAAGAACGACCCTTCTTGCAACCAAAATCCCCAATAGTTTATGTCTTGGGCAAAAGGCACATATTCATCACGGAAACCAATTGCGGTGCCAGGCAGAACTGTCACCTGGCTGCCGTCCAGAACAAACATCCCCACGGTGTAATCCAACGCATCATAGTAATAGCCCAAGTCTGGCGCGCCATTGGTGTAACGCGGGGCTTGCGGCGACAACATTAGAGCCCCGGTATTTGTGGTAAAGGCGGCGATGGCAATCGGCGGGAAAGTAGTCTTGCATTGCAGTTCATTCTGTAAGCGCGAACTAATGCCGGCATTTCCTGCATGATGCAACGGACTGTTGGCTGCAAGGTAATAACCGCCGACGCCAACAGATTGAAAATTTGTCGGGTCGGGATTGAAGATCACCTGGCTGCAGGTATTGGGGAGATTGAAGGGTTGCCCTATAATGATGGTGTTGGTCAGGGCAATCCGGCTCGGTTGAACACCGGTCACATAGAGATCTTCCACATACGCCGTCACCTGTTCGCCTTCGATTGTGATGGCATTGGTTGAAGCCCCAATACCAGCGCCGCATGCGGCGAAAAGAACATTATGGAGGCTGTTCGTCGAATTGCCCGCCACCAGATCGACTACACCGTAGTCGCATTGGACAAACTGGCAATCCCATACATCAAGCCTGCGCGAGATAGTCGGCGTTGTTACCCCCCAATCCGCGTAACAGATGCGTAAATTGCCAACGGAACCACTCCGGGCATAAGTGAGGTCAAGATACGGTACGCCATTTGTAACGGTTTGCGGATAACCGCTGCTATAGTAAATAAATTCTCCAAACGCGTCATCATCAATCGAAGTCAATATCGCTGGGTAATACGGTGTGGCATTGCAAGTCAAGGTTCCCATGATTTGCAGACTCGAATTGGTTGAAATGTCGTTATCGAATTTCAGCACAGCCCCGCCTTCAATGGTCGTTTTGCCGTATAGCAAGATGCCTGAACCAATGTAATACGTGACGCCGCTTTTGAAAGTGTAATCCTGCCGCTGACCCAAAATGGGTATCAGGTTAAGATCATAGCTGAGTACAGGGCCGAGCGGATTAAGTAAATCCGACGTCAATTGTGCTACTTCAGAAACAATGGAATTGGCGTCGTTGGAAATGGTGACCTGGTAAGAGCCATCATAGTTACAGTTTTGTAAAAGACTTTGTACGAAGTTGATCGTGTAGCTGCTATTCGTCGCGCCATTAATGGGGACCCCATTGAAAGTCCATTGAAAAGTCAGATTCGCATTGCCGCCCATGTCTACACTGAACGTCACTGTGTCGCCATCCTCCACCACCTGACTCAAGGGTTGCTGAAGAATGATCATGTCCCATGGGGTTTCTCCTGAATCATCTAACCCATTGCCGTTCACGTCCTCAAGATAATCGGAGACGCCATCCTCGTTTGAGTCGAGTGGATTTCCGTATTGATCTAGCGCCACGTAGTGGTAGCCTACGCTTACCTTATTGGTGCCTTCTATAATCTGGTTGGTAGTGACCGTGTAATGATAAAGACCGACCAGGTTCGCATATGTGCTACCAGCATTGAGAAGCAAGGAATTGGTAGGTAAATAATAATTGCCAAGCCAACTACTCTGGTAAGTTGGCGAGTTGCTCAAAATAACATCATAACTAGAAGTGGGTTGTAATCGATTGAAGTTGGTGACGAATGCATTATAGCCGCCGTTGTAGAGGGTATAAATTCCACTGTTATTCGTGATGGTGGTTTGATCAAACAGGTTGTCCTTGACCAGGGCATTGGTAACATTGGGGGCAAAATCAAATTCCCCCCGCCAAAACAAGTTGTTCCGCAAGGAAGGCATGTTGTTATCCGCCGACCATAGCTTGGCATAGACTCGTTCGAACAAACAGTTGGTCAGGTTGATTGTGGGATAGGACGACAGCAGTTTACCACCATGGAACTGACAGTTTTGTAAGCTGATTGGATTGCAAATGCCATTTGTACCATTGAGGTGTGGCGCATCTTGCGCTGGCACAGACCAATCGGTAAAACTGCAGTTAATCGTTGCTGCCGGTGAAACCCCAAGAAACTCAGAAACAATTGAACCCGACGATACGCGGCTCCAATTGGTGATTGCCTGCTCCTGAACGGTGTTGTATTGGACAATCCGATTCAGGCTGTTTGCCAAACCCTGACAAACAAGCTGAGCACCGCTGCCGATACCCAGTCCATAAGCAAAGTTCGTTGTCCCAAAAGTAGCTATGACGGTGCCGGGATTGATGGTTACATTGGCGTTGGTCACGTAAACACCTCCCAAGGCATAATCAATCGGGTCGTAGTGATAACCCAGGCTCGGGCTGCTGTTTGTGTCGCGTTGCACCTGTGGGTTGAAGTTTGTTGCTACGGAAATCGTAATGTTGGAGCAAATGACAGGCGGATAGGTGGTCTTCTTGCGAAGATCCGTCAGGAGGGTGGCATCAATCATCGTGGTCCCTTTGTTGGTGAACACGCACCCGCCGGCCAAGTAGTAATTGGCCGCGGCCAAGCTTTGAAACGGAAACGTTGCAGTGATGACGCTATTCGCGTCCCAAAACGGACCATAAGGGCTATGGTAGAACCCGTTATAGCTGCCGTTGGTAGTTGAATATGCTCCGACCAGGAGGTTCGTCAGATTTGCGAGAATGCAATTATTGAGGGACACGGTGATCCCTTGTGAAGATGACGGGGCCGAGGCGAGCCAAGCGGAGCTGCTAAAAGTCGTATTTTGGGCGATGACACCCGCGTTGCCGTAACGTGTGAAGATCAAGTTGGTGACAGTGTTCGCGAACAGTGCATTGCCTAAAAACACAGACGCACCACCGAATGACAGGCCGTTCTGGCAATTCACGAATTGTGCGTCGTAAATGTTTGCATTTTCAAACACACTCTGGATTGCAGTCTGGGCGTAACTGACACGCAGCCCGGTCAAAGTTGGCGTCGGAAAGGAGCCGGCAAGCGACAACATCGGGTTGCCGTAGTAACCCGTTGGCGTTCCTGTGCCGAAGCTTTCACCAACCGTATTGTCGTCTTTGGCGGTGAACACGACCGGACGATAAGCTCCTCCTTGCCAATTGATCTTTTGAGCAGCTCCCGATGGTATTTTAATGGAACTGTTGGTGGCAAATTTAATCACCGTTCCGCCTTCAAAGGTATTGGTGCCATAGGAATAAAATGGCCCGCTGATATAGTATGTGCTGTCCGCCTGAAATGTTATGTTCGTTTGGCTGCTGGTGATGGTGACGTAGTCCAGCACCAAACCCCGGACCGGTGTGGACGCTTGAGCAACTTGCCTGAACTGTCCACCGGGACTTGTTTTCGTCAGTCTTTGTACAGGTAATAATCGTTTGGCCGAAACCACATGCAGCACGGAATTCACGCTGGGTTTGACGGAGGCCGTCTGCGGGGCGGGCAATTGCGCCAGTTGATCCGCCAACGCTTCCACCGGCACCTCTTCCACCAGAAATTGCCGGCCATTCAACGTCACCCAGGATTTGCTTACCGATACGCCCCCATCATGAGCGTCCGATCCCAGCAGGAAAGCACGGCCCGGCACCATGTTCATGGCCCCAAATCTGAGGTTCTCGTCAGTCAAATTGATTCCTGCCTGTGTCGGCAGTGCCGTCGTGGTCACCGCTGGTTGCGGAGGGTTGAAAAATTCAGTCAAAACCTGCAATCGTGCGGTAGCGGGGCTAAGACCATAAGATTCAGGTGTTAGTGGTGACTCTTCTAAAATGATGTCTTGTTCAAATCCTGATTTCGTGTACGAGTACCTCAAGCTCCCCTTCAGGCCGGTGAAGGCATCTGGATAAATGGCCTGGTTGGAGCTCACCAGATACCCAATCGAGTTGGTTAGCTCGGCTATCAGCACTGTGTTGCTTCCATCATCATAGCTTAATGCAAGCGGCCGGCTCTGTAGATGCTTGCCATCCGGGGTAACCAATTGGATCACGCCTTGATAAATGTCTCCCGGGAAATAAGCCTGATGCTGGCCGTTGGTCGCGGCTGCCGTGCCATTGGGTAGAATATCAATCTCTTCCTTACTAGCCAACCACTGGCCATTGCTTAAGTAATGCATTCCAGTTGCCAGTTCGATGTAATTATGCACGTTTGAAATCCGTGTTCCGTTCGGCATGATGTCGTATGTGGTTCGTTGCCAGACGCACGAGTTGCCGTCGCGTTGGGTCGCCGCCCAGGGGGCGTTCTGAGCCTGAATAATTCCTTGTCCGGCACCAACTGTAGCGGCTGGCTGAGAAATTTGCCCTTGGGCTGCGGCAACAGCTAAAGCCGATAAAGAAACGCTTAACCATGAAGTTTTCATAGAATTGATGAGAGCCGAAATGGTGAACTCGCCAGCAAAACGGGTCCTTGAAAGATATTCCTCTCCCCCTGGCCTAAAGGAACGAACCGGCCGTTTGCGTTCAACCCAATATCCGCTTACCCGCATATATTCCCCTTCGCCAATCTGCCCCTGAACGACAGGCACATCAAATTGAAGAACAAATCGCTTTTACTCTCCGAGTGGCATTGTGTCAACGAAAAATACTGTATTCCTGAATTTATAAACCTGATTTAACTTATCCATTATGTTTTGCCATGGCAGTTCGACAGTATTTGTTAACACGAATGACAGTTTGGCCTTTTCGGGCGTGAGCGTGTAACCCGTTCACCTGACCGAAACTAGGCCGGGGTTCTCACTGCGTCAATAAGCCTGTCGGTGGTGCGCCAGCCCGTTTGCGACGAAGGCCGCGTTGGTTTCGCAGCTCGTTTGGCGGAGGATTCAACGCTGCTTTGGTCGCGCCATCCAACACTGCGGAGTGACGAAACTTGGCAGTCGGAATAGAGCGGCATCCTGGGCGAAGTGCAGCGGTGGCGCAGTTCGGTCGCGCCGGGTGTCTTGGGGCAAGCCAATCTTTCGGCTTATGCCGGCGGATTCTATGACGGGAACCGCCGTGAGTTCCACGGCTTTGCCGTGGTCACCAATACCGATGCGTCACTGCGCAAAACAGTGACCTATTTCCATCAGGGTGGAGGACAGAGCCGCACCAATCTTGGCGAATATCTGGACCCAGGAAACTTCGCCAAGGAAGGCGTGCCCTTCCGGCTTGAAACCTATGGCAACGACAACAATCTTTATCACGTCACCGTCAATCAGGTCAATCAGGCCAGTTTGGGCAACGGCCGCTATTTCCCGTTCGTGCAGTTGACATTCGGCTTTGATTGCCCGGGAGGCAGCAATACGGTGACGCAATTTGCCTATGACGTGTCCAACGGCAATTTGACAAATAAAATTGCCTACGGCCTGGTGACCGGCTTTCAATCCAACCAACGTCGGCACTTTTACGTTCACCGATGCCGACGGTACCGATACCCGAAAGAATAGCACCCACTACACGACCATCGGTTCTTATATTCTCGACCACCCGGACACGGTCACTCTCACTGACGGAAACAATAACGTCATTCAGGAAACAGATTACGCGTACAACTCCCCCAGCGGCACTCTGGCCGGCAAGAAAACTAGAATCGCTTCCACCTACTTTGCAACCACCACGTATGATTCTTATAATGCCTACAATCTTCCGACCCAGATGACCAGCCCGGTCGGAGTGGTGACGACTATTGCTTACAACTCCACCTATAATACAGCCGGCGGATTCAGTTCCGGCCCGGCGGGAAAATGGCTAACAAACCAAGTGGAAACCGGGGGTTCCAATAGTGGCACAATCTGCTTGAATACCCTGTAAAATCAGGCACAATATCCCGTCATCCGCCACTAAAGGCGTTCGATTCCGAACTCCGCCTCCGTGTTTTGATGTGTGTGACAGACAGATTTTTGGTTTTTGAAATCCACTTGCTGAATGCCATGTTAAAATCTGGACGGTTTTCATCAGTGAACAGCATACCCCGCGCGAATTCATAAAAGCAAAACTCTCGGAGCCGGGCGGCGGGTGCAATGTGGAGCGCAGCCGGATGAGGCGAGCAAAACATTGACGCGACGACCGGCGACCTACCATTGAGTCTGGATTCGCGCGCGATTTGGTCGGCGCGGCTGCGCCGTGGACAAAGTTCAGCGTGTCCAATAGTGGCCGATGCAAATTCCATAACCGAGCGCCAGTAAAAACCAAGCAACCGACCGCAGCATCACCCGCCACGCGAACCGGTCTTGCAAGTCACTGGAAACCTCTGCCAATCGCTTGCATTGAGCCACGGTGCTGGTTTTAACACTCCGCCATTCGCTCTCAGCATCTTCCATTTGCAATATCACCCGCCGGGCGACCAGTTCCGCGTCCACGATTTGAAGCTTAATGTGCATGACTGCCTGTTGGATGGTTTGGCCGTGTTTTTCAGTGGCGGTTTTGAATTCTTCAGACTGTGCCTTGAGCGTGCTGGAAAAATCATCCAGCATGGCTTTGGTTTGCCGCCGGTATTCGGCCAGATGCAATTCGATCAACTTGCGGGACTCGTTGACCGCCTGCGGCACGAGTCCCGCCGCGCGCCATTGCGCCCGCGTCAGCATCACCAGTTGAACGGGAAACCCATTCTCATCCCCATCACTCCATTCGACCAATATCTTCCGCATCCGTTTGGCTTCCTCGGCGGGAAGCCCACTGCATAGAAAATCAAAGTCCGTGTCTTCCATACTTCATTCTCCAAAGTTCAATTGCGGTTGGGGTTCAGCCTTGGCTTTCTCCTTGGTCGGCGCTGATTTTTCCTTGGGAACAAATTCTGTGGGTAACAACAAATCCGCGATGAAGTCATATTGCCTGAATAATTTCTGCATCGCCCATTGGATTTCACCGGCCAGCAAGCGTTCCAAGTGACCGGCCTCGACGTGCGACAATTCGGCAAAACTCAAGCCGCGCTTGGCGATGGCCTCGGCTTTTTCAATCGCCAGCAATGTTGTTGGTGTGACGGCCGGCAGCGTCACAGACTTGGCACCAAACTCAAGCAACTGCTTTTCCAGTTGCGACCCTTTGAACAGATCGCCCCTGGCTTTAGCCGGATTGTTGACGATGCAATAATCCACGCGGTCCCCTGCGTAGAGAAATAATCGTCCCGCGTTGGTCATGCTCTCCGTGTCGTCGGTGGGGAATAAAAAGAATGTGAGCCGGACGCCCTGTTCGGCGCACACGTCCAACACTTGCAATTCTTCCAGCGCGCCCAAGATCAACGCGTCGGCCTGGGCACGGGTGTCAATGATGTGAACGGGTGCAGAATCTTTCAGCACACGCCGGAACAAACTTAACAAGGCCGTTTTACTCTCGTGTTCATTGCCAAGATGATAGGAGCGCACGGCTTGGGGATGACGATTGGCAAAGGTGTGGTGCCGGTCGTCGAGGTCGGAACCGTTCCACGGCACACCAAGTTTGTCGAGCCAGGCGGTGCGGAATTCGGCTTCAAAACTTTTGCCGAGATTGCCTTTGGATTGGGGATTGAGGTGGATGCGTCGGGTGGTATTCATAGTTTTGTTGGATCGTTGAGTTTTATTTCGTCGGGATTCGGTTGCCGGAATGGACGGTCCGCCGGCGTGGCTGCCAGCACCGGCTTACGGGCTGGTGCCGGTGTTTTCACCGAGGCTGGTTGAGCCATCACCGTTTCGCTCTCCCAATGAGGCCGGGCCTGACGTTTCAGGTAGCGCCGGTAGAACTGGTGCAATCCCTGAAACGTGATGGTGCAACTCTTTTCAGTGCGGAGTCGCGTGGCAATTTCCTGCCACGTCTGGCGGTTCTGACGTTGTTCGCGGATGAACTCCACGAACGATTCGAGACGGCTGCGATAGGCCCGCCCGCCGCCTAGTTTCATCCTGCGTTCACTTTTGGTATCCAAATCCATTCATGCCAGTTTAGGCCAGTGCGAATGAACTGTGTTAGCGAGTAGCGGGCGAATTGAAACGAATTGTGGCGGAGTTGAAGCCGATTGCCGCTTTGAGTATTGAAAGGTGTTGAATAGCCGGGTTGAAACCGGTTGAACGGTGTTGAACCATGACGTTGAAAGTTGTTGAGTCGCGTTGAAATCATCAACGCCCTTCAACGCGTTTCAACATGAAACTTCATGTTGCCGGCACCTGGCCGAAAAAACCTACGCCTTTTGGTAGGGGTGGGGCGTCCACCATCAAGCAGACGAATAGGAGGCCAACCCGTTTGCATAAAATCCGACCGGCATCGGTCCAACGCGGATGTTCGTTGCCAGCTCTTGGCGATGGTTCATGAGATGGCAATTGATCACCCATCGCGCTGAATGTCCGTTTCTGAAACCGGAGCGAAACGAAACGGCTGTGAAGTGAAGCGGGGTTTTGGAAACGGGCATTGGGGGCGCAACCGGATGGGTTTGATGATGCGGCGTTGAGTCTGTCCGGTTTCCAAGGCACGCCGGAAATTGGACAGTCTAAACGCCGTCGGATCATATTGTGTGTCCCAACGGCAACTCCATCGCATCAAGTTAGGTCAAACTCCCAACCAGAATATTTTGACCAGTGCCGGGCAATTCACCATTCCAAATTTTTGTGTAAAGATTACACAAAAGCCGTCTGGGTTTCCGCCAGAATGTCAGTTGAGAAATAATTGAAAACTATGAACAACGAACGTAAAGAACTATTAAGTCTGGCACGGCTGCCCGCCCGGTTGAACACGTTGGAGACCGCCGTTTACCTTGGTTTCAAACCGCACGACATTCCCATTCTGATCGCGCGCGGACTGCTCAAACCGCTGGGCCGTCCGACGCCCAACAGTGAAAAATACTTCGCCCGGTCCAAGCTGGTGGAGGCGGAGAACAATGAGGAATGGCTGTCGCGGGCCACGGCCGTTTTGAGCCAGCATTGGCAGGCCAAGAATGCCAGAAAATCTAAAAGATCAAACGGTGTAGTCATTCCGATGAGCGCGCCCGCTGCCCGCTAAACCTATTGATCTACGCTGGCGGCCATGCTTGCACCCAAAGCGCAATATAATCTGGCCGATGCCAAGAAATATTTTAAGGAACATCTGGCGGTCGGTGATTATTATGCCGAGGGTCAATCCATCCTCGGCCAATGGTTCGGCCAGGGTGCGGCTGATCTCGGGTTGAATGGCATGACCACCAGCGACGAATTCGCCCGCCTGTGTGAAAATCTTCATCCGCAGACGGGTGAAAGACTGACCCTCCGGCAAAAGACTACCCGGATCGAGATGAATGCGGACGGCCAGGAAAGTGAAACGGCAAATCGCCGCGTGTTTTACGACTTCACATTCTCGCCACCCAAATCCGTTTCCATCGCCGCGCTGGTGGGCGACGATGCGCGGATTGTCGAGGCGCATGAGCAAGCGGTGACGCTGGCCATGAACCAACTGCAAACCTTCGCCGCAACCCGGGTGCGAAAAAATGACCAATGCACTGACCGGCATACAGGCAACTTGGTGGCGGCCATGTTCCGGCATGACACCTCCCGCGCACTGGACCCGCATCTGCACACGCATTGCATCGTGTTCAACGCCACGTTTGATGCGGTCGAAAAGCAATGGAAGGCATTGCAAAACCATGAGATGTTTGCTGCCCAAAAGTTTGTCGAGAATGTCTATTACCATGAACTGACCCGCGAACTGGTTAAATTTGGTTATCAGATTGAAAATAAACCGCGCGGCGATTTCGAGATCAAGGGTGTCGCGCCGGAACTGATTGAAAGATTTTCCAAGCGCCACCGGGAGATTGACCAGAAAACCAGGGAACTGCTGGCCCGGGAGCCAGAGAAAGCAGATGGCAACATAGCGGCCATCCGGGAGAACATCGCACACAAGGAACGGCCCCGGAAAATCCGGGACATCGGTCTGGAAAAGCTGCAAACCGTGTGGGCCAGCCAGACGACGGCGGACGAGAAATCATCTTTGAACCATTTGACGATGGCAAAATCTCCCGTATTGGTTCCCGACGCGAATGTTACCGAGCAGGCGGTCATTTGGGCGGAAGAACATCTGTTTGAACGCCGTTCCATCGTCCATGAGCATGAACTGTGGCGTCATGCGCTCGAACGTGCCAGGGGACAGGACGTTTCATTGACTGACCTTCAAGCGGTCACGCAACAGCGCGGTTATGTGCGTTTCAAGGATCACCCTGGGAAAGTCTCAACGCGGGAACATCTCCTGCGGGAATGGGAAATCATCGAGACAGCCAGGACCGGCGCCGGCGAGGGTCATCCGCTGGTCCGGGAGCCAAAGTCGTTCAATCCCAAGCTGGATGAGGAACAACGTGAGGCCCTGGTGGCACTGGTTTCAAATCGGAATCGGGTGTCGGTCTTTTGCGGTGGGGCTGGCACGGGTAAAAGTTTCGTGCTGCGCGAGCTGGTCGGGCAGATCTGTGACAGTGGGCGCGGCGTGGTAGTCCTCGCGCCGCAACGCCAGCAGGTGCTGGACATGGAGCGCGACGGTTTTCCGTCACCAATGACCGTGGCCAGCTTCCTGCAAAAAAGGGAGCTCAAAACGGGATCGGTGGTGATTGTGGACGAGGCCGGACAGATTGGCGGCAAAACGATGTTGGAACTGCTCCGACTGGTGTCAGAACGAAACGCGCGGCTGGTTTTATCGGGTGACACCCGGCAGCACGGAGCGGTTGAGGCGGGCGATGCGTTGCGGGCGATTGAAAAACATTCGGGCATCCGGCCCATCGAATTAACGAACATCCGCCGCCAGAATCCCGCCCTGGCAAAATCCATCGCGGAACGTAAACGCATCCGGGAATACCGGCGGGCGGTCGAGGAGGCCCGCGATGGTAAGTTCGACGAATCCTTTGAACGGCTGGACAAATTGAAAACCATTGAGTCCTGCACGCTGGCCGACAAGCATGAAAAACTGACCGCGCGTTATCTGGCGCTGGTGAAAGAGCATCAATCCACCGTGGTCGTCTCACAGAGTTGGAATGAGATTCATCAGGTCAACGATGCGATTCGGGTTGCGCTCAAGCAGGACAAATTGATTGGTGAATCGGAAACAATGGTCGCTGCCTTGCAGCCGGTGGATTTGACGAACGCGCAGAAACGGGACGTCCGCTCCTACGTGTCGGACACGGTGCTCGTATTCAATCGGGATGTGCGCGGGTTCAAAGCCGGCGAATCGGCAAAACTAAAACAGATCACGGCCACGCATTTGCTGGTTGCAACCGACGCTCGTGAAGTTTTGATTCCATTCAAGCATTTGGACAGACTGACGGCCTGCCAGTGCAAGGAAATGGCGCTGGTCTCCGGCGATCGGTTGCAACTCAAGGCCAATGGCGGCAGTGTCGAGAACCGCAAACTGGTCAACGGCGAACTGGTCACGGTCAAGACCGTCCAGCCTGACGGGTGTATTGCCCTGGCGGACGGACGAGTGTTGGACAAAAACTTCCGGCAGTTCGTCCGTGGCTACGCCATCACGATCTACGCTTCACAGGGCAAGTCGGTGGATCATGTCTTGTTCTCGGATTCAGCGGCGAAAGCGGCGACGAGCCAGCAGCAATGGTATGTCACCATTTCGCGCGGCAAGAAGGGCATCCATATTTTCACCAGCGACAAGGAGCAACTGCGGGAGAACATCACGCGCAGTGCGGATCGTCCGTCGGTCATGGACCTGCTGGCGGCGCATTATCAAAACGACCGGTTCTATCGGCTGATCGAACAGCGCTGGGGCCAGCGCGCGGCGGTCCTCATGACCAAAAACCGCCGCGCCCAGAAATGCGAGGCGATGCGCCTGACGCAACGGGTTTCAAAATCGAACGGGGTCCACGTTTAAGAATCGAGTCGCGAACGATTGGCTGTCGTCGTCTGGCGGCGGACTATGCTTTTGCAGCGCGTGAGTGACGGTGACTGCTGCACGATGATGATGCAGGGTGGCTTTGGTGGCCGGTAAACCTGGACGCCTCCTGGCAAGAGGCCGCGAATTCCTTCAAGCTCAAGGAGTGTTGAAATGAGAGAGGACCAACGTAGGTTTTTGATGCTTCTGGGCCAGTTGCCGGCCCGCCTCACGGCGGAGCAGGCGGCGTGGGTGCTGAACTGCCAGCCGCATGACGTGCCGGCGTTGGTCGCCGCCAAGTTGCTGAAACCGCTGGGCAATCCACCACCCAATGGCATCAAGTATTTTGCAACCGCAGATGTGCTGGAAAACATCAAGGATCGGAACTGGCTGGTGCGCATGTCCGCAACCATTTACCAGCACTGGCAAAAAAAGAATGCCCGTAATAAAAATAGTGTGCGTGGCAGTGTCCAGAATGGCCTTGAAAGACAATCCGAATTATCTACGAATGCCTGTCAGTAGCTTCTTCTGTTTCTTTCGGCCAAGAACGGCCGGAATTAATATCGGGGTGGCGCGGCTCATCATTTATGCGGCCATGCTCGTCCCGTAATTCTTCGATCTTATTCAAACATGCTTCAGCCAGCGCAGATTCACCATTGTTTGCCAGAGTCATTTCAAAAAGCGTCTTTCTGAGAGCAGTCAGCGGAACACTGAACTCGTTATAAGCGTTTGGCCAGTCGGCAACGGGACGTTTCCCAACCGCCGTTTCATGGATGGAATAGGCAAGATTTCCGTCGAAAGGTTTTTTGTGCCGAGCGTAATCACGAACGAACGCCAGAACAATGTCAGCGTCTGCAATTTCCCTCAGAACTGTTCCCAATAACGAGTGCGGTTGGCCGAGAGGCAGGGATGCGTAACGTCGCAAAAGCTCCGCGCGAATGCGTGGGTATTGCTTCGCCAATTCCGCCAGCCGCTTCTCTGAAAAACCGTGTCGTCCGGGCACGGCGCCCCCACAAATCAGATCAATGATTAAACCTGCCGCTGCCTCGGTTCCGAGATCAAAAACAGTGGCTGTCCAGCGGTAATTATCCAAGATTCTTTTGTCGCGCTCTGCCAGAGCTTTGAGAATTTGCAGCGCGTCGTTCGGCGGGCTATCGGCGAGAGCGATAAACAAACGGTCTAAATCCCAAGGCTGGCGATTTTGCTCCGGTATTGTGTTGAGAACTTCAGCCACGGCAGCTGGCCGGTCGCAGAACGGAAATAGCTCAACCCAGCCCATTAGCTCGCCACGGTTTTTATCCAAGCGCCAAGTTTCCTTTTTCGCCGCTTCCAATAATTCATTGGTGCCCGAAATTAAGTCGTTCGCTTTGACGATTTCGCCTGCCTCGACCGCGGCCGTTAGCAATTCCCGTTTCGCAGCGAATGGAAGTTGCAACGCCATGAGCACATCAATATCGGCTCGCTTGGAGCCATGAGGCATTCTCAGGCCCGCCGTGGCTAACTGAATCGCGTGTCGTTGTGTGGCAGTGTCGCTACTTTGTGTCCCTAAATCTCGGGCGACCGCAAAAATGGCCTCGGCGGAATCGCAACTGGCGAGTGGGTTCTGGCTGTCTTGTCGAGCCAAGCGATTGGCTTTAACGTCTGAAAAATCGTGCCATACTCCCCAACGCCTTTCCTTAACAGGCCCGTTTTTTCTATTCCAGATGACACTCAAGACTATGGCCGCATCAATGCCGAATCGTAAGTCTGATAAATACGACTTCATCAACGCAACAACTTCGGCCCCGCCAATGGCGGCGAACGCTCGCCGATATTGAAGCGTCCAACTGTGCGTTACGTCGGGCGGGATGGGACCTGCCGGGCGGGATTTCTTGAATTCTTCCCGTGCGCGCGCCCAATCCGCCAGATCGCGTTCCAACATTTTATGCAGACCACCTACAAATTGTGGCTGAGGCAGTCGTTCTACGGCCTGAACCACGTCTGCCATCTGATGTCGATTCGCCTTTGGCGAGGTCAGCAAAACGCTAATCCAAAGGTCAATTATCCCTGCCAGGGAATCGAGAGCATCGCTAGGAAGACTGAGCATATTACTTTCACCTTTGCCGTGCCGTGACAAAAGCTCGGCCATTAGTCGAATATGCTGCGGTTCGTCAGATTTGGCGCGCTTTAGCAAGGCCTCAACGAAGGGCATTTGGCGCGTTGCCGAAATAGCCTCCATCAAGCGCCAATACTCTTTTCGCGTCGCCTCGTCCAACTGCCGCCCCTTAGCCTGCACCTCGTCATGCGCGATAAGAAGCTCATCTATTAGTCGACCCACGGTATTTGGTCCAACAATTGTGAAAGCGAAGCGCGCAGTGGCGTGGGGCGTTGTCTTGTCAAGTGCGGCGGCGGCCAAGGGTCCGTCGTCAACCACAGGAATATCTTCGAGGAATTCGTCGGTGCCGTGCGGCACTGGTAATCCAGCCTGAATCCGATGTAGGAGCGCTGCTCTGGTATGGTCGGGATAACTCCCAAACGCGCGTTTTACGGCATACGATGCATGTTCACTCTTTGCGGCAAATTGTTCCGCTTCGATCATCGTTGCAATCCGCTCACCAATTTCGTTTGAGTGAGGCAAATGGTCTGCCAAACGAATGATGCTGCGGATTGGGTCTGCTTCCTTGGCGTTTTGTGCCGCCCGCAATTTGGCCATCCTCTCCTTATGTGATGGCTCGGTGAGCGGGATTGGGAAACCTGCGATTGCAAGTTTTTCCCATACGGCGTCAGGGGCGATTTCAAGGATTTGATGAATGTGCCGGTCAGCTCGGCGAAATTCGAGCGCATGGATTATTTTTACTACGACTTCAGCGTTGGAATCAGTTTTAGCAATCTGGGCACCCAATTCCAGCCCGTCAAACCCGCTTTCATGCACGATTGCTGCCACAATATCGCCGCGAATGTTATCCGGTAGTTCGCTCAAGTGTTTCACGGTGTCTGCACCAAGAACTGATGGCCGGAAGCGATTGGGTTTGCGAAGGGCATTTAAATAGACCTGATCATCTGGTGTGGCTACAAAAGACCAAATTTGGGGAGCAAACTCAGGACGCCCGGTAGTCATCATGAACCTAAGTCCGCGGTCCACTCTCCCGGCGTTGTGCCACCGAATGGCAAACGCAATGATCTGATCTTTGACTTGAGTCCAGACCCTTTCATCAGACCTGTAGATCATTTCGGCGGTCAGCATCGGGTCAATGCCAAGCGTCATGAGGATGGCTGACCCGACGGCCTGCGCCCCCGCCGTATTCTTTCGAGACAAGCGTTCGCAGGCGAATAGAACGGATTCCTCCCATCCAAACCAGTTCAGAATTTCCGCTCGCAACACCCTGATTGCCTCGGCATCGTTCTGGGCAGCCTTGAGAATTAAACCTTCAACCTTAAAGGACGCATACCACTCCTGAAACTGTTGGTGCTGAAACGAAACGCTGCCGATTTCTGAACGGACAAGGGCATGAGTATCGACCAGAATATCCAATATCATGGACGGCTGGGGGCATGCGCTGATCTGTCCACCCGATCTCAACCGTTCTCCGACTTCGCTGACTGCAAGCCGTGCGATTTCATCCGAAATTGTCGCGCTATCCAGTTTGTTTGCTGCGATAGCCAGACCGATCAGCATGTCATTATGACAGCCGATTAGCTCCTTTCTCAAAATTTCCGCTTTATCGGGAGCCGCTTCGTGTCGCGCGACAAATGCGCGCAAGACTTCCTCCTTGGTTTGCGGAAATGAACCGTCCTGCGTGCTGTCAAGCAGTGCGTTCAGATACAACGGAATCGAAATCAATTCTCGTATGCCCGGCGTGCGCCATGCTCGATCAAGAACCGCTTCCTTGCTTCCGCCCGGAAACTTTCGCGCGATTTCCAGTTGCTGATCCTCGTTCAAAAGGTCGATATCAACAATTTCACCGGGGGTCACGACGGCTTGTCGTCGGGTGCCGATAACGATGCTCAGAAGTGGGAAATCACGCCGTAATGCTTCAAGCTGGCGTATTGCTTGGACACGAGTTGTGGCGTCAACTTCATTCCAACCGTCAATCAGCAATACCAGACGGCCATAGAATGCCATTTGCTGAAAATGTTGGTGACGGAATGATCGAAAAGAGTTGCGCCGGGTGAAAAACGCAAAAAAATCTTCACCGCTGCCTGACCATTCCCCGAGCGGCAAAAGAGTTGGAACGGCAGATCCGCCATCAACGATCTGGCTAGCTAACTGAACAAGCGTGGTTGATTTTCCAGTTCCCGGGGGCGAAACTAATGATAGAGTGGAAAACACGCCAATTGCATTTGCGATGCCAGCGAGTGAAACAGAATCCCTTTTGCCCTTTACGTTGAGGGCTAAATTCAGCTCAATAACGTTCTGGGGCCATGTCCTGGTTTCTCGAAACGCTGCGAGGTCGGTCTGTGCAGCCTTCCGCATTCGTTCGGTCACCGCCTCTATATCGTCGTCCTTGGAAAGTAACAGACCTTCAAGAAACTTGAGGTCATTTTCATCAAGTTCTCCAAAAACCGCCGCAAGCTGATTGATAGGAGCGCCGGGCGTGGCGAGCGCGAGAAACGCGCGATCTTCTGCTTTCTTTTTCCATTTTTTTAGAAGGTCAACAGGAAACGCTGAGACATCCGAATCAATCAATTTTGCGCAGTTCTGGCATAGCCAAATGCCATTGGAAATGGCTCTCCTTTGCTCTTGCGTAAGCGATTTATCAAAGCGAGGGGCTGGTTTCTCTGGCGTGCCGGGTGACGCGGCAGTGATGTGTGCTGCAACGCCAATGTTGATTATAGTGTTTTCTTTCGACCCCGGCCCGACAGTCGAGTGCGGACATCCCGGATTTGAGCAACAGTGCCCAGTCCGAGCTGCGAGGATTCTTTTCGTATTTGTAGTAAAGTCGTCGCGCACAAAATCCAACAAAATTCTTCTGGGAGAATAAAAGCACGAATTTGGCGAAGGGGCAAAGCAAACACTTTTCTTTCCGCCGGGCGGAAAGTCGCGCGCCAGCGATCCGGCCAGCGCGAGCGGGTGACAGAGTCCAGAGACCACGTCTCTGGCGCGGGTTTTGGGGACGGCGGCAGTCCCCAAAAAAGACAAAAAGCGGTTGAGTTGGTCAGACTCAACCGCCATTTCATTTCAAGCCGCGACTGCCTTTTTCTGCGCCGCCGCCTTCGCTTCATATTCCTCAAGGGACGGCGCGATAATGATTGCCTTCTTCGCATAGGCGCGATGAATCGCCTTGCTGTTGTGGCCCAGCGCGGCCTGCGCGAAGCGTTCGGGCATTCCAACCACCTTCGCCCGTTCCGCCCAAGCGTAGCGGTAGCTGTGGAGCGTCACGCCAACCACGCCTGCACGCTGGCAGCGCCGGCGGAAACGGCTGGCCCGGTCGCTCTCTGAAAACGTGGACAGATTCGGGAACAAGGCACCAGTCGTCGGCAAATGGCTTAAGACGGTTTCCAACGCCTTGCTGAGGGTGAACTGCGCCAGCGAGCCGGTTTTCTGCCGGAAATAGGAAATCGTCCGGGTCTGCCAGTCAATGTCCTCGGCTTTGAAGTTCGCGGCGTCGCTTTGTGCCGCGCCGGTTTCCCAGAGCAGTTCCAAAAACAGCTTCCATTCCGCCTGTTTCTCGCTCGCCAAAACGCTTTGGTGTTCGTCCTGGGTGATGCCGCGCCGGTCCTTGGGTTCGTATTTGGGCCAGAGATAGGGCGCGACAATCGGAATGGCAATCCAGCCCAAGCTCAAGGCGAAGTTGTGCAGGCGTTTCAGGAAATAGACGATGGACACTTTGCCGTCTTTGAACAGGGCAAGGAAATCGTCGGCGGTGGTTTCCATTAGCTTTTTGTTGCGCAGCCCGTCAAAGGCCGGCGACTTGAACACGTTCGCGTAACGCTCGCGGCTGCTGTCCTTGCCGCGTGCCTGCAACTGCTCCATGACGGTCTGCCAGGTGCGTTCGACAAAGGCGGGGTCGCTGGCCGAAAGATAGGCGCGGGCCAGATGCAGGTTGAGCACTGGCTGGCGGTGCGCCTCGTTGCTCGCGTTGATCAGCTTCAACGCCTCGGATTCATCGCGGGTGCGCAGACTTTTTTGCTGGCCGGTCGCCGAATCTTGGGAATAATAGATTCCGGCGCGCCGGAACAGGGTGTATTTAGTTTTCATGTGCATGGGTCTGAATCATGCAGCAGAACCGTCGCGACACGTTAAGGTGTAGTGGGCGAGTTTCAGCGGGATGGTGGCAGGATAGTGGCGGATTGTGATTCCGTGTGCCGCTATACTGACAGTTCCGCTGACAGTGGCCGTCCACGCGCTCAAGAAACCCTGCATTTATGCGGGCTTTGACAACTTGAACACTGATGGACACAGATAAACACGGATTGGGAGCCAGAAGTGGCAAATTGTTTTTGGGTAGGGCGCGTCACTCCGTGCGCGCCGAAGTGTGTGTTAGTGCAAGCGGCGGGCGGAGGGCTGCCCGCCCTACCTGCGAATCCACATTTTATCCGTGTTCATCCGTGCCCATCTGTGGTTAATTTCTTTTGTGAAAATGCGGAAATTCAAGCTCACCATCGCCTACGACGGCACGGGTTACGAAGGCTGGCAGGTGCAAAAAACCGGCACTGGTGTGCAGGAAATCCTCGAGACGGCGCTGGCAAAATTGTTTCCCAGCCAACCTCGCCTCCAAGGCTCCAGCCGCACGGACACCGGGGTTCATGCGCTCGGCATGGTCGCGCATTTTGAAGTCCCCGGGGCCGAGATCAAAATGTCCCCCCGCAGGCTTGCGCTGGCCCTCAATGCCTGGCTCCCGGAGGATATCCGGGTTCTTTTGGCGGCACGAGCCCCAACGGAATTTCATGCGCGTTTCCACGCGGCCGGCAAGCAATACCGCTACTTTGTCTGGAACCACACGGCGATGAACCCGCTGATCCGCCATACCACGTGGCAGGTCCCGCGTCCGCTCAATTTGCTGGCCATGCGCGCCGCCGCGCCACTGTTTGTGGGAAAACACGATTTCAAATCGTTTGCCGCGACCCGCAATTACGAGATGGCCTCCACCGTGCGCAAACTCACCCGTTGCGACATCAAAAAAAACGGGTTGCTTCTCACCTTCATCATCGAAGGCGATGGATTTCTCTACAAAATGTGCCGCGGCATCGTGGGGACACTGGTGCAGGTTGGGCAGGGCAAATTTCCCGCTGATGAAATCAAGCGGATGCTCGCCAAAAAAGACCGGCGCGTGGCCGGCGTGACCGCTCCGGCGCAGGGCCTGGTGCTCTGGAAGGTGTTTTATTCCAAATCCAGCCGGAGCCGGCGGGAGGAGGTTGCAGCCAAAGCTGGAGCCTGAGTCTCGTTCCCTTGGCTCCAGCAAAATAGCCGCCGCTTTGCTTGCCTGACTTCATTCCCTTGGTTATGCTCAAGCCACCGATTTTATGAAGTTCCTAAAACATTTCCTGTTGCTGCTTCTCGTCAGTCCACTCGCTTCGTCCGTTGCTTTGGGCGGAAATCCGCTGGTCACGAACATCTTCACCGCGGATCCTTCCGGCCGGGTCTTTAACGGGCGGCTATATGTTTTCACCTCGCACGATCTGCCGGATGCCACCTACTGGGACATGATTGATTGGCGGCTGCTTTCGACCACCAACCTGGCCACTTGGGAGGATCACGGTTCGATATTTCGCGTGAAGGATTTCGCCTGGGCGACCCGCTGGGCATGGGCGCCGGATTGCGTCCAGGCCAACGGCAAGTATTACCTCTTCCTGCCGGTCGATCGCACAAAAATCGGCGTTGCCGTCGGCGACAGCCCGGCAGGGCCGTTCAAGGATGCCATTGGGAAGCCGCTGATCGACAACGCGGCGCTAGCGGATGCCGGCCCGGAGCCGATTGATCCAGCGGTGCTTCAGGATGACGACGGCCAGACCTACCTTTATTTTGGCTGTCGCCAGCCCCGGGTCGTGAAGCTCCGTCCCTCCCTCACCGGACTGGCCGGCAGCCTCCAAACGGTTTCGTTTCTCGATGCGCAAGGCAAACCGGTTCCGCTGGCGGGGCCCGGCCAAGATCCCGTCCTGCCCGAGGGTTATGGCGAGGCTCCCTTCGTTTTTAAACGGTCGGGGAAATATTACTTCGTGTATTCAAACGGTTGGGCGCCGACGTCCACGCAGGTCTATGCCATCGGCGATGGTCCCACGGGCCCGTTCACCTATGCCGGCAAGGTGATGGAACATGCCGCCTCCGTCACGCAACACGGCTCCGTCGTCCAGTTCCAAGGTAAATGGTACGTTCTCTATCACACCAGCGAACTCTCGAACGGAAACAACTTCCGCCGCTCGGTTTGCATTGATGAATTGACCTTTGACGCCACCGGCAAAATCAACACCGTTACTCCAACCAAGTCCGGCCCGGCACCCCTCGCCGAAGCCGGCGGCGCCACCGGTTCCAAGTAGCCGATCATGAGCCGCCGCAGGCCCAAGGTCGAGGCAGCCGGAAGGGAATCCGGAATTCGGGAAAGACAAGGTGCGGAAAATCAAGCCGGACATTTGGTCATCCGGATGCTGGCTCCGGGATTCTGAGTTCTATTGTCATGAACATCGTGCTGGTTGAACCGGAGATCCCCCCGAACACCGGCAACGTGGCCCGGTTGTGCGCGGCCACCCGGACGACGCTGCACCTGGTCGAACCCTTTGGGTTCAAGCTCGACGATGCGCAGCTCAAGCGGGCGGGCATGGATTACTGGCAGCATGTGGAATGGCATCGCTGGCCAGATTGGAAGACGTTTGCCGGAAAGCTTCCGGCCGACGCGCGGCTCTGGTTCATTGAATCCGGCGGCTCCAGGATTTACAGCGACGCAAAATTTGCGGCGGGCGATTGCCTGGTATTCGGGCGCGAGACCGCCGGCCTGCCCCGGCAGCTATTGGAACAACACCGCGAACACTGGCTGCGAATCCCGATGTTCAACGGGGAAGCGCGCTCGTTGAATCTCTCGAACTGCGTTGCGCTGGTGCTGTTCGAGGCGTTGCGCCAGCAAGGGTTTCCGAACGAGATTTATTAGAGTTGCCCTTTCCTAGCCATCCCGACCGTTTTTCCAGAGGGGATTCATTATGGGTTTGTTTTACAGGGTTTGGCGTGATTGCCCGTGATTTAGGTGTTTTTGGATTGTATTCAAGCAGGATGAGGCGTAGAAATGGTGCCCATCAGAAGGAAACGCCGTCTGAGGAGGCGGGTGATTCCCATATTATTCATGAAAAACCCCGCGATAAATCTATTCACCTGCCTTGGCATGGCCTCGTGCTCGGCCCGGGCTTGCCTCGGCATGGCTTCATCGCGAAGCCGGGTCACCACGACCACGAACGGCCGGGCGGCGGTATCGAACGTCTGGGTGCAATTGAACAACGGCGGCTGGTCGGGCGCGACGACGGCCAACGGTTGGACCAATTGGTCGGCGAACGTGACCTTGATTCCCGGTGTCAACACCGTTGCCGCCTATGCTGTGGACCAGAGCGGCAATGTGTCCGTCACCAACTCGGTGACTTTTGATTTTGCGGGCAGCGCACCGCCGCAACTGTTCATCCTTCGCTCCGGAACGAATGTGGTCGTCACGTGGCCGACCAATGCCGCCGGTTTCACCCTGCAAGCTGCCACGAACCTGGCTTCACCGGCGGTCTGGATCACCAATTCTCCGCCGCCGGTCGTCATCAGCGGAACCAACACGGTGACCAACGCCATCTCCGGCACTCAGAAATTTTACCGGTTAAACCAATAATCAAAGGAATCAATCCATGAAAATGTTCATCAAAAAACTGTTCCTCCTAACCGCACTGATCGCCGGTCTGGTCATCACGCCGGGTCTGAAAGCGCAGACTTTCACGACCTTTTATAGTTTCACCAACGGCACCGACGGAGGAAATCCGGAATATGGCAGTTTGATTTTAGCGGGCAACACCATGTACGGGACGACGTATGGGGGTGGCAATGCGGGCAATGGCACGGTCTTCGCCATCAACACCAACGGGATGGGTTTTACGAACCTTTATAGTTTCACGGCAACAGCCTACAATAATAATACCGGAGGGCAAACCAACAGCGACGGGGCTAATCCGGCTGCAGGTTTGATTTTATCGGGGAACACCCTGTATGGGACGACAGGGTATGGCGGCATAAATGCCAGAGGCACAGTCTTCGCCATCAACACTGATGGCACGGGTTTTACAAACTTGCATACTTTCATCGGTTATCCCAGCGACGGGGCTAGTCCGACTGCCGGTTTGATTTTAGCGGGCAGCACTTTCTACGGGACGGCCTTGTATGGCGGCACCAATGGCACGGGCACCGTGTTCGCCCTCAACACGAATGGCATGGGTTTTACGAACCTCTATAATTTCAAGGTGCAAAATTACGACAGTGCCATTGGCACCTCTACCAACAGCGACGGAGCTTATCCGGTGGCGGGATTGATTTTGTCGGGCAAAACATTGTATGGGACGGCAGAATATGGCGGCATCTCCGGCGTCGGCACGGTGTTCGCTGTCAACATTGACGGCACAGGTTTTACGAACCTGCATAGTTTCACTTACGGCCTCGACGGAGCTTTTCCATATGCCGGATTGGTTTTATCGGGCAACAACCTGTATGGGACGGCGTCGGCAGGCGGCAGTTTGAACAAGGGCACGGTGTTCGCCCTCAATACGAATGGCACGGGTTTTACGACCCTGCATGATTTTACCAATGTCCTCGACGGATATTATCCAAAAGCGGGATTGGTTTTGTCGGGCAACACATTTTATGGAACGGCGAACGGAGGCGGCCATTATAATTCGGGCACGGTGTTCGCTCTCAACACCAATGGCATGGGTATCACGAACCTTTATAACTTTGCACCCTATGTCTATGATCCTCCAGTTTTTCTATCTACCAACAGCAGCGGAGCTCATCCGGAAGCCGGATTGTTATTATCGGGCAATACCCTTTATGGGACCGCGTATGATGGCGGCATATCGGGGTATGGAACCGTGTTCAGTCTTGCGTTGGGGTCAGCCAGCATATCACCACCGTTGCTGACCATTCTTCCTTCCGGAACGAATGTGGTATTGGCGTGGACGAACACCGCTTCCGGGTTCAACTTGCTTTTCACCACCAACCTGGTTCCCCCGGCCATCTGGAGCACCAATTCGACGGCACCCGTCGTCATCAACGGGCAAAACACGGTCACCAATCCCATCTCCGGCACGCAGAAATTTTACCGGTTGAGCCAGTAGTCAGCCAACGGTTCAATTCCGGGCCAGAATGGAAGGACATAACGGTTTGTCTCCGTTAAGTCCGATGTTCAACGCTGCATGCCTTTCGCTGAGTTTATCCAACTGCGTTGCGCTGGCGCGGTTCGGGGCGTTGCGGCCGCAAGGGGTTCTAAACGAAATCCATTGAAGATCAACTTTTGCCCGGAACCATCGGCTTTCCACCGCCGGACGCAAGGTCATTCGGCAATGTCGCCGTAGAGGATGCCGCGGCCGTCAGTGCCGACATAGAGCCGGCCGTAGATCCGTGGGTCGCCGGCAATGCAGCGGAAACGATTGCCCCATTGGTGCTGGTCGTCGTTGATGCGCACCCAGCTGACGCCCGCATCATCAGAACGGAAAAGCCCTGGCCGGCCGTGGCCGGAACCGGCAATGTAAATCGCCGGATAACCTTTGGGCCGGGCTGCCTTGCCAAAGCCCAGTGCACTGATGTTCGGCGGATTCGCGACCGCCTGGAAACTGGCTCCCCCGTCGGTGGAGTGGTAAACTTGGCCGCGGCCATACAGCCAAAGGTCGCCTTCCCGGCCGGGTACGGCCAGTAACCGCATTCCCCAGTCTTCCATCGCGGTCAAACCGGAAGCATCATTGGTGGTGAACGTCGCGCCGCCGTCGGTGCTGCGGTAAATTTTTCCACCAGCCAGGTTCAAAGCGTAAAACCTGGCCGGGTTGGATCGGTCGGCGACCGGCCGGACGCCTTGCGGGAGCCCCCGCACTGGCGTCCAGGTTTCGCCATGGTTGGTGGAAATCTGCACCGTGCCAATGGTGCTCATGAAGACCGAGCCATCCGCCGAAAGAATCATCGCTCCTGTGCCGACGCCTCCGCCTTGCGGGCCGCCATCGCCTCGTCTCCCGGAGTCCGTTTCGCCGGATGCCGGTGCTGCAAATGGTTTCCAAGTGTGCCCGCCGTCCAGCGAATATGCCAGGGTGGCGCGGTCGGGAATATGCAGCGCCGCCGAACCGCTGCGAACGAAAATCCTTGGATTCAGCTCCGCGAAATCCAGCGAATACGTCGTGGTGAAGAGCGGTTGCTGGAACATCCCGTCCTTGGGCGAAACGTTCAAATCGTCGTGCACGAAGCCGCCGACGTCGCCGAACGCGCTGATCAGGTTCGCGCCGGCCGGTGGGCTGGCCAGGTCAATCACCGCCGTTTCCTCGATGCCCTCCGCCCACACTGACCAGTGCGTGTCACGGTTCCTGTCCGCATTCTGGATGTCATCCGTGTTCCAGATGGTGGCGCCGGTGGCGTAACAGACGTGGTTGGAATCAAACGGGTCAATCGCCAGCGTCGCTATCCACCAGCCAACCGTCGGTTCCGGTTTGCCCCAGCTCAGATACGGCGACGCCGAGGCATCTCGCCGGGTTCCGGCGGTGATGTCCTTCCAGGTCGCGCCACCGTCCGTAGTGCGGTAGATGCGGTCGTCGTCATCCTTGACCTTGCGGTTCAGCGACGCCACGACGAGCGTGCCGGGATTCTGGAGGTCAACGCCCAGTCCACCATAACCGCCCGGCGGACGGTTGGAGTCGGTCACCGGCGTGATGTTGGTCCACGCGCCGTCCCTGGGATTGAATTTCCACACTGCGCCGTCGGTGACGCCGTACGGACCCACGCCGTTGTCATAGACCAGATACAACATGCCCTGGGTGTTGAAGGCGGCGTGGATGGGCACAAAATTTGTTGGTTGGCCCGGCACCGGTTGCCAGGTTTCGCCCGCATTGGTGCTCTGATAAAGCTGCGCCGCGCCGCGCTCGGTCGAGCCGGCGTAAATTGTTCCCGTGGGCCTGCCCGGCGTGCCGGTGGCGGGGTCGAAAACAACAAAGCTCAAGCCGGCGCTGCGTCCGCCTGGACTGCCGGTGCCGGCAACCGGGAAACTTCCCACCTTGTTCCATGTCAACGCCGTGTCCTTGCTGATCCAGAGACCATCGTAACGCGAGCCGAAGTAAAGGATGTTGTTGTCATTGGGATCAATGGCCAGGCGTTCGCCCACGCCGCGGCCCATTTCGTTGCCCCCCATGTGGAAGGGCACGTCAATCACCTGAAACGTCTTGCCCTGGTCCATCGAACGGAAAATTGCCGCCGGGTCGCGCGAATACATGCCTTGGGCGAGGTATAATCGGTTTGGATCCACCGGATCTGTTGCGAGACTTTCGGAACCATGCAGATTGGGCTCGCTGCACCAATCCGTGAGCGGCATCCACCGTTTGGACTGGTTGTCCCATTTGTAGGAACTGCCGATGTCGGTGCGGCAATAAACCAGGCCCGGTTGTTTGGTATTGAAGATGATGCCGGGAATGAACCCGCCGGCGACCACCTTCACGTTCTGCCACTCATATGGCTGCGACGGCACGCTGTTGGTCTGGCTGAATGCGGCCCCCGGCGTCAAACCTGCCCACAAACCAACCAGCAGAACAAGCCGCCGCCAGGGCCTTTGGATTTCCTTCACGTGCATTACGGAATCGTATTTTGTTGCGGCATAGAGTCAAGGCGGCGGAATGGTGGGTAGGGTCTTAATTTGAAATTCGGAGCGCGAGTTGTCCCAACTCGCAGCAGGTTGTTGCGAGCAGAACCATTGAAATCGCAGACGGCTTGCCTGGCTTTCCGGCGTGCTGCGGTTTGGGACAAATCGCGCTCCGTCAAATTAGGACACTACCGAATGGTGTCGGTCCCGAATGGCCCGCAGACATTGCACTCGTCCTCATTTCTGGGTTGATGTTGTCGGTGATTAACTGAAGTTCAGGCAGAGACGGAATGGAGGACGGTTGACCCGTCATGTAAATTGATGACAGGGCGAAAATTGACGCAGTAGGCTCAATAGAGGTACTTTTAGATGTCGTTAGGTTTCATGTTTAGGGGTCATCCGCGTGGGTGGGTTGAGAGAGCCATCCACGCGGTTTTTCTTTTTCCGCGAGGTGGCCGGGCCGGACATCATTTTGGAATGTCATAAAGGTCGGCCCCGTTTATTCTGAAACGGCCGCCCTTTTAAACAATTGCCACCGTATGCCTGCATCCCATCTGCAAACCTCGTGCAATCCAATGGCCTGACCGTCTCGCGTCTCAATCGCGCTGCCATCTGGACTTTGGCAATGTCGGGCAGGGGCGGAGATTGCTGCGCGCGTCGAACTCCGTGTCCCGCGTCCCGGTCGTCGTTCGCCGCCAATACCACGGTAAAAATCGCCCGGTTGTTCATCTTCCGCGATTCACCGATTTTTCCATTTGTGATGTTCAAACACCAGGCTCCGTGATCCGCTGGGACGGGAGCGTTTGTGTAACAGATGTTTGTGGGAACTTTCTCGGTGGATGAGTCTCTTACCCTACAGCAACGAGTTGACCGAAATAAAAACCAATTACGCAGAATATATATGATCAAAACACATTTCAAAGGGGCGGGCGGGACCGTTTTCCGCATCGCCATCACTGCCCTCAGCCTTATGGCCCTGGCTGGCACGGTCCTGGCCAAGGACACCAAGCCCAAACGCTTCTTCAACGAACCCGGGAACCTCCTGATTTCCGACCAGTTCAACAACCGCGTCATCGAGACGGACCCGAATGGCAATATCATCTGGTCGTTTGGGCTCGGGCCAAACGATTTTTCCGCCCGGTCCATCATCGGGGTCAACGACGCCCAGCGGGTCGGAGATTTCACCCTGATGGCCGGCACCGGCACCCCGGCGGGAGTTATTCCCCAAGCTCCCGACGGGGTGCCGGACAACCGCGTCGTGTTGGTGGATCGAAAGGGCAAAATCGTCTGGCAATATGGCCAGTTTGGCCAAACCGGTTCAGGTCCCAATCTCCTGAATACGCCGGTCCAAAGCACCTGGCTCCCGAACGCCCACGTCCTCATCACCGACCAGGCCAACAACCGGATCATCGAGGTGACTCTTGGAAAAAAGATGGTCTGGCAATACCCGGGTTCGAACACCAACGAGTCGGACCAGCTCAGCGGACCGAACTCCGCCGAGCTGCTCGAAAACGGCCACATCCTCATCGCCGACCAGGGAAACAACCGGGCGATTGAAGTCACGCGCGCCGACCAGATTGTCAGAACCTTTACCGCCGGTGACACGGTGAACATTGTGGCCTTCGCCAGCCGCCTCAAAAATGGGGACACCCTCCTGACCGATGCCGGCAACTCCCGCGCCGTGGAAGTGGACGCCAGCGACGCCGTGGTCTGGCAATACATCACCAACACCGACACCAACAGCGTTCCGGCGCCCCTGCCGACCCGGGCG
>JBAPQW010000024.1:0-18444 GCA_049280815.1 Verrucomicrobiia bacterium | reverse complement strand
CCCCATCACCGGGTTGTCCGATCCGATCCCACCGTAGAAAAACATCAGCAAGGAGAAAATATTCGTTCAGCTGGCCTTCATCCCGCCTGCGTCTCAAGAGTTTTCACACAGGCTCGCGATTTGTTAGGCCACAGCTTCATGTCACCACCTTGTATCTATAAAATCTGCCGCCTTCTACTTCTCTGAAACCGTCCACTGTGTAACCCATGCCGAGAATCTTATTTAGCACAACCGCCATAGCAAAATCATGCCGAATCGCTTTGCCTTTCAAGGTAAGCTCCTGCGGAACCCAAAGCTCGAAATTCTGGCAGCCAGGAGGCGCAACGCTGCCAAGCTCTGAAATCACACTCTCAACGCTGCCTTGAGATATTTGAACATGGGGAAAATGACATCGTCGGCAACCGTCTCGGTGCTGGGACTGGAGCCGGAACTGGGAAAACTTTTCCTCGGGTTCACGTCCGGAGATTACGAAGCCTTCCTTTCGGCGGCGCGGGCAAAAAAACATTCCCTGCTGGAAGAAGCCGGCGAGTCTGTCAGCCGGGCCGCCGCCGACTTGCGCGAACAGGTGGCCTTTCTTGGCGACATCGTGGCCAATTTGCCGCCGACCCTCATGGATAGAAAGCGGATGCGCTGGGCGGAAGTACGTCGAGTGTTTGAACTCGCCGGCGCGAATGGCTGATCTAGCTAAAAAGGAAAACTGCCGGATTATCCTGTCCGGTGACACGGCTCAACATCGGGCCGTCGAGCGCGGTGATGCCCTTCGCATTCTGGAAAAGCACGCCGGACTGCAAGCCGCTGAACTGACGGAAATCCGGCGGCAAAAAACCGATGCCCACAAGGCCGTGGTCGCCGATATGCGTGCTGGTAATCTGGACCAAGCCTTAAAGAAATTGGACAGGCTCGGGATGTTGCGGGAAATGGATGCCGATAAACGGCATGAAGCCTTGGCGACGGATTACGCGGCGGCCATCAGTGAAGGCAAGTCCGCCTTGGTCATTTCGCCGACGCACGCGGAAGGCGAGCGCGTGACAAACGAAATCCGGGCAAAACTGAAAGCCGCCAGAAAGCTCGCCGCTGATGAATACGAGTTCATTCAACTGAAAAATCTGCAATGGACGGAAGCGCAACGCACCGATGCCAACAATTATCAAGCCGGGCTGTTGGTCCAGTTTCATCAAAACGCGTCTGGTTTCCGGCGCGGGGACAGGGCGACGGTGAAAATACGCGACGAACACGGTGTGTCGGTCGAGCGGAAGAATGGCCAGACAACATTGCTGCCGTTGAACCAAGCTGCTCGTTTTCACGTTTATGAGTCCCGACAAATCGTCCTGGCTGCCGGTGACATGATTCGGATCACGCAGAATGGTTTTACGAAAGACAAACGGCGGCTTAACAACGGTGATTTGAAGCAGGTGAAAGGATTCACCAAGGACGGCGACATCAAGCTGACCAATGGCTGGGTGGTTTCCAAAGATTACGGCAATCTGGCGCACGGTTACTGTCTCACATCCTACAGTTCACAGAGCAAGGGTGTGGACTGTGTGTTCGTGGCAGAAAGTTCAGAATCATTCCGGGCGGCTGACCGTGAGCAATTTTATGTGTCGGTCAGCCGGTTCAAGGAAGCGCTGACAATTTACACGGACGATAAATACCAGTTACTTGAGGCCGTCAGCAAATCCTCGCACCGGCCTTCCGCGACAGATCTGGTCGGCAAGAAACCTTCTGAATCACTCGATGAAGTGACAACAAAAAAAACGGTGCCGCCGGCGCCACAGATGAGAAATGTCCCAAGATTGATGCGTGCAAGACAAAAATCGCGCCGGTTTAGGCATCAGCATCGAATGGGAAATAAAGTGTAAACAACCAACTGGAAAATCGTCCCTGGTTGCGCCGGCAATCTCTGACTTTCAAGCATCATGAGACTCGCTGCTCAGGCCATGACGGTTATCTGCGCCTTCCCGACTTCGACCTGACAGCGGATTTTGCAGGCTTGTTGTGCGAGAGCTCTTTCTCCAACTGTTCAATGCTTGGCAGGGAACTCCGGAGTTTCTTCGGCAGGGCCCGGGTGAGCTGGTAGTCGGAAATGCCAATGGCTTTGTCCATGCCGCGCAAAGCATACTCAGCCACGATCTTGTTTTTCTCCTCACACAGGATGAGGCCGATGGAATGTTGATCCGTGGCGTGCTTCAGCCGGTCGTCCACCGCATTCAGATAAAAATTCATCTTGCCGGCATATTCCGCCTTGAACGGTCCGACCTTGAGATCGATAACAATGAAGTTCCGAAGTTTTAGATGGTAGAAGAGGAGGTCGATGTAGAAATCGTCGTTGCCCACTTCCATGTGGATCTGACGGCCGACGAACGCAAAGCCGGTGCCCAATTCCACGAGAAAATCCTGAAGGTGGCGGAGCAGACCGGTTTCGAGTTCGCGCTCGTGGAAGGGTTTTTCCAGAGTGAGGAAATCGAAGACGTAGGGGTCCTTCAGAAGCTGGGACGCGAGGTCTGACTGTGGCGGCGGCAGGGTGCGCTGGAAGTTGGTGACGGCCTTGCCGTGCCGTTCGTGCGCGCGGCTTTGGATCTGGAGCGATAGCACATCCCGGCTCCAGCCATGCTCGAATGCCTGCCGGGCATACCAGAGGCGCGTGGGCAGGTCTTTCACTTTCTGGATGAGAATGACGTTGTGCGCCCAAGTCAATTGGGCAACGGCCCGTTGCCACATTTGGGCGGCGGATTGAGCGGGTGATTGGGCCACGGGCGGTGGCCCTTTTGTTCGTGGAAATGGATCATTCGCCAATTGGGCCACGGGTCGTGGCCCAATTTCAAACAGCGAGGGATACTCGCGGAAAAACTGCACCATGCGTTTCAGGTTCCGCTCAGAGAAACCCTTCAACTCGGGCAAGTCGTTATGCAAATCGGTCGCCAGACGAGGCAGGACGGCAGCGCCCCAACCTTCCCTTTTCTGCCGCTCGGCGAGCACGCCGCCGATCTCCCAATAGAGCATGAGCATGCTGGCATTACCCGCCATCGCGGTGCGCACCTGGGCCGTGCGGATGCGCTGCTTGACGTCGGTCAACAGCCTGGCGTAGTTACCAGCGGCAACAGACAAAATGGTTTTATTCTTTGGAATGCGTTTGTTCATGCCATAAGCATTAGATTGGGTTCATCCACAATGCGATTCAAGTCATTCCCGAAATCATCAGCCACACGCTTCGGCCAGCGGTTCGGCGGGCGGAAAAGTGAAGTGCAGGCGGAGAGACGGCGGGAACGAAGCCGGAACGCAACGCCCGCCGCCGTGCCGCTGACGGAAGCTTGAACGCGACTGCGTTCATAATTCCGTCCGCGACGAGCGCGCGTGAAGCCGCAGCGGAACGAGCGTTGGTCGCGGATGTTAAACGTAAATTGTGCCGTTTCATGGCTGTTCACGATTGCCCTGACAGGTGCTATTTTGTGCCGCTTCCATCGATTTTGAACGTTGTGATTTTGTGTAAACATTACACGTTGCCAGTAATTTTTTCAGTCAGGATTAACGCGTCTATGAATGATTGAATCAATCAATTCAGCGGCAAAGAAATGAAAATTTAAAGAAGACATATGAACCAGGACATCGAACGGTTTTTGAATTTGAGGCATCTTCCCGACCGGCTAACGGCCGCACAGGCGGCAGCCAAGCTCGGTTTTTCCGCCCATGAAATTCCCATTCTCATCGCCAGGAATTTATTGAAGCCGCTGGGACATCCGGCACCCAACGGACCAAAATTCTTTTTGACCGCGACGATCGAAGACCTGCGCCGTGACGAAAATTGGCACGGCAAGGCCACTGATGCCGTCACGGAATATTGGCGATCCAAGAATGGGCGGAAGCAAGCCCCGCCGGCCACCCGGCAGCCAGCGCGCCACCAAATCCAAGACACAGTTTCAGACAATTGATTCATGATAAAAGGTCGGGCGGAAAACAATCCGCTCCCGCATCTGCTTTCAGGCTGCCCCAGCAAGCTGTTTTTCCGCCAAAGGCGAGGAAATCAAGTTGCCCTCGTATTTTTCCAGCGATGGGCAAATGGCAACACCTTCCCGGGCATATTCGCGGTGAACCGCAAGGCTGGCGTGACCCAGCGCGCTTTGCGCGAAGCGCTCTGGCATTCCCAATTGCTTGGCACGAGACGCCCAAGCGTATCGGTAGCTGTGCAAACTAATGCCCTCAATTTTCAAAATGCGGCAACGGCGGCGAAATTCAGCCGCTCGATCTTTGTCTTTCAGCTTGGATATTTTCGGAAACAGCGGGCCTTCCGAAGGCAATTGTTTCAACAAGGACTTGAGCCGCCCACCGATTTCCAGCATGCAAAGTTCGCCCGTTTTCTGGCGCTGATACGACAGCAGTTGATTATTCCAGTCGATGTTGGCGGCTGTCAGATTCGAGCCGTCGGTCTGCGCCGAGCCGATTTCCCATAAAAGCTCGTAGTAATATTTACGCTCGATGTTGCCTTCGGCTTGAATAATCCGCTGGTGCTCTTGAAGCGTGATGGCGCGCCTGTGTTTCTTGTCAGTTTTTGGCCAGAGCTTTGGTGGAATGACAGGTGCGAGAAGCCAACCCATGCCCAGCGCCAGATTATGCAGGCAGCGCAAAATATTTTGCGTGAACACTCCGCCGGATTTGAGAACCGCATAAAAATCATCCGCCGTGGTCTGAACCAGCCGTTTGTGGCGGATAAAATTGAATGCCTGACCTTTGACGGCACGCTCCCGTCGCAACCGGGTGCTCGCCTTTTTCACCGCACAATATTCCTGGATCACGAACGCCCATGTCCGCTCCACCAATTTCGGGTCCGTGCCCAACAGGTAGGCTTTGGCAATGGAAATGTTGATGGCTGGTTGCAGGCCGGCATCGTTTCGAGCGCGAAGGATACGTTGCGCTTCCTCCTTGTCATCCGTGAGCAGGCTTTCCCGTTTGCCGGTTTCCGAATCAAAACTAAAGAACGTGTTCTTCCGTCTGCACAACCAATATTTCTGTTTCATTGACACCTTTCAATTTAGGTGTCTCCGAGCTTTTTGCTTAACGAGCAGTGGGTGCGTAGTGACTGGATTCTCTTTAGATTGTGGGCGATTTGCCATCTCGCGCGCCATTTACTACACACTTTACTACACACTTGAGTGTTTTTTCGTGTTTTTAGCGTCCTCCCCGATGAAGCTGTCGTTGTCCTCCAACGACTTATTAAAATGGCTCCAGAGGTAGGGCTCGAACCTACAACATCACGGTTAACAGCCGCGCGCTCTACCATTGAGCTACTCTGGAATCCAAAGGTCAAAGACAATATCAAACCGGCAAACGTCGCGTCAAACCGATTCGTCACTTGTTCTGGCATTGCGGGCAATAAAATGTGCTCCGGCCGGCCTGTTGAACGTGCCTGATTGGACCGTTGCAACGGGGACAAGGCCGTCCCTCGCGGTCATAAACCCTCAATCGTTCTTCATAATAAGCCGGCGCGCCCGGCGCCCGCCCGAAATAAAACAATCGATCCGTCCGGCCCCCGCCGTGATGCAACGGCACCGTGCTGCCGTGCGCTATGGCCTCGCCCAATATTTTACGGATCGCCCGCCAAAGGCGCGCGACCTGTGCCGCCGTCAGTTTTCGCGCCGGACAGCGCGGCGAAAGGCGCGCACGAAACAACGCTTCGCTCGCGTAAATGTTGCCGATGCCGGCCACCAGCGTTTGATCCAGCAGCCTGACCTTGATGGCCTGCCGCGAACGCTTGAGCGACCGGCCAAACGCTGAAAGGTCAAAACCGCCGGCGAGCGGCTCGGGGCCCAGCTTTTTCACGGCAGCCAGGTCCAGCGTCAACCGGCCAAAATAACGCGTATCCTCATAAATAAAATTCTCCCGCCCCAAATCCAGCACCACGGCCGTGTGGCGAGGCAAGCGTTCACTTTTTCGGGCAAGATAAATCCGGCCGGTCATGCCCAGATGTCCAAGCAGCGTCAACGGGATGTCCCCGGACTTTGGCCGAAGCTGAAACAGCAGGTATTTGCCCCGACGTGACAGGCCGGCGAATTTTGCGCCCAACAGGGTCTGACGAAATTTGCCAGGCGGAGTCGGCAACAGCACCTTGGCCCGCCGAACGTCCACCGCACGAATCGTTTTGCCCCGGATCAACGGGCGCAAATGGCGGACGAGGATTTCGACTTCCGGGAGTTCAGGCATGGGGCTCCGGGGTTTGAAGTTGGGAGCTGGCAGATGGCAAAAACATTTGAGAAATCGCTGGCTTCCGTTTCCCAACTCCCATCTGCGATTCTACCCCGTCACCAGCGTGCCCACTTTTTCGCCCATGACCAGCCGGCGCAAATTATGCGGTTTGAAGAAGTCGAAAACGATGATGGGCATCTTGTTGTCCATGCACAGGGAAAACGCCGTGGAGTCCATCACCTTGAGCTGCCGCTGCAAGGCGTCCAGATAAGAGATTTCGGCAAAACGTTTGGCCTTGGGATTTTTCTTGGGGTCGGCGTCGTAGATGCCGTCCACCTTGGTCGCCTTCAAAACCACCTCGGCGCCGATTTCATTCGCGCGCAAGGCCGCCGCGGTGTCGGTGGAAAAATATGGATTGCCCGTGCCGCCGCCGAAAATGACCACCCGTCCTTTTTCCAGGTGCCGGACGGCCCGCCGGCGGATGAACGGCTCGGCAACCTGGGACATGGCAATGGCGCTTTGCACGCGCGTGGGCGACCCGAGCTTTTCCAAGGCGTCCTGCAAGGCCAGCGCATTGATGATGGTCGCGAGCATGCCCATGTAATCGCCCGTGGCGCGTTCGATGCCGTGTTCGCTGCCGGACACGCCGCGGAAAATATTTCCGCCGCCGACCACCACCACCACCTGCACCCCGAGTTCGCGCACCTCGCGGATTTGTTCGGCCATGTGCTGGACGGCCTGGGGGGAAATGCCGACGCCCCCTTCCGCGCCGAGGGCCTCGCCGCTGAGCTTGAGCAGGATCCGGTAAAATTTTGGCTTTTTGATGATGGTCATAAAACTGGAAGTGGGGTCCGCATGGCGGAAATTTTTAACAGCCGCGCCGTGAATCGTCAAATCAAAGCCATGGCCAAAAATGGCGCGGTTCGCCAGAAGTTGACAGGGATGGGGCGCATGCGCCGTCCAGGCACCGGAGGTGCGAACGGCAATAGCCCACCGTGAAGCCGTGAGTTGGTCGGATAAAAACAAAAAGCCCCGGCAGGGGCGAGAGATGCCTTCATCCCCGCTGAACAGCGCCTGTTCGTTTCCAGTTTACCCGCAGTTAAAACTGCGGGCTATTTTCGGTCGGTGCGCCGCGGCTGAAAATGGATTTGATTTCCAATGACAGGAAAGATCAGCCAGTTTTTCGGGTGGTGTTAATTCCACGAAAAAGCCAGGCCCGGGCATAGGTCCAATAATTCTCCACCGTGCGCTCGGAAAGACCCAGGGCTTGGGCGGCTTCATTGTTCGTCATCCTGAGGCATACGCAAATTCAATCATTCACTCATCAATGCGAAAAAACAGCCAAAAGAGGCAAGCAGATTCACCCGCAGTTGAAACCGCAGGCTGTTTTGGTCGCCGCGTTGCGGCGGGAAACCAAAAAGGCGTCCTCGCGGACGCCTTGGTAATCATTGAAAACGAATGGAATTACGCGCTTGCGCCCACCTGGAACCGGACGAACCGACGGATCGTGATTTCGTCGCCAAGCTGTTTGGCAACCTGCGCCACGTGTTCCTTCACGCTGATCTCGGAGTTCCGCTTCACAAAACCCTGGTCCACCAAACAATAGGTCTGGAAGAATTTGTCCAGCACGCCAGCCAGGATTTTTTCCATGGCCTGCGCGGGCTTGCCCTTGAGGCGGTCGGACTGCGCGGCGATTTCGCGCTCCTTGGCGATGACCTCCGCCGGCACCTGCTCGCGCGACACCGCCTGCGGATGTCCCGCCGCGATCTGGAGCGTGATGTCCTTGACCAGCTGCTTGAATTCCTCCTTGGCCACGGTTTCGGCCCTGGCGGCGCCGACCTCGACGAGCACGCCCACTTTCGCGCCGGTGTGGATGTAACCGGCGATCAATCCGTTGCCGACCACCTCCATTTTGGCGTGACGGGCGATCTTGATGTTCTCGCGGATTTTCGCGACCATCGCCTCGCGCTCCGGTTCCAGGTTGGGATTGGCCTCGGTGGCGTAGCGTTTTGCGGCTTCATCACAAAACGCGCGGAACAATTCGTTGCGGGCCACGAAATCGGTTTCGCTGTTCACCTCCACGAGGACGCCGAGTTTTCCATCCGGCACGATGTATTGGGTGATGGCGCCTTCCTTGGCATCGCGCGCGGATTTCACGGCAGCGGTGGCCTGGCCCTTCTTGCGCAGGATGTCCACGGCGGCATTAATGTCGCCCTTGGCCTCGGTGAGCGCCTTTTTGCAATCCATCATGCCCACGTTCGTCATTTCACGAAGTTTGCCAACGTCAGCAGCAGTTATTTGAGACATATAAAATCAGTGTTTGGTTGAGAGTTGAGGGTTAAGTGCCACCGGAAAATCTTCCGGACGCAGCCCTTAAGCCATCGGTCAAGCCGGAGCCTGAGGAACGGCCTCAACCGGTATGGGCGGCACAGCTGGTGCAGCCGGAGCCTCAGCCGCGGCGGCTTCTTCCGCGGCGCGGCGTGAACGTTTGGACTCGAATTCCGCCAGGGCCAGCGTGATGGTCTGGCCAATGGTGGCCAGAATCGTCCGCACCGACCGGATGGCGTCGTCGTTCGCCGCAATGGGGAAAGTCACCAGGTCGGGATCGCAATTCGTGTCCACGACGGCAACGATTGGCACCTTGAGTTTGCGGGCCTCGGCGACGGCGTTGTGCTCGCGTTTGATGTCCACCACGAACATCGCGGCGGGAATCTTGTCCATCGCGCGGATGCCGTCGAAATACTTGTGCAGCCGGCCGGCTTCGCGGCGGATGACCGCCTGCTCCTGCTTGACGTAGTTGTTGATCGAACCGTCGGCGTCCATCTTCTCAATTTCCTTCAGCCGTTTGATGGACGTTTTGATGGTGTTGTAATTGGTCAACGTGCCGCCGAGCCAGCGCTCGGTGACAAAAAACTGGCCGCATTCCTTGGCGGTGTCCTTGACGCATTGCTGCGCCTGCTTTTTGGTGCCGACAAAGATGACCTTGCCGCCCTTGCGAACCGTCTGGGCCAGGAAGTCGCAAGCGGCTTCGAGTTGCACGATGGTTTTGCTGAGGTCGATGATGTGAATGCCGTTGCGGGCGTCGAAGATGAACGGCTTCATCTTGGGGTTCCAGCGCTTTGTCTGGTGTCCAAAGTGGACGCCCGATTCCAACAATTCCTTGATGCCAATGCTGATCACAATTTTCCTTTGGTTGAGAGCCCGTCACTTTATGGGTGAACGAACCATCCCGCGGAACACGGGATTGAGTTTGATGTTATTATGGCCCGCCTTTGCTGCGCTTCGGCGCGGCAAGCCGCCCCACACGGAGCGAAATATCAGGCCGTTTTTCCCTCCGCCAAACCAGGCGAAAGGGATGTAGATATTAGCAAATTAAGGTCTGGTGGCAACAGTAATTTTGAGTCTGACACCTCAAAAAAAAGTGCCTTCGAAGGAGAATCTCCACGGTGAATAACCTGTGAATAACAAAGGTTTGCATAGATTTCCGTACGAAAGCCTAATCAACGTCAATCAGAAGCAATTCAAGTAATCAGAGAACCCTTGAAACATCCTCATGAAAACCACAGTTGTTGGCCTCCTTGTCCTTATCAGCGTCCACGCTTCGCGCGGGCAACTTGTCAACGGCAGCCTTGAAAACACCCAGGGAACTTTTTCCCCCAGTGGAGGTTACATGGAACTCGCCGTCGGATCCACCGCGCTCCCGGGGTGGACGGTGGTTGCCAATTCGGTCAGTTGGCTCCCGAATGGCAATCAGTGGAATCTGACTACTCCCTACGGCAACATGTTTCTCGATTTGTCGGGCAATCATGATAATGGTGCTTACGGCGGCATTGCCCAAACGATTACAACCGTGCCTTCCCAAACGTACAGGCTGTCGCTGTCACTGGGCTCCCAACAAGGTCAATCCATATTTATCGGTCCGATGTCCGTCATGGCAAAGGCCGGCGCGGCATCCCAGTCGTTTATGTTCACCCCTTCGGGATCAGGGAATCAATGGGGCAGCTTCAGCTTCAATTTCGTCGCCACCTCCAGTTCAACACTACTGACCATCACTGGAACTGGATCTGCCGGCGGCAGTTATCTTGGGCTTGACGACGTCCAGGTTGTTGCCGTGCCGGAACCGTTGTCATCTTCGATCCTGGCCTCGGGAGGAATGATCCTCCTCGGGTGCTGGCGGAAGTCAGCACCAAAATCCGCCTGAGACGCGATGGGACAAGCCTCAATTGAAGGGGCACGTTTTCCCTGCCGGAAAGCACGGTTAGTTCTTGCGCTGGCATCCTGAGGTGGCGCAACTTGGAGGCGCAGCTTACCGGGTCTGACCATGTATTATTTTACCGCCATAGAAAGATTTGGACCTGACAACGGTGAGCGATGGGTGGGGTTCACCCGATGGCTCGGACGCACCGACCTCAAACGCGTCATCACGCTCGACAGCACCCTCTGTCCACCCGTCGTCCATCCTGAATCCGCCAATGACTGGCAGTTCGTGGCCAAGGAGGAGTTCATGCTCGATTTTTTCACCAGCCTCAATTTTGTCCTGCAACGCGTTGTCGGCCACCGTCCCTCAACGGTGCTGGCGGTCGCCCGCGACCCTTCGCCGGAAGAAATTGACGGTTTCACCCTCCCGGATTTCGAGCTCGCCGGATTCGACGTGGTGGACACGCAGTTCACCGCCAGCGCGCTGCTCAACAACCGTTATCCCGCGCTGGTCAACGTTTCCAAGCTGTCCAGCGAATCCGGACTCCTCCGGTCGCGGGAGTGGGCGTTCAAGGTCCGCGACACACTGCGCCAGCGCCATCCCGACCGCGAGGACGCGAAATGTTACGTGTGGGCCGTCTGGCACCACACCGGAATTACCGGCAAAAGCGCCTGATTTTAACGGCCGGCGGCACCAACCGGCTTGTCAAATCCGCCGGGCTACATTATTGTCTGGCAATGTCGTTCAAGAAACATTTTGCCTTGCCGGCCCTGCTGTTCTGCGGCCTGCGTCTCGCGTCCGCCGATGTGATCCAATTGAAGGACCAGGCCGCCGTCACCGGTAAAATCCTCGCCGAAAAACCCGACGCCGTTGTGGTGGACGTCGGCTACACGGTGCTGGTCGTGCCGCGCAGCGTCATCGCCGGCATTTCCAAATCCGGCACCCCTGCCCTGGCGCCGGCGCCCGCCGCCGCCAGCAACCCGGTCGTCAGCGTCAACACGCTCCCGCAATTTTACAATTCGAACACCCGCTCCGCCGCCGTCCACGACGTGCAGGATCTGGTCAAGCAGCTCGGCGAAGCTGTCGTGCAGGTGCGCACCCCGGGCGGCCTGGGCTCGGGATTTTTCATCAATGCGGATGGCTATCTGATCACGAATTTTCACGTCATCGAGGGCGAAACGGAGATTTCCGTGGAAGTGTATCATCAGCACGACGGCCAGCTCGACCGGGAAACCTACAAGCAGGTGAAAATCATCGCCATCAACAAGTTCCATGATCTCGCCCTGCTGCAAATCGAGGACAAGAACGCGCCCAAGTTCAAGTACGTCACCCTGGGCAGTTCCGATGCGCTGAACGTGGGCGATTCGGTCTTTGCCATCGGCAGTCCGATGGGTCTGGAACGCACGGTCACGTCCGGCATTCTCAGCACCAAGACCCGCCAGATTGAAGGCGAGCTGTACCTGCAAACCACCGCGCAGATCAATCCCGGCAACAGCGGCGGTCCGCTGTTCAGCCTCGCCGGCGAGGTCGTCGGGGTGACGAACATGAAAATCACCTTTGGCGAGGGCCTGGGCTTTGCCATCCCCGTTGAACTGGTGAAAAGCTTTCTCGATCATCGCGACGCCTTTGCCTATTCCGCCGACAATCCGAACAATCCGTACCGCTATCTCGAACCGCCGGGCCGCACGAAAAACAAGCCGGTGGAGCAGTGAACCGGAAGATTTTCGCCTCCGGGGCGCGACTTTTCCCCGCCGTTGAACTTTAATTCACCATGACTACATCCACTTTTCGTCCGAGGCCACGGCCTGCGCCGGCCATTTTTACCGTGCTGCTGGCCGCGGGATTTACCCTGGCAACGGCAGTTTCCGCCGCGATTCCGCCGGCGGAAAGCCTTCTGCCGCAGGACACGCTGCTGCTCATCACCGTGCCTGATTTTGCAAAATTGCGCGAGACCACCCGGCAAATGCCGCAATGGTTGTTCTGGAACGATCCGGCGATGAAACCATTCCACGACCGGTTCATGGCCAAATGGAATGAAAAATTCATCGCCCCATTGGAACAGGACCTCGGGGTAAAGTTCGATGACTACACCGGTTTGCCGCAAGGCCAGTTGACCTTCGCCATCACCCAAAACGGATGGACCGGCGGGGCGGATGCGACGCCCGGCTTGTTGTTTCTGCTCGACGCCAAGGGCGGGAGCGATTTGTTGAAAACCAATCTGGCCGCGCTCCGCAAAAAATGGACGGACGCAGGCAGGCCGATGCGCAGCGAAACCATCCGCGGCATTTCCTTTTCCGTGGTGCCGCTTTCGAGCAACGACATCCCGGCCACGCTCGCCGGCGTTTTGCCCAAACGCCAGCCCGTCCAGGAACTGGGCAAGGAGGACAAACCGCCAGCCGCCGCCGAAATTGTCTTCGGCCAGTTTGAATCCCTGCTCATTGTCGGCAGTTCCATCAAAGTCGTCGAGCCCGTCGTCAACCGTTTGACCGGCGGGGCGGCGCCCGGGTTGGGCGACAATGCTTTGTTTGCCGCCGACCGGCTCGCCCAATTTCGTGGCAGCCCGCTGTATTACGGCTGGCTCAATGCGAAAACCCTGTTCGATGTGCTCGCCCATATTCCACCGCCGGAGCCCAACCCCGACGCCCCCAGCCCCGTGCCGCCAATTCCGTGGGACAAGATTCTCAGCACTTCCGGCCTCACCGGGCTGAAGTCCGCCAGTTTCAGCTACCGTGAATCCCACGACGGAGCGCAGGTTGATTTTTACCTGTCGGTGCCGGAAGCCGCCCGGCAGGGCTTGTTTAAAATCATCGCCGCCGTGCCGAAGGATGCGAATCCGCCGGTCTTTGTGCCCGCCGATGCCGTGAAATACTGGCGCTGGCGCCTGGACGGCCCGAAATCCTGGGCCACGCTCCAAAAAATGGCCACGGATGTGTGGCCCAGCGCATTCGAGGGCCTCAACTCCCTGATCAATATCGCCAATGCGACGGCGCAACAAAAAGACCCGGGCTTCGACGTCCGTCAATATCTCTTCGGCAATCTCGGTGACGATTGGATCAGCTACTCGAAAGCCCCGGCGGGAAATACGCTCGCGGATTTGAATTCCGCCCCCTCGCTGTTCCTGTTTGCCGCGGTGAATCCCGACCAGGCCGTGCTGGCCATCAAAAATGTGGCATCGCTCGCCTCGTCTCAGGGCAACGCGGTCGCGCCGCGCCAGTTCCTGGGCCGGACCATCTACACCATCGCCCTGCCCGCGCGGGGGGCTGCCGCGCGGTCGCTTTACTGCACCACCAGCGATGGGTACGTCGCCCTGACCACGGACGTTTCCATGATTGAAGCGTTTCTGCGCAGCGCCGACAGCAAGGTCAAGCCGTTGCGCGAAACCCCGGGTTTTGCGAGCGCCGCGCAACACGTTGGCGGGGCCGGCAACGGCCTGTTTGCCTATGAAAACCAGCGGGACAACCTGCGCGTGTTTTTCACTGTCCTGAAAAACAGTTCCTCCGCCGACGGGGCCGGCGCATTCGGAGCCCTGCCCTTCGCCGCGCCCGGAAAGATTTTCGGCGACTGGATGGATTTCACCTTGTTGCCGGACTACGACAAGGTTTCCAAATATTTTTATTTTTCCGTCACCGGCGGCAACGTCAACGCGGACGACCTGTCCTTCAAGGTGTTTGCCCCGCGCCCGCCGCAGTTGAATTGAAAGCCCGGGAGCAACCGGTGTCCTCGCTGGCAACAGACGGGCCACGCCGGCGCTGCCAGGGAAAACCGGCGCTCCGCAATCACTCCTGCGGATAAACGAGGATGCGGTCGTGGACCAGGACGATGAGGTCGTTCTTTTTGTCGCCGGTGACATCGGCCACGATGGCCTCGCGCGGTTCCGGCAGCGCATTGGCCGCGCCGCGGAAGGTGTGCTGCTCAAACACCTGCCAGCGATTGGCGGGCACCAGCTTGTGATGTGAATCAAAGGTGACCAGATCGAGATAATTCTTCCCGGTTTCCAGAAACACCAGGTCTTTGCGACCGGTGTGGTTCAAATCCCCCGCCACCACGTCGTTCAAGTAGCCGTCCTTGATGGGGGTGTCGTAACCGTCGAGCGCGGTGAATTCCCAGACATCGCCCGCCAGCGGCAGCCAGGCGACGGCGTTCTGGCCCAACAACGCCACGCTCTGGGTGTTCGTGCCGCCGATGGCGACCGTCCGCAAATCGCTGAAATCCGCGACCGGCAACTCGACGTTGCGGGACACCCGCCACACCCCCGCCGCGTCGCGCTCGCACAGGGTCAACTGTTTGTGCTCCGCATCCAGCAGGAAAATCGCCGGCACCGCGTTCGTGCCGTTCCGCACCGCCGTGGCGCCGGTGATGCGCGAATCGTCGGCCGCGCCGTTGATCTGGTCCTTCACGCGAAAAACCCAGTCGGGCTGGTTGGTGGAACCCGGCGTTTTGGCCTCCTGTTCGAGCACGACGGCCCGGACGAAATTCTTCTGCGGCAACAGCAATTCCGGCCGGCCGTCGCCGTCCACGTCCGCCGCCGCCAGCCACGGTTGCTCAATCGCGCCGCCGGGCGGGTCCACGTCCTCTTCATCGAAGTCGCCGCCGGACTTTTGCAGCAGCACCTTGATTTTTTCATACGGAATCAACGCCACCAGGTCCGCCCGGCCGTCCTGGTTCACATCCTGGATGGCCAGCGCGGTCGGATTCGATTTGAAACTGTCGCTGAGCTTCTGGGTTCGCAGCCTGCCGTCCGCCGCGCGGGTCACCAGGGAACGCTGGCCATCCTTGTCCACCATGACACAGAGTGACGGTTTGGCGCCGGGCTTCAAGGGGCCGACGGCCATCACCAGCGGTTTGCCGTCGAAGGGAATGAGCGTTGGAAACGGCAGCCGGCCATTTTTGTCAAATTGCGCCACCCCGACCGCATTTTCATCGCGGCTCAAAAGAAATATATCCGGGTGGCCGTCACCGTTCCAATCCGCCGCCGCCAGCTGGCTCACCCCGGCCAGAGTGGGAAAGGTCCGGGGCGGGGCGAGGGACCCGTCCGGCTGCTGCAAATAGACCGAGAGCTGGCCGCTGGCCGGCTCGGCCACCAGCAAATCGGGCCGGCCGTCGCCGTTGACATCGGCCCACAACATTCCGCGTTGCGCCACGTCCGCCTTGTTCAGCGGCAGAATTTGAAATTGTCCGCGCCGGAAAGCGCCGGACAGGACCTCGGCCGGCTGGCGCGTGAATTGGGACACCTCCGCCCGCCCGGAATCCCGCGCGATGGTCACGACGTAATTTTTGTTGTCCCCTTCGAGGTTGTCCGCGCAAAACGAGCGCGTGGGCGGCGCCCGGAAATAAATCTCCGGCCCCAGCTGGCCGGCGGTGTTTTGCAGCCGGAATCGCAGCGGCGTCGGGCTGTCCCAATCCACCAGCAGCAAATCGTTCCGGCCGTCGCCGTCCACGTCCACAATTTGCACCGACTTGGGCGTGCCCGAGCAGGGAATTTTCTGCGGCTCGCCGAGCGAGTGGTCCGCCAATTGCGGCAGGAAATAAAACGAGCCGTTGTCCCCGAGCAGGACCAGATCCGCGAGACCGTCACCGTTCAAATCCCCTTCGGCGAGGGCATTCACGTTCAACTGTCCATCCGCAATGTGCCAGCGTTTGGGATCGCTCCAGCCGTTGGTGCCCTGGTTGTAAATCACCTCGAGGTCTCGCGCATCGCCGTAAAAGGCGATATCCGGCCGGCCATCGCCGTTGAGGTCGGCCACCACCATGGAACCGATGCGCTCGTCGGTGGGAATGGAATCAATGCGAAAGCGCGCGCCGGGCGGCAGTTCATTGATTTCGAGTTTGCGCGCCGGTCCGGTGGCGGCCGGATTGGTTTTGCCCGTTTGATTATAAAGCAGGTCGATTTTCGAGCGCAGATTGTTGGCCACGATGAGGTCGTTCAGGCCGTCGCCATCCAAATCCGCCGCGTGCAGCAGGTCGATTTGCTCATCGATCGGGAAAATCTCCGGGCCGGTGAAGCCGAAGCTGTTCGTGGCGTTTTCACCGCGAACGACGCAGGCAAAAACAAAAAAACACGCCGACAGGACGGCGAGGCGCGACAATTTAATGGCTTGCATAAAACGCGCGCAACGTGCCATTCAGCGCCGCATTTGGCGAGTTTATTCGCTTGCGTGGCCGGGCGTGAATGCACACGGAGCGCCCTGCTGCCGGCTGGCGGAGCAATGCTCCGCGCTCCGGCTATTCACCGACAAAATGCAGCGTGACCCGCCGCGCGTGGCCGCGAACCCGGTGTTCCCAGAGATAAATCCCCTGCCAGGTGCCGAGCGCGAGCTTTCCGCCTCGGACGGGAACGGCCAGGTTCACCGTCGTCAGCGCCGCGCGAATGTGGGCGGGCATGTCGTCGTCGCCTTCGAGCGTGTGCGTGAACAGCGGATCGCCATCGGGCACCAGCCGTTTGAAGAACGCCTCCAGATCACGCCGCACGTCCGGGTCGGCGTTTTCCTGGATCAGCAGCGAGGCCGAGGTATGCTGCAAATGAAGGGTCAGCAGGCCGTCCCGAAAGCCGTTTTCGCCAATCCACTGTTCAACGTCGCGCGTGACCTCCCACAGCCCGCGACCGCGGGTGGCAAGGGTCAATTCATGAAAGGCCTGGCGCAGCATGATAAACAATGGATGATTGGATTGGTGGATTGGTGGATGGAGACCTCTGCAAAATTCTCAGTCTACGTGGCGGCGGGTCGGCAGACCGCCGATTTCTCAATGAAATCACCGATGCGGCTCTCTGCCGAGGTGCCGCTACGCCGGTTTGGCAGAGGTCTCGGATTACTGAATGGATATTCTTTCGTCCAATGATGCATGTATCCACCAATCCATTTTACTGCGGGCTGGACGTTGCGCCTTTGGCGTCCAGCATCCGCTCCAGGTCCGGGTTGTGCGGCTGGCCGAGGTCGAGGGCCTTCTGATAGTGCCAGCGCGCCAGCTCCACCAGCGGCGGCTGCTGGCTGATGTAAATCACCGCCAGATTGTTGTGCGCCGAGCCATAATTGGGATCGAGCTGGATCGCCTTGCGCAGGGCCGTTTCCGCCTGCGCGCGCAGGCCCTTGTGCCCCAGCGTGACGCCGAGATAGTTTTCAATTTCCGGGTTCCGCGGGTCGAGCTTCACCGCCCGGCTCAACGCGTCGAGGGCTTCATCGTATTTCTCCTGGCGGAATTTCAGGTAGCCCAGGACCGACAGGTTGTAGGCGTCGTTGGGACTTTGGGCCACAGCCTCCTGGATGTGCTTTTCCGCGTCGTCCAGCTTGCCCTGCTCCATCTCAATCGTCGCCAGATTGGCCAGCACCAGCCCGTTGTTTTGATCGTGCTGCAGGATTTTCTGATAATCATCCTCGGCCTTGTCGTATTGCCCGGCGGAAAAATAATGCTGCGCCTCGGCCACCAGCTCCGCCGCGCCGCCGGGCAGTTCGTTGATCGATTTTTTCTCCGTGGTGCGATCGGCCAGCTGCGGGGCGGACGGTTTGAACAATGCCAGCTCCTCCGGCGTGTAGGGAATGACCTGCGCCTCGTCCACCGCCAGGCGTGCGCGCAAGGCATTCACTTCGTCGGTCAACAGGTTGATCCGCGCGGCGGCGCCCTGCTTCCGGTTGCCGTAAAGCTCCTTGTTGGCCTCCCCGAGTTTCGCCAGCAAATCGTCGCGTTCCAGCGTCAAAGTCCGGAGGCGCGCCGCGTTGTCCGCCGGATCGGGTGCCGGGACCGGCACCGTGTTCACCGCCGTAATCTGCAGTTGGCGCACGCGGTTTTCGAGGGCCGATTTTTCCAGGGCAGCCACCTGGGCCGCCGACTGCAGTGCGGCAATCTGATTCCGCATCCCCGTCAGTTCGGAATCCAGCCGGGCGGCCTCCGCCGAGGTCGGCGACACCGTCTTTAAATCAGCAATCTGCTTTTTGAGCACCTCGTTTTCCTCGCGCAAGGCCTCGATCGCCCCGGGACTGGCCAGCAACGTCTGCACGCGCGATTGCAGCGCCTGGTTTTCCTGGGCGAGCTTGTCGGCGCGGGCGGTTTGGTCGGCCAGTTTTTGATTGGCCTCCGCC
>JBAPQW010000023.1:0-2827 GCA_049280815.1 Verrucomicrobiia bacterium | reverse complement strand
GCGCGGACAAACAAACCGCCGAACAAAAACTGCGGGACAGCATCCGTGATTATGAAAGGACGGCGGTTGGTTTGCTGGCACCGGCAGCGCAGCGCGAGACGTATGAAAATCCAATGGAACGGCTCGTGGACGGCTATGTTGCCGATTTGAAGGCGTTGTGACGTTCCGCCGATCACGTCCGTCATGTGGACACGCGGCTGCGGCGGCTCATGCGGGAATGCAAATGGCAAAATCTTCGTGAAGCCACTGCGGATTCATTCCTGCGCTGGCGCACTGAACAAAAAAAATCTCCCAAAACCATCAATGAATATCAGGCGGCGTTGTCGGCGCTGTTCACCTGGCTTCGCAAACAAAACCGTGTCGCGGCCAATCCGTTTGAACTCGTCACCAAAGTAGATGCGCGCGGCAAGGAAAGTTTCCACCGCCGGGCATTGAATGATGATGAAGCCCGGCAATTGCTGGCAGGACAGCGCAAGTCACTCTATCTGCTCGCGCTGCACACCGGATTACGGCGCGGTGAAATCAATGCGCTACGTTGGGGTGATTTGCATTTGGACGTGACCAATCCGTTTTACGTCGTTCCAGTTGCAAAGAGCAAGAGCCGCAAGGAACAACCGCGTCCCCTGCATCCCGAACTGGTGAGGGAATTGCAGGCGATGAAATCCGCCGGAAAATTGACGCCGGAAGCTTTGTTGTTTCCCGAACGGGTTCCGGCGATGAAAGTGATCCGCGCGGACTTCAAGACCGCAGGCATTCCGCTCGTGGACGAACGCGGGCATCGAGTGGACTTCCATGCGTTACGGATGACCTACATCACGCGCCTGCAACGGGCGGGTGTTTCGCCCCGTGAAGCGATGGAACTGGCACGGCACAGCGATATGCGTCTGACGATGAAAACCTACACGGACGCGGCACAACTGCCGCTGGCGGCAACCGTCCGGGGGCTGCCAGCGTTTGATGACTCACAAATAGACTCACAAACTTTAGTCGCGGGCGGTCATTTCGTGTCACCGTCGGTCATTGGCTTGAAGCAAGTTAAAGTAGGAAAAACCGCTGAAAACATTGATGAAAGTCGCAACTTGACTCCAGTTGTCGCACTCTGTCACTCTGAACGGCCAAGCGGTGATTTGGGGTTCGAATCCCCCTCTCTCCGCCATATTTGCAAGGGGTTACGCACGATGACTCCCGAATAGACTCCCGAAATCCAATCCCTTCCTGTCCCGACCTGACACGAATTGTCACGGCTTGGGCAAAACTTTCGGCCCCACTCAAGGCAGCAGTTCTCGCCATCATCAATTCAGCGGAGGGCCAGCCATGAACTTAAATCCGGCTACGGTGCTGAATCCCTTGTTCAACGTTCTGGACGCCCTGATCCAGAATTACGGCGTTTATCTTTACCTCGTGTTCGTCTGGCTGTCCCTGGGAGCGATTGCCTGGGTTTTGGGTGGCGGTTTGCGGCGGAGGCGGTCACAGGGAAACTCCGCTATGATCATTCCCGGCATTGTCTTTACGACGCGACCGCCGAATCAATCACCACCGCCAATCATCATCACCGATGTTGACCCGGTGCAGAATCGTGACAACGAAATTATGGACGAACCATGATCACATTTCATTCCCAGCAATCAGACTGTGCCCGGCGCCCTTGCAAAAACGAAAATGCCGCCACGTTCAATTTCGCGTCACAAATTGCACCATCAATTTGCACGGTCACGTTCACGAAGCGTGTCAAACACGATGCAACCATTTTCAAGTCACGGTGCAGTCGCACGGTTGTGTGCTACCGCCTTTATAGGGTGCAAGCCGAACCCCTTGTCTGGACAAGGTTTTTTCGGCTTGCCCATATCTCGCCGATGGTTGCGCGGAGTCCCGCGAGACGGTCGCGCGATGGGCGCGAATCATCTGGCAAGAAATCCGGCGAAATATCTCACATCACATCCGCGCAACGTCCCGGCAAAAGCCGGACAGTGGCAACAGCAAGGCCGCCGAACGTCCGTCAAGACGACTCGCAAGACAACTTGCCTTGCGCCGGATTTGGACGCGCCATGTCCGCGCCGGAAACTTGCGAGACAACTCGCAACTTGGCTGCGCAACAGCCGCGCAACATCTCGCAAGCAGTTCGTGGGAATTTCGCCGTCAGCTTTTAACCATGACATCCAAAAAATTATGAACACACCAACCACACCAACGCCCGATCTGGAATCGCTGCGGAAAGCGATTCAGGAATTCCGGCCTAATCCACATCGCGTCCCGTTCAACAATCTGAAACCGCTCCATGACGCCATCGTGGAATTGCGGGGCAAAAATGCCTCCTATTCCGTCATTGCCGAATTGCTGATACAAAATGGGGTAAAAACCAGTCGAGCGCGTGTGGCCGAATACGGCCGCATCGTCCTGGAAGACGGCAAAAAGCGCAAACGGCGGAAACGGGCGAAAACCGCGCCCGCTATCAATACTCCGGTTAAGCCTCAAAGTGTTCCAGTCGTGGCCGCGAAATCCACGCCGCCGGCCACGCCAGTGCCGACTGTTACGTCGGCGGGCAGTGTCACGCCGCCACCAACAGAAGATTCTCCATATCGTTCACGCGGACCGCACATCGCCAAGGTAATAATGATGACTCCAAGCGAACGGGAAGAATTCGAGGCCAGCCTGAAATCGAAATCGCCAGCGAGCTAACCCTTACCGGAAAACAATCCGGCGATGCGCCAGCATCGCCATTGCAGCCCGGCACGGCGGCCAGAGTGCCTACAAAGCAGGCCAGCGACATTCGCCAGCCACACGCAGCCGCAAAGGTTCGGACGCCACCCCGACAAGCCAGTAACGCCAC
>JBAPQW010000022.1:0-147488 GCA_049280815.1 Verrucomicrobiia bacterium | reverse complement strand
GCAATTTAATTAATCTCGTAGCCGCGAACGTCAGTTCGCGCCATATTCATCCTGCATTATTCGATTGGCGCCGACTGACGTCGGCGGCTACACATTTTTTGAAAACGCTCTAGCCGGCACCAGCGGCATCAGAGCCGGCCCTTTGCCGGAAAACCCGGCTCACGTTGTTGGCCTGGGAAATCTCGCCGGTTTCCCCGTTGCGAGTAAACCGGATTGCCCGGGTGATTTCCAGTGAGCGCTCATCGATACTGATCCAGCCCCCGTTCGCATCGGATTTTTTTGGACTGGATGGTTTCCTGCAAACGCGTCTGACTGCCGGGAACATGGCCGCGCGGTGGCGGCGGATGGTTCAAATGGTAAACGACGGCGTGGGCATAAACGAACTTGCGCGGGCGGCCCAAATGATAGAGCCGTGTCCCCACGTCGGAATCCTCGCCAATTCCCCAGCCGGAATAATCCTCATCGAAACCGTTCACCGCCACAAGATCATCGCGCCAGAACGCCATGTTGCAGCCGATGATCCCCCGCTGGTTCTGATCACGCCGGACCACCGGAAACGGCAGGCGAATCCCCTTGGCGGCGCCGCTGATGCGTCCGGCCAGCATCCAGAAGAACCGGTTGGTCCGGGCAGGTTCAAAATCCGGCACGAAAGCCTCTTTCACGAAACATCTCCGGCCTTGCACCCAGAAACCTTTTTCGGCCAGCGCCGCATGGTCGGCGACAAATTTCGGATGTGGCACGCAATCGCCATCGGTAAAAATGAGATAATCGCCGCTGGCGGCGGCAACGGTCTTGTTCAGAATGACCGTTTTGCGGAACCCGGCGTCTTCGTGCCAGATGTGCTTCACTGGAAACGGCTGTGCTTTGGCCCACGCCCCGACCAAATCGCGGGTGGGTTGCGTTGAGCCATCGTCCGCGATTAGAACTTCATCGGGAGCCCGGCGCTGGAGCGCGACGCCGGCGAGTGACTTGGCCAACACCTCGGGACGGTTGTAGGTGCTGATCAGCAGGGATATTTTCATCGGAAACTGCGCGGCTTGAACTGACTTTCGCGCAACTTGGCATATTTGCTGGCGGTGGAAAAGGCGTTCAACCACGCAATGTATCCCCCCTGCCAGCCATCCAGAAATCCCAGGCGGAAAAAGTAGGCGCGGACGAACCGCCAGATCGGACGAACCGCCAGCCCGGCCAGCTGCGAACCCGGACTGGTTGGCGGGTGTTGCCGGACATATTCATCGGTAAAAGGAATGATTTTCTGAATGTGGGCGTTCACCGAGTCATTGCTGAAATGCTGTAGGTTTGATTTCAGCCTGCCGGCTTTGCCCTGCACCAGCAGTTTGTCGTGCGGGTTTACGCCGCCCCATTCTGCCGCGCCGCGCCGCCACAAACGGGTCTGGCGGTCGGGATACCAGTCGCCATGGCGAATCCAGCGTCCGCAATAAAAGGTGCATCGCGGAAAACTCCAGGCGGCGAAGCCCCGGAGTTTCTCCGGTCTGGCAAACAGTTGTTGAATTTCCATCCGTAACTCCGGCGAAACCACCTCGTCGGCATCCAGCCCTAGAATCCACTCCTGCGAGGCCTTTTGCGCAGCGGAATTTTTTTGGTCGATGTGGCCCTTCCACGGCTCGCGAAAGATTTTTGCGCCGGCGGCTTCGGCGATTTGGTCAGTGCCATCGCGGACATCGTCGTTAAGCAGGATGATGATCTCGCTGGTCCATCCCCCGACGCTTTCCAGCGCGCGGCGGATACGATGGGCTTCGTTGCCGGCGATCATGCAGACGGATAGGGGCAGGCGCGGTTCCCGGGTCATGGCATCAATTGTTTTGCGATCGCGGCACTGCTCAGCATGGTTTGGGCGGCGTGCACCAGTTCAGTGGTCTCCACCCGGCACAAATATTTTGCGCCGCTTTCATTGACGCCAACGATGGTGCGACAACGGTCGCCGACAGGCAACCAAACTTGCATGCCGGGGTTGGGCCAGAACCAGGCAATGGACGGCGTCCCCGTCATCAACGCCAGGTGCAGCGTCCCGGTGTCGCCGCAAAAATGCAAAGCCCCGTGCTGAATGAGCGCCGCCAGTTGCACCAAACTCAAATCACCGGCAAACACCCGCCAGGGTTCTTGCGGCAGCAACGCCAGCAGTTCCGCCATTTTTTTCCTTTCCCGTTCCGTCGGCGCGCAGGACAAAACCAGCTTCTTATCCGGGAAGCTGTTTCTGAGCGCAACCAGGAATTCCGTCAGTTGCGTCGGCGACAATTCCTTGTAATCCGCCGTCGTGAACGGACTGATGTGAAAATAAGTGCCCGTATCCGCCGGTGAAATTCGCGCCGCCTGCAAATGAAGGGGATTGATCTCGACGTGAAACTCCGGCTGGGCAAAAGGAAAGCCGGCCTGGGCCAGGCAATGACAGCGTTGCAGATACACCGGCTCGCCGCCAAATGGATGCGACACCGTCGCAGTGAACATCCGGCGCCAGAACGGCGGGCCCCCGTTGCCCGGCACCCGGCCCAGCCGTTCACGGGCCCCGCTGAAAAAAGACAGCCAGCTGGAACGGTCGGAACCGTTGAGATTGATCAGCACGTCAAACTTTTCGCGGCGAAGGCGTGAAACCATCTGCCAGTTCTCCTTGAGCGAGGCATGGCGCGGATAGCGCATGTAGCCCCAGACGCGGTCAACCCAAGGGGCGCACTCCAGGAGCGACGTGATGTGCGCCGCAACGGTGACATGGAGTTCGGCCTGCGGATACGCCTGCCGCACCATCCAGAGCGCGGGCAGCAGATGCACCGTGTCACCCAAAAAGCCAAGGTCAAGCACCATGACCTTCCGGGCACCCTGGGTGCGCTGGAGAAAATTTTCCGGACTGGATGCGGCCATCGGCAATAGACTAGCGCCAACCGCAACGGCAACAAGTTGGAACTGAGAACTGGCCCGGGTAAATTGCCGTTTACGTTTCCACCGCCGTACAGGCAGTCACCGGCAAAATCCAGTCGCACCTGACCGTAAAAATTCAGCCTTTGGCATCCGTTTGCTTCAGGAAATTTCTGGAAACTTCCCAGACACCCCGATATCGCCGTTGTTCCCGCCAAGCCTTGGAGCGAGGCGGTTGTAGCCGGGCCAGGAGTCCATTCCAAATCATCCGCATCCGGGCGCGCCGTCGATCACGTTCCGCCAGAAATATGCAGTCGTCCGCCGGATAGTGTTTTTGCCGAAATCGCAGTAATCCTTTCAGTTTCCGCGTCGAGACCTCGTAAGGATCCCGCGGGTCTTCGCTCGCGCCTCCGATATGGTCAACGGCAACCCCGGGAATGTAGCCGATCGCGGAGCCGAGTTCGCGCAAACGCAGGCAAAAATCAGTCTCCTCGCTGTAAAGAAAAAAGCCGGGATCGAAGCCGCCGAGTTTTTCGTAAAGTTCGCGCCGGACAATCATGCTGGCGCCCAAAACCCAGGCGATGTCTCCGGGTAATCTGGAAAAGTCGCGATGCACGTGGCGTTGGCCGGGATAATCATGGGCCGGCGGGCTTGCAGACTTTCCGTCAACGGCGCGGATCAGCGTTCCTGCCATGCCCCAGGAAGGATTTGCGTCCATCTGGCGACAAAGCTCAGCGAGCCCGTGCCCTCCCACCAGCCGGGCATCAGGATTGAGCAGATACAGGTAGCGCCCATAGCTCGCGGCAAACCCCAGATTGCAGCCGGACCCGAAGCCGAGGTTTTCCGCACTGGGAATCACCCGGCATTTCAACTTGTTTAGCCTGGCCAGCGTATTATCCGCGCTGGCGTTATCCACGATGAGGATCTCAAACGAAACATCGGATTGTGCCTGTACCGATGCCACACAGGCATCGATGCAGTCAGCGGAATTGAACGTCACGATGATAACGCTGATATCCACGGTTTGCATTGGGCGTTGGCATCATTGGCGTCCGTTTTCCCGGCGTCAAGCCGCAACCCGTTGGCGCAATGTTTTTTCGTTTGTGGGCACCGACCTGGTGATATTCGCGGACGGAAAATTTCTCGCGTGCGGCGCGGGCGGCGGACATACTCCGGTCTTTGTGATTTCTTTCCTGTGCAAAATCTGGGAACTCGCGCGGCCCTATCGCGGGCGGCTGTTTCTCGGCGTGCTGACCGGCATCCTGGCCGGACTCATGGCCCCGGTGATGATCATCACCATCAGCTTCGTGGCCAGCGTGGTGTTCCCCGCGGCCGACCAGAAGCCGCTGGAGGAACAATGGCATTCGCTCCCGGCGTTTTTCGTGCAATGGCTGCACGATGCCCGCATCGCCATGGAACGCGGCCAGCACGAGCATCACGGCGCAGCCATTGTCCTGATCGCCATGATTCCCGTCGTCATGTTTGTGCGGGGGCTCGTGTCCTACTTGAACACTTACTTCCTGCAATGGACGGCCATTCGCGCCGTCAACGATCTGCGCGTCAAATTGTTCTCCCATCTGCTGAACCTCTCCGCCGGTTTTTTCAGCCAGAATCGCAGCGGCGAACTCATCTCCCGCATCATGAGCGACACCTCGGCGCTCCAGAACATCTTCAGCGGAGCCACGTCGGTGATTGTCCGCGACCCGGTCACCCTCGTCAGCATTCTGGCCGCCTTGTTGTGGCGTCCGGAAACGCGCAGCATGACCCTGATCTCGCTGATGGTTTTGCCGGTCTGCATCATCCCGCTCTCCATTTTCAGCAGAAAAGTCCGCCGTTCCAGCGGCGACCTGCAACGGCAGAACGCCGGCCTGATGCAGGTGATGAGCGAGGCCTTCACCGGGCACCGCGTCGTCAAGGCCTACAACCTCGAATCCGTCGTCACCGACGAATTCCGCGCCACCGCCCGCCGCTCCTCCGGGGATTACATGCGCATCGTCCGGGCCAATGAAATCACTTCGCCCATCATTGACCTGCTGGGCGCGACCGGCGTGGCTTTGGCGCTGGTTTATATGAATTCCTATGCCAGCTCCCGGCCCAGCACCGGCGACTTTGCCCAGCTGGTGCTGAGCATTTTCCTGATGTATCCGCCCATGAAAAACCTTTCGCGGCTGCACAATCAGCTGGCCCAGGCCCGGGCCGCCAGCGAGCGCGTTTTTGAACTGCTCGCCACCCAGAATTCCGTGCCCGAACCCGCGGAGCCGAAAATGCTCCACGCCTCCCACGCGGACATCGCGTTTCAAAACGTCGATTTCAGCTACGGCGAAAAGGTGGTGCTGCACAATATCAACCTCAACGTCAAGTCCGGCCAGCTCGTGGCGTTCGTCGGCAAGACCGGCTCCGGCAAAACCACGCTGGCCAACCTGCTGCTGCGCTTTTACGACCCCACCCACGGCGCGATCAAAATCGGCGGGGTTGACCTCCGCGAATTTTCCACGCGGGATTTGCGCAACCAGATTGCCGTCGTCGCACAGGAAAACATTTTGTTCAACGACACCATCCGCCGGAACATCGAACTGGGCCGGCCCGGCGCGACCGACGACGAAATCATCGCGGCCGCCCGTTTCGCCAAAGCCTACGAATTCATCATGCAGCGGCCGGAAGGCTTCAACACCGTCATCGGGGAAAAGGGGATCATGCTTTCCGGCGGCCAGCGCCAGCGCCTCGCCATTGCCCGGGCCGTTTTGAAAAGCGCGCCGATCCTGGTTCTGGACGAAGCCACCAACGCGCTGGATGCCGAGGTCGAACGGCAGGTTCAAGGCGAACTCGACGCCTTGATGAAAGGCCGCACCACTTTTTGCATCGCGCACCGCCTCTCGACCATCATCCACGCCGATGTCATTGTCGTGCTCGACCAGGGACGCATTGCGGAAACCGGCACGCATGCGGAATTGACCCAGCGCGGCGGCATTTACCAAAAGCTTTGCGAACTCCAGTTTCAGGGCGGAACCCAACCGGGCTGACGATCGGCTGATGCAAAAACCGCTGAAAATTCTGGCGATTCAGTTCCGGTATTTCGGCGACACCGTGCTGGTGGTTCCCGCGCTGCGCGCGATCCGCGAGCAATATCCCGACTGCGCCCTGCACCTGCTGGTGCCGGAGGAGGTCGCGCCGCTGTTGTGCCACCTGCCATGGCTGACGCGCCTGTGGCTGATGCCGCGCCAGCGCGGCCACGCCCGCATCGGCCAATCCTGGCCGGTCATCCGCGCGTTGCGGGCGGAACACTTTGACCGCTCGGTCGAGTTCAGCGGCGGCGACCGCGGCGCGATTCTAAGCCGGCTGTGCGGCGCGCGCGAACGGCTCGGACCGTTTAATCCGGGCGGGTTCCTCGGCCGCCGTTTCTGTTACACGCAACGGGTCACGCCCGCGCCGCTGGACCGGCATGAAACGGCGCGCTCATTGCACCTCTTGTCGCCGTGGGGCATCCATTCCACCCGTTCGCTCGAAACGGAAATTCACACCGACCCCAACCGGGAAGCGCCTGCTCAAAGCATCCTGCCGGAGCCACAAATCATCTGCCACCTGGCGTCCAGCCAGCCGAAAAAAGAGTGGCCGTTGACGCACTGGGCGGCGCTTTATCAACTGGCCGCGGCCGCCGGGCTCAAATTGATTTTTACCACCGGCACCGGTGTGCGGGAGGAAGCATTGCTGGATGATTTCAAGCGGCTGGCCCCGGGCGCGCCGGTGTTGCAGCCGATTCCCGACCTGGCTTTGTATCTTGCGGTACTCAAGCGCGCCACAGTGTTTGTGGCCGGCGATACCGGTCCGCTGCATTTTGCCGCCGGTCTGGGGGTGCCGACCCTGGCCCTGTTCGGAGCCACGTCACCGGTGCTTTGGGCGCCGATTGGCGGTCACCACCGTTTGCTCATCGGCAGCCCTTGCTCCTGCAGCGGCGCGGCGGCCGTTTGCCAGGGCGCGAATCATTGCCTGGCGGCGATCAGGCCGGAACAGGTTTTTGAGCAATTGCGGTTGATGCTGGCCCGCCCACCCGGCCGTCCCTTGGAACGTAAAGTTTGAATTGTGAAGTCCGGCCGGCTGCGGTAATTTCGTCGAAAAGGCAACCACAGGAAAGCCATGACTGACAAAATTCCCTATCTCGACCTGCCCGCACAACTGCGCCCGCTCCGCAAGGAAATTGACGCCGCCATCGCGCGGAACATTGATCTTTGCTCCTTCTGTCTCGGCCCCGACGTGGCGCAGTTTGAAAAGGACTTCGCCCGGTTCATCGGGGCGGAACATTGCTCCGGTTTCAACAGCGGCACCTCGGCGCTGCACGTGGCGATGCTGCTGCTTGGCGTCGGCCCCGGCGATGAGGTCGTCACCTCGCCGTTCACATTCGTGGCCACGAGCTGGGCGATTTCCTATGCCGGCGCGAAACCGGTCTTTGTGGACGTGGACGACGCCACCTTCAATCTCGATCCCAAGCTGCTGGAGCGGGCCCTTACACCGCGCACCAAGGCGGTCATGCCCGTGCATCTCTACGGCCACCCGTTTGACGTGGACCCGATTCTGGCAATTTGTAAAAAACATAAATTACCACTTGTCGAGGACACCGCCCAGGCGCATGCCGCAAAATACAAGGGCAAAACCGTCGGCACCTTTGGCGAAATTTCCTGCTTCAGTTTTTATCCGGGCAAAAATCTTGGGGCCTGCGGCGAAGGCGGCGCGCTGGTGACCAACAATGCCGCTTTCGACAAGCGCGCCCGCTCCCTGCGCGAGCACGGCTCGACCGTGCGCTATTATCACGATGAAGTCGGATACAATTACCGCATGGAGGGCATCCAGGGTGCAGTGCTCGGCGTAAAATTGAAACACCTGGCGAAGTGGACGGCGGAACGCCGCCGGGTGGCGCATCGCTACCAGGAGCTGCTGGCGGACACGCCGTTGCAACTGCCGCGCGAGGCCGCCTGGGGGGAAAGCGCGTATCATCTTTACGTGGTCCGCCATCCGCGCCGCGATGATTTGAAGAAACACCTCGAAGCCAATGGCGTCGGCTGCGCGTTGCATTACCCGCTGCCCTTGCACCTGCAGAAGTGCTACGCAAGTCTCGGACACAAGGCCGGCGATTTCCCCGTCGCCGAAAAAGCCGCACGCGAATGCCTCAGCCTGCCGATTTTTCCGGAATTGACCGACGCACAAATCCAGCGCGTGGTCGCGGTGATCAAGGACTTCTTCAAGAAATAGAAAATCCGGTGGCAGAACAACCGGCAGCACTCCGCACTGTGTTCAGACGTCCGGGTATTCGCCCTTGAGCAGTTGGGGCAAATGGCGCTGGTAGAGCGCCAGCGCCGAGCGGATGGCGCGGTAGGCATCAATACGTCCCTGGAATTCCTCCACCTCCGGCAGGTCCGCCTTTTCCAGCTCCTTGTAAATTTCAAAGAAATGGCGGATCTCCAGCAGCACGTGCGGCGGCAACTGGGAAATGTCGTTGTAGTTTGAGAACATCGGATCGTCGGCGTGCGCGGCGATGATCTTGATGTCCTCCAGGTGCTGGTCAATCATGCGCAACATGCCGATGGGGCGCGCCTTCATCACGCAGCCGGGGATCACCGGTTCCTGGGACAGCACCAGGATGTCCAACGGGTCGTGGTCCTGACAATAGGTCTGGGGAATGAAACCGTAATTGCTCGGGTAATGCACCGCGCTGTGCAACATGCGGCTGATCTGCAGGAACCCTGACTTCTTTTCCAGCTCGTACTTGATCTTGCTCCGCATCGGGCACTCGATGTAGGCGTGGCACATTTCCGGAATCGAATCCCCGGGGGACAGCACATGATAAGGATTGTTGGTGGTGTTGACCGGCACCACCTTTTCTTTTTTGGGGCGATTTTTTTTAATTCCCACTTTCACGGCGCGCAGTTTACTTCCCATGAACAACAGGATAATCAAACCGTATCGCGGAAACAACGATAAAGGCTGAGTCTGAAATTTGATCCGGCCCCATCGCCGGGTGAAACGGCGACGGAGCTCGGGCGTTGCCGGGCGGGATTCGAGGTCGATTTGACCATTGGATTTCGCCATGCCTCGACCCCAAAACCCTCGAGAACAGGCCCAGCGGGCTGACCCACTTGACTTTTCCTAAATTTATTAGATAGTTTGAAACTTAAAATCAGGAGGATGAAAACATCGTCATGGCATGGTTGTTACCCAAGGAGGTCTATGCGAATTGAAATATTTCTTGCGCGGTTCACCGGATTTCTTTTGGCGAATGGTTTCTGCCGCCGGGGGGCATGGATGCTGGCGGCCGGAGGCTTGTTGATGCCGGGGCTGAACACGAGGGGTGGCACCTGGACCGCATTGGCGAACTATGCGCCCGGCGGCATCGGGACCATGCTGTTGCTGACCGATGGCACGGTCATGGCCCAGAACGGGTCGGGAAACGCCTGGTGCCGGCTCACGCCGGATATTCATGGCAGCTATGTCAACGGGACCTGGTCCACGCTGACCCCGATGAATTACACCCGGCTTTATTATTCTTCGGACGTCTTGCGGGATGGCCGCGTTTTCATTGCCGGGGCGGAATACGGCACCGGCACAAACTCGGCAGAAGTATATGATCCGGGGAGCGACACCTGGACGCCCACGCCACCTCCTCCCGCGGGCCAAAAGCTGTTCTATGACTCCATTTCCAAAATCCTGCCCAACGGCAATGTGCTGGTGTCCCCGGTCGAACCCGCCACCTATGGCGGAACGGTCATTTACAATCCCACGGTTAATACTTGGTCCGCCGGTCCGACTCTTTACCGGGGCGGCTATCAGGACGAAGCCAGCTGGGTCAAACTGCCCGACGATAGCATTCTGACCGTGGATCCGTTTGGCACCAGTTCGGAACGTTACATTCCGGCATTAAACAAGTGGGTCAATGACGGCGTGTTGCCCGTGGCGGTTTATGACCCCTTTCTATCCGAAGAAGGAGCGGCTTTCTTGTTGCCGGACGGGCGGGCATTTTATCTCGGCGGCACCGGACACACGGTCTTTTATACTCCTTCCGGCACCACCAATGCCGGGGTCTGGACCGCCGGACCTGACATCCCCAACGCACAGGGAACGCCCGATGCGCCGGCCGCCATGATGGTCAACGGCGTGATTCTTTGCGCGGTTTCTCCGGCCCCGACCAACAGCACCTACACTTCACCCACCAGCTTTTACGAATATGACCCGGTGGCCAATGCCTTCACCCAGGTGAGCGGCCCCACAGGGCTTATCCTGTCCGGTCCGTCTTACGACACGCGGATGCTCGACCTTCCGGACGGCACCGTGCTGTTCACCTACTATGGGAGCCAGCTTTATGTTTATCAGCCTTCCGGCGCACCGCTGACCGCCGGGAAGCCGGCCATCACCGGCATCACCACCAATCTCGACGGCTCCTATCATCTGACCGGTACCCTGCTCAACGGCATCTCTGAAGGCGCGGCTTATGGCGATGACGCCCAGATGAACAGCAATTATCCGCTCATCCGGATGACCAATTCGACTGGCAACGTTTATTATGCCCGGACCGTCAATTGGAGCAGCACCGGGGTCATGACCGGCAGCACACCTGAAAGCACCGATTTCACCGTGCCCGCCGGCCTGCCGGTGGGCACGTATTCGCTGGTGGTGGTGGCCAACGGCATCAGTTCCGACCCGGTGTCATTCGCCTATATTCCCGATGCCCTGCAAATCACACCGCTAACCGGTTTCACCGCCAGTGGCGGACCGGGCGGTCCGTTTAGCGTGACCTCCCAGGATTTCACCCTGACTAATTACGGCGCCTTGTCGCTGAACTGGTCGGTCATCAACACCTCGCTCTGGCTGAATGTTTCACCGGCCAGCGGCACCTTGACCGCGGGCGGGCCGGCCGCGGCGGCAACCGTGAGCCTCAATGCCAATGCCAGCAATCTGGTGGCGGGAACTTACACGGCCAGCCTCTGGTTCACCAATCTCAACAGCCATTACGCGCAAACCCGGCAGTTCACCTTGATGGTGCAGCCACCCCAGCTGGTTCAAAACGGCGGGTTCGAGGCGGGTAGTTTCATCAATTGGACCCAGACCGGGAATACCACGTCCACCTCTGTCACGAGCGGCAATTCATCCTATGTTCACTCCGGCATTTACGGCGCCGAACTGGGCCCGGTCGGCTCGATGGGTTATCTTTCCCAGACGCTGGCGACCTTCCCTGGCCAAGCCTATTTGTTGTCGTTCTGGCTGAATAATTCCATTGGCGGGACACCCACCCAATTCCTCGTGAACTGGGGCGCCGGTGCGATTTATAGTCTGAGCAACCCGCCTGCTTTTGGATGGACGAACCTCCAATTCATCGTCACGGCTGCCGCCAGCAGCACCGTCCTTCAATTCGGTTTCCAAAATGACCCGAATTATTTCGGCCTCGACGACGTCAGCGTGGTGCCCATCCCGCCGGCCGTGTTCCAATCGTTGACCCAATCCAGCAACACCATCGGGTTCAGTTGGACCGCCATGTCCGGACTGGCCTATCAGGTTCAATATAGAACCAACCTGTTCCAGGGCACGTGGATCAATCTGGGCAATCCCGTGCCTGCAACCGGCTCCACTGCATCCGCGACTGACACGCCGGGAGCCGATGCCCAACGGTTTTATCGCCTGATTGTGTTGCCGTAACGATTTGTCCGCAGCTCCGCCTTGCGTGCCCTCCCTGCCGGGAGGTAACGTGGAGCCATGTCGCACGCGGACTTTGTTCATCTCCATCTGCACACCGAGTATTCCCTGCTCGATGGCGCCTGCCGGCTGGACCGGCTGGTGGACAAGGCCCATGAATTGAAGTTCCCCGCGCTCGCCATCACCGATCATGGCGCCATGCACGGGGTCATCGACTTCTACCAAGCGGCGCGGGAAAAGGGAATCAAACCCATCGTCGGGTGCGAGGTGTACGTCGCCCCCGGCAGCCGGCTGGAGAAGAAAACGAGCGGCGCCGGACGGGACGTTTATCATCATCTTGGCTTGCTGGCCAAGGACAAGGCCGGCTACCAAAACCTCATCCAACTGACCACCGCGGCGCATGTGGAGGGATATTATTACAAGCCGCGCATCGACAAGGAAATTCTGGCGGCCCACAAGGAAGGCTTGATCGCGATGTCCGGCTGTCTCGCCAGCGAAATCCCGGACCTGATCCTCAAAGACCAGCTGGACAAAGCCCGTGAAGCGGTGGATTGGTTCAAGCAGACGCTGGGCCCGGACAATTTTTATCTTGAACTGCAAAACCATGGAATTGCCGAGCAGGCGAAGGTCAACAGGCATTTGATCCTGTGGGCGAAGGAATTCGGCCTCAAGCTGATCGCGACCAACGACGTTCATTACATCGAGAAAAGCCATTCGCACGCGCACGACTGCCTGATTTGCATCGGCACGCAGACGCAGCTGGCCGACACGAAACGAATGCGCTACGAGCCGGAGCAGTTTTATCTGCGCACGGCCGAGGAAATGAAGGCGCGCTTCGCCGACACGCCGGAAGCGGTCACCAACACCCTGGCCGTCGCCGAGCAATGCAATCTGGAAATCGAATTTGGCAAACTGCATTACCCGGTCTTCACGCCGCCGGAACATTTCACGCGCGAGGGATATCTGCGCAAGCTGATTGCCGAGGGCTTGTTCCGCCGTTATACGATTCACGCCCGGGCCGAGGGGAAGGATTTTGTCGTGGACGGCATTGATGACCCCACCCGGCTGCCGACGTTCAATTCTTCCGCAGCCGCCGAGGTAACGAGGCTCAAATCAAATCCGGATGACATTGAACAAAACAAGAGTGAGCCTCCTCCCGTCGCTTGCTACGACATTAAAACCCCCGCCATCGCCACCGCCATCAAAACCCTCATCGATCGCCTGCAGCTTGAACTCACGGTCATCGAGAAAACCGGGTTCATCAGTTATTTCCTCATCGTGGGCGACTTCATCCGCTACGGGCACGAGCGCGGCATTGCCTGTGTGGCGCGCGGTTCCGCCGCCGGATCGATTGTCACCTATCTGCTGGAGATTTCGAACGTGGACCCCATCCGTTACGGCCTGCTGTTCGAGCGCTTCCTCAATCCCGAGCGCGTCAACCCGCCCGACATCGACATCGATTTCGCCGACGACCGGCGGGCCGATGTCATCGAGTATGTCCGTGAGAAATATGGCCGCGATTCCGTCGCGCAAATCATCACGTTCGGCACGATGGGCGCGAAGTCCGTCGTGCGCGATGTCGGCCGGGTCATGGGCTTGAGCTATGGCGAATGCGACCGGCTGGCCAAAATGATCCCGTTCGACCTGAAAATGGACCTGACGAAGGCGCTCAAGCAATCCCCGGAATTCAAGGAGGCTTACCAGACCGAGGAAGTCACGCGCGAGCTGATTGACACCGCGCTCATCCTTGAAGACCTCACGCGCAATGCCTCCGTCCACGCCGCCGGCGTCGTCATCGGCGACCAGCCGCTGGTGAATTTGCTGCCGCTCAAGCAGGACGAAAGCGGCACGCTCGTCACCCAATACGCGATGAACCCCGTCGGCGACCTCGGTCTGCTGAAGATGGATTTTCTCGGGCTGAAAACGCTCACGGTCATCCGCAACACGTGCGAAATGGTCAAGCGCACCCACGGCCTCGAAGTGCCGATTGACCACCTGCCGCTCGACGACCAAAAGACCTACGACCTGCTCAACCGCGCGGAAACGCTCGGCGTGTTCCAGTTGGAATCCGGCGGGATGCGGGATTTGTGCCGCAAGTTTCAGATCAGCTCCGTCGAGCACATCACGGCGCTGGTGGCGCTTTACCGGCCCGGCCCGATGGAACTGATCCCTGAATTCATCAAACGGCGACATGGTGAAATCGAGATCCAATACGAACATCCGTTGCTCGAACCGATTGCGCGCGAGACCTACGGCATTTTGATTTATCAGGAGCAGGTGATGCAGGCCGCCCAGGTGCTGGCGGGCTTTACGCTCGGCAGCGCGGATTTGCTCCGGCGCGCCATGGGCAAAAAAAAGCTGGAGGAAATGGCCAAGCAACGCGCCATTTTCGTCAAGGGCTGCCGGGAAAAAAACCAGATCCCCGAAAAAAAGGCGAACGAGATTTTTGATTTGCTGGAAAAATTCGCCGGCTACGGTTTTAACAAGTCGCACGCCGCCGCCTATGCCATCGTCGCGTATCAGACCGCGTACCTGAAGGCCAATTATCCGGTCGAGTTCTTCTGCGCCATGATGACCAACGACATGGCTGACACCGCCAAGTTGAGCCAGTACATCAACGAGGCGCGGGCCTTTGGCATCGAAGTGCTCGGCCCGGATGTAAACGAGAGCCAGGTCCATTTCGCGCCGGCGGAACGGAGCGCGGCTGTCCCAGCCGCAGCTCTCCCGAATGCGAAGGCAGAGTCCGAAAATTTTGGAGCTGATCCGGCCGCCGGGGCTGCTGCGGCTGGGGACAGCCGCGCTCCGAAATGGGCCATCCGCTTCGGCTTGGCGGCAATCAAAGGCGTGGGTGAGGTCGCTGTCGAAACCATTTTAAATGCGCGCAATGACAGCGGAAAATTCACATCATTGTCCAATTTGTGCGAACGTGTGGATGGCCGTACGGTAAGCCGGAAAATTTTGGAGGCTCTCATTAAATCCGGTGCCTGTGATTGCTTTGGACAAACACGGGCAACAATGTTCGGCGGAATTGATCATGTCATGACCCGAGCTGCCGGGATTATGGCGGACCGCCAAAAAAAACAAGAGACGATGTTCGGAATGCTGGAGGAAAAGGCGCCGCCCATGCCGGAGGCCATCAGCAACCTGCCGGAGTGGCCGCAGCACGAATTGCTCGCCCACGAAAAGGAGTTGCTGGGTTTCTATGTCACCGGCCATCCGCTGACCCCGTTTGCGCCGATTCTTGAGAAATACACGCTGACGAACACCGCGAAGCTTGCGGAACTGGCCAGTCGCAGCCTGACGCGCATCGGCGGCCTGATCGCCGCGGTGCAGAACGGCGTGTCGAAGAAAAGCGGCAAACCGTATTCGATGGTCACCCTCGAAGACCTCGAAGGTTCCGTACAGGTGCTCTGCATGAACGAGAACTACGAGAAATATCGCGGGCTGCTCGTGCTGAACAAGGCGATCCTCGTCGTGGGCGAGGTGAACACCGGCGAGGACCGCCCGAAAATTTTCCCGCAGGAAATCATGCCGCTGGAGGACGCGCCGAGAAAGTTTACCCGGCAGGTCCATCTGCGGTTGCACACGGCGCACTTGAAGCCGGAACAGCTGGAGTCCGTGCGCGAGCTGGTCGCCGCGCATGCCGGCAAATGCCCGTTGCTCCTGTGTTTCAAACGGCCCGGCGGCGAGATCATTTTCATGGATACGAACGAGCGCTTCAGCGTCACCCCCTCCCAAACATTGCAGCAGGAAGCCGACGCGCGGTTTGGGGAGGAAACCTACTACGCCAAGGTGGACACGAGCCTGCCCGAGCGCACGCCGCGGCGCTGGGAACGCAAGATGGACGCCGGCAACGGCGAGGAATAGGGATTTTCACCGGCCCCGGATGGGCATCAGTCCAAAGTGCAACACCAGCCAGACCGGCACGGCGAACAATCCGACCGCCAACAGCCGTTCCCACGTCCACGCCAGCACATGCGCCTGCATCGGAAAAATCGTGATCATGAAATAATTTGCAAATCGCGTATGGCCCAGAAATCGCAAGTGCTTCGGATATTTTTTCCGGATGCCACTGGCCAGCGCAACGACGCCCAGTGCCAGCACGAGAAACGTGACGAGCAGATTGACGGGCAACAGGCCATGGAGCTCGAGATATTGCCCGTGCGCCGCATGGGGCACAAAACAGGGGTAGAGCCATTGCGTGCCGGCCCAAAGAAAACTGAAACCGGTCTGGATCGCGGTGCGGAAATTCGCCTGGTCGGAGGTCAATTCATTCAGCAACAGGCCGAAATACAGCGGCACAATGCCCCAAATCAGCGCAACCTGCTCGAACGGTGTCGCCGTTATTTCAACGAATGTTGCCCAAGAGTGATTCATAGGACGCGCGCATTCTCGCCCAACGTTGCCCCTTCCCGCAAACCATTCCATTCCAGAAGGTATCCAACGATTCCCGGGCGACAGAAAGATATTGTCATTTTTAACGGTCCCGCGAAAGAATAACTCCATGCTGGCTGAGCTCCTGTTCCAAGGCATTGAGTTTGCCATTCAAACGGTGATCCTCTTTGGGCTGCTTTGGCTGATGATCAAAATCCAGAAGCTCGACCAGAACTTCGGATTCAGTTTGGTGAGGGTGCTGGGCGCCGCGGCGCTCGCGACCGGCCTGGGCCTGATCCTGCAAATTGTTTTGGGGCAACTCCTCGGCATCGTCCTCGTCACTTATATTTCCAGCCCGATCGTGTTCATCGTGCTGTTGTATCGTGTCAAAAAAGTCACCGGCGCGGATTACGTCGATGTCCTCTTCACCGTCGCCATAGCCCGCGCACTCCTGTTCGCGGTGAACCTGCTCCTTCTGACGTCGCTCATGGGCGACTTGCGGCCACGCGTACAAACCCCCGGTGAATTTGAAGCGGCTGGGCCGCCACCGGAAACCAGAGCGAAAGGCCCACCCGCCGTCCAGCCGGCCAACGGATCGGCCCCCGCGGCAAAACCCGTTGCCGCAAAACCGATGGCAACCACCGGCTTCAAAGCCAATTCACCCGCCCCCGGCGAGCCGACCAACGTGGCGACCCAGCCAGTCCCGGCAGAACCGGAGGAAAACCTGTCCCAATATTTTTCCGTCAAAGGTGTAACCCGAAATGGCGCCCATTCGGCCGTGACGGTTCAAACCGAAGCCAGGACGTATACGGTCTTGCTGGGTGAAGCGGTTTTGATGCAAACATCCGAAGGCCCGATCTCCGTGCGCTTCAGCGACCTCGGCGAAGATTCGGCGACCCTGGAAATCAACGGGGAACCGGCGAAGTTTCGCATTCCGTGAATTGGGCCATGGCCCCGGCGTTCAACGACGCTTTAAAAGACGCAGGGCATTGCCAATCACAATCAAGTCCGACACCCCCATGGCCGCGGCGCACAAAATCGGGCTCATGAAACCCAGCGCCGCCAACGGCACGCCGAGCACATTGTAAAAAAACGCCCAGAACAGGTTTTGTCTGATCGTCCGCAAGGTCGCCCGTGCCAGACCGAGCGCCTCCGGCACGGCCTCAATCTCCGATTTCAGCAGAATGATGTCGGCCGCCTCGCGCGCGAGGTCGCTGGCGCGGCTCACGGCCACGCCAAGGTCGGCCTGTTCCAGCGCCGGCGCATCGTTGAGGCCGTCGCCCACGAAGGCCACGCGTTCGCCCTCGGCCTGGAGCTTTTTCACGAACGCCGCCTTTTGCTCCGGGCGCACCCCGGCAAAAACATTTTTCCCTTCAATGCCCGTTTGCTCCGCGATGCTGGCGGCCGTCAACGCATTGTCACCGGTGAGCAAATAAGTTTTCAGGTTCTGCCGGTGCAGCTGTTCGATCACCGAGCGGGCTCCGGGTTTTACGGTGTCCTGGATGGCAAACAAACCGGCGAGCGATGCGTCAACAGCCAATCCGACGACGGTGGCGCCCTGCCCCGACCATTCCGCAATGAATTTCTCGCCTCCTCCGAGATCCACGCCCGATTCCTTCAACCACCGGAGGGAACCCAGCCGGGCTTTGCCCATTGGCGATTGGATGTTCGATGTGGGATGTTCGATGTTGGCCTCAACGCCCGCACCGCGGATTTCCCGCCAGTCAGTGACTCGAACTGCGTCTGCCGAAATTTTGGCAATCGCCTGGCTGATGGGATGGCTTGAGGAACGCGCCAGGGCTGCGGCCAAGGCGGCGCAATCCGAACTTCGAACCCCAAACTCCGAATTCCGTGCCGCCACTTCTGGTTTTCCGATGGTCAGCGTGCCGGTCTTGTCAAAAATCACCGCGGTGATGGTGCCCGCCTTTTCAAGCGCCACCCCGTCGCGAATCAAAATTCCCCGGCGGGCGGCGGCATTGGCGCCGGCCATGATGGCCACCGGGGTGGCCAGACCCATGGCGCACGGACAGGCTACAATCAAGACCGCCGCGACGACGATGAATCCCGCCCCCGCACCGGCCGGCCTCATCGCGTGCCACAGAAATGGCGCCAACCAATCGTGGACGCGACCGGCCGATTCCGGGGCGAATCCCCACCCAATTCCAGCGGCGACAGCGATGACGACGACCAAGGGCACGAAGACGCTGCTCACCCGGTCGCCGAGGCGCTGAATGTCGGCGCGGCTGGTCTGGGCACGTTGGACGGCCGCAATGATGTGGGCCAGGGCCGTGCTTTCGCCGGTGGCTGTCACACGCATCAACAGCCGGCCGTTCAAATTCACCGTGCCGGCGTATAGTTCACCCCCGGCCTTTTTGTCCACCGGAACCGATTCGCCGGTGAGCATCGCCTCGTCCACGGCCGAATCGCCTTCAGTGACCACGCCGTCCACCGGCACGCCATCGCCGGGTTTGAGCACGACGAGATCGCCGATTTTCAGATCAGCGACGGATACTTCCGTTTCTCCGCCGGCGGAACATTTTCGTCGTGCTGTCCGGGGCGCGAGCCGCAACAATTGTTCCAGGGCACCCGATGCGCGCCGGCTGACGCGGGCCTCCAGCCAGTGACCGCTGCTGATCAGGGTGATGATGGCGGCGGCTTCCATGAAATACAAATGGCCGCCGCTTCCACCCAGCAACGCCCACGCGCTGTAGCCGAACGCGGTGGTCGAACCGAGGGCGACCAGCGTGTCCATGTTCGAGCCGCCGGTTTTGAGCTGGGTCCACGCGCCGCGATAAAATGGCGCCCCGGCAAATATCTGCACCACCCCGGCCAGGGCAAAGGCAAGCCACTGAAACCAGGGCGTCGAGGCCAGGCCCAAACCCCATTCGCCCGCCATCAGCACGGCGGTGATGGTAACCCCGAGCCACAGGTTGATCTGCCAGCTGGGGAATTTGGTTTCCCCACCGGTGGAATCGTCATCCTGGATTTCCTTCGCCTTGTATCCTGCCTTTTTGACGGCCGCAATGACCACGGGAACATTTTGTGGCGCGCCGGAATTCCAGCGGACGGATGCGCGTCCGGATTCGAGCGACACGGTGGCACTATGCACGCCCGGCACGCCCTGAATCGCTTCGGTGACGTGACGCGCGCAGTTGTTGCAGCTCATGCCGCCGACTTGCAGATTCGTCACGCCGGCAGGGTATCGTGGGTGAATGACTTTGTCGAATTTCGCGGCCAGGCATCCGGACGCCAGCGGTCGGTTTCGTCGTTCGAAACGCTTGGCGTTTTCGGCAGGATTACAAGTTTGTCATTTTCAGGCTTGATTCATTTCCGGCTCGCTGCAATTTGGAGCGCTCAGTTGAGGCGGCGCATGCAAAAAACCGAACGATTAAAAAACAACGGCTCCGGCCGGCTGGTGACCTTTTTGGGCGAAAAGAATTCCGGCCGGGCGCCGGATTTATTAAAAACCCGGGCCTTGATCGGCGTGCTGGAAGGAACCGGCGTCGGCCCGGAAGTCGTCAGCGCGACGCTGCGAATTTTGAAATCGGTCGAGCAGGTGCTGAATCTAAAAATTGAAGTGCGCCAGGGCGGTTTGATCGGCGAAAAGGCGATGGCCGAACACGGCCAGTGGCTGCCGGAAAATACCATGGGATTTTGCGCCGACGTTTTTCAACTCGGCGGGGCAATTCTCAGCGGTCCGGGCGGTGGCCGTTACGTTTACGATCTGCGCCGCCGCTTTGATTTGTTCTGCAAATTTGTTCCTGTCCGGCCCTGGCCGGAACTGGCGCACGCCGGAAAACTTGCGCCGCAATTTCTGAAAAACGTGGACCTGCTCATCGTGCGTGACAACACCGGCGGTGTTTATCAGGGCCGCTGGGGCGACTGTGCCACCGATAAGGGCCGCGTCGCCGAGCATTCCTTCAAATACAGCGAGGACGAAGTGCATCGCCTCATCGAGGTTTCCGCGCGCGCGGCCGCGGCGCGGCGCGGCAACCTTCACGTCATCGTCAAGGAAGGCGGCGTCCCCACCATCACCGCCCTCTGGCGCGACGTCGGCAGTGCCGTCGCCAAACAGCACGGCGTTGAAGCCGTGTTCATGAACGTCGACCTGGTCGCCTATGAATTAATTCAGAACCCGACGCTCTTTGACGTCATCGTCACCCCCAATCTTTTCGGCGACATCCTCGCCGACATCTGCGGCGTTTTGGTCGCCTCGCGCGGCGTGACGTTCTCCGGCAATTTCGATCCGCACGGTCGTGGGGTTTACCAGACCAACCACGGTGGCGCGCACGACCTCGCCGGCACGGACACGGCCAATCCCGCCGGGCAAATCCTTTCGCTCGCCATGTTGTTGCGTGAAAGTTTCGGGCTGGAGGCAGCCGCCCGGCTGATCGAAAAATCGCTGGCCGAAACCTGGCGCGCGGGCTGGCGCACCGCGGACATCGCCGAACCGGGCAGCCGGATTCTCGGAACGACCGCCATGGCGGAAAAAGTCGCGGAGCAGATCCTCCGTTCGGCAGAAACCGGATCGCCTCATGAAACCTGCGTTGCTGCTGGTTGACCTCCAGGGCGATTTTCTGGCGTCAGCGGGACTCCAGCCAACGGCGGCGGCCTTGATTGCCCGCGTGACAACATTGCTCGACGGCTGTCGTGCCCGCCGCATTCCGGTCGTTCACATCTGGACCACGGTTCGACGAAATGACGACCGGCGGCTTCCACACTGGAAAAAAACCAATCGCTGGGCCTGCGTCGCCGGAACCGACGGGCACAAAACCCCCGCGCCGCTTCAACCCGCCGAAAACGAAACCATCATCAATAAAAGCGGCTTCAGCGGATTTGCCGGCGGCGAACTGGAGGCCGTGCTAAAAACGGCGGGTTGTGACACCGTCATCATCGCCGGCTTGCACCTCCATGCCTGCATCCGAACCGCCGCAGCCGAAAGCCTGGAACGGGGCCTGCAAATTTTCATGCCGGAAGATGCCGTGGCGGGCAACGACCCGGTTTATGCCGCCGCCACGCGCCGCTGGCTGGCCGAACGGTCGGTTGATTTTATTTCCACCCACGAAATCCTGTCGCGACTGGACGGGAACGCGCCGTCAAAATTGACCCATCGCTCGCCGCGGGAGACGGAAACCGTCCTTTTCGAAATCCCCCGCGCCGGAGCGGGTGAAATTGCCGCCGCGACCTTGTCCGCGCAAGCAGCGTGGCGAATTTGGCGGCGGACCAAGCTGAGTTCACGATGCGACCTGCTGAAAGAGGTCATGGTGCGGCTGGAAGCGGCCGCGCCGGATCTGGCAAAACAAATGGCGGTAGAAATCGGCAAGCCGATTTCACATGGGCTGGAAGAAGTCCGGCGCACGGCGGAAAATCTTCGCGACGTGATTGCCCGGGCCTCGGCATTCGCCGGGCAAAAACGCGAGACGGGCGGAATTGTTTTTCATCAACCCCTCGGGGTCATTGCGCTGATTTCGCCGTGGAATAATCCCGTCGCCATTCCCATCGGCAAAATTGCGCCGGCGCTGGTTTACGGCAACACCGTGGTCTGGAAGCCCGCGCCGGCCGCCACCGTGATTTCGGAAGTCATTTTGAAACTGCTGCGCGAGTCCGGAGTTCCGGACGGAGCGGTTCAAATCCTGACCGGCGACCAGGCCACCGCCCAAAGCCTGGCGGCGGACGAATATGTCAACGCCGTCACGCTCACCGGCTCGGCGCCCGCCGGCTTCGCGATCCAGGAGATTTGCGCTCGACGCTTTCTGCCGCTCCAGGCGGAATTAAGCGGCAACAACGCCGCGATTGTCTGGGGGGAGGCGGATCTGCCGCGGGCGGCCGCGCAAATCGCGTGGGGTGCCTTCGGTTTCGCCGGCCAGCGCTGCACGGCGAATCGCCGCGCCATTGTGTCCGCGGCGACGTTTGAACATTTTCTGCGCGAACTGAAGCTTGCCGCAGAAAAATTGAACTGGGGCGATCCCCTGGACCCCGCCACGGACATCGGCCCGGTGATTGAGGCGGGCAAACGCGAGGAGCACCGGGCCCTGGTTTCCGCCGCGCAAAATTCCGGAGCGGCGCACCGCGTGGAAGCTCTTTTTGTCGCTCGGGCCGGGGAATCCTGGGTGAAAAGCGGCGCTTACGCGCAACCGGTTGTGGTGGGCTGCGATGAACCGGACCATCCGCTGGTGCAGGAGGAAACGATGGGTCCATTGCTGGTCGTGCAGCGAGCCGACAATTTTGAGCAGGCATTGAAATTGTGTAATGGCGTCCGCCAGGGACTGGCGGCGGCACTGTTCAGTGATGCCGCTGACCTGCAGGAAGAGTTCCTGGCCGGGGCGCAGGCGGGGGTGTTGAAAATCAACGCGGCAACCGCGGGCGTCGATGTGTCGCTGCCGTTCGGCGGCTGGAAGATGTCGGGGCTGGGGCCGCCGGAACATGGCGAAGCCGACCGGCTCTTTTACACGCGGATGCAGGCGGTTTATGGCGCGGCGGACTGGAAATAAGGCTGGATTATTTTTGCGAATTCCAAAACCATAAAAGTGTGACCGAAACGGAAAACCAATTTCTCACCCGCGTTGGCCCCGGAACTCCAATGGGCCGCCTGCTGCGGCGGTATTGGCTTCCCGCTTTGCAGACCGCGGACCTGCCGGAGAAGGACGGGGCGCCGGTGCGCGTGCGGTTGCTATGCGAAAATCTGGTCGCGTTCCGCACCACCGACGGCAGAATCGGCCTGGTGGACCACGCCTGTCCGCACCGCTGCGCGTCGCTTTTTTTCGGGCGCAATGAGGAGAACGGTTTGCGCTGCCTTTATCACGGCTGGAAATTTGACGTGGACGGCCGGTGCGTGGAGGTTCCGAATGAACCGCCGGGCAGCCGGTTCAACGAACAAATCCGCGTCACCGCGTATCCGTGCGTGGAAAAAAACGGAATCGTGTGGACCTACATGGGACCGGACCGTGATCCTCCGCCGCCGATGCCGGAACTGGGCTGGGCCATGCTGGAGCCGAAGCGGCGCGGGGCGTTGCGCTACCAGCGCGCGTGCAACTGGCTGCAGGCGATGGAGGGCGACTTTGATTCGTCGCACCTGAGTTTTTTGCACCTGGCATTTGATCCGAAACTTCAGGGCACCGCAGGTGACAAGAAGGCGGGCATCGAGTATTACCGCAATCTGGCGCACATGGACAAACAGCCACTGCTCGAGGTGCAGGACACGGATGTGGGCGTGATGTATGGCGCGCGGCGCGGCGCGGACGACGGGAAATTTTACTGGCGCATCACGCAATTCATGCTGCCGTTTTACACCAGCGTCCCGGGCTTCGGCGGAAAGAATCGCGACAAAATCTGGGTGCCCCTGGACGATGAACATACCATGGTCTGGGAACCGCACTGGTCGTCCACCCGGGAATTATCCGACGACGAGCAGAAGGGCTGGCAGGGTCGCGTCGCGCCCAGCGGCTTTTTGCCGGACACGGACGACTGGCTGGGGCGCCACCGGTTTGCGGCGAACGCGGCGAACGATTATCTGCTGGATCGCGAACGGCAAAAAGAAATCAATTTCAGCGGCCTGGAAAACGCCACCCCCATCCAGGACGGCGCGATGCAGGAGAGCATGGGCCCCATTTGCGACCGCTCGAAGGAACATCTGGGTGCGTCGGACGCGGCCATCGTGCACCTGCGCCGCCGGTTGAACCACGCCGCCCGGGATCTGGAAAAAGACATCATCCCGCCGGGCGCGAAAAATCCCGGACTTTACCGCCGGCATGGTGACCAGTTGCTGCTCGGGGAAAAGGATTCGTGGATTGAACATTACGAGGCGAAGATGAAGCTGGATTACGCCGCGCTCGTTGGCCGGTGAATTAATTGAATGCCACCGTGACCTCCGTATCCCTTCCCGGTTGTTTCGCGCTCACGGTCACACGGTTTGGCGCGCGCCACGCCATCCTCGCGCCCGCCGGAAATTGGACGTATGCGGAACTCGACCGGCGCGCCGGCTTCATCGCCAAGGAAATCCTGGCGCAGCGCGGCGAACCCTCCGGCCCGGTGGCGCTGCTCATGGAGCACGACGCGCCCTTGATCGCCGCCATTCTCGGCACGCTCCAGGCGAATAAAATGTATCTCGCGCTTGATCCCGGCCATCCGCCGGAACAACTGGCCAAGATGCTGGCCTGTTCCGGCGCGAAATTATTGCTGGCCGACCGACTCAATTTGGCGCTGGCGAATTCCGTGGCGTCCGGGCAATTGCAGGTTTTGCCGGTGTCGGAAAATCCTCCGCCGGATTTTTCGCGCCCGGTTTTGCCTGCCGTCCCGGCCTTCGCCGATGCCTGGCTGATATTCACCTCCGGCTCGACCAGCGCGCCGAAGGGAGTGTGGCAAAACCACCAGGGCATCTTGGCGGAGGCGGAAATTTACGCGGAACTGGCCGGCTTGGGGCCCGAAGACCGTGTTTCCTTGCTGGCTTCCTGCGGCCTGTCGGCTTCGGGCGCAACGCTTTTTGCCACGCTGCTCAACGGCGCAACCCTCTGCCTGTTTCATCTCCGCTCGCAGGGCGTCGAGCGGCTCGCCAACTGGATGGCGCGCGAACGCATCTCGGTTTTCCACACCGTGCCGTCCGTTTTCCGGCAGCTGGCTCGCGCCGCGGATGCGAAAAAGGCGCTGGCCGGGGTGCGGCTTATGCGGCTTGGCGGCGAACCGGTTTTGCGCGGGGATGTGGAAATGTTCCGGCGGCTCTGCCCGGACAACTGCCGCTTCATGCAATCGCTGAGTTCCACTGAAACGGGGATCATCAGCACGTTCACGACGGACAAGGAAACCGCGCTGCCAGGCCCCCGCGTGCCGGTGGGACATGCCGTTCGCGGCGTGGACGTATTTCTGGTGGATGACAACGATCAGCCGGTGAAGGACGGCGCCGAAGGAAAAATCGCCGTGCGGAGCGCACGGTTGCGACAGGGCTACTGGCGCCAGCCGGAACAAACGGCGCAAAAATTCCTGGCCGACGGGCGCGACCCCTGCCTGCGCGTTTTCATCTCGAACGACCTGGGCCGGTTTTTGCCCAACGGCATGCTGGAACATCTTGGCCGCGTGGACCAGCTGGTGAAAATCCGCGGCCAGCGCGCGGACCTGGGCGAGGTTGAGGCCGCCTTGCTGGCGACGGGGCTGGCGACGGAGGCCGTCGTGACGGCACGGGAGGATGAATCCGGTGAAAAGCGCCTCGCCGCATACATCGTGCCGCGCGCAGGCGCGGATGTGTCGCGGCCAAATATTCGGAAGTGGATGCTCCGGCAATTGCCGGAGCACATGGTTCCGAATGAAATTGCCGTGCTGGAAAGGCTGCCGCGGATGGTGTCGGGGAAGATTGACCGGCGGGCGCTGCCGTTGCCGCCGCCGCCAAAAAACAGAAAGGTTGCGAGCCGGAGCCAGCGACCGCGAGACGTGGTGGAAAAGCGGCTGACCCGGATCTGGAAATCGGTCTTGAACATTTCAGCGATCGCCCGCCAGGACAATTTTTTTGATCTTGGCGGATCGTCTTTGCAATCGGTGGACGTGCTGCTGCACATTGAGGAGCAGTTCGGGGTTTCATTGCCGCCTTCGACTTTGGCGGAACATGGCACCATTGAGGAACTGGCCGGATTGCTGGTGGATTATGCGGTCATTCCATCGCCGAGTCCGCTGGTAAGACTGCGTGAGGCCGCGGGGGGACGCCCGCTGTTTCTGATCCACAACGGGCAGGGCGACGTCGCGGGATATGGCCTGCTGACACGGCGATTGCCGGACCGCCCGGTTTACGGACTGCAATCCATTGGGCTGCAGGGTGAAAGCTGGCCTTTGATGAGCGTGTCCGCAATGGCGCGCCGTTATTTGCCGGAAATCATCGCCCAGGATCCCACCGGTCCCTACCTGCTCGCCGGCGCGTGCATGGGCGGACTGGTCGCCCTGGAACTGGCGCAATTATTGGTGCAACAGAACCGGAAGGTCGGATTGCTCGCGTTGTTCGACACGCTCCATCCGGTGCAACGCTGGCAGCAGCCCGGCTGGAAGGAAAAAATATATTGTCCGGCGCGTGATTCCCTGCGCGATGCGCTTCGGATCCTGCGCTGGTCCATGTTGCGGGCCAGCGGCCTCGGCCGGGGAGCGCACTGGCGGCTGGGGTATCGGCGTTTTGTGGCGGATATGAATTTTCTCGCCAACCGTTTCTATCAGCCCAAACCTTACCGCGGAACCGTCACAATTTTCATCGCCGCCGAGGCGGGGCTGTCCGGGGAAGACCGGCGGCTGCGCATGCGCCGCTATGGGAAAGACTCCGCCGTCATCGCCATTCCCACCAGCCACGCCGGGCTATTTACGCGGCCCGCCGTGGACGAGCTGGCGCGACAATTGCAAATCCGCCTGGTATCCGCGGAAAATGAAAAAGTGTGATGAGCGACGCTGTGCCACCACAACTGACGCCCGGTTGGCCGATCCCGGATGGACGAAGCCCAAGCGCCGGTTTTGGCGGACAATTCATCCCCTGAATTCAGAAGCACCCACACGCTCGAAGCCCGCCCTTTCGTGATCTTTGAAATCGTCGTTAAAGCATGGCGGAAGGGGTGGGATTCGGACGGATTTTGGAAGTTTTTTCAATTTCCATTACCCCGCGACCACCACCTCACTACCAGAGGCGAACAGCCTCATAACTAACGAACGCCAAAAGAATCAGGCATTTCTGCGTGTTTGTCAAGCACCAGCGATTACGCACCTGATACCAATCAACTACTCACCAATTACACATTTACCGCCCGTTCACTGGCACTTCCACTGGCACTTTTTTGGTCGTATTTCGCGGTGGTGGGGTGGGTTCTCAACCACCGGCTACAAGTTTTAGGCTTCTTTGGAAATTCAGCCAAAATGATGACGGTTTCACGGGGAATCACTGGCACTTCCACTGGCACTAATTTTTTGGGTTGCTGGCAATTTTGCTGAATGCTCATTTTCGCGCTCCCGTGAATGGAAATCCGCCACCGGTTGATAGCTGATTCTGCCGTCATCCGTTGACGAGAACTTCATCTGTGTTCATCCCGTCTGCACCCGCGCCTCTGGTTGCTCCGCGCAACATCGCGCCGGCGGCCGCAACATCTTTGCGCCCGCCGTCACTCAGTTGCTGATGCTCCGCCGCCCGGCGGCGCGGGCGCAGCCGGGTGCGTTTTGTCAGGAGCGGTCCTGCTCTCTCGGGGCAGGTGAAGAGAGCAGTTCCGCTCCTTCAGAACAAAACGCAAAACATGAACACAAATGAAAACCTCATCTCCACTGGATGCCCCGCAACCGCTCCGCAACCCGTCAACCAACTCGTCAAGCCGGTAAAATTCCCGGCTCAACCGCAGGAATGGAAAATCGTTTCATTGAGGGAATGTCCCACTCCCGACACCATGCAACAATGTGAAACGCCTGATCAGGCAGCCGCCTATTGGAAAGCGCATATCGCCACTCATCCTTACTTCAATCCTGAATGTGAATGTTTGGTGGTATTCATCCTCAACACCCGCCGCCGCATAAAAGGTCACTACTTGGTGTCCATTGGCACGATGGATACAATCCTTTGTCATCCGAGGGAGATTTTTAGATTGGCAATAATGGCAAGTGCTGCCGCAATCATTATCGCACATTCTCACCCGAGCGGTGATCCAACTCCGTCGGAAGCGGACATCAAAATCACCCGTGATCTCATTCGAGCCGGTCAACTTCTCAAAATCGAAGTTCTCGACCACATCGTAATCGGCAACCCAAATCATTCCAGTCTTCGCAGTCTTGGCTATTTTTTCTCCTAGCCGATAACGGCTTCCGAAGAATCGGAGGCCGATTTTTTGATCGTGTCATTGAAATCCAGGAATTATTAGCAACAATTGTATAACAAGTTCGCATTCACTTTTAGAGAACTACATCTTTCCCACTTTTTCTCGGCAGACGTTGATCATTCCACCGCATCTGGCGGCTCCCAATCGCTGCGCCTCTTCAAGCACAGGTAATGCCGCGGCGAATTGGTTCATGAAGAACAGGGCGTAGCCCTTGTTGTTCCATGCGCCGGAGTCGCTCGGCCTGAGAGCAATTGCCCGGTCAAAGCAGGCGATGGCTTCTTGGCCCCGATTTAACGCCAGCAACGCCGCACCTTTGTTTATCCATGCGTCCGGGTTGGTTGCGTCAATGGCGAGACCCGCATCATAGCAACGAATGGCCTCGGCATTATTGCCAGATTCTTGAAAATCAGAACCGCGTTGGAATAACTTTTCAGCTTGGAATTTAAGCAGCCTTCGACACTGTTCAATTCCTCTTGCCGCATTAGGATTTCCAAGTTTCTCTGCTTCCTGAAAACACTTTAGTGCTTCCATATATTGACCCTGCTTGCCAAGCTCGTCACCTCTGTTAAGCCATACACTGGCGTCTTTCGGGTTATGCGGTATAGGAGTGCGGTCGTGATCGCGCCTAGATGTCGCTTGGGCAAGGAAGGTCTTCGCCTGCTCGTCATTTGGTGAAAGTATGATGACTTCTTGCAGTGCTTTAATTTGGCCATCTACGTCTCCACAAGTCTGTCGGCAGAGGGATAGATTGAACCAAGCCCTCGCATCATGTGGATCTAAGGCGACCAGTTTTTCCAGAACTGGAGTGGCACATTTCACGTCTTGGCATCGAATCAAACATTCGGAAGCAATTTTCAAAACGTTAACTTTTTCAGGTCGCCAAAAGAGCGCCAGTTCGCAAAGTTTTCTGGCATCCCCCAACTCCCTGTCCTCCAGGTGCAATTGTGCTAGGCCGATCATTGCGCCGGTGTTCTCAGGCTCAATCAACAAAGAACGTGAGTATGCCTTTTTAGCATCAGCGAATCGCTGAAGGTTAGCAAGTATTCCACCTAGATTATTCCAAGCAGCCGTGCTGTATTGATACAACGCCAAAGATTTTTCTGTTGCCTCCAAAGCTTCCTGTAACTTTTGGAGCTTCGTAAACGCTGCTCCCAATTCCGTATAGATTTCCGAGGCATCAGGCCATTGCTCTGCCATCTGGCGCAACTTCAGAATTGCCTCATTTACACGGCCTAGGTTGCTGAGCGACATGGCAATTCCCCACTGCCTTTCAAACTCAGCCCGGTCGTCTTGTTTCTCTTGCGGAACTGGAAATCCTTGTTTGCGGCAGAATTGTTTCACAGCCGCAAAAAGCTCGTCATAGGATTGGAAACGGTGGCCCGCGTCTTTTTCGAGACACTTTTCAGCGACAGGCATCAATGGGTGATCGAGTTTGGTGATCCGTTGTTGACGATGTGCCAACGCCCATCGACTGAAATAGTCATCGCTCCTGCCGTCAGGCACAATTGGCATTTTGCCGCCGGAAATCATCATGTAGATAACAACTCCTAGACTGTAAATGTCTGCTCGGTGATCCACTGCCGACGAATCAACAAACTGCTCTGGTGACATGAAAGGCGGCGTGCCGAACGTTGATCCTGCTATTGTCAAACCGGTTTCACCTCCGTCTCTGCTTGACAACGATTCCCTCGCTTCGGCGAGAGCCAGTCCCTTTGCCAATCCGAAGTCTGTAATCTTGAGCCGTCCTCGATTATCCACCATGAGGTTGTCAGGCTTGATGTCGCGATGTGCTCTCATCCCGTGTGCCATCGCGTGCTTCATGCCAAAACAGAATTGGGCAATCCAATTGAGTTGCTGGTGTAAAGTCTGGCCGCCGGATGCAAGATGCTGCGTGAGCGTGTTCCGACCAGTGTCGTCCGGCCAAATATACTCCGCCGCCACGAAAAGCTGGTTCGAGAACTCACGAATCCATTGGCACTGGACGATATTCGAATGCTTTCCAATATTGATCCAGGTTTCAGCTTCAGCTTTGAACCGTCCGATTGAGGAAGAGTTGGCTCGTTTGCTTTGAAAAGTTTTTAGGACGAAAGGTTCTTCTGAAGTTCGGCCTTCGACCAGATACACGACGCCCATCCCGGACTTGCCCTGTCCCCCGAACACACGCCTGACGCGGTATTCGCCTGCAATAAAATCGCCAAGCTTTAAGTCGCTCATAATATAAAATCAATGCCACTTTTAGCCGCCGATTTCCTTCCTTGTCACTGAAAACATTATCTTCTGATTCAATAGAGAAATTTCAACACGGTCACCTGATTTGATTTCTGCCCGCGCCAGCATGGCGGCGAGCGGATTTTCTACGGTCTGCTCAATCGTTCGGCGCATGGGTCGGGCGCCAAGCGAAGTGTCTCGTTGTTGTGCGCAAATCCATGCTACCGACTCAGTGGTGATAACAAGCTCAATGTCTTGTGCGGCCAACCTATCTTTGACTTGGCCGAGCATCAATTCCGTGATCTTCGCCACATCGCCGCTGGACAGTGGATTGAAAGCAACAACAGCGTCGATCCGGTTGAAGAATTCCGGCCGAAATGCGCTGCGGACAGCTTGCTCCGGGTTTGGCGGCAGCTCGTCGCGGGCGACTTGGCCAAATCCAATTGCCGGGCGAGGCCGAGTCTGATCCAAGTTCGACGTGAGGATAAACAGGGCGTTGGATGCGTCGGCGGTGCGACCTTTGGCATCCGTCAATTGGCCATCGTCAAATACCTGTAGAAACAAATTGAGAACATCCGGATGCGCCTTCTCAATTTCATCGAGTAACACGACGCAATACGGCGTGCGGCGTAGTGGCCCGGACAATTGTCCTTCTTCATCATGGCCTATGTAGCCCGGTGGTGAACCAATGAGCCGCGAAACGGTGTGCTTTTCCATGAACTCGCTCATGTCAATCCGTAGCATGGCGCGTTCGCTTTCGAATAAAAATGACGCCGTGGCTTTGGCCAACTCAGTCTTGCCGGTGCCGGTTGGTCCGACGAAAAGGAGCACGGCCACTGGCCGATTGGGGGCTTTCAAGCCGGCACGAGCGCGCTGGATGGCCTGTGCGACCGATTCACAGGCTTTGTCCTGACCGATAACCCGGCGCTTAAGTTGGTCTGCCATCCCGACAAGGCGCTCGCGCTCGCCTTCGTTCATCTGCGCGAGCGGAATCCCGGTCTTCTCTGCGACCGCCTGACGGACAACATCTGCCGTCACGACAGCAGCCTCAATTTTGTCACCCGGCTGCGCGCTGAGGATAGGGACTGCAATCCGCGCACACGCCTCATCGAGATCCACTTCGCACCGTGGTTGAAGCTCCCACAAAGCTCGCAGCCGAGGAAGAAGCCGCCCGACTCGGTTTCAGTGAGCCGTGGGCGCATCCGGTCGCGGCAACTGAAATGCGACGGGCACAATGGCTTTCCAAACGCCGGCCAGGACACCGGCAAGAACTCGCGCACCAACCATCTCACGGCATCCGCATCTGAACATCTGATTATGCAAACTCCATCCACAGCCCAAATTCGCACTGCCATCGAGGTGCTCAAAAAATTTGGCGAACACATCAATCACAACGCCGTCAACACGATGGTCGAATTGTCCGACTCACAGCTTCACGACCAACAACCTGGTCGCATTGAAGCCCGGACGATTGAACAAACCACACGCATCGAAACTGTCGCCGCGCAATTGGAATCCTGGCGTAACGAATTGCTGCAACAGGGGAGGCAATGTGTTTCTCATCATGTTTAAGACAGGGCACGCCTTACTCCTGCCGGGAGGCAGGTTTTTGAGTCCGCGAAGTGGTCGCGGTTTGGACGCGGAATGTCCGCGTAATAGCCCGGCCAGCCAGCCGTGGCCGTGGCCAGTCCGCGACCGCGTCCAGTCCGAAACCAGTCCGCATCCACTCCACGACCATGGCCGTGTCCAGTCCGTAACCGTGTTCTGGCCATGCCCGCAGCCGCGTCCGCAGTCAGTCCATGTCCGTGACCGTGTCCGGGCCGCAAATGTCCGCGTCCAGCCCGTGTCCGCGAACTATCCATGTCCGCGTCCAGTCCGCAGCCGCGCACAGTCCATGACCGTATCCAGTCCGTGTTCGTGGACAGTCAGCGACCGCGCTGAATCCGTCAAATGTCCGGGTCACGGTTGCATCGCGTCCGCACTGCGGACGATTCATCTCCATATATTATCCGCGTATGTCCGCATTTGATCCAAACAATGTCCGCAAAGCGGTGTCGGAATTTACGCCGCGTCACCAACAGAAGTTCGAGAACTTGCTGCCGGCCAGGGATGTTATTGTCGAGTTGCGACAGAGACGGGCTTCGTTTCGTGCCATCGCTGAATTGCTCACGCAACACTGCCTGCCAGCCGGCAAGACGGCCATTGCTGATTTCTGTCACGAAGTGCTGGGCGAAACCATCCGGCCACACCGCCGCACTCCCAGGAAACGGCTTCCCGCCGTTGAACCGCAAGGTGAAACCAAGTTCGTTCTCCCTGCGCCAGCCACCACTGTGCCCGGCGAGCCGCCCGACTCCGAGGCTGCCGCAGATCGTCCACGCGGACCGCGCATAGCCCAAATCCGCAAACTCAACCCCAAAAACAATGAAAAGACTGATTCTCATCCTTAACGGCAAAGGCGGCGTTGGCAAAAGCTTCTTCGCCGTCAACTTCGTCCAGTATCTCAAAGACAAGGGCATTGCCCATGTCGCGATTGACAGCGACAACGAGAACTCGACGTTGAAACGGTTTCATCCCGACACCCGCTTCCTGGACTTGTCCAAACGGCGCGCACTCGACGGCATCTTCGCCGCGTTGGAAAAGGCAAATCTGGTCGTCATGGACTGCCGTGCCGCGTCCACCGACCTGTTCATTGAATTCTTCGCCGAAATTGACCTGTTCGCCGTGCTGTCCGCGCTCGGCGCAAAACTCACGCTCGTCATGCCGGTGAACCACGAGTCGGACAGCGTGGAACAAATCCAGCGCCTCACGGACGAGTTCGGAGACAAGTGCGGCTACGTCGTTGTCCGCAACGCGGCGCACAGCGACAGTTTCACGATCTTTGAAACTTGTGAGGTTCGCGCGCTGCTCAAAGACAAGCTCGGCGCACGGGAAATCGGCATGAGCCGGATGCAGGACTGGCTGGTTGAGGCGCTTAACACCGAGAATCTGACCATCACAGCGGCGGCGAAACATCCCGCGTTCAGCCTGCTCGACCGGCAACGACTCCAAACCTGGCAGCGCAAGTTTTACGCTGAAGTCGAATCTGCCGCCAACCTGCTACTGCCTTCAAAGTGATGTCCAAGCCCACCACACAGCCGCCGGACTTCGACGAGGAATTCACCAAGGCCGTTGCCGAGTGGCGCGATAAACATCGGCTGCGAGAAGACGACGCGGTGATATTGCTTGTCGAATTGTTCCGAATCCACCAGCAGCATTGGGATCAGATTCGCCGCCGGGAAATTCCCGCGTTTTCCGAATTTCGGGCGGACATTGGCAAGCTGGCTGACGCCGCGCGGACATTTCAGGTCCAATCATCGGCCTTGTTGGAAGCGATTCGGAACCAGCCGATGGGCAACCGTTCGGTTCGGATAACCCGCACCGCCGCAATTTTTGCCGCGCTTGCCTGTCTTCTCGGCGGCTATCTCATCGGGAGGGCGTGGCGATGAAACTTCACCTCATTCCGTTCGATCCGATAATTCTACCGCCAGACATCATGCTCGCGATGCGGCATCCGCAATATTTCTTGGCGGTTGGCGGAATTCTTCTGGCCCTCATCGCAGTTTGGCTCTTGTTCGTTCCTCGCAATCCCAATGTCTGCGTCGCGCGACTCGGCGGTTTGAAGTGGAAGCGAAATCAGTTTTGTCGCGGCTGGCTCATCACCGGCGACACCGGCTCCGGCAAGACCAGTTCCGGCATCAACCAACTGGTGCATCAAGTTTTTCAAAACGAACCGACATGGGGTGGGTTGTGCGTTGACGAAAAAGGCGTGTATTGGGAAACGCTGGCTGCAATGGCTCGTCACTACGGCCGCGAACACGATCTGATTCATCTGCAAATCCGCGCAAACGACACCGATGCGCAGTGGACGCCGCCGAATCGCTACAACCTGACTGGCGACCGCAGTATTCCGTTCTCCACCTACGCCAAGTTCATCGTGGACACCGCGACGAGTCTTGGTCAGGGCGGAGACAAAGGGTTTTTCAAAAGCCAGGCGCAGACCCACATCGCGCACGCACTCGAAATGCTTTTTGAATTGAACCGCCCCGTAACTTTGCTGGACGCGTATGAATTGTTATCCAATCGCGACCTGCTCGAAGAAGAAATGGAAAACCTTGAAAATCTCACCGAAACCCCACGCCGTGCCGCCGTTTACGCACACTTTTTGGATAGATTTCTCACCCAACCTGCCGAGCAATTTGGCGGCGTTCGTGAAACCATCGGCAATTACCTGCAATACTTCCTGACGCCCGAAGTTGCCGAGGTATTTTGCACCGGCGAAAGCACGTTTGATTTTTCGGCGATTGACCAAGGGAAAATTATTCTCACGACCATGCCGCAAAAGTTTCAGACCGAACGGCGTTATGTGAACACATTCCTGAAGCTGTTGTATTACAACCATGCCTTGCGCCGCTTTGACAAGGCAAAGGCCGAGCGCGGCAAAGACAATTTGCTCATCCTCTGGGCCGACGAAGCGCAGCGGTTCATGACGGCCAGCGAGGACGGCACGAGTGATTACAACTGCGTGGATGTAATCCGCGAAGCGGGCGCAACGGTTGTAGCTGCGGCACAAAGCACGACTTCGCTGATTCCGCCGCTCGGCAATGACAAATCAAAAGTCCTGACCTTGAATCTTCGCAACCGGATGATTTTCCGCTCTGCCGACGAAGCAGATGCCGTTCAAGCCGCTGATTTCATCGGCAAAAAACGGGTCGTAAAACGCTCGTGGGGTTACAGCGCCGGAAAGCGCAATGTGAATTACAACGAAACCGAAGAACACAAAATCAAACCGCACAAACTCCGCAATCTCCGCGACCACGAGTGTGTCTTGGTCCACTGCGAAAGTGGTTTTCGCCGCGTGACGCTCCCGCCGCTTGAATCAGACGGAACGGTTGCGAAATGGTTTTCTTGGTGGAGACGGTTCATGTAAAATAAAATGTCCGAGCGGGTTGATGTGGACGACAAACAAGTCAGGCTTCCGCACTCCCGGCGCTGATTTTCCGCCCGGATTTCTTCGTGGCTTGGACAGCCAGTGTCCAACCATCCCTGCCATGCTGTCGGCATGAAAATTGAAAAATCATCTCGTTTTCAGATTTCAAGTTTCAGTCTTTTCAAGGCGCACGGTTTCAACTCGTTGCCGCCTTCGGGTCCGGCCGCCTTGTCAGAAAACAGAATGGCCGGCACGAACTCATCGGCGGCACTGCGGATATCCTATCAAGCGGCGAGTTTGGCGCAAATCATCAGAACGAATCCGAAAATCAAAAAGACATGACAGATGATAAACAAGATCTGTGAGATGTTAAACCATCTTTTCATTCGAGCGGAATCCGTTTCGCTTGAAGCTGTTAATTCTGCTACACGCGCTTGAATTTCCTCAGTCGAGTATGGTTGCCCACCCGCCAGCCTTCTTGACGCAGCAAGGCTGCAATCCGGCGATACCCATAACGCGGATGTTTCAAAGCCAACTCATGCAGCCGTTGCCTTAATTGCTGCTCTACCGGGGTCGGAGTTCGTCCACGATAGCCATACGTCGAACGCGCCAATCGCAGGATCCGACATGCCGCCCTTTGGGAGCACAGCCCGTCTGTCACCACTTGTTGCGCCGCTGCCCGGCGATGCGCCGGACTCACAACTTTTTTTCGCATACGGCCTCCAATACCCGGTTCTTTAGCAATGAATCCGCCAACATCTGCTTGAGTTCACGGTTCTCCCGCTCCAACTCCTTTAAGCGGCGGGCTTCGTTGATCTCCATGTGCCCAAACTGCTTCTTCCACCGTTGGAAACTCACCACCGAGAGGTTTTCATCTCGGCAGATGTCCTGGATGCTCTTCTCGCCCTGATCCGCTTCCCGCAGGATGCGAATCTTGTCTTCTGTCGTATAACGTTTGCCTTTCATTGTCTGGTCCTTTCTTAAGTCCCAGACTAACACATCAGGTGGCCCGAAAAAGCGATGTCACGTCAGTATATTTATTTTATTTGCGGCGTGGCCGGTGCGTTGGTCGCCTACCTTGGCAAAGATTATACTCCAAGCCACCCGTGGACAATTATCGACAAATTGAACATATCAACCCTGATCTGCCTAATCGTGTCATTTTTATTCGGTGTTGGGCGGATTCTCTGTTACATCCAAGGCATAAGCATCAACAAAGATGTTTTGGTCGCACAAGAAGAAATCGGAAACTTTGTCAATGCGCTAACGTATCGGCTCGAAAACAAAGACAAGGGCGTGCCAATTTCGATAAACAAGAAGAATGGGAAAGCGTCACATTCAACGGCTCCGCCGGAGGGAAGGGCTGCGGGTTCCGCCAAGCCGGCGCAAATTGATTCGCCGCGGGGTTTCCACGGGTTTGCCAACACAGGCCACGCATCGTGGACATGTGTGGACGTGGGACTTCATTGCGGATGCCACCGTGCGTGGCGGGACGCTGCGGATACTGACGATTCTCGATGAATACACCCGGGAGTGCCATGTGCTGCGAGCAGATCGGGTTCTCCGTTCGGAGGATGTGCTAGCCTGTTCGTCCGGGTGTGTCCAATGGGCGCGGGCATAGTTGCAATAAAGGTTCATCTGCCCGATGTCGCTGTGAACGAGCGCGCCGATTTTCAGGTCAATGATGACCAGGCAACGCAGACGCCGGTGAAAGAGCAGCAAATCCACGCGAAACCATTCGTGGCCGATCCGCAATCGCCGCTGCCGCCCGACAAACGTAAAGTCGTTGCCCAACTCCAATAGAAACTTTTCCAGATGTAAAATGAGCGCCTCTTCCAAATCGCTCTCGGAGTATTCATCTTTGAGTCCAAGAAATTCCAAAAGGAACGGATTCCGAATTTCATCGTCGGCGGTCACTGTGTCTTCGGGCAACTGACCTTGCCCTTTGACGAGCATACCGGCTTTGTTCCGCGATAGTGCGATACGCTCGTAGAATTGCGAGTTCATTTGCCGTTCCAGTTGTTTCACCGTCCAGCCTCCGCGCACCGCTTCCGTGTGGTAAAACTCAACGGCATACGCCGACCGCAGCCGCAACAGCCTCGTATAATGCGACCACGGCAGGGGAAATCGTTCCGCAATCGCGCGCAATTGGTCGGCCACTTCGCCGCTTGGAGATTTCCGCAACGCCGTTGCGGAAATTGGCGCAGGGGTGCTGGACGCGGAAATCCGCAACGTCGTTGCGGATTTCTTGGCGGAGGCAAAGGTGAGGAAAAATTTCCGGGCACGTTCGAGGTTGTCCACGCTGAATCCGCGCCCGAAACGTTTCGTAAGGTCTGCCGAGAGGCGCGTTAGAAGTTCCGCGCCGTAAGCGGCGCGTTCTTTACCCGCTTGCTCGTGCTCCACAATCCGCCGCCCGATTTCCCAATACGTCGCCGTCATCAGCGAGTTGACCACGCGGGCGGAGGCGCGTCGCGCTGCATCCAGCAATTCAACTACACCCGATAACACCTTGTCGTAGTCAGCGGCTTTGTGCTGAACCGATTTTACGGCCTTCTGTTTGTCGCTCGGTTTGCTCATAAAAATCTGCGCCGGTGTTTTTAGCCGATTGCACTTCGCTTGGCGAGCCATTCGGCTCGTCGTCGGACAGCGCGATGAAACCCCGTTCGATTGTATGGCGGCGTCGGTCGCGTCAAGGATACTACGGGTCGCTCGCTTAAACGCTCGCGCTTCCGTTCCTCCTTTGACCCGCCCGCCACTGCCGGGGTGTTTGCTTCTAGGATTTCATCGCGGGGAGTCTGGCAATCTGGTAAGTTAAATTTGTGTGTCATCCCAATTCTAGGCTGTATTTTCAGTGTCAATGGGGGTTGAATTAGGGTTGTTGTTGAATGGAATGACTGAAGGCATATTGCAAAAGTCCATTGATAAAACTTTCCACCGTAATGGGCAGCTTCGTGAAGTGGTGCCATTGCGCAACGGTCGCAGGCATGGCGTTGTCCGCGTCTGGCACAAAAACGGTGTGCTGGCTAACGAAGAACGCTATCAAAATGGCCTGCTGCACGGTGTCTGCCGCCAGTGGAATGAAGCCGGACGATTGCTGGGCGAATATCGCATGGCTCATGGCACGGGCGTTCAACGCACCTGGCACGAGAATGGCCGGTTGCAATTGGAATTTTCCACCGTGCGCGGTGATTTTTCAGGACGCTATCGTCTGTGGCTGCACGATGGCGCGTTGATGTCCGAAGAAATCAATTTGCATGGGCGTCCTGTCACCGCCGAGGAATACCGTGCCGCCCGCGCAAAAGACAAATCGCTGCCCATGTTGAATGGTGAAACCGTAATGCCATTGCCGAAAACGGTCGCCACGGAAAAGCACATCCATGAGGTTTTTGTCCGTTCACTTTTGGCGCAGAAGAACCGCGCTGAAGCAGAGGAATGGTTGGAAAGCGGCGGCAAGGCGGCGCGTTCACTCGGACGATTCAAGCGCAAGGCCGATGCACTGACATTTGTTGAGGGACTTTACAAAGCAGGCGCGACCGGGGTGATCGCGCCCGACATCTACGCCAGCAAAACCGGCGACCAGTTCGCTGATTGTCTGTTGGTGAAACTGCCGAAGATTGCGCCGAAACGGAAGGCCGTTCGCAAAGTTTGTTCGCAATTGCCGAAGCGCAAACTCGGCGCGTTCCAGCCGGACAAGGACATCGGCGAGACGCACCTGTATCTTTTGCTGGCCTGAGTCAGAGCACAATCAGGCAGTCGCGCATTTCGTCCAAGGTCAGCGCGCCGCTGGCCGTGCGTTCTTGCAGCAGGCATTCCGACACGGCATCACCGACCAGCTTTTCCACCGCGTCGCGCATCGGACGCGCTCCCAGCTTCGGATGAAAACCTTTGCGCACGAGAAACGGCAAAACCGTTTTGTCCAGTTCGAGTTTGTGTCCGCGCTCCCGGAGGAATTCGATTTCACGCGCAATGAATTTCTCCGCAATTTCCAACTGATGTTCGTAACCCAAACGCCGGAACACGAGTTTTTCATTCACGCGCGCGAAAATTTCCGGGCGCAGGGATTGTTGCGCCCGCGTGAGGACGTGGCGCTCCAGCGTCGCGTCATTGGAATGTTGCAGGCTCATCAATTCCGCCGAGCCGATGTTTGACGTGAGCCAGATGTAGTAGTTGCTGAAGTCCAGCGTCTGGCCGGTCGCCACCGTGATCCGCGCCGCGTCTAGCAGTTGCAGCAGGATGTCCAGCACGCGCGGATGCGCTTTTTCCGCTTCGTCAAACAGGAGCGAGCCTTCCGCCGCGCGCTCGCGCACTCCGCCCAAATAACCAACTTCGCCGAGCCGCGCGCCGAGCAGCAGGCCGAGCGATTCTTGATTCTGAAACTCCGACATATCGAAGCGGAATAATTGTCCCGGCCCGAAAATTTGATTTGTCGTCACGATGACCGTTTCCGTTTTGCCGACGCCCGTCGGCCCGAGCAGCAGAAAACTTCCGCGCGGACGGCCGGGCTTCGTCAGGCCGAATTCGCCGCGTTGCACCGCCGAGACAATGCGCGGCAGCACTTGGGACTGGCCGCGAATTTCGTGTGGCAGCAGCGTGTTCAGTTTCTGGAGCTTGTTAAGTTTGTTTGTGTCTATGTTTTTATTCATCCCCTACTTCTAGCAGGAATCCTTTTTTAAGATGTGTGCCACGCACGCCATCGCGGTTTTTACTTCAGGCAGAGTAGGCGCGTAATGCAGCGAATGAATCGCTGACCGAAACATAAAAACAAAACAACGCGTATGAAGATCATCAAACACATCCATCCGAAAATCCGTTCGCGGCTGCCGTCGTTCCTCGTGGCCGCCGCCGTCCTAGCCCTTAACACCATCCCGGCTTGGGCGCAGTCCACCACGTTCAGTTCCACCGACCTCAAGACCGGCATCAGCAACAGTCTCGCCGTAATCATGATGTTCGGTTTCGTGCTCGGCATTTCGTGCGTCATCTACGGCGGCTTCGCCATCCGGCGTGGCGACGTGGACCAGGGCAAGATGTCCATCATCGGCGGCGCAATCATCGCGGCTGCTCCGGCGGTCATTTTCGCCTTCTTCAAAATCTTCGGCCTCGACTCCAACAGCGCCGTCGGCGTCGGCACCTTCTAAACCTGCACCGCACCAACCCCCAACCGCCCACGAGCATGAAATCCGAACTGCGATTCACCGAAACCAACGCCGCGACCGATTCCAAAGGCCGCACCTGGGGTCTGGAAGGCGGCTTGTTCTGGTGGCTCGTGGGCGGTGTCGGCGTGGCCATCACGGTGTTCTTCGTCCTGCTCGTGATGATGAACACCTCCTTGCTGACGGCCTTCCTCGCCGCGCTCGTGCCGCTCGGCATTTGCCTCGCCTACATTTTCGGTTTCCGTCAAGGCAAGCCGCCCGGCTACGACCGCGATTGTTTTGAACATTGGTTTTCCGGCGGCGGCTTCGCCCCTGAAGTTCAAACCATTCACTCATGCAAACATCCATTGGTGGAGGCCAGACCATGAATGCCGGCGCACTGAATCATCTTGAATTGCTGCGGCGGACGTTGCTCGGACAGCTTCAAACCGCCGATGTCAATCTGCGCGCCGGGCTGCACCAGCACGGCATGGATGCCATCGTCCGTGCCCATCTGGAAAGGGCGCTCGCCCACAGCGCGATGTCCTTGCCCATGTCATCGAGGTCGGCGCGGTCGTTCTGGCGCATGATGAAAAACTGGCGTGAGTTGCCGAACACGGCGGAGCGGATGCGCGACTGTTTGAAGCGCGCATACTGCTGCACGATGGAAATGTTCCAGCAATTGAACTTGCGAAGCTGGGCGTAGGATTCCTGGACGATTTCCTGACCGCCGGGAATGTCGAGGAAGCGGGCGACCTCCTCGTAGATATTCCGTTTCCGAATCGCGCGCGGCAGCGTCATGATGTGCTTGCGCGCGTGGTTGGTGATGAGAAAGCCCGCCGCTGCTTTCAGTTCCTTTGCTGACTCCGGGATGTAGCCCAACTCGAAGTGGGCGATTTTACCGGTGAGCGAGAGATTGCTCGTGCCGTCGAACAGGCAGCCGTAATTGCCGTCGCGACACCACGGCAGAATCAGCGTGGCGATTTCCATGATCTGGTCGCGTTCGCCGCCCATCGGGTCGAGCATCATCAACTCCTGAAGCATCCGGTGCGTCGGGAATTCATCCGGCGTAAAGTGGGCAAAGGCGAGGTTGCGGACTTCCTTGCTGGTCCGGGGGTCTTTCAGGAATTTCAACACCGCCGGTTCCTCGAATTGGCGCTGATATTCCTCCGCTTCAGCCGGGTGGGCTGCTTTCCAGTCGCGGAAGTCCGCAAAAGTTTCTAGGGTCGTCGCGCCAGGCGGCATTTTTTCTGCGCGAAAATTCTGCAACGCCATCGCGTGCCGGGCGATGTCGAGCAACTGGTCGTGGCGCTTCTTCTGCCAGTCCTGAAACGAATCCTCGTAAAGCAGGTTCAGGTATTTGGCGATCTGCGCCTGCCGAAGCATCTGTTTGTCCTCTTGACTCGAAGTGCCAATCATTCTGGCCACGAGCGCGGTCGCCGCCGACAAATGGTCGGGTGTGAGGGGCAGTCCCTTCGTGTCGAGATAATTGATGGTCAGGTCGCCGTCGGGATGAATGATGATGTCCGCCAAGAAACGGTGCTCGGAATAAAGTTTGCGATGCTCGTAACGTCCCCAGGTCCAGCCCGGCCAGGTCTGGAAGAAAAGACTTCTTGAGGTGCTGGGCAGGTTGCTCTCGAAATATTGCGCCGAGTTCATCGAGTTGATGGCGTTCTTGATGGCCCCGGACTTGGCGTTGAGACCGTCGCGGGTCTTGTCCCAGACGCGGATTGCGAACATGGCGCGGAATGGAATCGTTTGTCCCTGCATGAGCGCGTGGATTTTCTTCTGCTTCTTTTCCATGACGGTGAGCAGGGAGATTTTCTTTTCGCTGGCGTAGTCACCGGCGACGCGGTCGTGCTCCTTCTCCTCCTTGTTGATTTCCTGTGAAATCGGGAGCGGATCAACATTCACGGTGACGGTGTAATCGAGCAGCCGCAGATTGGTGAGCCGCTGGATGATGCCGGGATACGTCGTGCGCGGCCAGCGGGTCAGGACAATGAGCGAGTGATAATGGCCGTCGAGGAAGAAGCCGAAATCGGACTGGCCGTTGCCTTCGCTGTGCCAGCAGTTTTCCTGAATCGAAAGTTCGGGTTCAAAACCGTCCGCCGGGTCGTAATCAAAACGGTCGTTGAGCGACGGATTGAGAAACCGTTTGTAATGCCGGAAATGATCAAGGTCGGTCATGGGCAGGATGCGCGCGCCGCCAGAGCCGAAGATTTCCAGCAACAACCGGTGGACGTGGTCGAACTCGGTTTCGAGCTGGTCGAGCAGCGTGTGGTAGTAGTCGCGCCGGGCGGCGGCGGACTGGAAGGATTTCGGCACGTTTTCCAGCGAGCGCGAGATGTAGATAATGACGCGCTGACGGCGGAGTTTGCGTTCGGACATGGCCTGCCAGTAACGCGCAAAGCGTTCGTTGCGGGTGCGTATGGTCCAGACATTGGAAAACTTCTCCGTCTCCTGTTGGTAGCGCAGCAATTCCCCCTTGTAATCGGAATCGCAGAAGTATTGCACTTGCAGCCGCTGGTTCTCGTGAAGCGAGGCGAGCAGGAGACAGAGTTGATCCTGAAAATCGTTCAGGTCTCGGCGGCGAAATGTCCCACAACAATCCGATGGCCATCGCAGGCGGTGCGGCGGGCGGTGTCTTCGGTCCCATCAACAGTCCCACGCTCAACAACGCGCCCTTTGCGGGCGCGCAGGCGGTGCTGCAAACCTACGCGCAGCAAATTTTTGATTCGATTCAAAAGAACGGTTTTTACGTCCGCGTGCCGAGCGGAAAACAGTTTTATCTCTACGTCCTCCAAACCATTGACGCCGCCGATGCCTCGCTCGGCGGCACCGCCATTCCCGTCACCCAGGAAAACGACGAACCAACCAAATCAAAACCATGAAAGCGTATTATCTCATTCCACTGTTGTTTCTCTCCGCGTGTTCCACGACACCCAAGCTGGTGTTGCGGCCACAGCAACCGCCAGCGACGAACGCCGAGGGCATTCGTTATCCTGAAGTCCTCCACGCCTACCACGTCGGACGCTACGCCGACCCGAACGACGATTTGATCATGCACGAGCAGCACGTCGTCTATCGCGTCGAGGAAAATACGCGCTGGGATTTTCATCCCGGCCCGGCTGACGGCAATCTGCCCGCATTACCGTCGCGCGACACGGCGTTCACCCCGGCTCCGGTCAACGATGCAATTCTGGCCGAGGTCAATTCGCAGCGGCTCGCCACCACCGAAATCATGATGCAGGCCCGAACCCTGTCGGCGGCTCTGGCGCAATTTCAAGCCGCATTGCAGCAGACCAAAACCAATTTGCAGGAAACGGCGGTGTTGCGCGCCACGGTGAAGGGTATGAAACAGCGCCTCGACGCCCTTGAATCCACCCAAGTGCAATCCCCGACAACCAATCTTTCCACGACTAATGCAACCGATGACCCATTGAGTCCGTGAATCACTTTGCCGGTTCAGCAAACCGGCAATTCTAAACAAACATAAACCATACAAACTCATTATGAGCACAAAACCAAAAACATCCGCGCCACCGAGCGCCAGCGGCAATGCCGCCCCAGCAGACGAACCCAACTTTCGGACCAACCCGGAAGTGGATGCGAAAATTGATGCCCACATCAAAGAGAACCCGAAGTATTGGAACTACATTCAAGCCATGCCCCGCGACCGGCTCGAACGCACGGTTGTCCTCAACGAAGTGCGCGAACTGGATCGCCAACACAGGATGCGTGAGGGAATGATGAAACGCATCAATGCCAATCCTGCGCTCAAGAACGCATACGAAACGCTGGTGAAAGACCTGGAAACGAAGGCGAAGTTCATTGCACAGGTGATGAGTGGCGACATGACCATTCGGCGTCTTGAAGATTTGGATTCAGCGGCTCTGACCTACGCCGAGGTGAAAGCCATCGCGTCGGGGAACCCGTTGGTGATTGAAAAAGCCCAGGTGGACGCGGAGTTGATCCGGCTCACCCGGCTGCGTTCCGCCCACGCCGAGGAACAATACCGCATCCGTTCCAATCTCCGCCGCTCGCACGAGGATGCTGAAATCTTTACCACGCGCCTTGCCAATCTGCGGCAGGACTTGGTTGTTCGTCTGGACACGTCGGGAGATAAATTCCGCATCGAACTCGACGGACAGGAATCCAACAACCGGGGCATCGCGGGTGAATTGATTTTGCGTCGCGCCGAGAAATTGAAGGCCCGCTTCGGGGAGGATGTCCGTCTGGGAAAATTCGCCGGCTTTGACTTGTTCATGCGTCCGAGCTTCAACAACACCACTGAAATGGTCTTGCGCGGCCAAAACAGTTACGGCGCGCGGGTCACGGATACGGCGCTTGGCACGATCCGTTCGCTGGAGGCAACGGTGCAAGGATTTGAAGAACGCGCGGAGAGGTTGGAATTGGACATCACCGACGCCAACAAGCGCGTTAAAGAGCTTGGTGAAAAGGTCGGGGCGAAGTTTGAGCGCGAGGAACGCTTTCAGGAACTGACCCGTCGCCAGAGTGAGATTGAGGAAAAACTCGACCTCACCAAGAATCAGGCTCCCAGCCAGGTGGAAGCCACCGACGGCGGTAATGAGGAAAAAATTGCTGAAACCCAAAATTCCAAACGGGTCAAGCACCCCAGACACCATGTGGCCGTCACCGTATGAATCCACCCGTTCATAAACTGAGCCAGCGTCTTCGTGCGCTCCGCAAGCAATGGTTCAAATCCCAACAAGCCTACGCAAATCGCTGCCATGAGTTGGGCGTGCCCATCACCCCAACCGTGATTGCCGACTGGGAAAACTCCCGGAGTGAAATTCCGGCGCGATTGGTCCCGTTCTTGGCCCATACCCTCAATGCCCATGTAAACGACTTGCTGCCCGGTTTCAACCCGGCGGAAATTTTCTCCCTCCCGGCGCTTTTGCCGCCGCCAAAGCCGGACAAACCCATAAAACCGGCAAGTGCGGTCCGAACGGACTTCGCCACGCGCCAGTTGGCGCTGGACACCGTGCTTCGGAATTTCGACCGCAAGCCCTGCCGTTTCGCCCATGTGAGCAGTGAAAAGGACTGCAATAATCCGTTTGAGAACCTCGTGTGGCATGACAACCGCACTCTGTTGTTGGCCCTGCTTCGCGCCCTGAATCGGAATTATCGCCAAGTCATCCTGTGGTATTATTTCGGCGGACTCACCCGGCGGCAAATCGCCGCCAAGCTCAATCGCTCGGTTGATCTCGTCTCGCTCCGTTTGCGTGAGGGCCGCGCAACATTGCGCCGGCTCCTGAATACCGATGCCGGAAGTCATTGGCTGCGGCGTGAATTCCGTGAACAGTTCGCACCTTTGGACAGGGAGGCAGGAAAAGACCGGCAAGGACAGGCCGGGGCAAATTGGCCCGGTGAAAACACGTTATGACACGGCGAAAAACAAACTCAAACCCAATTGTCCCGCCACGCTCACAGGACGGCTATTCAGGTATGAAATCAAAAATCCAGCAACTCATTGGAAGACGCATTTGCAGATTTCGGCATCAGCACAGCGTCAGTCAGGCGGAACTCGCAGCCATGCTGAATACCTTTCACCCACCGATAACGCGGGATGTGGTCGCAAATTGGGAAACCGGCCGCACTGAAGCACCGGCCTATTGCATCCAGCTTATCGCCTTTTCGCTGGAGGCAAAAGTTGCGGACATTTTGCCCGATCTGACCTTCAAGGAAATCATTGTCGGCCAAATGATGGACCCGTCCGGCAGCCGTCGGCGAAATCGGCAACCGACCTAACCATCAACCACCACAATCGTATGAATGTGACCGCGCAACAAACCGAATTTCTCAGTTGGAAAGTCGTTCCCGCCCGGCTCGATGCCACCCAAACGGCATGGTTTCTCGGCTTTGAACCGCACGAGATTCCCATGCTGGTCGCGGCAGGCTTGTTGAAACCGCTCGGCCATCCCGCGCGCAATAGCACGAAGTTTTTTGCCATGGAAACTCTGGAACAATTCCGCCGCGACGAGAAATGGCTTGCCCGCGCCAGCGATGCCATCGCCAGCTACTGGCGCGAACGCAACGCTCGCAAGCAAAAGGCCGGCAGACGGGCTTGAAGCAAACGATTCAACGCATCGGGTGGACGCATCATAAAAGCGTCTTGCCCTTGCTGGGATGAATCCTGACTTCCTCACGGATGGCAGCGCGGACTTTCGCTTCGATGCGTTCAACGAAGCTCATGCCAACCCGGCTGAATTTATTGGCTGGCCGGATTGCGGAGGCAATTTCCAGCGCGGTTTGTTTCACCTTGCTCCGGCAAAGATGCGGAGTTGTGTTGATGCTTTTGAGTGTGTCCGTCATTTCAGTTGTTTCCATATTTTGCTTTCCTGGTTGCGTCGCTGATTCATTCAACGACACCACTATTTTATCAGGCGCGCTTTTGTTGAACTGCGAATTGAGTGACCGAACCCTTGCAAACATTGAACAAAACCGCTGTCGCCGCAGGCACTTGACACAAAAGCACGCTGATTTTACGCGCGGTGACTTGGCTGGTTTTCAGTTTCGACACCGTTTTCATTCAATGTTTGCAAGGTGAAAAATAGTTTAATTATTTTTATCACTGGCGCGGGCTGCTATGGCGATTCCTGGAAAGCCGGACACTTAACCAGCCGCCGAAAACGAGTGACCATTGCCTTCGGGCTTTGGCAGGGGCGGAAGCAATGGAACAATGCGGCCTTCCACGTTCTGGTTTTCGTAGCTTTCCAGCGACGGCAGTCTCACCTGGGCCTTGCGCGCGTAGGCGCGATGCACTGCCTTGCTGTTGTGGCCGAGTGCCTCCTGCGCGAATCGCTCTGGATAGCCGCACATTTTCGCCCGCTCCGCCCAGGCATAACGGTAGCAATGCAGAGTGACGCCGGTGATCCCCAACTTGGCGCAGCGGCGTCTGAATTCCTGCCCCCGATACTTTTCCTTCAGCAGGGCGAGCCTCGGAAATAAAAGCCCTTGGGCTGGCAACGAGCGGAGGACCGTCTCCACGGCCGGGCCAAAATGAATAAACGCCCGACTGCCGGTTTTTCGGCGGGCATAGGAAATGACGCGGTCATTCCAGTCAATGTTCTCCGCGTCCAGGTTGGCGACGTCCGTTTGTGAACCGCCCAGATGCCAGCACAGTTCATAAAAACTCCGGTTTTCGGGATTTGGTTCCCGTTCGATAATCCTTTGGTGTTCCTCCGCCGTGATGGCCCGCTTGGGCTTGTATTCGATTTTGGGCCAAAGCCGTTTGGGAATGATCGGCCAGGCCAGCCAGTTCATCCCGATGCAGAAGTTGTGCAACTCGCGCAGATGAACATTCGTGCTGACCGTGCCTGCCTTGAGGCAGGCAAACAGTTGCTCCGCCTGCGTCTCGATGATGATCAGCGGCAGAATCAGGTCAAACGCCTTCTGTTTGATGGCGCGCTGCCAGCGCTCCTGGGTTGGTCCATGTTTGTTTTCAGTAATGGCGGTGAACGCATCCTGCCAGGTCCGTTTTGAAAGCCCGGCATCGGTCCCGGCAAGATAGGCCTTGGCGATTTGGAGGTTCAGTTGCGGTTGCCGGAAGGATTCGTTGCGGGCGTTGAGCAGCGCCGTGGCCTCGGCACGATTCCGGGTGCTGGTGGTTTCCTGTTTGTGAGTTTCAGTGTCTTCGAGGTAGAACATGCCGCCGCGCTTGCGGCGGTAGAGGATGAAGCGACGTTTCATAATTTCGGATTTTTTGTCCGAAAGTTATGAAACCGTCCGTGGCTTGGGGTGTGTCAGACACACCAAACGGGCAGCGAATCCCGTCTTCGCCAGTGCCCCAATTATTCGGGCATTTTCCTCAGCTTTTACTCGGTTTTGGCCCTACTGGCACTTTCACTGGCACTGAGACCCGCATTTTCGATCTGCGAGCCGGGTTGTGACCCCGTTTTTGACCAGTATTTACCGAGTAATCGTTGAGTAATGGCCAGTTTTGTTTTCACTGGCATTTTCACTGGCACTTGCCTCCTCTGGTTTTTCCATCTTGTTGAAAACAAGCATTTTACAAGATGGCGGAAGGGGTGGGATTCGAACCCACGTTAGGATTGCTCCTAAGCCTGATTTCGAGTCAGGTGCCTTCAACCACTCAGCCACCCTTCCGCACAAATGTTTCAAAGATCTGATGCGCTGTGTTCCTGCCGAATATATTGTGCGCGCGTTTGCATCGGGAGCAAGCTCATTTGCAAGGCCCGGTCGTCTGTCCGCCCAAGTCCGCTTGGTTATTTTTCGGCTTGCGCAACCAGTCGGACTCCCTACTGTTTCTGAAGTAACGAGGTAATAACAACAACCCACTGCTTTTATGAACAAATTGAAGCTCTTGATGACCGTGTTGATGGCGTCGCTCCTGTCGTTGACGAACGGATGTTTCCTGTTTGTGGTGGGTGCGGCGGCGGGCGCGGGTGCGGCAGGTTACGCCTGGGTGGACGGTGAAGTCAAAACCACCGAGGGCTTTTCGATGAATCAGACCTGGGATGCCTCGCTGGCGGCGATGAAAGACCTGCAATTTACGGTAACGAGCCAGTCCAAGGACGCGTTACAGGGTGACGTGGAAGCCCGCGACGCCAGCAATACCAGCATTTCGGTCAAACTGAAGTACGTCTCCAATACCTCGACCGAAATCCGCATTCGCGTGGGCACGTTCGGCGATGAAAACATGTCGCGCATCATCCTTAACAAGATCAACGGCCACCTCACGGCTGGTTCCTAGGCACAACCATCTCCCGAATTGCCGGTGTTGCAGTTCAAGTGATGGGGGCGATTGGAGCCTTCCGCATCCGGCAGATTGAATTGCAGGAATTCCGGTTGGACGTTGAATTGACTTGCCGTGGACCTTAACTCCGCCAGAATGGATCACGTTCGAAACGTGCGGGTTGGCTTTCAGCTTCAAGCCAATGTAGCTCAGCGGTAGAGCAACGGTTTCGTAATTCTAAATTGAGAATTGTTTCGGTTTGCTTCCCCTTGCTTCCGCTTGTGAACACAGGACTTTTTTGATTTCGGCTTTGGCAGCGTTTGCACCTGATTGTATACAAAAACCACAAACCGTATACAAAAGCGATATACAATCTGGCACCAACAAAACTGATCAACACTACTCCTTGTTCTCTTCGATTTCGATGGCCTTGATCGAAGCTTCCTTCCCAGCCACCGACGAATACCGATCAAACACCGGCATGGGTTTGACGAACTCCACGGCGCGGTCTTGCAGGGCTAGCCCCAATTCGCGCAGGTTTTTTCCCGTGATCAGCACCGTGCGTTTCAAAAATGACAGCGTGAGCGTGTCCAGCCCCTCGCCTGCTTCAAATTTGACGAGTTCCAAATGGTGGTAGGGCAGCAGGTAGAAACCTTTTGGATTCAGTTCCAGCCGCAAATTGTCCGCCGGGATGTGACTACCATTGACGCCGCGCTTGAGGTTAAAACAGGGATTTTCAGTGCTCATACTCTCATGCCTTTACTTTTTTGATTAGATTGTTGCTGCGGAATTTCAACTCGCCGCCGCACGATTTGTGGTTTTGGAATCTCTTGCATGACCGAATCGGTTGGTTTGATGGATTCGGCTGGCTTCGCGGCCTGCGATTGCCCTACCGCTTCATCCTGCCGGATAGCCTCGTCCCGCCGTTCGGTGAATTTGCGTTGCGCCTGTTGAACATTGAGGACGTAGGCCACATCACGCCCCCAAATTTTGGCGAGCTTGTGAGCCGTGCTATTACCGGCCATGTCCAGCGCCAGAGGCCGGTGGCCGGAATGGGTGATGTTCTGGCGAAGCTGAATTTTATCCGCCGTGAAAACCTTCACGCCTTTGCGCCCACGCGAGATCGTGACATACCATTGCTGTTCATTTGTGGCCGCTTTGACCGCCGAATCCGAGAACAGGACGTAATCCACGGTTTTGCCCTGGGCGGCGTAGGATGTGACCGCGTAGCCGCGCACGAACTGCCGGTAATTTTTCGGCAACACCCGGCCATCATTCAAAGCGATGCGTCCGTCCTGATGAATTCCCTTTACCGTCACCAATTCGCCATTGGCGAGCCTGCGCCCATCCTGGCTTTGGGCATTGGCCTTGAGTTGCAGGCGGTCGCCGCTGGACAGGGAAAGTTCTTTCGGCTGGCAGACGGTGATTTTATCCAATTCTTTGAACAGCACTGGCCGGATACGGTGGTCGGCCTCAATCAGCAGATGCCTGTCGGTGATGCCGCACAGTTTCCCTGCGCTGCCGGATTTGAAACCGGCCGTTGGACGGTTGAACACCAAAACGGATACCGGCTGGTAAAACCGCTTGTCGCGTTTTTGCGCATCGGTCAAATCCTGCCGCTCCAACGCTGTGACGGTTGTTTCAACTTCGCCAATTAACTTCTGTGTTTTCAGGCCGAGCCGGACTTGTTCATTGACCTTGTGAATCTCCGACCAGCTTTGTGACACGACCACGGTGGATTGCTGATTTTTGAAAAGTTCGAGAAAATGATCGGTCAATTTCTGCTGTTGATCCGCCAGTGTGCAGGCGACCACCGCGCCTTGTTTATCCAGCCGGTCTAAGGATGCGCCGAGTTTGCCCTGCTGTGCTTCATTCACGGCGAGCCGATATTGTTCCAGCCATTGACGTTCAGCCCGTGTTTTTGCCGAGCCGGGATTTTGACGGCGGATGTTCGTCAGTTCCGCGTAGCCAAGACCCGAATATTGTTCAATCGCGCGTAGTGCATCGGATGCCTCGACCGCTTCGTGCTGATGCGTGTCACCGGAGAGAATGACCCGGCCCTTGACCGTCTGAACGAGCGAGAGCAGTTCCAGCATTTGTTGCCCGCCGATTTGGCCGGCCTCGTCCACAATAACAACGGCCCCGCGTGTCAGGGAATTCTGCTTGAGCAAAGCACTGACGGTTTGTGCGCCGGTAAAGCCGTCCCGTTCCAGATCGGCGACCTGCTGGCGTTGTGGTGCGAGAACTTGAACTGTATGGCCGACTTGAATGAGTCCGGCTTTGACTTCCCTTAAGGTAAAACTTTTGCCCGTCCCTGCGCCGCCACGAAACAGGGTGACGAAATCACGCGAGGACAAAATATGTTCGACCGCCTTGCGCTGTTCATCATCCAACGAACGGTTTGACGGCTGATAATTGGCCGTGAACGGTTCGTATTTGTGCATCTGGTATTGCGCCAGCTTGACGATGTTCAATTCACGTTGCAGGACTTCGCGGGTGGTGATTTTTCCCTGAAATTGTTCGCCACGGATATATTCACGTTTCCGGGTAGCCGCTTTAATTTCCGGCAGTGACACTGATTGACCGCGCGTGTGTTCCAGGGCGTGACGCCAAAGCTCATGCTCATGGACGACCGAGCGACGTTCGAACAGATGCTGCTCCGCCCAACCGACCGCCTGTTCTGCTGTCATCTTGTGTGGAATTTCCGGTGAGCAATGCTTGTCCAGCCGGTGCAGTTGAAACTGTTCCCGCCATGATAATTGTTTGTTCCAGATGGATTGCAGTTTGACGATGCCGACATCCTTGATCTTCCGCGCCCGTTCCTTGTGCGCGATGTTGGCCCGGATGACTTTGATGTTCTGACCGGCCTTGTCCGGTTCACGTTCCAAAAGTTCCCTGGTCTTTTCGTCAATCTGACGGTGACGCTTGGAAAAACGGTCAATCAATTCCTTGCCGACCCCCACAATCTCAAAATCACCGCGTGGATTGTTTTCGATGCCATAGCCAAATCGTTGGAGTGACCTGACCAATTCGTGATAATAAACATTCCTGACAAATTTCTGTGCCGTGACCATTTCACAGGCTTCCAGTGCTTTCCAACGGTCTTCAACTGAATCCCGTGTGGCATTGAACAGGACGCAATGGCTGTGCAGGTGCGGGTCTAAATCGCGTGACGTGTCATGCCGGAACACCGCGCCCACCACATTGCCTGTCACCCGATGCGCATACTGATTCTGTTTGCGAACCCGTGTGGCAGCGTAGGTTTGCAATTCACGCATGGCCACCTGAACCGCCTCATCATGCGCCTCGATGATCCGCTGGTCATTCCCCACCAGTGCCGCGATGGAAACTGATTTGGGCGGTGACAACGTGAAATCATAAAATACCCGGCGATTGGCGGATTCGTGGACGTTCCCATCTTTATCCACCCGGACACGTTTTGAATTCAGCCGGGGAGTCAATTGTTGACCTGATTGCGGATGAAGATTCCGGCACAGGTTCATAAACGCATTTTCAGTCGTCACCCCTGCCAATCCCAATTCTTTCGCCCCGTCACCAAACCATTGGCCTGAAACGCTCCGGCCTTCCATGTAATAATCACCAACGCCCAGGTGTTCACGAAAATACGACTCCGCATTTCTTAAACTGTATTGAGCCTTCATCGTCAACATGACGGGAAGCTAAACCATCACGATGGCAATTCTGCGCCATCGGTAGCGCAAAAAGCATGACAGGAAATGTTACCTGTAAATCGTATTGGAAAGTGGACGCTATTCTCCTTGCGAGTGCAAGGGGCAGCCGTAACAACGAAAACGCCAAAAGAAAATCAACAACAGTCGAATCAAAAAATTATGAATACGACCATCGTATCCGCCGAGGCGAAAGCCCGCTTGACCGAAGCCGTCAAGAATTACACTCCACCCGCGCCGGAAAAATACCGTGCATTGAATGAAGTGAAAGATTCAATCATCGCCTTGCGGGAACGCAAAGCGTCGTATGAAACCATCCGGGCCATGTTGCACGAGAACGCCGGCATTGAGGTGTCGCACCAGACCGTCGCCCGCTACTGCCGCGAGGTGCTGGATTCAACCAAGCCAAAGAAGCCGCATCGTCCCAAGACCCCAACGGTGGAACCACCTGCATCCGCCCAAGCGGAATTGCCAGCACATCCGCCAAGCAGCCAACCACGGTCACGCGGTCCGCGCATCTATGACCCCAAAAGTCTTTAACGCAGCAGCGCAGGCGTCGCCAGTCGCGGCGACGGAGAGCGACTCAAAAGCAATCTGCTCATCCTTAAAAGCAAAATCCTTTGGGTTTAGCGTCCCCGACCAACGCGCGTTCCACAGCCCTGTAACGCGCGCTCGTCGCGGACGGACAAGGAAAATCGCAGTCGCGTCTGCTTCCGTCTTGAGCTTGGCGTCGCCGCTCCGGCACGCGGCTTCACTCATGCCGTTCCGCCGCGCCGCCTGCCGCTTACCGCCGCCAACTCAAGACCGAAGCAGGGGGTAAAAATAAATTCGTGCTGGGCATCGGCCATAGAGCCGACAGGCGCGGGCAAAATAGAATTCGCGGGAACACCGCCACTCGGATGGAGAGTTCTGGCGATATGAGGTAAACATTGTGTATAATTTTGGAAGGACGCCCATGAATGAGAAACTGAACATATTCGTCAGCTCGGTGCAGAAGGAACTCGAAGACGAGCGGGTCATTGTCCAAAACCTGTTGAACACGGACCCGTTTCTGTCGGCGCATTGTTCGCCGATTCTTTATGAGTTCGAGCCGGCCTCGCCGGACAAGGCGTTGGAAGGCTGCCTGAAATCACTTGATGGCTGCCACGTTTATCTGCTCATTGTGGCCGCCCAATACGGCACATTGGTTGGCAAGCTGTCCATAACCCACGCGGAATACCGGCGAGCCAAGGAAAAGAAACTGCCGGTCCTGGCGTTCATCAAGGGCGACCGCAAAGTGAAGCGCGAGGACGCCACCGAGGCGTTGCTGAAAGAACTCGACGACGACGGCCCCAAATACAAGCGCTTCGGCAATGTCATCGAACTGCAAAAGGAAGTCCGTGCCGCCCTCGTCAAGCTCCTAAAAGAACAATTTGGCATCGCTCCTTCCAGCGACGAAAACGAAGTTGCGCAGCAAACTATCGAGGCCACATCCGCGTTCGAATCGCAGCCGCTGACACGTTTGCGGTGGCCCGACCTCGACCACGAGGTGATCCGTCAACTGATTGCCGCAGCGGAAGGCCGGGATGCCGGGAAACTCTCCGTCGGCGACCTGCTCGCGGGCGCATCCGTGCGCGGCTTGGTATGGCACGACCCGCAAGCCGGGGAACATTATGCCACTGCCGCCGGCATCGTGCTGTTGGCAAGAGATCCATCGGCGGTTTTTCCCCAGTGCCGTATCCTGGCCGATGCGTATCGCGGTGCGGAGCCGGATGGTAATCCCCACGACCATGAAGACATCCGCAGGCCGATGCCGACCGCGATTGACCGCGCCATTGCCTTCATTGACCGGAACACCCGCCATCCGATGCGCGTTGTTGGTCTCAATCGCCTCCGCCTGGATGAATATCCCGTCGAGGCGTTGCGGGAAGCTCTGGTAAATGCCGTCGCTCACCGCCAATACGAGGATGCCGGGCGCAAAATCATGCTGGAAGTTTTCGCTGATCGCGTGATCATCTCCAGTCCCGGTCTGCCGCCGTCGCCCATCACTCTGACCAATCTCCGCAAGGGTAAGTATCGCCCTTGTTCCCGTAATCCGGTGCTGGCTCAGTGTCTCTCCTATTTTCATCGCATCGAGGAACGCGGCAGCGGCTTCCGGCGGATGCGTGACCAGATGCTCAATCACGGTTTGGATCAACCGCTCATCGGCACGGACACTGGCTATTTTCAGGTTGTGTTCCCCGGCCCCGGCGAGAATCTGGATCGTATTCGCGTCCCGGAAACCCGGCTGACGGTGACACCGGCCATCGAAGCGCAGTTGAACGAACGGCAGCGAAAAGCGTTGGCAGAAGTGCTCAAGTCCGGTTTTGTCTCCAGCGGCTGGCTGGTTAAGAATATGCAGGTGACGTATGACACCGCCAATCGTGACCTTCTCGCACTGGCTGAATTGAAAATCCTCGTTCGCAAGGGCAAGGGACGTGCCTCAAAGTATGTTCTTTTAGAAGCGAAGGCCCGTGCATGAATCTTCCGATAATCTTCCGATGTGCTGCCGGAATCTTCCGATTCTGTGGCCACTGCAACTTGCATGAATCTTCCGACAATCTTCCGGCCCGGCGCTGCAATCTACCGATGAACAATCGTCCGATAATCGTCCGACAAACTAATCCGATGGTGTCCGCCCCGACCAACGCGCGCTCCGTTTGACCGTGCTCCTTTTGTCCGCGCGGCACGCACTTCGCGCGCGCTCGTCGTGAGCGGGATTTTGTTGCCGCAGAAGCGGCGCGCTTCCGTCTGCGGCTCGCCGTTGGCGTTGCGCTCCGGCTCCGCTCCAGCCGTCGCTCCGCCTGCGCTTCACTTTTACCACCGCCGACCGCAAACCGAAGCTGATGGTCAATTCCGCCCAAATCACTGAAATGGATTCGCAAGCTTGTCCTGAAGCATCATTTCCAAGTAAAGTTCACCACGTCCAAAATGGACAAAGAAAACTATCGAATAATTTTTACAAAATAATTTTGCGTAGCTTCGGCTACGGGCTGCATCGAAAACCGCGAATTTTCCCAAGCCCGTCAAAGAACCGACCGAGCACGCGCCCCATCGGGCGCGGCTTGGCGTGCTTCTTTGACAGGCGCTTCGCGGTGCCTCGATGCAGGGCACGTTAGGTTCGCGCCCCTTCTATTTTTAGATTTCCCGTTGTCGCAGTTGCGCGAGCAACCACACCGACACGATGGCCACACTCGATTTCAAAGGGAAAGCGCTCGTCCAGAATTATCATCTCTCCGTTAAGTATCACGAACTGGTGCCGAAGCGGGACAAGAGCCTGACGGACAAGGTGCGGCTGGACGACAATCTCATCATCCACGGCGACAATCTCAAGGCGTTAAAGGCGCTGCTGCCGACTTACGCGGGCAAGGTGAAGTGCATCTACATTGACCCGCCTTACAATACCGGCAGCGAAGGCTGGGCTTACAACGACAAAGTCAACTCGCCGATGATGCAGGAATGGCTCGACATAGCCGTGGATCGTGAAGACCTCACGCGCCACGATAAATGGCTGTGCATGATGTTGCCGCGCCTCAAACTCTTGTGTGAACTGTTGGATGATGACGGAATAATCTTCATAAGCATTGACGACAACGAACAGCATCGGCTTCGAATGCTTTTGGATGAGGTGTTGGGCGAGGAAAACTTTATTTCGGTCATCGTGGTTCAATCAAACAAGCGCGGTCAGACATACAAAGAAATTGCCAAGACGCACGAATACATTTTGGTTTATTCACGAAATCCGCTTGTCGAAATGCTCGAGTTTGAAAAAGAAGACGATGCGTTGCCACATAAAGATGCCAAAGGCGCTTTTGATTTGTGGGAACTACGCAATCGAAACCCAAAATTTGGGCGATTCAATCGTGGAGAATTGTTTTACCCAATTTATGTCGCGCCTGATCTCACGGATGAAAGTGGGTTTGCTCGAATATCGCTCACTCAATCCAAACAATTTCATGTGGCTGTGTATCCGCGAAATAGTGATGGCGAGGATGGTTGTTGGCGTTGGGGCAAAAATCCGGGCGAAAAGATGGCCTTGGTTGATTTGAAAGTGCCGTTGCCTGAAGTCGTCGCAAAACAACGGCGAGACGGTGAGTGGAACATCTACCAAAAATCCCGAAAGAGCACCACAAAGCCAAAATCACTTTGGACTGAAACGGATGTGATTAGTGAGCAAGGAACAATGATTCTCGGCGAACTTGGCTTGGCGGATAAGTTTCAACATCCAAAGCCAGTTGAGTTGATAAAAAGGTGTATCCAGATTTCTACCGAGCCGGGCGACATTATTCTGGATTCCTTCGCCGGCTCTGGCACGACGGCGCACGCCGTGCTCGCGTTGAACAAAGAAGACGGCGGCAATCGCAAATTCATCCTCGTCGAGTGCGAGGATTACGCGGACAGCATCACGGCGGAGCGCGTGCGGCGCGTCATCAAAGGCGTGAAGGGTGCGAGCGACGAGCATTTGAAAAAGGGGCTGGGCGGCACGTTCAGTTATTTCGAGCTGGGCAAGGCGATTGAACTGGACAGCATTTTGGACGGCAAGAACCTGCCCAGCTACCTCGAACTGGCGCGCTACGTTTTCTACACCGCCACCGGCGAGGAGTTCGACGAGCGCAAGGTGAACGAGAAACGGTCGTTCGTCGGTGAATCCAAAACCCACGAGGTCTATCTCTTTTATCAGCCGGATATGGATTACCTAAAAAAGACTGCGCTCACGCTGGAACGTGCGGAATCCCTCGGCAAAATGAAGGACAAGCGGCGGCTGGTGTTCGCGCCCACGAAGTATCTGGATCAGGAACAACTCGACGCGCTGCGGATAGACTTCGCGCAGTTGCCGTTTGAAATCTACAAACTGGCGCAATAGCGCGTTATGGAACTCAAGGAATATCAGCAGAACACGCTCAAACGGGTGAAGGCGTATCTCGAAGCGCTGAAAAACTGGCGTGTGAAAAATGAAAAGGTCGTCGCCGCCATCGGCAAAAGTGATGCGCTGGACGTGCCGTTGAAAGCGTGGGAAGAAATCGGCGGGAAGAATTATCGCTCGCGTAAAAACGGCATCGGCGAGCCGCTGCCAAATTTCTGCCTGAAAATCCCGACGGGCGGCGGCAAGACGTTGCTGGCGGCGCACACGGTTGACCTCGTGAACCGCAGTTACCGGCAGAAGCAGACCGGCCTCGTGCTGTGGGTGATGCCGACCACGCAGATTTACCGGCAGACCATTGAGCATCTGCGCAACCGCGACCATTCCTACCGGCAGGTTCTGGACATCGCCAGCGGCGGGCGCACGGTGATTTACGAAAAGACGGATCGTTTCACGCCGGAAGACGTGGCGGAAAATCTGGTGGTGCTGACGTTGATGCTGCCATCGGCGTCGCGGCAGAACAAGGAGACGTTGAAAGTCTTCAAAGACAGCGGCGGCTTCGGCGCGTTCTTTCCAAAAGACGACGACGTGCAAGGCCACACGAAGTTGCTGGAACGGTTTCCGAATCTGGATGCGTTTGGCGACGGCAAGGGTTTGTTTCAGCGGCAGGTGAAGACATCGCTCGGCAACACGCTGCGGATGCTTTCGCCCATCATTATTTTGGATGAAGGCCACAAGGCTTACAGCGAGATGGCGCAGGACACGTTGCGCGGGCTGAACCCGTCCGTGATCGTGGAGCTGTCCGCCACGCCGACGGATGACAGCAATGTGCTGGTGGACATCAAGGGCTTGGAATTGAAGCGCGAGGAGATGATCAAGCTGGACCTGCACATCAACAACAAGGAAAGCACGCGATGGCAAAGCACGATGCAGGCGAGCAAAATCAAACGTGACGCATTGGAGGCGGCAGCGAAGAAATACGAAGCGAACACGGGCAATTACATCCGCCCGATTTGTCTGGTGCAGGTGGAACGCACGGGCAAAGACCAGCGCGGCGGAAATTTCATCCATGCCGAGGACGTGCGGGAATTTCTGGTGCGGGACTGCGGCATCACGGCGGATGAGGTCGCCGTGAAATCCAGCGAGAAGGATGACATCGAGGGCTTGAACCTGTTCGCGCGGAACTGCCCCATCCGCTACATCATCACCAAGCAGGCGTTGCAGGAAGGCTGGGATTGCGCGTTCGCCTATGTGCTGACGATTCTCACCAATCCGGCGTCGAAAAATAATCTCACGCAACTGGTCGGGCGGATTCTGCGCCAGCCGGGCGCGCGCAAAACCAAAATCAAGGAACTGGACGAGAGCTATGTTTTTTGTTTCCGGCAAAAGGCCAAGCTGCTCGTTGACTCGGTGCGGGAAGGTTTCGGTCGTGAAGGTTTGGGTGACCTGGCGGGACAGGTCGTGCTGGATTCGCCCGAAGACGGGGAGCAAGGCGAGGAGACGATTGAATTGCGCGACAAGTTCAAGAAATTCGCTGGGAAAATTTATTTGCCGAAGTTTGTCATTCAGCAAGGTTCACAATGGCGTGAGGTCAGCTATGAAACGGATATTGTGAGCCGGATAGATTGGGCGCAGGCGGATTTTACGGCAGAGCGGAATCTACAATTGGCGGACGCGAATTCACAAGACGCAGAAATTCTCGTGACGCTGGGCGAGACGAAGGCGGAACTCCTCAAAGAGCAGGGGCGCAAATACCGGGCCAGCACTGATGCGGGCGTTGATCCGGTATTCGCCACGCGGCAGTTGCTGGAAATGATTCCAAACCCGTGGATTGCGCACGATGTGGCCAAGGATGTCATCGGCACGCTGACGCGGAAGAACGGATTGGATTTGGTAGCAAAGAACTTTGTGTTCATCGTGCAGGAACTGGTAAAGCGCGCCGATGCGGAACGGAACCGGCTGGCGGAAGGGGTCTTTGACCGGCTGGTGAACGAGAAGAAATTACGCTTCCTGCTCTTGAAGGATGACGCGGGTTACCGGCTGCCTAGTAAAATTTCCATGCGCAAAGGCACGCGCAAGATGACACGCGAAGACAACTCGCCTTTGCAAATGAGTTTGTTTGAACAGGTCGCCGAGGATGGTTTAAACGGCGACGAGCAAAGCGTGGCGTGGTATTTCGAGAAGCAGGAGAAGCTGCTTTGGTGGTATCGCAATCTCTCGCGGCAGGATTATCGTCTGCAAGGCTGGCGCAGAAACGGGATTTATCCCGACTTCATTGTTTCACGCACCAGCGCCGCCGACAAAACCGACTTCGATAAGGTTTTTGTCGTCGAATCCAAAGGCATCCACCTGAAAAACGATGACACGGATTACAAGAAGCAGGTTTTCAAACTCTGTAACAAGCTAGCGGAACTGAAAAGCTGGACGGAGCTTGGCTTGGAATTTCCAGAACGCAAAATTGTCTTTGAGTTAATTTACGGGGACGAATGGCAAAAGGTGCTGAATCGGTTGTTGAAGTGAAACAGGCGGGGATGCACACGCTGCCATTAAGCCACGGACGAAACTCATGCAGATCATTTGCACGGTTTCGTTGAGTCCTGATCGTTATGCGCAAGAGAATTTTCAGCGGAACATCCAGCGGCCCATTGAATGCCCCCGCTGTGGCGCTCGGAATGCACTGGCGGCGCTGGGTTATTATTCACGCAACATCACAAGTTCGGAACGTGGCGTACTGCGAATCTTTGTGCGGCGGTTCCGATGTCGTCTTTGTGGCAGAACAACCAGCATCCTTCCATCGTTCGCTCAACCGTATCGGTTGGTCTTGAACACCACTATAAGCGAGTTTTTCAAGGGAACTCTCGGCGCCCACTCGCTTTCCTGGCTCCCGCTGTTGAAACAGTATTGGAACAAATTCTCAAACTGGCTTCCTGAGATTGACGACATCATAAGGTCCGTGGTCGAGCGTTCACCGCCTCGACCGGATGCCACTGGATGGTGGGAGGTTATCGTCGGGGTTTTCGGCGGCATCGAAAAAATCACGATAACACTGGTGAGCCGTTTTGGTGTCACCCTGTTTGGCCGTTATCGCTGCCACTCGCCCAAGTGACAAGAAATCCATCGTCAAGTGGTGCCCACCGTTCCACACAACTTATCTATTTCCCTGAGAAACGGCGCGTGGAAACATTTCCGCGCCAATGAAAAGTGCCATTGAATCATTTTGGAACGCCGAACGAAGCGTTCCCGGGGCGTTGCGATTCAAAATCAGGGAACAGACAAACCGCGATTTTGATCTCATCATCAGTGGTGGCTGATTTATTTGTATGAATACAAGAAAAACAGAATTGCCAACCATGAGTGCCTCCATTCGCGTCAGGAAATCCAAGAAACACCAGCGATTTTCGATCAGCAATCAGATGCGTGTGATTCGCAAATACGCCAAGCGCCGGGGATTAGAAATTGAAAATAAGTATTCGGACGGGTCAAAACAACCGACTGAGCGATAAAATATGGAGCCTATTCAAAACAGCCTGGAAGACCAAGGGCTGCCCCTTACCAGCGCCGCTGCCTATGTCAGGATGTCCACGGAGCACCAGCAGTATTCCACCAGCAACCAGATGGATGTCATCCGGGATTATGCCAAACGTCGTGGAATGCAGATCACTAAAGACTATTCTGACGAGGGCAAGAGTGGGCTAAACATTAAAGGGCGCGATTCGCTGGCACAAATGATTCAGGATGTTCAGGACGGAAAAGTCAACTTCTCCTCCATCCTTGTATATGATGTCAGTCGCTGGGGACGCTTCCAGGATGCCGATGAGAGCGCCTATTACGAATACATCTGCCGCCGGGCGGGTGTGGCGGTGCATTATTGTGCCGAGCAATTTGAAAATGACGGCACTCCAGGGTCCACGATTATCAAAAGCGTCAAACGCGCGATGGCCGGTGAATACAGCCGCGAATTGTCGTCCAAAGTTTTTCAAGGAGCCTGCCGACTGATTCAGAAGGGCTTCAAGCAGGGTGGCACTGCTGGATTCGGTCTGCGCCGGATGCTGATTGACCAGAGCGGCCAGAGAAAGGCGATGCTGAAAATGGGTGAGCACAAGAGCATCCAGACCGACCGGGTTGTTCTAGTGCGCGGGCCGGATGAGGAAATCGAAATTGTCAGGTGGATTTACCGGGCATTCATTGACGAAGGCAAAAATGAAACCGAAATCGCCGATTCGCTAAACGCAAGAGGTATCGTCACAGATTTTGGGCGTGCATGGACGCGCTGCACGGTTCATCAAATTCTCACCAACGAAAAATACATCGGCAACAACGTCTATCACCGCACTTCGTTCAAGTTAAAACGCAAGCATGTGGAAAACCCGCCAGACAAATGGGTTCGCGCCGATGGAGTGTTTGAAGGCATCATCGGGCCGGAACAGTTTTTCGGGGCGCGGGGAATCATTCTGGCGCGTAGTCAGAAATTTACCGACGAGGAGATGCTGGAAAAACTGCGCGGTCTTTTGAGCCAGCACGGGCAAATCAGCGGCATCCTGATTGACGAGATAGATGGTTTTCCATCAAGCGCGGCGTTTCGTTGTCGCTTTGGCAGCCTCATTTCCGCCTATCGGCTCATCGGCTACGACCCGCAGATTGATTATAGCTTTATCGAAATCAATCGTCGGTTGCGCAAGCAGCACCCTGAAATTGTCGCTTCCGTGATCCAGAAAATTGAGTCCCTTGGCGCGTCGGCAGCATGGGATGAAAGCTCGGAATCGCTCTGGCTCAATGATGAATTGCGGGTTTCTATCATCCTGTGCCGACACACCACCACGCTGGCCGGTTCGTCGCGCTGGTTGATCCGGCTGGATACCGGTCTGAAGCCGGACATCACCATCGCCGTCCGCATGGATGCGACAAACGAGGGCATCCGGGATTATTATTTGCTGCCGGGCATTGACATGACTTGGGAAAACCTGCGCGTTGCCGAGGAAAATGGTTTTTATTTGGACGCCTACCGATTTGAAACGCTCGACTATTTTTTCAGCCTGACACAACGCATCAAAATCCTGGAGGCCGCATGAATGAAGAAGTGAAAATGATTCCCATTGAGCAGATTCGGATTCTGAACCCCCGCCATCGGGACAAAAAGAAATTTGAATTGATTGTCCAAAGCATCAGGAAACTGGGGTTGAAAAAACCGATTCAGGTGAGCCTTCGTGCCGCAGATGAAGCCGAAGGCGAGGGCTACGACTCGGTTTGCGGGCAGGGACGCCTCGAAGCATTCATGGCACTCGGCTTCAAGGAAATTCCGGCGATTGTCGTGCAAATTAGCAAAGAAGACCGGCTCTTGCGCAGCCTGGTGGAGAACATGGCCCGGCGGTTGCCCTCGCCGATGGAGTTGATCAACGAAATTCATCGTCTGAAAAAACAAGGCTATAACAATACTGACATCGGGCGAAAGCTGGACATAGACCGCCCGACAATTATTGGATTGATTGCCTTGAAAAAAGACGGCGAGGAACGATTGCTGGACGCAGCTTTGAACGGGAAAATTCCGTTGGGCGTTGCAATAGATATTGCCAAAACAGACGGCGTTGAAACGCAACGGGCATTGTTGAAAGCTTACGAAAAGAAGCAGCTCAACCAGGCTTCAATCCGGGACGTTAAGAAATTGATGGAGCAACGGCGGTTTATGGGAAAGCAACGCGGTTCGGGTGGACGCGGCTCACGAAAAAACCGGCCGAGCGCGGAAAATCTGGTCAGTGCATATCGGCGCGAAAGCGAAAAACGAAAACTGCTGGTTCGCAAGGCGCGCCTCTGCGAAGAAAGGCTGCTTTTCGTGGTGACGGCGTTCAGCAAACTCACGGCGAATGAGCATTTCGTGACACTGTTGCGGGCAGAATCGCTGGCGACCATGCCCAAAGTGCTTGGAGAGAAAGTGGCAAAACAACAAAAGGAAGGAATATGAATGTGAATGAAATGAAGCTGGGGTTTCAAATGAGGACGAAAGAGATTCCGTTGGAGGCGATATTACCCATCCGAACAATCAAAAGTCCCCACAACGTGCGACGGTATCAAGCGATTCTGAAATCCATGCGTGAAGTGGGGATGATTGAGCCGCTCGTGGTTCATCCACAAAAAGACAAGTCAGGCACGTTCCTGTTGCTGGATGGGCATCTGCGAATTATCGCGTTGAAACAACTCGGCAAAACAGTGGCTGAGTGCATCATCTCCACCGATGACGAATGTTTCACCTACAACGCGCGAATCAACCGGCTGCCACCCATTCAATGTCACAAGATGATCGTCAAAGCGATTCGCAACGGCGTCAACCCGGAGCGGATTGCAAGCGCGCTGGATATGCCGCTGAACGTCGTGCGCGGATTGATTGAATTGCTGGACGGCATCGCCGAGGCGGCGGCAAATTTGTTAAAGGACAAAAACATTTCCGAGAAAGGCATCCGCCTGTTGAAAAAGGTAAAACCGCCGCGACAAATGGAAATCGCGGAAGTGATGGTGAGCGCAAACAATTATTCAGTCGGATATGTCGAATCGTTGATATTGATGACGCCGAGCGACCAGCGTGTGAATCCCGCAGAGCCAAAAAAGAAAACCGGCCTGTCAGCGGAGGAATTGGCCAACATGGAACGTGAAATGGAATCGCTGGAAAAAGATTTCAAGGCGGTGAAGGCGAGCTTTACGGAAAATATGATGTGTCTGACGTGTGCTCGTGGTTTCATCAAGAAGCTCCTGGACAACGCCAAGGTGGTAAGGTTTCTGAACGCAAATTATTCGGATATTTTTTCTGGATTCGAGGCTATTGTGGCCGCAGAAGTTGTGTGACGTGAATCTGCTATTCGCCGCACGCCCATGAATGAGCCAATTGGTGGGTTTTTTGGAACCAGCGCGCCCTCGTTCCTGCCTTGAAGTAACGTGCTTTTGTTTGATTCATCAACGGGCATAATTTTCATGCTCGCTGTCGAGGGCTGTATTTGATATACACATAAAAAACCACGCTGAGGGAATACAGTGCGGATTCTGTCTTGGCGCGACGCCGAATAACAAAGGCCGTCAATGATCAGGCATCTTGCATCAACACGTCGAGAAGGCGGTGAACCGTGAGCCGACTTCAATTCGGCATATTTTTTCGATCCGCCACGGGCAACTCGCCCTATGACTATCAATCCCGTTTGGCAGAGAGCGATTCTGGCATAACCTGTAATTCTCAACTCATCAACATTCTTGCCCTCCTCTATAAACAAAACAGGAACATCCCGGCAAAGGGTTGACATGATGAAGGACCAATCATTCCGCGCGATTTTCCAGGCACTAACTGAGAATGACCCGTTTCCGTGGCAGGAGAAACTTTTTTTGCGGCTTGTGGCCGGTGAACTGCCACGGCATTGCGACGTTCCAACAGGGTTGGGAAAGACGAGCGTAATCGCGGTATGGCTAGCTGCCTTGGGGGTGTCGATTTTGGAACCTGCACGCTATCGACGAATTCCACGACGATTGGCGTATATTGTGGACCGAAGGGTTGTCGTGGATCAGGCGACAGACGAAGTCGAGAGCCTGCGAGAACGTCTGGCACGTGCCGGAAAAGATGAATCGCTGATTGCTCTTCGCCCGATTGTTGACGCTCTCATGCAGGCGACAACAGTGTCGGACGATTGTGGCGTCACAGTCTCCACATTACGTGGGAAGTTTGCGGATAATCACGCGTGGCACCTCGATCCGTCGCGTCCGGCGATCATCGTAGGAACGGTAGATATGCTTGGAAGCCGGATGCTGTTTTCCGGCTACGGCGGTGTTGGAAGAAATTGGCGGAGCCTGCAAGCCGGGCTCTTGCTACGCGACACATGGGTGGTATTGGATGAATCGCATTTAGTCCCGTCATTTGAAGCGCTTCTCACAGGAATGGAACTTCACGCGAAATGCGGAATCTCAATGTGCCCATTTGGGATAACTCGGATGTCTGCAACTCTGGCTGCGTATCATTCCGATGCGGAGTCTAAAATCGCGACCACTGAAAAGCCTCTTTTCGACCACACAGATATGGAGGACTCGCGGGTTGCAAAGCGATTGAACGCACCGAAATCGCTTCGCTTCGTGCTCGCGGAAGCGGCAGTTTCCGCAAGCAATCCGTCGGAAAAGCGGGCCGCGATGGCGGAAAAAATGGCGCGCGAAGCAATCATTCTCGCAGATGGAAAAAGCGCCGTGGTTGTGTTTGCGAACACGGTCGATTTGGTAAAAGCTGTTACGGTCGCTATCGAGAAGCACATTTCAAAAGAATGGTCTAAGCGGGTTTTGATGCTGACCGGCGAGATGCGTGGATTTGAGCGGGACAAGCTGACGACAAACGAAGTGCTAGCAGCATTCTCGCCAAAGCGAGATCGTAGCAGAGCAACAACGCCCGCATTTCTCGTGGCAACCGCTTGTGTGGAAGTGGGGATGGATTTCGATGCAGACCACGCGGTCTGCGATGCGGTGGCGCTAGAACGAATGATTCAGCGTTTTGGTCGAGTGAATCGGCGCGGCGAGGTAAATGCGAAGATTCGTTTGGTCCTTTCTGCGGAAGTGGCAACGCCCACAGTGGGAAAGATCGCAAACATCGCCCCGGCGGATGCGAGTGTCTTGACGTTGCGGCAACTTCCGGCCAGCGATGACGCATTCGACGCCAGCCCCGCAGCGCTGCGTGCGCTCGACTTCACATCGCCTCTCGCCCGGCGCGCTTTTTCCCCGCCGCCTGAATCGCCGCCGTTAGACGAAGCGCGGCTCGACGACTGGTCCCTAACATCACTCCGTTCGGACGAGTTTCCACGTCCGCAGGTGAGCTACTGGCTGCGTGGTGTGACGGAGGACGAAAGCATGACCACGTCGCTCGTCTGGCGCGCGGATCTCTGCATTGCGGCAAGCAGGGAGGATGCTGCCGAGATGATGGATACAATCCCTGTTTCACAAAACGAAGTTGCCCAAGTCGCCACTCACCGTGCAGCAGCGCTACTTTCTGCGCTCGCGAAGAAGAATGCGAACGCATTACTGGTGATTCGTTCCGTCAGCGGTGAGTCGCGGAGCACGGAGATGAGTGAATTTGAGGATGCCGGTAAGAGGCTTGGCGGACTTGTGTCCGCCACCGTGTTCCTGCCTTCAGGTGTAGGTGGGATGCTGAAAGACATTCCCGATTCCAGTCCCGAAGCACTCAAGGAACCCGTAGCTGATGTTATCAATGAAGCAGCGTGGCGGCGAGCGGTGTTCACGCAGAGCGGAACAGAAATCGAAGCATCCCTGCTGCGCTCGAAGGAGGAATTGGAACCGCTCGGCACCTATGCCGACGAAGCAGGCGCCCGGAATGCAGTCGTCGCCCATCTGCGTTCACTGAATCCGGGAATGCTCGTCCGATTTGAAGCATTGATTGGCGATCTTTCGGTGGCGGACAGCGACCTTGAAGAAGAGCAAGCGCAGCAGCGTACAATCAACCGGGCCGTCGCCTATTTCCAAATCGCTACCGACAACAACTCGGGTGGAAATGAAGACAATCGCTCGCTCGCGAAATATCCGGTCACGCTAGCGGAACACACTCGCGTCACTGAGGCAGTCGCGCGGACGCTTGGTGAACGACTCGGACTCGCAGCGGACCTCCGCGAAGCAATCACCCTTGCGGCAAGATGGCACGACCGGGGAAAGGATCGTCGCTGGTGGCAGGCTGCGATTGGGAATACCACTGGCGAACCACTCGCTAAGAGCGGTCAAGCTTACTTCGATCACTCGTATAACGCAGGATACCGACACGAGTTTGGTTCGCTCATCGAGGCACGGGACGATGAGACACTTCACGATCATCCCCAGCGGGAACTGATTCTCCATCTGATCGCCGCGCACCACGGACATGCCCGCCCGTCCTTTCCGGCGGAAGCGTATGATCGCACCGTCCCCACTACCGAGTGTGCCGCCATAGCTGCCGAGGTGCCAAGGCGCTTCGTTGCGCTCCAGCAGCATTACGGATGGTGGACGCTCGCATGGTTGGAAGCCCTCGTAAAATGCGCCGACGCCATTGCCTCCGCTCATCCCGATTGGACTGCCAAATGAACACGCGCCATCAGATTGCCATCCCGTGCCATCCCGCAAACCCGGTGGACTACCTCGCGTGCTGCGGCCTCGCTGATATCCTCGCACGCATGGACCGGACTGCGTTGACCCATTGGCACACCACCGCACCGCTTAAGTTCGTGATGGAAAGCACCCTCACCGAAGCGAACTATTTGACCACATTGCTGGCGACACTCCGGGATGCAGAGCGTTGGAAATTCGTCCCCGTGCTGGAAACCGACGAACCCTCGCGCATCGAGGTGGATTTCATCCCAGAGGGTCGCCCTCGTTTCACTGTGCCTCTCGACTGGTGGTATGAAACGCTCTCGCAGGCCGGGGAAATCGCTGAGAAGAGCGCTTGGAAAATGTATGCAGGCCAGCAGACGGTGCAGAAGATTGTTACGGACATGTTGAAAGAAGCGGCGTCCATGCCACAGCCAGCTTCCATCGCCGAGTTGCTCGCCGCGCGCGCTCCCATGAGTGGTCGCTTTGGCTTCGATCCTCGTTCTTCCCGAGACGCGCTCAACGCCGGCTTTTCATCCAATGACCTTGGTCTGCCCGTGGACACCTATCCGTTTGCCGAGCTACTCGTCACGTTCGGTGCGGGCGCCTTCTTCCCCAGCCGCTGCGGCCGCGCTGGGGATTTGTCCTCAGCGCGAGGATGGCGGGGCCGTGGAGAGGGCCGGGCTGGATTCGCCTACCACCTTTGGCCATCGCCACTTCCGGTAGTGCTCGCTCGGCTTGCTGCCGGGCCTGTGGGCTTTCCAAGTGCACCCTTGCTCTTCGCTGCCAGGGCCACTCGGAAGAACTACTCAAATTTTCTTCTCGCTCAACCAATGACAAAAAAAACCTATGAATAAACAAGTCACAGTCACGCAGTTCGACGATCTCATTCAATCCGGCGACTGGCTCGCCCAGCGCAAACAGCCCGTCGCGCTGACGCTTACCGAACATCTTCAGCCTGCCGGCGGAAAAGACACAGTCATTTTCCCGCCGACCTATGCTCGTGATGAAAAGCGGAAGGCTCCCGAGGAACGCCTCAATCATCCGTATGCAATTGATACTTTCCGCCGCGACGTCGAGCCCGAAGCTGCCGCCAAAACGGCCGAGGTGAACGCCTGTTTGCTCGATAGCGTCGGCTCGCAAGCAAATCGCATGGAAACTCAATTCAAGAAAGCACCGCTCTCCGCACTTGTGCCACAAGTTGTAATCAAAGCTGGAGACACAAAAGTGAATCTCCTTGATATTGGCCACCGGATTGCGGACGGCGCTGTACGTCACTCAGAGTTTGGAGCAAAGGGAAAGCCTGCCATCACCGCCATTAAAGCAGGCAACGCCCTTGAAATAGCGAAACTCGCGCCTACATCACTTGTTTTCGGCTTTTGGGATTCTCGCGATACGCAGTTCAAAGCCGCGCGCGTCCTGTCTTCCACCATTCGAGCGACGAATGTTGAAGTGCTCAAGCGTTCTGCACAATTCAATCCCGCTTTCGATCCTACGAGCATCGGACTTACCGAAACGGCCACTGTAGATTCCGTCCAGGAACAGGATGACAAAGACCCACTCTCCAAAGAAGGAATGCGCTCGGCCCCAGCGGTGGACACACACGGTGGCGTCCGTGTGTATGGCAAGATTGTCCGGCAAACGGAAGTAAACTTGGTTGCTCTTCGCTCGCTGGCTGTCTTGGAGAAGGGCGAGATCAAGGGCGATGAAACCCTAAAGCTCCGTCGCTACATCCTCGGACTGTCTCTCATCGCAGCGATTGCACAGACGGATTATAATCTCCGTGCGGGTTGCCTGCTCGTTGGCGATCCCGATTCTCCCGCAAAAGCTAGTATCGTGACTCCCGATGGGAAGCGCACGGCATTTGATTGTGATGCGGAGACAATCATCGCCTATGCGCAGGCTGTGGCGAAGGACTTTGCCAAAGACGCAGGTGGAAACTTCAACTTCAAACCCGAGAGCGTGAAGGAAGCAATCAATAAGAAGGCTGCTGAAAAGGAAGCCAAGAAGGCCGGGAAAGCTGGGAAGAAAGAAAACACACCCACAGCCAAATAATCATAGGTTGCCAAATGCAACTCGACATCCACGTCACTTTCACTGCGGGTCATTTTCACGGGGCCGAATGGCCGCCGTCTCCCGCACGGCTGTTTCAGGCACTTGTGGCTGCGACGCATCGCGGCGCGCATGGACTCCTGCATTCAGACATTCGGAATCGAGCTTTGGAATGGCTCGAATCATGTCCGCCGCCGACCATTTTCGCAATCGCCACGGAGCCTGCCCGTGAACTGATCACAGGCTACGTCCCGAATAACGACGACGGCGAGAGCAAGGACTTCCGCGAACATGTGAAGACCGCAAAGTCGTTGCGACTTCACCCGCTGCCGCCAGAATGCCGGGTCTCGTATCAATGGGAATTCGCCGCCGAGGGCGACTCCGCGCACCATGCCGACGTGGTCTCTGCGATGGCTTCTCTCGTTACCTATCTCGGACGGACAGTGGACCTTGTGTATGCACGGGGAGAAGTTCACGCGGAACCCCAGGTGGATGCCTTGGGAGAGCGCAGGCTCTGGCAGCCGCACGAAGTGCCAGGCGGCGAATGGCTCGTGCCAAGCACTGGCTTTCTCGACTGGTGCCAGCGCCGCTTTCCTCGCTCAGTGAGCGACCTTCCGCCTGACTTCACGAACAGCAGGCAGGTGAAGTATTCCGATGCGCCTACGTCATCCGACAAAGTGCCGAGCGCGATCTTCGAGCTATTCCGGACCGACGGTTCACTGATGCGCTTCGACCCGCGTCGCCTGCGCGAAGCCGCTGGAATGGTGCGCCACGTATTCTCGGACTGGCTGGGAGCAAATCCCCGAATGCGGCAGCACTACGGTGAAGATCGCATCACCCGTCTACTTCTCGGCCATCAGAGTGCGGGTGTTTCCGGGCCGTCCCAAGGCGGTCACTTTGGCATCGTCCCGCTGCCGAGTATGAATGCGGACTTTACGGCAGATGGAGACATGCGGCGCGTTCTCGTCTTGGGCTGGGGAATCAATGATGATGAGGATCGCGCGTTGTTTGGCGATCTCACGCGGGGGATTGACGGGATGAAATTGCTGGATCGCGGACGTTCTGTGGGTTTCCTCCGCGTAGCCCGCCCGGACACCCAGCGCACGATGTTGGCATTTTGGTCCACGCTGGCGGGCCAGCCGGCGAAAACATGGCGCACAGTCAGCCCCATTGTCCTCACTGGACACCCGCGACGTGGTCGCGCTCTGGAGATGTGCCTCGCTCGTGCGCTCACCCAACAGGGTATATCTCCGGACACTATAGAGTCTGTCGCCACGTTCTCTGGGCCACTTGTCCCCCAATGCCCGGCTGCCCGAGAGTTCCGTGTCGCCGACTACCTGAGCACGACGAGGCGTATCCATGCGGAGATTATCTTTCGCAAGCCTATAACAGGTCCGCTCGTAGTAGGCCGTGGGCGTTTCGCGGGTTTTGGCATCATGCTTCCAAGTGCATGAGCACACAGCATCCATTATTTACAGAGAAGCAACGTGTTCCCGCACGAGAAGTTTCCGAACCGCCAAACGGTGCGTTCACCCTCGGCAACGGCTCGCACTTCGCTCTCGGTCTGTTTGTGACGGTTTCCACTGCGTAATGGCATGTAAATGGCATGTAGTTAGCTGTCTGACAGCCATCAAAATACTATGAACGACAAAGACCCATCGGTTAAATCCGAAAATCGTTTGAGTGAACCGGAAGCGCCGCTGGCGTCGAGAGGTGTTTCGCCCGGAGTGCCCGGCGCAAGATTAGACGGCAAGCGTCCAGCACGTGCAGCGACGACTGAGCCGAACCGATTGACAATTGTGGTACATGTCGGACCAGTCGAAGCGCAGCAAAGTGAGCCGTCTAAATCAATCGCTGAAGCTCCAGCTTCACCCGATTTGAGTCCTCCGACGCCGGAAACTTCCGAGCACAAAGCACGCACCGAAGCCGAACCGCAACAAATTCCCGCGCGGATGTTGAATGAGTTCGTGTATTGCCAGCGATTGTTCTACTACGAATTTGTCGAGGGGGTGTTTGTTGAAAGCGCAGATACGCTGCGTGGCGGCGCAATTCACCAGCGCGTTGATTCGGGAACCGGTGCGTTACCAGCGGCCAAGCGAAAATCAGAAGCCGCCAAACCGAAAGAAGCGCCGGAAACAACGGCGGATGCCGCCGACTCTGCAAGCAAGGCGACTGAAACGCAAAGCACAGAACCCGAAACAATTCACTCGCGTTCCGTGCAAATGGGATCGGAACGGCTGGGAGTGGTTGCAAAAATGGATTTGGTCGAATCCAAAACCGGCAAGGAAGATTTGCTCACCGCGTTGGAGGTCTGTCCGGTTGATTACAAAGCAGGCGCACCCAAAGAAGGCGAGGATGCCAATGAACTGTGGGACACGGACAAAATGCAGCTTGGATTGCAGGCATTGATTCTGCGCGACAACAGCTACGCCTGCAACGAGGGCATTATCTATTATCGGGCTACCAAACAACGTGTCCGCCTGCCCATTACTGCCGAATTGGAAAACTGGATTCTGCAAAACATCACGGAAGCCAGACGGATCGTTACTGGACCGATTCCACCACCGTTGATCAATTCCCCGAAATGTGTGCGCTGTTCGCTCGCGCCGGTGTGTCTGCCCGACGAAACCCGGATGCTGGCCGAACCACCACCGCTTGACGTGGATTTATCGGAGAAGCCAGATTCGCCTGCACAGAAATCAGCCGAGCCTCCCCGCAGACTGATTGCCGCGCGTGATGACACCCGCCCACTTTATCTTAACACGCAGGGTTTTCGCGTTGGATGCAAAGACGAAGTATTGCAGGTTAAAGAAAGAGACAAGGTTGTTGATGAAGTGCGCCTGCGCGACCTTTCACACGTTGCATTATTCGGCAACATTCAAATCTCGACTCAAGCGGTTCAATCGCTCTGCGAAATGGAAATTCCCATCACCTATTTTTCGATGGGCGGCTGGTTTTATGGGATCACCCGTGGTCATACGTTGAAAAATGTGTTTCTGCGCATGGAGCAATTCCGATTGGCGCGAGACGAAACCAAATGCCTGTCGCTGGCGAGACAGTTTGTGCATGGGAAGATTCGCAATCATCGCACGCTGCTGATGCGAAACCACCTGGAACCACCTGAACCTATAATTTTGAAACTCAAGCGGGCCTCGGAAGATGCGCTAGTTGCCACTTCAATCGAAGAACTGTTGGGAATCGAAGGCGCCGCCGCGAGCCAGTATTTCCAGCAATTCAACGGAATGGTGAAAATTGCCGACGAGTTGGCTGAGGAACACAATCCAACAAAAGATGTGAAACAACTCGCATTCAATTTCAATTTCACCAATCGCAACCGGCGTCCGCCGACTGATCCCGTCAACGCGATGCTTTCACTGGCTTACAGCATGTTGAGCAAGGATTGCACACTGGCGGCGCTGGCAGTGGGGTTTGACCCTTACATTGGATTTTTCCATCAGCCGCGATTCGGACGGCCAGCGTTGGCTCTGGATTTAATGGAAGAAATGCGGCCATTGATCGCCGAGTCCACAGTGTTGAGTTGCATCAACAATCGCGTCGTCACAGAGAAGGATTTCGTGCGCGCGGGTCAGGCGGTGAATCTCACCGCGCCGGGCCGCAAACGCTTTTTCCAGATGTATGAGCAGCGGATGAGTTCGCTCATCACGCATCCATTATTCGACTACAAAGTCAGCTATCGCCGGGCACTTGAATTGCAGGCGCGATTGCTGGCTAAAACACTGACTGGCGAAATCGCCGAATACGTTCCGTTGTTGACGAGGTGACCTATGCGAACGACATACATGGTTTGCTACGACGTGGCGGATGACAAACGGTTGCGACGCACTTTCAAGGCTTGTCGCAGTTTTGGTGATCATCTCCAATTTTCAGTTTTCGAGTGTGACCTGAATCCGTCCGAAAAAATCGAATTGGAAACCGCGTTAAGCAAAATTATCAATCAAGATGAAGACCAAGTGTTGTTTATCTCGCTTGGTCCGGCTGAAGGGCGAGGCGACCGGGTGATCACTGCAATGGGCCTGCCCTATACGAAAATAGACGCGCCGTGTTTTGTATTTTGAGTTTTTAAAGTTCTTTGACAATTGAACTCCCGCGAGCGGTGGGGTGATGCGGAAAACCCCGTCCGCGCTCGCATGGCGTAACCGCCTTGTAGTGAATCAATAATGATGAGACAATCGGACATCTCGAATGTAGGAGTAATGAAAATGGTGCAGGCAGTCGCAATCGAAGTATTGCGGGCCTGCACCAGAACGAGTAACAAAGTGGCTAATTCCGCGCCCGCGCGGGCGCGGAATTAGCCACTTTGTTACTCGTTCTGGTGCAGGCCCGCAATACTTCGATTGCGACTGCCTGCACCATTTTCATTACTCCTACATTCGAGATGTCCGATTGTCTCATCATTATTGATTCACTACAAGGCGGTTACGCCATGCGAGCGCGGACGGGGTTTTCCGCATCACCCCACCGCTCGCGGGAGTTCAATTGTCAAAGAACTTTAAAAACTCAAAATACAAAACACGGCGCGTCTATTTTCGTATAGGGCAGGCCCATTGCAGTGATCACCCGGTCGCCTCGCCCTTCAGCCGGACCAAGCGAGATAAACAACACTTGGTCTTCATCTTGATTGATAATTTTGCTTAACGCGGTTTCCAATTCGATTTTTTCGGACGGATTCAGGTCACACTCGAAAACTGAAAATTGGAGATGATCACCAAAACTGCGACAAGCCTTGAAAGTGCGTCGCAACCGTTTGTCATCCGCCACGTCGTAGCAAACCATGTATGTCGTTCGCATAGGTCACCTCGTCAACAACGGAACGTATTCGGCGATTTCGCCAGTCAGTGTTTTAGCCAGCAATCGCGCCTGCAATTCAAGTGCCCGGCGATAGCTGACTTTGTAGTCGAATAATGGATGCGTGATGAGCGAACTCATCCGCTGCTCATACATCTGGAAAAAGCGTTTGCGGCCCGGCGCGGTGAGATTCACCGCCTGACCCGCGCGCACGAAATCCTTCTCTGTGACGACGCGATTGTTGATGCAACTCAACACTGTGGACTCGGCGATCAATGGCCGCATTTCTTCCATTAAATCCAGAGCCAACGCTGGCCGTCCGAATCGCGGCTGATGGAAAAATCCAATGTAAGGGTCAAACCCCACTGCCAGCGCCGCCAGTGTGCAATCCTTGCTCAACATGCTGTAAGCCAGTGAAAGCATCGCGTTGACGGGATCAGTCGGCGGACGCCGGTTGCGATTGGTGAAATTGAAATTGAATGCGAGTTGTTTCACATCTTTTGTTGGATTGTGTTCCTCAGCCAACTCGTCGGCAATTTTCACCATTCCGTTGAATTGCTGGAAATACTGGCTCGCGGCGGCGCCTTCGATTCCCAACAGTTCTTCGATTGAAGTGGCAACTAGCGCATCTTCCGAGGCCCGCTTGAGTTTCAAAATTATAGGTTCAGGTGGTTCCAGGTGGTTTCGCATCAGCAGCGTGCGATGATTGCGAATCTTCCCATGCACAAACTGTCTCGCCAGCGACAGGCATTTGGTTTCGTCTCGCGCCAATCGGAATTGCTCCATGCGCAGAAACACATTTTTCAACGTATGACCACGGGTGATCCCATAAAACCAGCCGCCCATCGAAAAATAGGTGATGGGAATTTCCATTTCGCAGAGCGATTGAACCGCTTGAGTCGAGATTTGAATGTTGCCGAATAATGCAACGTGTGAAAGGTCGCGCAGGCGCACTTCATCAACAACCTTGTCTCTTTCTTTAACCTGCAATACTTCGTCTTTGCATCCAACGCGAAAACCCTGCGTGTTAAGATAAAGTGGGCGGGTGTCATCACGCGCGGCAATCAGTCTGCGGGGAGGCTCGGCTGATTTCTGTGCAGGCGAATCTGGCTTCTCCGATAAATCCACGTCAAGCGGTGGTGGTTCGGCCAGCATCCGGGTTTCGTCGGGCAGACACACCGGCGCGAGCGAACAGCGCACACATTTCGGGGAATTGATCAACGGTGGTGGAATCGGTCCAGTAACGATCCGTCTGGCTTCCGTGATGTTTTGCAGAATCCAGTTTTCCAATTCGGCAGTAATGGGCAGGCGGACACGTTGTTTGGTAGCCCGATAATAGATAATGCCCTCGTTGCAGGCGTAGCTGTTGTCGCGCAGAATCAATGCCTGCAATCCAAGCTGCATTTTGTCCGTGTCCCACAGTTCATTGGCATCCTCGCCTTCTTTGGGTGCGCCTGCTTTGTAATCAACCGGACAGACCTCCAACGCGGTGAGCAAATCTTCCTTGCCGGTTTTGGATTCGACCAAATCCATTTTTGCAACCACTCCCAGCCGTTCCGATCCCATTTGCACGGAACGCGAGTGAATTGTTTCGGGTTCTGTGCTTTGCGTTTCAGTCGCCTTGCTTGCAGAGTCGGCGGCATCCGCCGTTGTTTCCGGCGCTTCTTTCGGTTTGGCGGCTTCTGATTTTCGCTTGGCCGCTGGTAACGCACCGGTTCCCGAATCAACGCGCTGGTGAATTGCGCCGCCACGCAGCGTATCTGCGCTTTCAACAAACACCCCCTCGACAAATTCGTAGTAGAACAATCGCTGGCAATACACGAACTCATTCAACATCCGCGCGGGAATTTGTTGCGGTTCGGCTTCGGTGCGTGCTTTGTGCTCGGAAGTTTCCGGCGTCGGAGGACTCAAATCGGGTGAAGCTGGAGCTTCAGCGATTGATTTAGACGGCTCACTTTGCTGCGCTTCGACTGGTCCGACATGTACCACAATTGTCAATCGGTTCGGCTCAGTCGTCGCTGCACGTGCTGGACGCTTGCCGTCTAATCTTGCGCCGGGCACTCCGGGCGAAACACCTCTCGACGCCAGCGGCGCTTCCGGTTCACTCAAACGATTTTCGGATTTAACCGATGGGTCTTTGTCGTTCATAGTATTTTGATGGCTGTCAGACAGCTAACTACATGCCATTTACATGCCATTACGCAGTGGAAACCGTCACAAACAGACCGAGAGCGAAGTGCGAGCCGTTGCCGAGGGTGAACGCACCGTTTGGCGGTTCGGAAACTTCTCGTGCGGGAACACGTTGCTTCTCTGTAAATAATGGATGCTGTGTGCTCATGCACTTGGAAGCATGATGCCAAAACCCGCGAAACGCCCACGGCCTACTACGAGCGGACCTGTTATAGGCTTGCGAAAGATAATCTCCGCATGGATACGCCTCGTCGTGCTCAGGTAGTCGGCGACACGGAACTCTCGGGCAGCCGGGCATTGGGGGACAAGTGGCCCAGAGAACGTGGCGACAGACTCTATAGTGTCCGGAGATATACCCTGTTGGGTGAGCGCACGAGCGAGGCACATCTCCAGAGCGCGACCACGTCGCGGGTGTCCAGTGAGGACAATGGGGCTGACTGTGCGCCATGTTTTCGCCGGCTGGCCCGCCAGCGTGGACCAAAATGCCAACATCGTGCGCTGGGTGTCCGGGCGGGCTACGCGGAGGAAACCCACAGAACGTCCGCGATCCAGCAATTTCATCCCGTCAATCCCCCGCGTGAGATCGCCAAACAACGCGCGATCCTCATCATCATTGATTCCCCAGCCCAAGACGAGAACGCGCCGCATGTCTCCATCTGCCGTAAAGTCCGCATTCATACTCGGCAGCGGGACGATGCCAAAGTGACCGCCTTGGGACGGCCCGGAAACACCCGCACTCTGATGGCCGAGAAGTAGACGGGTGATGCGATCTTCACCGTAGTGCTGCCGCATTCGGGGATTTGCTCCCAGCCAGTCCGAGAATACGTGGCGCACCATTCCAGCGGCTTCGCGCAGGCGACGCGGGTCGAAGCGCATCAGTGAACCGTCGGTCCGGAATAGCTCGAAGATCGCGCTCGGCACTTTGTCGGATGACGTAGGCGCATCGGAATACTTCACCTGCCTGCTGTTCGTGAAGTCAGGCGGAAGGTCGCTCACTGAGCGAGGAAAGCGGCGCTGGCACCAGTCGAGAAAGCCAGTGCTTGGCACGAGCCATTCGCCGCCTGGCACTTCGTGCGGCTGCCAGAGCCTGCGCTCTCCCAAGGCATCCACCTGGGGTTCCGCGTGAACTTCTCCCCGTGCATACACAAGGTCCACTGTCCGTCCGAGATAGGTAACGAGAGAAGCCATCGCAGAGACCACGTCGGCATGGTGCGCGGAGTCGCCCTCGGCGGCGAATTCCCATTGATACGAGACCCGGCATTCTGGCGGCAGCGGGTGAAGTCGCAACGACTTTGCGGTCTTCACATGTTCGCGGAAGTCCTTGCTCTCGCCGTCGTCGTTATTCGGGACGTAGCCTGTGATCAGTTCACGGGCAGGCTCCGTGGCGATTGCGAAAATGGTCGGCGGCGGACATGATTCGAGCCATTCCAAAGCTCGATTCCGAATGTCTGAATGCAGGAGTCCATGCGCGCCGCGATGCGTCGCAGCCACAAGTGCCTGAAACAGCCGTGCGGGAGACGGCGGCCATTCGGCCCCGTGAAAATGACCCGCAGTGAAAGTGACGTGGATGTCGAGTTGCATTTGGCAACCTATGATTATTTGGCTGTGGGTGTGTTTTCTTTCTTCCCAGCTTTCCCGGCCTTCTTGGCTTCCTTTTCAGCAGCCTTCTTATTGATTGCTTCCTTCACGCTCTCGGGTTTGAAGTTGAAGTTTCCACCTGCGTCTTTGGCAAAGTCCTTCGCCACAGCCTGCGCATAGGCGATGATTGTCTCCGCATCACAATCAAATGCCGTGCGCTTCCCATCGGGAGTCACGATACTAGCTTTTGCGGGAGAATCGGGATCGCCAACGAGCAGGCAACCCGCACGGAGATTATAATCCGTCTGTGCAATCGCTGCGATGAGAGACAGTCCGAGGATGTAGCGACGGAGCTTTAGGGTTTCATCGCCCTTGATCTCGCCCTTCTCCAAGACAGCCAGCGAGCGAAGAGCAACCAAGTTTACTTCCGTTTGCCGGACAATCTTGCCATACACACGGACGCCACCGTGTGTGTCCACCGCTGGGGCCGAGCGCATTCCTTCTTTGGAGAGTGGGTCTTTGTCATCCTGTTCCTGGACGGAATCTACAGTGGCCGTTTCGGTAAGTCCGATGCTCGTAGGATCGAAAGCGGGATTGAATTGTGCAGAACGCTTGAGCACTTCAACATTCGTCGCTCGAATGGTGGAAGACAGGACGCGCGCGGCTTTGAACTGCGTATCGCGAGAATCCCAAAAGCCGAAAACAAGTGATGTAGGCGCGAGTTTCGCTATTTCAAGGGCGTTGCCTGCTTTAATGGCGGTGATGGCAGGCTTTCCCTTTGCTCCAAACTCTGAGTGACGTACAGCGCCGTCCGCAATCCGGTGGCCAATATCAAGGAGATTCACTTTTGTGTCTCCAGCTTTGATTACAACTTGTGGCACAAGTGCGGAGAGCGGTGCTTTCTTGAATTGAGTTTCCATGCGATTTGCTTGCGAGCCGACGCTATCGAGCAAACAGGCGTTCACCTCGGCCGTTTTGGCGGCAGCTTCGGGCTCGACGTCGCGGCGGAAAGTATCAATTGCATACGGATGATTGAGGCGTTCCTCGGGAGCCTTCCGCTTTTCATCACGAGCATAGGTCGGCGGGAAAATGACTGTGTCTTTTCCGCCGGCAGGCTGAAGATGTTCGGTAAGCGTCAGCGCGACGGGCTGTTTGCGCTGGGCGAGCCAGTCGCCGGATTGAATGAGATCGTCGAACTGCGTGACTGTGACTTGTTTATTCATAGGTTTTTTTTGTCATTGGTTGAGCGAGAAGAAAATTTGAGTAGTTCTTCCGAGTGGCCCTGGCAGCGAAGAGCAAGGGTGCACTTGGAAAGCCCACAGGCCCGGCAGCAAGCCGAGCGAGCACTACCGGAAGTGGCGATGGCCAAAGGTGGTAGGCGAATCCAGCCCGGCCCTCTCCACGGCCCCGCCATCCTCGCGCTGAGGACAAATCCCCAGCGCGGCCGCAGCGGCTGGGGAAGAAGGCGCCCGCACCGAACGTGACGAGTAGCTCGGCAAACGGATAGGTGTCCACGGGCAGACCAAGGTCATTGGATGAAAAGCCGGCGTTGAGCGCGTCTCGGGAAGAACGAGGATCGAAGCCAAAGCGACCACTCATGGGAGCGCGCGCGGCGAGCAACTCGGCGATGGAAGCTGGCTGTGGCATGGACGCCGCTTCTTTCAACATGTCCGTAACAATCTTCTGCACCGTCTGCTGGCCTGCATACATTTTCCAAGCGCTCTTCTCAGCGATTTCCCCGGCCTGCGAGAGCGTTTCATACCACCAGTCGAGAGGCACAGTGAAACGAGGGCGACCCTCTGGGATGAAATCCACCTCGATGCGCGAGGGTTCGTCGGTTTCCAGCACGGGGACGAATTTCCAACGCTCTGCATCCCGGAGTGTCGCCAGCAATGTGGTCAAATAGTTCGCTTCGGTGAGGGTGCTTTCCATCACGAACTTAAGCGGTGCGGTGGTGTGCCAATGGGTCAACGCAGTCCGGTCCATGCGTGCGAGGATATCAGCGAGGCCGCAGCACGCGAGGTAGTCCACCGGGTTTGCGGGATGGCACGGGATGGCAATCTGATGGCGCGTGTTCATTTGGCAGTCCAATCGGGATGAGCGGAGGCAATGGCGTCGGCGCATTTTACGAGGGCTTCCAACCATGCGAGCGTCCACCATCCGTAATGCTGCTGGAGCGCAACGAAGCGCCTTGGCACCTCGGCAGCTATGGCGGCACACTCGGTAGTGGGGACGGTGCGATCATACGCTTCCGCCGGAAAGGACGGGCGGGCATGTCCGTGGTGCGCGGCGATCAGATGGAGAATCAGTTCCCGCTGGGGATGATCGTGAAGTGTCTCATCGTCCCGTGCCTCGATGAGCGAACCAAACTCGTGTCGGTATCCTGCGTTATACGAGTGATCGAAGTAAGCTTGACCGCTCTTAGCGAGTGGTTCGCCAGTGGTATTCCCAATCGCAGCCTGCCACCAGCGACGATCCTTTCCCCGGTCGTGCCATCTTGCCGCAAGGGTGATTGCTTCGCGGAGGTCCGCTGCGAGTCCGAGTCGTTCACCAAGCGTCCGCGCGACTGCCTCAGTGACGCGAGTGTGTTCCGCTAGCGTGACCGGATATTTCGCGAGCGAGCGATTGTCTTCATTTCCACCCGAGTTGTTGTCGGTAGCGATTTGGAAATAGGCGACGGCCCGGTTGATTGTACGCTGCTGCGCTTGCTCTTCTTCAAGGTCGCTGTCCGCCACCGAAAGATCGCCAATCAATGCTTCAAATCGGACGAGCATTCCCGGATTCAGTGAACGCAGATGGGCGACGACTGCATTCCGGGCGCCTGCTTCGTCGGCATAGGTGCCGAGCGGTTCCAATTCCTCCTTCGAGCGCAGCAGGGATGCTTCGATTTCTGTTCCGCTCTGCGTGAACACCGCTCGCCGCCACGCTGCTTCATTGATAACATCAGCTACGGGTTCCTTGAGTGCTTCGGGACTGGAATCGGGAATGTCTTTCAGCATCCCACCTACACCTGAAGGCAGGAACACGGTGGCGGACACAAGTCCGCCAAGCCTCTTACCGGCATCCTCAAATTCACTCATCTCCGTGCTCCGCGACTCACCGCTGACGGAACGAATCACCAGTAATGCGTTCGCATTCTTCTTCGCGAGCGCAGAAAGTAGCGCTGCTGCACGGTGAGTGGCGACTTGGGCAACTTCGTTTTGTGAAACAGGGATTGTATCCATCATCTCGGCAGCATCCTCCCTGCTTGCCGCAATGCAGAGATCCGCGCGCCAGACGAGCGACGTGGTCATGCTTTCGTCCTCCGTCACACCACGCAGCCAGTAGCTCACCTGCGGACGTGGAAACTCGTCCGAACGGAGTGATGTTAGGGACCAGTCGTCGAGCCGCGCTTCGTCTAACGGCGGCGATTCAGGCGGCGGGGAAAAAGCGCGCCGGGCGAGAGGCGATGTGAAGTCGAGCGCACGCAGCGCTGCGGGGCTGGCGTCGAATGCGTCATCGCTGGCCGGAAGTTGCCGCAACGTCAAGACACTCGCATCCGCCGGGGCGATGTTTGCGATCTTTCCCACTGTGGGCGTTGCCACTTCCGCAGAAAGGACCAAACGAATCTTCGCATTTACCTCGCCGCGCCGATTCACTCGACCAAAACGCTGAATCATTCGTTCTAGCGCCACCGCATCGCAGACCGCGTGGTCTGCATCGAAATCCATCCCCACTTCCACACAAGCGGTTGCCACGAGAAATGCGGGCGTTGTTGCTCTGCTACGATCTCGCTTTGGCGAGAATGCTGCTAGCACTTCGTTTGTCGTCAGCTTGTCCCGCTCAAATCCACGCATCTCGCCGGTCAGCATCAAAACCCGCTTAGACCATTCTTTTGAAATGTGCTTCTCGATAGCGACCGTAACAGCTTTTACCAAATCGACCGTGTTCGCAAACACAACCACGGCGCTTTTTCCATCTGCGAGAATGATTGCTTCGCGCGCCATTTTTTCCGCCATCGCGGCCCGCTTTTCCGACGGATTGCTTGCGGAAACTGCCGCTTCCGCGAGCACGAAGCGAAGCGATTTCGGTGCGTTCAATCGCTTTGCAACCCGCGAGTCCTCCATATCTGTGTGGTCGAAAAGAGGCTTTTCAGTGGTCGCGATTTTAGACTCCGCATCGGAATGATACGCAGCCAGAGTTGCAGACATCCGAGTTATCCCAAATGGGCACATTGAGATTCCGCATTTCGCGTGAAGTTCCATTCCTGTGAGAAGCGCTTCAAATGACGGGACTAAATGCGATTCATCCAATACCACCCATGTGTCGCGTAGCAAGAGCCCGGCTTGCAGGCTCCGCCAATTTCTTCCAACACCGCCGTAGCCGGAAAACAGCATCCGGCTTCCAAGCATATCTACCGTTCCTACGATGATCGCCGGACGCGACGGATCGAGGTGCCACGCGTGATTATCCGCAAACTTCCCACGTAATGTGGAGACTGTGACGCCACAATCGTCCGACACTGTTGTCGCCTGCATGAGAGCGTCAACAATCGGGCGAAGAGCAATCAGCGATTCATCTTTTCCGGCACGTGCCAGACGTTCTCGCAGGCTCTCGACTTCGTCTGTCGCCTGATCCACGACAACCCTTCGGTCCACAATATACGCCAATCGTCGTGGAATTCGTCGATAGCGTGCAGGTTCCAAAATCGACACCCCCAAGGCAGCTAGCCATACCGCGATTACGCTCGTCTTTCCCAACCCTGTTGGAACGTCGCAATGCCGTGGCAGTTCACCGGCCACAAGCCGCAAAAAAAGTTTCTCCTGCCACGGAAACGGGTCATTCTCAGTTAGTGCCTGGAAAATCGCGCGGAATGATTGGTCCTTCATCATGTCAACCCTTTGCCGGGATGTTCCTGTTTTGTTTATAGAGGAGGGCAAGAATGTTGATGAGTTGAGAATTACAGGTTATGCCAGAATCGCTCTCTGCCAAACGGGATTGATAGTCATAGGGCGAGTTGCCCGTGGCGGATCGAAAAAATATGCCGAATTGAAGTCGGCTCACGGTTCACCGCCTTCTCGACGTGTTGATGCAAGATGCCTGATCATTGACGGCCTTTGTTATTCGGCGTCGCGCCAAGACAGAATCCGCACTGTATTCCCTCAGCGTGGTTTTTTATGTGTATATCAAATACAGCCCTCGACAGCGAGCATGAAAATTATGCCCGTTGATGAATCAAACAAAAGCACGTTACTTCAAGGCAGGAACGAGGGCGCGCTGGTTCCAAAAAACCCACCAATTGGCTCATTCATGGGCGTGCGGCGAATAGCAGATTCACGTCACACAACTTCTGCGGCCACAATAGCCTCGAATCCAGAAAAAATATCCGAATAATTTGCGTTCAGAAACCTTACCACCTTGGCGTTGTCCAGGAGCTTCTTGATGAAACCACGAGCACACGTCAGACACATCATATTTTCCGTAAAGCTCGCCTTCACCGCCTTGAAATCTTTTTCCAGCGATTCCATTTCACGTTCCATGTTGGCCAATTCCTCCGCTGACAGGCCGGTTTTCTTTTTTGGCTCTGCGGGATTCACACGCTGGTCGCTCGGCGTCATCAATATCAACGATTCGACATATCCGACTGAATAATTGTTTGCGCTCACCATCACTTCCGCGATTTCCATTTGTCGCGGCGGTTTTACCTTTTTCAACAGGCGGATGCCTTTCTCGGAAATGTTTTTGTCCTTTAACAAATTTGCCGCCGCCTCGGCGATGCCGTCCAGCAATTCAATCAATCCGCGCACGACGTTCAGCGGCATATCCAGCGCGCTTGCAATCCGCTCCGGGTTGACGCCGTTGCGAATCGCTTTGACGATCATCTTGTGACATTGAATGGGTGGCAGCCGGTTGATTCGCGCGTTGTAGGTGAAACATTCGTCATCGGTGGAGATGATGCACTCAGCCACTGTTTTGCCGAGTTGTTTCAACGCGATAATTCGCAGATGCCCATCCAGCAACAGGAACGTGCCTGACTTGTCTTTTTGTGGATGAACCACGAGCGGCTCAATCATCCCCACTTCACGCATGGATTTCAGAATCGCTTGATACCGTCGCACGTTGTGGGGACTTTTGATTGTTCGGATGGGTAATATCGCCTCCAACGGAATCTCTTTCGTCCTCATTTGAAACCCCAGCTTCATTTCATTCACATTCATATTCCTTCCTTTTGTTGTTTTGCCACTTTCTCTCCAAGCACTTTGGGCATGGTCGCCAGCGATTCTGCCCGCAACAGTGTCACGAAATGCTCATTCGCCGTGAGTTTGCTGAACGCCGTCACCACGAAAAGCAGCCTTTCTTCGCAGAGGCGCGCCTTGCGAACCAGCAGTTTTCGTTTTTCGCTTTCGCGCCGATATGCACTGACCAGATTTTCCGCGCTCGGCCGGTTTTTTCGTGAGCCGCGTCCACCCGAACCGCGTTGCTTTCCCATAAACCGCCGTTGCTCCATCAATTTCTTAACGTCCCGGATTGAAGCCTGGTTGAGCTGCTTCTTTTCGTAAGCTTTCAACAATGCCCGTTGCGTTTCAACGCCGTCTGTTTTGGCAATATCTATTGCAACGCCCAACGGAATTTTCCCGTTCAAAGCTGCGTCCAGCAATCGTTCCTCGCCGTCTTTTTTCAAGGCAATCAATCCAATAATTGTCGGGCGGTCTATGTCCAGCTTTCGCCCGATGTCAGTATTGTTATAGCCTTGTTTTTTCAGACGATGAATTTCGTTGATCAACTCCATCGGCGAGGGCAACCGCCGGGCCATGTTCTCCACCAGGCTGCGCAAGAGCCGGTCTTCTTTGCTAATTTGCACGACAATCGCCGGAATTTCCTTGAAGCCGAGTGCCATGAATGCTTCGAGGCGTCCCTGCCCGCAAACCGAGTCGTAGCCCTCGCCTTCGGCTTCATCTGCGGCACGAAGGCTCACCTGAATCGGTTTTTTCAACCCCAGTTTCCTGATGCTTTGGACAATCAATTCAAATTTCTTTTTGTCCCGATGGCGGGGGTTCAGAATCCGAATCTGCTCAATGGGAATCATTTTCACTTCTTCATTCATGCGGCCTCCAGGATTTTGATGCGTTGTGTCAGGCTGAAAAAATAGTCGAGCGTTTCAAATCGGTAGGCGTCCAAATAAAAACCATTTTCCTCGGCAACGCGCAGGTTTTCCCAAGTCATGTCAATGCCCGGCAGCAAATAATAATCCCGGATGCCCTCGTTTGTCGCATCCATGCGGACGGCGATGGTGATGTCCGGCTTCAGACCGGTATCCAGCCGGATCAACCAGCGCGACGAACCGGCCAGCGTGGTGGTGTGTCGGCACAGGATGATAGAAACCCGCAATTCATCATTGAGCCAGAGCGATTCCGAGCTTTCATCCCATGCTGCCGACGCGCCAAGGGACTCAATTTTCTGGATCACGGAAGCGACAATTTCAGGGTGCTGCTTGCGCAACCGACGATTGATTTCGATAAAGCTATAATCAATCTGCGGGTCGTAGCCGATGAGCCGATAGGCGGAAATGAGGCTGCCAAAGCGACAACGAAACGCCGCGCTTGATGGAAAACCATCTATCTCGTCAATCAGGATGCCGCTGATTTGCCCGTGCTGGCTCAAAAGACCGCGCAGTTTTTCCAGCATCTCCTCGTCGGTAAATTTCTGACTACGCGCCAGAATGATTCCCCGCGCCCCGAAAAACTGTTCCGGCCCGATGATGCCTTCAAACACTCCATCGGCGCGAACCCATTTGTCTGGCGGGTTTTCCACATGCTTGCGTTTTAACTTGAACGAAGTGCGGTGATAGACGTTGTTGCCGATGTATTTTTCGTTGGTGAGAATTTGATGAACCGTGCAGCGCGTCCATGCACGCCCAAAATCTGTGACGATACCTCTTGCGTTTAGCGAATCGGCGATTTCGGTTTCATTTTTGCCTTCGTCAATGAATGCCCGGTAAATCCACCTGACAATTTCGATTTCCTCATCCGGCCCGCGCACTAGAACAACCCGGTCGGTCTGGATGCTCTTGTGCTCACCCATTTTCAGCATCGCCTTTCTCTGGCCGCTCTGGTCAATCAGCATCCGGCGCAGACCGAATCCAGCAGTGCCACCCTGCTTGAAGCCCTTCTGAATCAGTCGGCAGGCTCCTTGAAAAACTTTGGACGACAATTCGCGGCTGTATTCACCGGCCATCGCGCGTTTGACGCTTTTGATAATCGTGGACCCTGGAGTGCCGTCATTTTCAAATTGCTCGGCACAATAATGCACCGCCACACCCGCCCGGCGGCAGATGTATTCGTAATAGGCGCTCTCATCGGCATCCTGGAAGCGTCCCCAGCGACTGACATCATATACAAGGATGGAGGAGAAGTTGACTTTTCCGTCCTGAACATCCTGAATCATTTGTGCCAGCGAATCGCGCCCTTTAATGTTTAGCCCACTCTTGCCCTCGTCAGAATAGTCTTTAGTGATCTGCATTCCACGACGTTTGGCATAATCCCGGATGACATCCATCTGGTTGCTGGTGGAATACTGCTGGTGCTCCGTGGACATCCTGACATAGGCAGCGGCGCTGGTAAGGGGCAGCCCTTGGTCTTCCAGGCTGTTTTGAATAGGCTCCATATTTTATCGCTCAGTCGGTTGTTTTGACCCGTCCGAATACTTATTTTCAATTTCTAATCCCCGGCGCTTGGCGTATTTGCGAATCACACGCATCTGATTGCTGATCGAAAATCGCTGGTGTTTCTTGGATTTCCTGACGCGAATGGAGGCACTCATGGTTGGCAATTCTGTTTTTCTTGTATTCATACAAATAAATCAGCCACCACTGATGATGAGATCAAAATCGCGGTTTGTCTGTTCCCTGATTTTGAATCGCAACGCCCCGGGAACGCTTCGTTCGGCGTTCCAAAATGATTCAATGGCACTTTTCATTGGCGCGGAAATGTTTCCACGCGCCGTTTCTCAGGGAAATAGATAAGTTGTGTGGAACGGTGGGCACCACTTGACGATGGATTTCTTGTCACTTGGGCGAGTGGCAGCGATAACGGCCAAACAGGGTGACACCAAAACGGCTCACCAGTGTTATCGTGATTTTTTCGATGCCGCCGAAAACCCCGACGATAACCTCCCACCATCCAGTGGCATCCGGTCGAGGCGGTGAACGCTCGACCACGGACCTTATGATGTCGTCAATCTCAGGAAGCCAGTTTGAGAATTTGTTCCAATACTGTTTCAACAGCGGGAGCCAGGAAAGCGAGTGGGCGCCGAGAGTTCCCTTGAAAAACTCGCTTATAGTGGTGTTCAAGACCAACCGATACGGTTGAGCGAACGATGGAAGGATGCTGGTTGTTCTGCCACAAAGACGACATCGGAACCGCCGCACAAAGATTCGCAGTACGCCACGTTCCGAACTTGTGATGTTGCGTGAATAATAACCCAGCGCCGCCAGTGCATTCCGAGCGCCACAGCGGGGGCATTCAATGGGCCGCTGGATGTTCCGCTGAAAATTCTCTTGCGCATAACGATCAGGACTCAACGAAACCGTGCAAATGATCTGCATGAGTTTCGTCCGTGGCTTAATGGCAGCGTGTGCATCCCCGCCTGTTTCACTTCAACAACCGATTCAGCACCTTTTGCCATTCGTCCCCGTAAATTAACTCAAAGACAATTTTGCGTTCTGGAAATTCCAAGCCAAGCTCCGTCCAGCTTTTCAGTTCCGCTAGCTTGTTACAGAGTTTGAAAACCTGCTTCTTGTAATCCGTGTCATCGTTTTTCAGGTGGATGCCTTTGGATTCGACGACAAAAACCTTATCGAAGTCGGTTTTGTCGGCGGCGCTGGTGCGTGAAACAATGAAGTCGGGATAAATCCCGTTTCTGCGCCAGCCTTGCAGACGATAATCCTGCCGCGAGAGATTGCGATACCACCAAAGCAGCTTCTCCTGCTTCTCGAAATACCACGCCACGCTTTGCTCGTCGCCGTTTAAACCATCCTCGGCGACCTGTTCAAACAAACTCATTTGCAAAGGCGAGTTGTCTTCGCGTGTCATCTTGCGCGTGCCTTTGCGCATGGAAATTTTACTAGGCAGCCGGTAACCCGCGTCATCCTTCAAGAGCAGGAAGCGTAATTTCTTCTCGTTCACCAGCCGGTCAAAGACCCCTTCCGCCAGCCGGTTCCGTTCCGCATCGGCGCGCTTTACCAGTTCCTGCACGATGAACACAAAGTTCTTTGCTACCAAATCCAATCCGTTCTTCCGCGTCAGCGTGCCGATGACATCCTTGGCCACATCGTGCGCAATCCACGGGTTTGGAATCATTTCCAGCAACTGCCGCGTGGCGAATACCGGATCAACGCCCGCATCAGTGCTGGCCCGGTATTTGCGCCCCTGCTCTTTGAGGAGTTCCGCCTTCGTCTCGCCCAGCGTCACGAGAATTTCTGCGTCTTGTGAATTCGCGTCCGCCAATTGTAGATTCCGCTCTGCCGTAAAATCCGCCTGCGCCCAATCTATCCGGCTCACAATATCCGTTTCATAGCTGACCTCACGCCATTGTGAACCTTGCTGAATGACAAACTTCGGCAAATAAATTTTCCCAGCGAATTTCTTGAACTTGTCGCGCAATTCAATCGTCTCCTCGCCTTGCTCCCCGTCTTCGGGCGAATCCAGCACGACCTGTCCCGCCAGGTCACCCAAACCTTCACGACCGAAACCTTCCCGCACCGAGTCAACGAGCAGCTTGGCCTTTTGCCGGAAACAAAAAACATAGCTCTCGTCCAGTTCCTTGATTTTGGTTTTGCGCGCGCCCGGCTGGCGCAGAATCCGCCCGACCAGTTGCGTGAGATTATTTTTCGACGCCGGATTGGTGAGAATCGTCAGCACATAGGCGAACGCGCAATCCCAGCCTTCCTGCAACGCCTGCTTGGTGATGATGTAGCGGATGGGGCAGTTCCGCGCGAACAGGTTCAAGCCCTCGATGTCATCCTTCTCGCTGGATTTCACGGCGACCTCATCCGCCGTGATGCCGCAGTCCCGCACCAGAAATTCCCGCACGTCCTCGGCATGGATGAAATTTCCGCCGCGCTGGTCTTTGCCCGTGCGTTCCACCTGCACCAGACAAATCGGGCGGATGTAATTGCCCGTGTTCGCTTCGTATTTCTTCGCTGCCGCCTCCAATGCGTCACGTTTGATTTTGCTCGCCTGCATCGTGCTTTGCCATCGCGTGCTTTCCTTGTTGTTGATGTGCAGGTCCAGCTTGATCATCTCCTCGCGCTTCAATTCCAAGCCCTTGATGTCCACCAGCACATTGCTGTCATCCGTCGGCGTGGCGGACAGCTCCACGATCACGGACGGGTTCAGCCCGCGCAACGTGTCCTGCGCCATCTCGCTGTAAGCCTTGTGGCCTTCATCCAAAATAATGATGGGCGAAAGCATCCGCAGCGTGTTGCCGAGCGATGTCTTCACCTGCCGCTGAAACAAACCCTTGCCGTCGCCAAACGCATCCAGATTCGGAAACCGTTCCAGCAACTTCGTGTGGCCTTGCACGTCGTCGTCTTTTGGAAAGAACGCGCCGAAGCCGCCGCTGTCTTTGAAGACTTTCAACGTCTCCTTGTTCTGCCGCGACGCCGATGGCAGCATCAACGTCAGCACCACCAGATTTTCCGCCACGTCTTCCGGCGTGAAACGATCCGTCTTTTCGTAAATCACCGTGCGCCCGCCGCTGGCGATGTCCAGAACCTGCCGGTAGGAATGGTCGCGGTTGCGCAGATGCTCAATGGTCTGCCGGTAAATCTGCGTGGTCGGCATCACCCACAGCACGAGGCCGGTCTGCTTCTGCCGGTAACTGCGGTTCACGAGGTCAACCGTGTGCGCCGCCAGCAACGTCTTGCCGCCGCCCGTCGGGATTTTCAGGCAGAAATTTGGCAGCGGCTCGCCGATGCCGTTTTTACGCGAGCGATAATTCTTCCCGCCGATTTCTTCCCACGCTTTCAACGGCACGTCCAGCGCATCACTTTTGCCGATGGCGGCGACGACCTTTTCATTTTTCACACGCCAGTTTTTCAGCGCTTCGAGATACGCCTTCACCCGTTTGAGCGTGTTCTGCTGATATTCCTTGAGTTCCATAACGCGCTATTGCGCCAGTTTGTAGATTTCAAACGGCAACTGCGCGAAGTCTATCCGCAGCGCGTCGAGTTGTTCCTGATCCAGATACTTCGTGGGCGCGAACACCAGCCGCCGCTTGTCCTTCATTTTGCCGAGGGATTCCGCACGTTCCAGCGTGAGCGCAGTCTTTTTTAGGTAATCCATATCCGGCTGATAAAAGAGATAGACCTCGTGGGTTTTGGATTCACCGACGAACGACCGTTTCTCGTTCACCTTGCGCTCGTCGAACTCCTCGCCGGTGGCGGTGTAGAAAACGTAGCGCGCCAGTTCGAGGTAGCTGGGCAGGTTCTTGCCGTCCAAAATGCTGTCCAGTTCAATCGCCTTGCCCAGCTCGAAATAACTGAACGTGCCGCCCAGCCCCTTTTTCAAATGCTCGTCGCTCGCACCCTTCACGCCTTTGATGACGCGCCGCACGCGCTCCGCCGTGATGCTGTCCGCGTAATCCTCGCACTCGACGAGGATGAATTTGCGATTGCCGCCGTCTTCTTTGTTCAACGCGAGCACGGCGTGCGCCGTCGTGCCAGAGCCGGCGAAGGAATCCAGAATAATGTCGCCCGGCTCGGTAGAAATCTGGATACACCTTTTTATCAACTCAACTGGCTTTGGATGTTGAAACTTATCCGCCAAGCCAAGTTCGCCGAGAATCATTGTTCCTTGCTCACTAATCACATCCGTTTCAGTCCAAAGTGATTTTGGCTTTGTGGTGCTCTTTCGGGATTTTTGGTAGATGTTCCACTCACCGTCTCGCCGTTGTTTTGCGACGACTTCAGGCAACGGCACTTTCAAATCAACCAAGGCCATCTTTTCGCCCGGATTTTTGCCCCAACGCCAACAACCATCCTCGCCATCACTATTTCGCGGATACACAGCCACATGAAATTGTTTGGATTGAGTGAGCGATATTCGAGCAAACCCACTTTCATCCGTGAGATCAGGCGCGACATAAATTGGGTAAAACAATTCTCCACGATTGAATCGCCCAAATTTTGGGTTTCGATTGCGTAGTTCCCACAAATCAAAAGCGCCTTTGGCATCTTTATGTGGCAACGCATCGTCTTCTTTTTCAAACTCGAGCATTTCGACAAGCGGATTTCGTGAATAAACCAAAATGTATTCGTGCGTCTTGGCAATTTCTTTGTATGTCTGACCGCGCTTGTTTGATTGAACCACGATGACCGAAATAAAGTTTTCCTCGCCCAACACCTCATCCAAAAGCATTCGAAGCCGATGCTGTTCGTTGTCGTCAATGCTTATGAAGATTATTCCGTCATCATCCAACAGTTCACACAAGAGTTTGAGGCGCGGCAACATCATGCACAGCCATTTATCGTGGCGCGTGAGGTCTTCACGATCCACGGCTATGTCGAGCCATTCCTGCATCATCGGCGAGTTGACTTTGTCGTTGTAAGCCCAGCCTTCGCTGCCGGTATTGTAAGGCGGGTCAATGTAGATGCACTTCACCTTGCCCGCGTAAGTCGGCAGCAGCGCCTTTAACGCCTTGAGATTGTCGCCGTGGATGATGAGATTGTCGTCCAGCCGCACCTTGTCCGTCAGGCTCTTGTCCCGCTTCGGCACCAGTTCGTGATACTTAACGGAGAGATGATAATTCTGGACGAGCGCTTTCCCTTTGAAATCGAGTGTGGCCATCGTGTCGGTGTGGTTGCTCGCGCAACTGCGACAACGGGAAATCTAAAAATAGAAGGGGCGCGAACCTAACGTGCCCTGCATCGAGGCACCGCGAAGCGCCTGTCAAAGAAGCACGCCAAGCCGCGCCCGATGGGGCGCGTGCTCGGTCGGTTCTTTGACGGGCTTGGGAAAATTCGCGGTTTTCGATGCAGCCCGTAGCCGAAGCTACGCAAAATTATTTTGTAAAAATTATTCGATAGTTTTCTTTGTCCATTTTGGACGTGGTGAACTTTACTTGGAAATGATGCTTCAGGACAAGCTTGCGAATCCATTTCAGTGATTTGGGCGGAATTGACCATCAGCTTCGGTTTGCGGTCGGCGGTGGTAAAAGTGAAGCGCAGGCGGAGCGACGGCTGGAGCGGAGCCGGAGCGCAACGCCAACGGCGAGCCGCAGACGGAAGCGCGCCGCTTCTGCGGCAACAAAATCCCGCTCACGACGAGCGCGCGCGAAGTGCGTGCCGCGCGGACAAAAGGAGCACGGTCAAACGGAGCGCGCGTTGGTCGGGGCGGACACCATCGGATTAGTTTGTCGGACGATTATCGGACGATTGTTCATCGGTAGATTGCAGCGCCGGGCCGGAAGATTGTCGGAAGATTCATGCAAGTTGCAGTGGCCACAGAATCGGAAGATTCCGGCAGCACATCGGAAGATTATCGGAAGATTCATGCACGGGCCTTCGCTTCTAAAAGAACATACTTTGAGGCACGTCCCTTGCCCTTGCGAACGAGGATTTTCAATTCAGCCAGTGCGAGAAGGTCACGATTGGCGGTGTCATACGTCACCTGCATATTCTTAACCAGCCAGCCGCTGGAGACAAAACCGGACTTGAGCACTTCTGCCAACGCTTTTCGCTGCCGTTCGTTCAACTGCGCTTCGATGGCCGGTGTCACCGTCAGCCGGGTTTCCGGGACGCGAATACGATCCAGATTCTCGCCGGGGCCGGGGAACACAACCTGAAAATAGCCAGTGTCCGTGCCGATGAGCGGTTGATCCAAACCGTGATTGAGCATCTGGTCACGCATCCGCCGGAAGCCGCTGCCGCGTTCCTCGATGCGATGAAAATAGGAGAGACACTGAGCCAGCACCGGATTACGGGAACAAGGGCGATACTTACCCTTGCGGAGATTGGTCAGAGTGATGGGCGACGGCGGCAGACCGGGACTGGAGATGATCACGCGATCAGCGAAAACTTCCAGCATGATTTTGCGCCCGGCATCCTCGTATTGGCGGTGAGCGACGGCATTTACCAGAGCTTCCCGCAACGCCTCGACGGGATATTCATCCAGGCGGAGGCGATTGAGACCAACAACGCGCATCGGATGGCGGGTGTTCCGGTCAATGAAGGCAATGGCGCGGTCAATCGCGGTCGGCATCGGCCTGCGGATGTCTTCATGGTCGTGGGGATTACCATCCGGCTCCGCACCGCGATACGCATCGGCCAGGATACGGCACTGGGGAAAAACCGCCGATGGATCTCTTGCCAACAGCACGATGCCGGCGGCAGTGGCATAATGTTCCCCGGCTTGCGGGTCGTGCCATACCAAGCCGCGCACGGATGCGCCCGCGAGCAGGTCGCCGACGGAGAGTTTCCCGGCATCCCGGCCTTCCGCTGCGGCAATCAGTTGACGGATCACCTCGTGGTCGAGGTCGGGCCACCGCAAACGTGTCAGCGGCTGCGATTCGAACGCGGATGTGGCCTCGATAGTTTGCTGCGCAACTTCGTTTTCGTCGCTGGAAGGAGCGATGCCAAATTGTTCTTTTAGGAGCTTGACGAGGGCGGCACGGACTTCCTTTTGCAGTTCGATGACATTGCCGAAGCGCTTGTATTTGGGGCCGTCGTCGTCGAGTTCTTTCAGCAACGCCTCGGTGGCGTCCTCGCGCTTCACTTTGCGGTCGCCCTTGATGAACGCCAGGACCGGCAGTTTCTTTTCCTTGGCTCGCCGGTATTCCGCGTGGGTTATGGACAGCTTGCCAACCAATGTGCCGTATTGGGCGGCCACAATGAGCAGATAAACGTGGCAGCCATCAAGTGATTTCAGGCAGCCTTCCAACGCCTTGTCCGGCGAGGCCGGCTCGAACTCATAAAGAATCGGCGAACAATGCGCCGACAGAAACGGGTCCGTGTTCAACAGGTTTTGGACAATGACCCGCTCGTCTTCGAGTTCCTTCTGCACCGAGCTGACGAATATGTTCAGTTTCTCATTCATGGGCGTCCTTCCAAAATTATACACAATGTTTACCTCATATCGCCAGAACTCTCCATCCGAGTGGCGGTGTTCCCGCGAATTCTATTTTGCCCGCGCCTGTCGGCTCTATGGCCGATGCCCAGCACGAATTTATTTTTACCCCCTGCTTCGGTCTTGAGTTGGCGGCGGTAAGCGGCAGGCGGCGCGGCGGAACGGCATGAGTGAAGCCGCGTGCCGGAGCGGCGACGCCAAGCTCAAGACGGAAGCAGACGCGACTGCGATTTTCCTTGTCCGTCCGCGACGAGCGCGCGTTACAGGGCTGTGGAACGCGCGTTGGTCGGGGACGCTAAACCCAAAGGATTTTGCTTTTAAGGATGAGCAGATTGCTTTTGAGTCGCTCTCCGTCGCCGCGACTGGCGACGCCTGCGCTGCTGCGTTAAAGACTTTTGGGGTCATAGATGCGCGGACCGCGTGACCGTGGTTGGCTGCTTGGCGGATGTGCTGGCAATTCCGCTTGGGCGGATGCAGGTGGTTCCACCGTTGGGGTCTTGGGACGATGCGGCTTCTTTGGCTTGGTTGAATCCAGCACCTCGCGGCAGTAGCGGGCGACGGTCTGGTGCGACACCTCAATGCCGGCGTTCTCGTGCAACATGGCCCGGATGGTTTCATACGACGCTTTGCGTTCCCGCAAGGCGATGATTGAATCTTTCACTTCATTCAATGCACGGTATTTTTCCGGCGCGGGTGGAGTGTAATTCTTGACGGCTTCGGTCAAGCGGGCTTTCGCCTCGGCGGATACGATGGTCGTATTCATAATTTTTTGATTCGACTGTTGTTGATTTTCTTTTGGCGTTTTCGTTGTTACGGCTGCCCCTTGCACTCGCAAGGAGAATAGCGTCCACTTTCCAATACGATTTACAGGTAACATTTCCTGTCATGCTTTTTGCGCTACCGATGGCGCAGAATTGCCATCGTGATGGTTTAGCTTCCCGTCATGTTGACGATGAAGGCTCAATACAGTTTAAGAAATGCGGAGTCGTATTTTCGTGAACACCTGGGCGTTGGTGATTATTACATGGAAGGCCGGAGCGTTTCAGGCCAATGGTTTGGTGACGGGGCGAAAGAATTGGGATTGGCAGGGGTGACGACTGAAAATGCGTTTATGAACCTGTGCCGGAATCTTCATCCGCAATCAGGTCAACAATTGACTCCCCGGCTGAATTCAAAACGTGTCCGGGTGGATAAAGATGGGAACGTCCACGAATCCGCCAATCGCCGGGTATTTTATGATTTCACGTTGTCACCGCCCAAATCAGTTTCCATCGCGGCACTGGTGGGGAATGACCAGCGGATCATCGAGGCGCATGATGAGGCGGTTCAGGTGGCCATGCGTGAATTGCAAACCTACGCTGCCACACGGGTTCGCAAACAGAATCAGTATGCGCATCGGGTGACAGGCAATGTGGTGGGCGCGGTGTTCCGGCATGACACGTCACGCGATTTAGACCCGCACCTGCACAGCCATTGCGTCCTGTTCAATGCCACACGGGATTCAGTTGAAGACCGTTGGAAAGCACTGGAAGCCTGTGAAATGGTCACGGCACAGAAATTTGTCAGGAATGTTTATTATCACGAATTGGTCAGGTCACTCCAACGATTTGGCTATGGCATCGAAAACAATCCACGCGGTGATTTTGAGATTGTGGGGGTCGGCAAGGAATTGATTGACCGTTTTTCCAAGCGTCACCGTCAGATTGACGAAAAGACCAGGGAACTTTTGGAACGTGAACCGGACAAGGCCGGTCAGAACATCAAAGTCATCCGGGCCAACATCGCGCACAAGGAACGGGCGCGGAAGATCAAGGATGTCGGCATCGTCAAACTGCAATCCATCTGGAACAAACAATTATCATGGCGGGAACAGTTTCAACTGCACCGGCTGGACAAGCATTGCTCACCGGAAATTCCACACAAGATGACAGCAGAACAGGCGGTCGGTTGGGCGGAGCAGCATCTGTTCGAACGTCGCTCGGTCGTCCATGAGCATGAGCTTTGGCGTCACGCCCTGGAACACACGCGCGGTCAATCAGTGTCACTGCCGGAAATTAAAGCGGCTACCCGGAAACGTGAATATATCCGTGGCGAACAATTTCAGGGAAAAATCACCACCCGCGAAGTCCTGCAACGTGAATTGAACATCGTCAAGCTGGCGCAATACCAGATGCACAAATACGAACCGTTCACGGCCAATTATCAGCCGTCAAACCGTTCGTTGGATGATGAACAGCGCAAGGCGGTCGAACATATTTTGTCCTCGCGTGATTTCGTCACCCTGTTTCGTGGCGGCGCAGGGACGGGCAAAAGTTTTACCTTAAGGGAAGTCAAAGCCGGACTCATTCAAGTCGGCCATACAGTTCAAGTTCTCGCACCACAACGCCAGCAGGTCGCCGATCTGGAACGGGACGGCTTTACCGGCGCACAAACCGTCAGTGCTTTGCTCAAGCAGAATTCCCTGACACGCGGGGCCGTTGTTATTGTGGACGAGGCCGGCCAAATCGGCGGGCAACAAATGCTGGAACTGCTCTCGCTCGTTCAGACGGTCAAGGGCCGGGTCATTCTCTCCGGTGACACGCATCAGCACGAAGCGGTCGAGGCATCCGATGCACTACGCGCGATTGAACAATATTCGGGTCTTGGCTACGCGGAACTGACGAACATCCGCCGTCAAAATCCCGGCTCGGCAAAAACACGGGCTGAACGTCAATGGCTGGAACAATATCGGCTCGCCGTGAATGAAGCACAGCAGGGCAAACTCGGCGCATCCTTAGACCGGCTGGATAAACAAGGCGCGGTGGTCGCCTGCACACTGGCGGATCAACAGCAGAAATTGACCGATCATTTTCTCGAACTTTTCAAAAATCAGCAATCCACCGTGGTCGTGTCACAAAGCTGGTCGGAGATTCACAAGGTCAATGAACAAGTCCGGCTCGGCCTGAAAACACAGAAGTTAATTGGCGAAGTTGAAACAACCGTCACAGCGTTGGAGCGGCAGGATTTGACCGATGCGCAAAAACGCGACAAGCGGTTTTACCAGCCGGTATCCGTTTTGGTGTTCAACCGTCCAACGGCCGGTTTCAAATCCGGCAGCGCAGGGAAACTGTGCGGCATCACCGACAGGCATCTGCTGATTGAGGCCGACCACCGTATCCGGCCAGTGCTGTTCAAAGAATTGGATAAAATCACCGTCTGCCAGCCGAAAGAACTTTCCCTGTCCAGCGGCGACCGCCTGCAACTCAAGGCCAATGCCCAAAGCCAGGATGGGCGCAGGCTCGCCAATGGCGAATTGGTGACGGTAAAGGGAATTCATCAGGACGGACGCATCGCTTTGAATGATGGCCGGGTGTTGCCGAAAAATTACCGGCAGTTCGTGCGCGGCTACGCGGTCACATCCTACGCCGCCCAGGGCAAAACCGTGGATTACGTCCTGTTCTCGGATTCGGCGGTCAAAGCGGCCACAAATGAACAGCAATGGTATGTCACGATCTCGCGTGGGCGCAAAGGCGTGAAGGTTTTCACGGCGGATAAAATTCAGCTTCGCCAGAACATCACCCATTCCGGCCACCGGCCTCTGGCGCTGGACATGGCCGGTAATAGCACGGCTCACAAGCTCGCCAAAATTTGGGGGCGTGATGTGGCCTACGTCCTCAATGTTCAACAGGCGCAACGCAAATTCACCGAACGGCGGGACGAGGCTATCCGGCAGGATGAAGCGGTAGGGCAATCGCAGGCCGCGAAGCCAGCCGAATCCATCAAACCAACCGATTCGGTCATGCAAGAGATTCCAAAACCACAAATCGTGCGGCGGCGAGTTGAAATTCCGCAGCAACAATCTAATCAAAAAAGTAAAGGCATGAGAGTATGAGCACTGAAAATCCCTGTTTTAACCTCAAGCGCGGCGTCAATGGTAGTCACATCCCGGCGGACAATTTGCGGCTGGAACTGAATCCAAAAGGTTTCTACCTGCTGCCCTACCACCATTTGGAACTCGTCAAATTTGAAGCAGGCGAGGGGCTGGACACGCTCACGCTGTCATTTTTGAAACGCACGGTGCTGATCACGGGAAAAAACCTGCGCGAATTGGGGCTAGCCCTGCAAGACCGCGCCGTGGAGTTCGTCAAACCCATGCCGGTGTTTGATCGGTATTCGTCGGTGGCTGGGAAGGAAGCTTCGATCAAGGCCATCGAAATCGAAGAGAACAAGGAGTAGTGTTGATCAGTTTTGTTGGTGCCAGATTGTATATCGCTTTTGTATACGGTTTGTGGTTTTTGTATACAATCAGGTGCAAACGCTGCCAAAGCCGAAATCAAAAAAGTCCTGTGTTCACAAGCGGAAGCAAGGGGAAGCAAACCGAAACAATTCTCAATTTAGAATTACGAAACCGTTGCTCTACCGCTGAGCTACATTGGCTTGAAGCTGAAAGCCAACCCGCACGTTTCGAACGTGATCCATTCTGGCGGAGTTAAGGTCCACGGCAAGTCAATTCAACGTCCAACCGGAATTCCTGCAATTCAATCTGCCGGATGCGGAAGGCTCCAATCGCCCCCATCACTTGAACTGCAACACCGGCAATTCGGGAGATGGTTGTGCCTAGGAACCAGCCGTGAGGTGGCCGTTGATCTTGTTAAGGATGATGCGCGACATGTTTTCATCGCCGAACGTGCCCACGCGAATGCGGATTTCGGTCGAGGTATTGGAGACGTACTTCAGTTTGACCGAAATGCTGGTATTGCTGGCGTCGCGGGCTTCCACGTCACCCTGTAACGCGTCCTTGGACTGGCTCGTTACCGTAAATTGCAGGTCTTTCATCGCCGCCAGCGAGGCATCCCAGGTCTGATTCATCGAAAAGCCCTCGGTGGTTTTGACTTCACCGTCCACCCAGGCGTAACCTGCCGCACCCGCGCCCGCCGCCGCACCCACCACAAACAGGAAACATCCGTTCGTCAACGACAGGAGCGACGCCATCAACACGGTCATCAAGAGCTTCAATTTGTTCATAAAAGCAGTGGGTTGTTGTTATTACCTCGTTACTTCAGAAACAGTAGGGAGTCCGACTGGTTGCGCAAGCCGAAAAATAACCAAGCGGACTTGGGCGGACAGACGACCGGGCCTTGCAAATGAGCTTGCTCCCGATGCAAACGCGCGCACAATATATTCGGCAGGAACACAGCGCATCAGATCTTTGAAACATTTGTGCGGAAGGGTGGCTGAGTGGTTGAAGGCACCTGACTCGAAATCAGGCTTAGGAGCAATCCTAACGTGGGTTCGAATCCCACCCCTTCCGCCATCTTGTAAAATGCTTGTTTTCAACAAGATGGAAAAACCAGAGGAGGCAAGTGCCAGTGAAAATGCCAGTGAAAACAAAACTGGCCATTACTCAACGATTACTCGGTAAATACTGGTCAAAAACGGGGTCACAACCCGGCTCGCAGATCGAAAATGCGGGTCTCAGTGCCAGTGAAAGTGCCAGTAGGGCCAAAACCGAGTAAAAGCTGAGGAAAATGCCCGAATAATTGGGGCACTGGCGAAGACGGGATTCGCTGCCCGTTTGGTGTGTCTGACACACCCCAAGCCACGGACGGTTTCATAACTTTCGGACAAAAAATCCGAAATTATGAAACGTCGCTTCATCCTCTACCGCCGCAAGCGCGGCGGCATGTTCTACCTCGAAGACACTGAAACTCACAAACAGGAAACCACCAGCACCCGGAATCGTGCCGAGGCCACGGCGCTGCTCAACGCCCGCAACGAATCCTTCCGGCAACCGCAACTGAACCTCCAAATCGCCAAGGCCTATCTTGCCGGGACCGATGCCGGGCTTTCAAAACGGACCTGGCAGGATGCGTTCACCGCCATTACTGAAAACAAACATGGACCAACCCAGGAGCGCTGGCAGCGCGCCATCAAACAGAAGGCGTTTGACCTGATTCTGCCGCTGATCATCATCGAGACGCAGGCGGAGCAACTGTTTGCCTGCCTCAAGGCAGGCACGGTCAGCACGAATGTTCATCTGCGCGAGTTGCACAACTTCTGCATCGGGATGAACTGGCTGGCCTGGCCGATCATTCCCAAACGGCTTTGGCCCAAAATCGAATACAAGCCCAAGCGGGCCATCACGGCGGAGGAACACCAAAGGATTATCGAACGGGAACCAAATCCCGAAAACCGGAGTTTTTATGAACTGTGCTGGCATCTGGGCGGTTCACAAACGGACGTCGCCAACCTGGACGCGGAGAACATTGACTGGAATGACCGCGTCATTTCCTATGCCCGCCGAAAAACCGGCAGTCGGGCGTTTATTCATTTTGGCCCGGCCGTGGAGACGGTCCTCCGCTCGTTGCCAGCCCAAGGGCTTTTATTTCCGAGGCTCGCCCTGCTGAAGGAAAAGTATCGGGGGCAGGAATTCAGACGCCGCTGCGCCAAGTTGGGGATCACCGGCGTCACTCTGCATTGCTACCGTTATGCCTGGGCGGAGCGGGCGAAAATGTGCGGCTATCCAGAGCGATTCGCGCAGGAGGCACTCGGCCACAACAGCAAGGCAGTGCATCGCGCCTACGCGCGCAAGGCCCAGGTGAGACTGCCGTCGCTGGAAAGCTACGAAAACCAGAACGTGGAAGGCCGCATTGTTCCATTGCTTCCGCCCCTGCCAAAGCCCGAAGGCAATGGTCACTCGTTTTCGGCGGCTGGTTAAGTGTCCGGCTTTCCAGGAATCGCCATAGCAGCCCGCGCCAGTGATAAAAATAATTAAACTATTTTTCACCTTGCAAACATTGAATGAAAACGGTGTCGAAACTGAAAACCAGCCAAGTCACCGCGCGTAAAATCAGCGTGCTTTTGTGTCAAGTGCCTGCGGCGACAGCGGTTTTGTTCAATGTTTGCAAGGGTTCGGTCACTCAATTCGCAGTTCAACAAAAGCGCGCCTGATAAAATAGTGGTGTCGTTGAATGAATCAGCGACGCAACCAGGAAAGCAAAATATGGAAACAACTGAAATGACGGACACACTCAAAAGCATCAACACAACTCCGCATCTTTGCCGGAGCAAGGTGAAACAAACCGCGCTGGAAATTGCCTCCGCAATCCGGCCAGCCAATAAATTCAGCCGGGTTGGCATGAGCTTCGTTGAACGCATCGAAGCGAAAGTCCGCGCTGCCATCCGTGAGGAAGTCAGGATTCATCCCAGCAAGGGCAAGACGCTTTTATGATGCGTCCACCCGATGCGTTGAATCGTTTGCTTCAAGCCCGTCTGCCGGCCTTTTGCTTGCGAGCGTTGCGTTCGCGCCAGTAGCTGGCGATGGCATCGCTGGCGCGGGCAAGCCATTTCTCGTCGCGGCGGAATTGTTCCAGAGTTTCCATGGCAAAAAACTTCGTGCTATTGCGCGCGGGATGGCCGAGCGGTTTCAACAAGCCTGCCGCGACCAGCATGGGAATCTCGTGCGGTTCAAAGCCGAGAAACCATGCCGTTTGGGTGGCATCGAGCCGGGCGGGAACGACTTTCCAACTGAGAAATTCGGTTTGTTGCGCGGTCACATTCATACGATTGTGGTGGTTGATGGTTAGGTCGGTTGCCGATTTCGCCGACGGCTGCCGGACGGGTCCATCATTTGGCCGACAATGATTTCCTTGAAGGTCAGATCGGGCAAAATGTCCGCAACTTTTGCCTCCAGCGAAAAGGCGATAAGCTGGATGCAATAGGCCGGTGCTTCAGTGCGGCCGGTTTCCCAATTTGCGACCACATCCCGCGTTATCGGTGGGTGAAAGGTATTCAGCATGGCTGCGAGTTCCGCCTGACTGACGCTGTGCTGATGCCGAAATCTGCAAATGCGTCTTCCAATGAGTTGCTGGATTTTTGATTTCATACCTGAATAGCCGTCCTGTGAGCGTGGCGGGACAATTGGGTTTGAGTTTGTTTTTCGCCGTGTCATAACGTGTTTTCACCGGGCCAATTTGCCCCGGCCTGTCCTTGCCGGTCTTTTCCTGCCTCCCTGTCCAAAGGTGCGAACTGTTCACGGAATTCACGCCGCAGCCAATGACTTCCGGCATCGGTATTCAGGAGCCGGCGCAATGTTGCGCGGCCCTCACGCAAACGGAGCGAGACGAGATCAACCGAGCGATTGAGCTTGGCGGCGATTTGCCGCCGGGTGAGTCCGCCGAAATAATACCACAGGATGACTTGGCGATAATTCCGATTCAGGGCGCGAAGCAGGGCCAACAACAGAGTGCGGTTGTCATGCCACACGAGGTTCTCAAACGGATTATTGCAGTCCTTTTCACTGCTCACATGGGCGAAACGGCAGGGCTTGCGGTCGAAATTCCGAAGCACGGTGTCCAGCGCCAACTGGCGCGTGGCGAAGTCCGTTCGGACCGCACTTGCCGGTTTTATGGGTTTGTCCGGCTTTGGCGGCGGCAAAAGCGCCGGGAGGGAGAAAATTTCCGCCGGGTTGAAACCGGGCAGCAAGTCGTTTACATGGGCATTGAGGGTATGGGCCAAGAACGGGACCAATCGCGCCGGAATTTCACTCCGGGAGTTTTCCCAGTCGGCAATCACGGTTGGGGTGATGGGCACGCCCAACTCATGGCAGCGATTTGCGTAGGCTTGTTGGGATTTGAACCATTGCTTGCGGAGCGCACGAAGACGCTGGCTCAGTTTATGAACGGGTGGATTCATACGGTGACGGCCACATGGTGTCTGGGGTGCTTGACCCGTTTGGAATTTTGGGTTTCAGCAATTTTTTCCTCATTACCGCCGTCGGTGGCTTCCACCTGGCTGGGAGCCTGATTCTTGGTGAGGTCGAGTTTTTCCTCAATCTCACTCTGGCGACGGGTCAGTTCCTGAAAGCGTTCCTCGCGCTCAAACTTCGCCCCGACCTTTTCACCAAGCTCTTTAACGCGCTTGTTGGCGTCGGTGATGTCCAATTCCAACCTCTCCGCGCGTTCTTCAAATCCTTGCACCGTTGCCTCCAGCGAACGGATCGTGCCAAGCGCCGTATCCGTGACCCGCGCGCCGTAACTGTTTTGGCCGCGCAAGACCATTTCAGTGGTGTTGTTGAAGCTCGGACGCATGAACAAGTCAAAGCCGGCGAATTTTCCCAGACGGACATCCTCCCCGAAGCGGGCCTTCAATTTCTCGGCGCGACGCAAAATCAATTCACCCGCGATGCCCCGGTTGTTGGATTCCTGTCCGTCGAGTTCGATGCGGAATTTATCTCCCGACGTGTCCAGACGAACAACCAAGTCCTGCCGCAGATTGGCAAGGCGCGTGGTAAAGATTTCAGCATCCTCGTGCGAGCGGCGGAGATTGGAACGGATGCGGTATTGTTCCTCGGCGTGGGCGGAACGCAGCCGGGTGAGCCGGATCAACTCCGCGTCCACCTGGGCTTTTTCAATCACCAACGGGTTCCCCGACGCGATGGCTTTCACCTCGGCGTAGGTCAGAGCCGCTGAATCCAAATCTTCAAGACGCCGAATGGTCATGTCGCCACTCATCACCTGTGCAATGAACTTCGCCTTCGTTTCCAGGTCTTTCACCAGCGTTTCGTATGCGTTCTTGAGCGCAGGATTGGCATTGATGCGTTTCATCATTCCCTCACGCATCCTGTGTTGGCGATCCAGTTCGCGCACTTCGTTGAGGACAACCGTGCGTTCGAGCCGGTCGCGGGGCATGGCTTGAATGTAGTTCCAATACTTCGGGTTCTCTTTGATGTGGGCATCAATTTTCGCATCCACTTCCGGGTTGGTCCGAAAGTTGGGTTCGTCTGCTGGGGCGGCATTGCCGCTGGCGCTCGGTGGCGCGGATGTTTTTGGTTTTGTGCTCATAATGAGTTTGTATGGTTTATGTTTGTTTAGAATTGCCGGTTTGCTGAACCGGCAAAGTGATTCACGGACTCAATGGGTCATCGGTTGCATTAGTCGTGGAAAGATTGGTTGTCGGGGATTGCACTTGGGTGGATTCAAGGGCGTCGAGGCGCTGTTTCATACCCTTCACCGTGGCGCGCAACACCGCCGTTTCCTGCAAATTGGTTTTGGTCTGCTGCAATGCGGCTTGAAATTGCGCCAGAGCCGCCGACAGGGTTCGGGCCTGCATCATGATTTCGGTGGTGGCGAGCCGCTGCGAATTGACCTCGGCCAGAATTGCATCGTTGACCGGAGCCGGGGTGAACGCCGTGTCGCGCGACGGTAATGCGGGCAGATTGCCGTCAGCCGGGCCGGGATGAAAATCCCAGCGCGTATTTTCCTCGACGCGATAGACGACGTGCTGCTCGTGCATGATCAAATCGTCGTTCGGGTCGGCGTAGCGTCCGACGTGGTAGGCGTGGAGGACTTCAGGATAACGAATGCCCTCGGCGTTCGTCGCTGGCGGTTGCTGTGGCCGCAACACCAGCTTGGGTGTCGTGGAACACGCGGAGAGAAACAACAGTGGAATGAGATAATACGCTTTCATGGTTTTGATTTGGTTGGTTCGTCGTTTTCCTGGGTGACGGGAATGGCGGTGCCGCCGAGCGAGGCATCGGCGGCGTCAATGGTTTGGAGGACGTAGAGATAAAACTGTTTTCCGCTCGGCACGCGGACGTAAAAACCGTTCTTTTGAATCGAATCAAAAATTTGCTGCGCGTAGGTTTGCAGCACCGCCTGCGCGCCCGCAAAGGGCGCGTTGTTGAGCGTGGGACTGTTGATGGGACCGAAGACACCGCCCGCCGCACCGCCTGCGATGGCCATCGGATTGTTGTGGGACATTTCGCCGCCGAGACCTGAACGATTTTCAGGATCAACTCTGTCTCCTGCTCGCCTCGCTTCACGAGAACCAGCGGCTGCAAGTGCAATACTTCTGCGATTCCGATTACAAGGGGGAATTGCTGCGCTACCAACAGGAGACGGAGAAGTTTTCCAATGTCTGGACCATACGCACCCGCAACGAACGCTTTGCGCGTTACTGGCAGGCCATGTCCGAACGCAAACTCCGCCGTCAGCGCGTCATTATCTACATCTCGCGCTCGCTGGAAAACGTGCCGAAATCCTTCCAGTCCGCCGCCGCCCGGCGCGACTACTACCACACGCTGCTCGACCAGCTCGAAACCGAGTTCGACCACGTCCACCGGTTGTTGCTGGAAATCTTCGGCTCTGGCGGCGCGCGCATCCTGCCCATGACCGACCTTGATCATTTCCGGCATTACAAACGGTTTCTCAATCCGTCGCTCAACGACCGTTTTGATTACGACCCGGCGGACGGTTTTGAACCCGAACTTTCGATTCAGGAAAACTGCTGGCACAGCGAAGGCAACGGCCAGTCCGATTTCGGCTTCTTCCTCGACGGCCATTATCACTCGCTCATTGTCCTGACCCGCTGGCCGCGCACGACGTATCCCGGCATCATCCAGCGGCTCACCAATCTGCGGCTGCTCGATTACACCGTCACCGTGAATGTTGATCCGCTCCCGATTTCACAGGAAATCAACAAGGAGGAGAAGGAGCACGACCGCGTCGCCGGTGACTACGCCAGCGAAAAGAAAATCTCCCTGCTCACCGTCATGGAAAAGAAGCAGAAGAAAATCCACGCGCTCATGCAGGGACAAACGATTCCATTCCGCGCCATGTTCGCAATCCGCGTCTGGGACAAGACCCGCGACGGTCTCAACGCCAAGTCCGGGGCCATCAAGAACGCCATCAACTCGATGAACTCGGCGCAATATTTCGAGAGCAACCTGCCCAGCACCTCAAGAAGTCTTTTCTTCCAGACCTGGCCGGGCTGGACCTGGGGACGTTACGAGCATCGCAAACTTTATTCCGAGCACCGTTTCTTGGCGGACATCATCATTCATCCCGACGGCGACCTGACCATCAATTATCTCGACACGAAGGGACTGCCCCTCACACCCGACCATTTGTCGGCGGCGACCGCGCTCGTGGCCAGAATGATTGGCACTTCGAGTCAAGAGGACAAACAGATGCTTCGGCAGGCGCAGATCGCCAAATACCTGAACCTGCTTTACGAGGATTCGTTTCAGGACTGGCAGAAGAAGCGCCACGACCAGTTGCTCGACATCGCCCGGCACGCGATGGCGTTGCAGAATTTTCGCGCAGAAAAAATGCCGCCTGGCGCGACGACCCTAGAAACTTTTGCGGACTTCCGCGACTGGAAAGCAGCCCACCCGGCTGAAGCGGAGGAATATCAGCGCCAATTCGAGGAACCGGCGGTGTTGAAATTCCTGAAAGACCCCCGGACCAGCAAGGAAGTCCGCAACCTCGCCTTTGCCCACTTTACGCCGGATGAATTCCCGACGCACCGGATGCTTCAGGAGTTGATGATGCTCGACCCGATGGGCGGCGAACGCGACCAGATCATGGAAATCGCCACGCTGATTCTGCCGTGGTGTCGCGACGGCAATTACGGCTGCCTGTTCGACGGCACGAGCAATCTCTCGCTCACCGGTAAAATCGCCCACTTCGAGTTGGGCTACATCCCGGAGTCAGCAAAGGAACTGAAAGCAGCGGCGGGCTTTCTCATCACCAACCACGCGCGCAAGCACATCATGACGCTGCCGCGCGCGATTCGGAAACGGAATATCTACGAGGAGGTCGCCCGCTTCCTCGACATTCCCGGCGGTCAGGAAATCGTCCAGGAATCCTACGCCCAGCTTCGCAAGTTCAATTGCTGGAACATTTCCATCGTGCAGCAGTATGCGCGCTTCAAACAGTCGCGCATCCGCTCCGCCGTGTTCGGCAACTCACGCCAGTTTTTCATCATGCGCCAGAACGACCGCGCCGACCTCGATGACATGGGCAAGGACATCGCGCTGTGGGCGAGCGCCCTTTCCAGATGGGCACGGACGATGGCATCCATGCCGTGCTGGTGCAGCCCGGCGCGCAGATTGACATCGGCGGTTTGAAGCTGTCCGAGCAACGTCCGCCGCAGCAATTCAAGATGATTCAGTGCGCCGGCATTCATGGTCTGGCCTCCACCAATGGATGTTTGCATGAGTGAATGGTTTGAACTTCAGGGGCGAAGCCGCCGCCGGAAAACCAATGTTCAAAACAATCGCGGTCGTAGCCGGGCGGCTTGCCTTGACGGAAACCGAAAATGTAGGCGAGGCAAATGCCGAGCGGCACGAGCGCGGCGAGGAAGGCCGTCAGCAAGGAGGTGTTCATCATCACGAGCAGGACGAAGAACACCGTGATGGCCACGCCGACACCGCCCACGAGCCACCAGAACAAGCCGCCTTCCAGACCCCAGGTGCGGCCTTTGGAATCGGTCGCGGCGTTGGTTTCGGTGAATCGCAGTTCGGATTTCATGCTCGTGGGCGGTTGGGGGTTGGTGCGGTGCAGGTTTAGAAGGTGCCGACGCCGACGGCGCTGTTGGAGTCGAGGCCGAAGATTTTGAAGAAGGCGAAAATGACCGCCGGAGCAGCCGCGATGATTGCGCCGCCGATGATGGACATCTTGCCCTGGTCCACGTCGCCACGCCGGATGGCGAAGCCGCCGTAGATGACGCACGAAATGCCGAGCACGAAACCGAACATCATGATTACGGCGAGACTGTTGCTGATGCCGGTCTTGAGGTCGGTGGAACTGAACGTGGTGGACTGCGCCCAAGCCGGGATGGTGTTAAGGGCTAGGACGGCGGCGGCCACGAGGAACGACGGCAGCCGCGAACGGATTTTCGGATGGATGTGTTTGATGATCTTCATACGCGTTGTTTTGTTTTTATGTTTCGGTCAGCGATTCATTCGCTGCATTACGCGCCTACTCTGCCTGAAGTAAAAACCGCGATGGCGTGCGTGGCACACATCTTAAAAAAGGATTCCTGCTAGAAGTAGGGGATGAATAAAAACATAGACACAAACAAACTTAACAAGCTCCAGAAACTGAACACGCTGCTGCCACACGAAATTCGCGGCCAGTCCCAAGTGCTGCCGCGCATTGTCTCGGCGGTGCAACGCGGCGAATTCGGCCTGACGAAGCCCGGCCGTCCGCGCGGAAGTTTTCTGCTGCTCGGGCCGACGGGCGTCGGCAAAACGGAAACGGTCATCGTGACGACAAATCAAATTTTCGGGCCGGGACAATTATTCCGCTTCGATATGTCGGAGTTTCAGAATCAAGAATCGCTCGGCCTGCTGCTCGGCGCGCGGCTCGGCGAAGTTGGTTATTTGGGCGGAGTGCGCGAGCGCGCGGCGGAAGGCTCGCTCCTGTTTGACGAAGCGGAAAAAGCGCATCCGCGCGTGCTGGACATCCTGCTGCAACTGCTAGACGCGGCGCGGATCACGGTGGCGACCGGCCAGACGCTGGACTTCAGCAACTACTACATCTGGCTCACGTCAAACATCGGCTCGGCGGAATTGATGAGCCTGCAACATTCCAATGACGCGACGCTGGAGCGCCACGTCCTCACGCGGGCGCAACAATCCCTGCGCCCGGAAATTTTCGCGCGCGTGAATGAAAAACTCGTGTTCCGGCGTTTGGGTTACGAACATCAGTTGGAAATTGCGGAGAAATTCATTGCGCGTGAAATCGAATTCCTCCGGGAGCGCGGACACAAACTCGAACTGGACAAAACGGTTTTGCCGTTTCTCGTGCGCAAAGGTTTTCATCCGAAGCTGGGAGCGCGTCCGATGCGCGACGCGGTGGAAAAGCTGGTCGGTGATGCCGTGTCGGAATGCCTGCTGCAAGAACGCACGGCCAGCGGCGCGCTGACCTTGGACGAAATGCGCGACTGCCTGATTGTGCTCTGACTCAGGCCAGCAAAAGATACAGGTGCGTCTCGCCGATGTCCTTGTCCGGCTGGAACGCGCCGAGTTTGCGCTTCGGCAATTGCGAACAAACTTTGCGAACGGCCTTCCGTTTCGGCGCAATCTTCGGCAGTTTCACCAACAGACAATCAGCGAACTGGTCGCCGGTTTTGCTGGCGTAGATGTCGGGCGCGATCACCCCGGTCGCGCCTGCTTTGTAAAGTCCCTCAACAAATGTCAGTGCATCGGCCTTGCGCTTGAATCGTCCGAGTGAACGCGCCGCCTTGCCGCCGCTTTCCAACCATTCCTCTGCTTCAGCGCGGTTCTTCTGCGCCAAAAGTGAACGGACAAAAACCTCATGGATGTGCTTTTCCGTGGCGACCGTTTTCGGCAATGGCATTACGGTTTCACCATTCAACATGGGCAGCGATTTGTCTTTTGCGCGGGCGGCACGGTATTCCTCGGCGGTGACAGGACGCCCATGCAAATTGATTTCTTCGGACATCAACGCGCCATCGTGCAGCCACAGACGATAGCGTCCTGAAAAATCACCGCGCACGGTGGAAAATTCCAATTGCAACCGGCCATTCTCGTGCCAGGTGCGTTGAACGCCCGTGCCATGAGCCATGCGATATTCGCCCAGCAATCGTCCGGCTTCATTCCACTGGCGGCAGACACCGTGCAGCAGGCCATTTTGATAGCGTTCTTCGTTAGCCAGCACACCGTTTTTGTGCCAGACGCGGACAACGCCATGCCTGCGACCGTTGCGCAATGGCACCACTTCACGAAGCTGCCCATTACGGTGGAAAGTTTTATCAATGGACTTTTGCAATATGCCTTCAGTCATTCCATTCAACAACAACCCTAATTCAACCCCCATTGACACTGAAAATACAGCCTAGAATTGGGATGACACACAAATTTAACTTACCAGATTGCCAGACTCCCCGCGATGAAATCCTAGAAGCAAACACCCCGGCAGTGGCGGGCGGGTCAAAGGAGGAACGGAAGCGCGAGCGTTTAAGCGAGCGACCCGTAGTATCCTTGACGCGACCGACGCCGCCATACAATCGAACGGGGTTTCATCGCGCTGTCCGACGACGAGCCGAATGGCTCGCCAAGCGAAGTGCAATCGGCTAAAAACACCGGCGCAGATTTTTATGAGCAAACCGAGCGACAAACAGAAGGCCGTAAAATCGGTTCAGCACAAAGCCGCTGACTACGACAAGGTGTTATCGGGTGTAGTTGAATTGCTGGATGCAGCGCGACGCGCCTCCGCCCGCGTGGTCAACTCGCTGATGACGGCGACGTATTGGGAAATCGGGCGGCGGATTGTGGAGCACGAGCAAGCGGGTAAAGAACGCGCCGCTTACGGCGCGGAACTTCTAACGCGCCTCTCGGCAGACCTTACGAAACGTTTCGGGCGCGGATTCAGCGTGGACAACCTCGAACGTGCCCGGAAATTTTTCCTCACCTTTGCCTCCGCCAAGAAATCCGCAACGACGTTGCGGATTTCCGCGTCCAGCACCCCTGCGCCAATTTCCGCAACGGCGTTGCGGAAATCTCCAAGCGGCGAAGTGGCCGACCAATTGCGCGCGATTGCGGAACGATTTCCCCTGCCGTGGTCGCATTATACGAGGCTGTTGCGGCTGCGGTCGGCGTATGCCGTTGAGTTTTACCACACGGAAGCGGTGCGCGGAGGCTGGACGGTGAAACAACTGGAACGGCAAATGAACTCGCAATTCTACGAGCGTATCGCACTATCGCGGAACAAAGCCGGTATGCTCGTCAAAGGGCAAGGTCAGTTGCCCGAAGACACAGTGACCGCCGACGATGAAATTCGGAATCCGTTCCTTTTGGAATTTCTTGGACTCAAAGATGAATACTCCGAGAGCGATTTGGAAGAGGCGCTCATTTTACATCTGGAAAAGTTTCTATTGGAGTTGGGCAACGACTTTACGTTTGTCGGGCGGCAGCGGCGATTGCGGATCGGCCACGAATGGTTTCGCGTGGATTTGCTGCTCTTTCACCGGCGTCTGCGTTGCCTGGTCATCATTGACCTGAAAATCGGCGCGCTCGTTCACAGCGACATCGGGCAGATGAACCTTTATTGCAACTATGCCCGCGCCCATTGGACACACCCGGACGAACAGGCTAGCACATCCTCCGAACGGAGAACCCGATCTGCTCGCAGCACATGGCACTCCCGGGTGTATTCATCGAGAATCGTCAGTATCCGCAGCGTCCCGCCACGCACGGTGGCATCCGCAATGAAGTCCCACGTCCACACATGTCCACGATGCGTGGCCTGTGTTGGCAAACCCGTGGAAACCCCGCGGCGAATCAATTTGCGCCGGCTTGGCGGAACCCGCAGCCCTTCCCTCCGGCGGAGCCGTTGAATGTGACGCTTTCCCATTCTTCTTGTTTATCGAAATTGGCACGCCCTTGTCTTTGTTTTCGAGCCGATACGTTAGCGCATTGACAAAGTTTCCGATTTCTTCTTGTGCGACCAAAACATCTTTGTTGATGCTTATGCCTTGGATGTAACAGAGAATCCGCCCAACACCGAATAAAAATGACACGATTAGGCAGATCAGGGTTGATATGTTCAATTTGTCGATAATTGTCCACGGGTGGCTTGGAGTATAATCTTTGCCAAGGTAGGCGACCAACGCACCGGCCACGCCGCAAATAAAATAAATATACTGACGTGACATCGCTTTTTCGGGCCACCTGATGTGTTAGTCTGGGACTTAAGAAAGGACCAGACAATGAAAGGCAAACGTTATACGACAGAAGACAAGATTCGCATCCTGCGGGAAGCGGATCAGGGCGAGAAGAGCATCCAGGACATCTGCCGAGATGAAAACCTCTCGGTGGTGAGTTTCCAACGGTGGAAGAAGCAGTTTGGGCACATGGAGATCAACGAAGCCCGCCGCTTAAAGGAGTTGGAGCGGGAGAACCGTGAACTCAAGCAGATGTTGGCGGATTCATTGCTAAAGAACCGGGTATTGGAGGCCGTATGCGAAAAAAAGTTGTGAGTCCGGCGCATCGCCGGGCAGCGGCGCAACAAGTGGTGACAGACGGGCTGTGCTCCCAAAGGGCGGCATGTCGGATCCTGCGATTGGCGCGTTCGACGTATGGCTATCGTGGACGAACTCCGACCCCGGTAGAGCAGCAATTAAGGCAACGGCTGCATGAGTTGGCTTTGAAACATCCGCGTTATGGGTATCGCCGGATTGCAGCCTTGCTGCGTCAAGAAGGCTGGCGGGTGGGCAACCATACTCGACTGAGGAAATTCAAGCGCGTGTAGCAGAATTAACAGCTTCAAGCGAAACGGATTCCGCTCGAATGAAAAGATGGTTTAACATCTCACAGATCTTGTTTATCATCTGTCATGTCTTTTTGATTTTCGGATTCGTTCTGATGATTTGCGCCAAACTCGCCGCTTGATAGGATATCCGCAGTGCCGCCGATGAGTTCGTGCCGGCCATTCTGTTTTCTGACAAGGCGGCCGGACCCGAAGGCGGCAACGAGTTGAAACCGTGCGCCTTGAAAAGACTGAAACTTGAAATCTGAAAACGAGATGATTTTTCAATTTTCATGCCGACAGCATGGCAGGGATGGTTGGACACTGGCTGTCCAAGCCACGAAGAAATCCGGGCGGAAAATCAGCGCCGGGAGTGCGGAAGCCTGACTTGTTTGTCGTCCACATCAACCCGCTCGGACATTTTATTTTACATGAACCGTCTCCACCAAGAAAACCATTTCGCAACCGTTCCGTCTGATTCAAGCGGCGGGAGCGTCACGCGGCGAAAACCACTTTCGCAGTGGACCAAGACACACTCGTGGTCGCGGAGATTGCGGAGTTTGTGCGGTTTGATTTTGTGTTCTTCGGTTTCGTTGTAATTCACATTGCGCTTTCCGGCGCTGTAACCCCACGAGCGTTTTACGACCCGTTTTTTGCCGATGAAATCAGCGGCTTGAACGGCATCTGCTTCGTCGGCAGAGCGGAAAATCATCCGGTTGCGAAGATTCAAGGTCAGGACTTTTGATTTGTCATTGCCGAGCGGCGGAATCAGCGAAGTCGTGCTTTGTGCCGCAGCTACAACCGTTGCGCCCGCTTCGCGGATTACATCCACGCAGTTGTAATCACTCGTGCCGTCCTCGCTGGCCGTCATGAACCGCTGCGCTTCGTCGGCCCAGAGGATGAGCAAATTGTCTTTGCCGCGCTCGGCCTTTGCCTTGTCAAAGCGGCGCAAGGCATGGTTGTAATACAACAGCTTCAGGAATGTGTTCACATAACGCCGTTCGGTCTGAAACTTTTGCGGCATGGTCGTGAGAATAATTTTCCCTTGGTCAATCGCCGAAAAATCAAACGTGCTTTCGCCGGTGCAAAATACCTCGGCAACTTCGGGCGTCAGGAAGTATTGCAGGTAATTGCCGATGGTTTCACGAACGCCGCCAAATTGCTCGGCAGGTTGGGTGAGAAATCTATCCAAAAAGTGTGCGTAAACGGCGGCACGGCGTGGGGTTTCGGTGAGATTTTCAAGGTTTTCCATTTCTTCTTCGAGCAGGTCGCGATTGGATAACAATTCATACGCGTCCAGCAAAGTTACGGGGCGGTTCAATTCAAAAAGCATTTCGAGTGCGTGCGCGATGTGGGTCTGCGCCTGGCTTTTGAAAAACCCTTTGTCTCCGCCCTGACCAAGACTCGTCGCGGTGTCCACGATGAACTTGGCGTAGGTGGAGAACGGAATACTGCGGTCGCCAGTCAGGTTGTAGCGATTCGGCGGCGTCCACTGCGCATCGGTGTCGTTTGCGCGGATTTGCAGATGAATCAGATCGTGTTCGCGGCCGTAGTGACGAGCCATTGCAGCCAGCGTTTCCCAATACACGCCTTTTTCGTCAACGCACAACCCACCCCATGTCGGTTCGTTTTGAAAAACTTGATGCACCAGTTGGTTGATGCCGGAACTGGTCTTGCCGGAGCCGGTGTCGCCGGTGATGAGCCAGCCGCGACAAAACTGATTTCGCTTCCACTTCAAACCGCCGAGTCGCGCGACGCAGACATTGGGATTGCGAGGAACGAACAAGAGCCAAACTGCGATGAGGGCCAGAAGAATTCCGCCAACCGCCAAGAAATATTGCGGATGCCGCATCGCGAGCATGATGTCTGGCGGTAGAATTATCGGATCGAACGGAATGAGGTGAAGTTTCATCGCCACGCCCTCCCGATGAGATAGCCGCCGAGAAGACAGGCAAGCGCGGCAAAAATTGCGGCGGTGCGGGTTATCCGAACCGAACGGTTGCCCATCGGCTGGTTCCGAATCGCTTCCAACAAGGCCGATGATTGGACCTGAAATGTCCGCGCGGCGTCAGCCAGCTTGCCAATGTCCGCCCGAAATTCGGAAAACGCGGGAATTTCCCGGCGGCGAATCTGATCCCAATGCTGCTGGTGGATTCGGAACAATTCGACAAGCAATATCACCGCGTCGTCTTCTCGCAGCCGATGTTTATCGCGCCACTCGGCAACGGCCTTGGTGAATTCCTCGTCGAAGTCCGGCGGCTGTGTGGTGGGCTTGGACATCACTTTGAAGGCAGTAGCAGGTTGGCGGCAGATTCGACTTCAGCGTAAAACTTGCGCTGCCAGGTTTGGAGTCGTTGCCGGTCGAGCAGGCTGAACGCGGGATGTTTCGCCGCCGCTGTGATGGTCAGATTCTCGGTGTTAAGCGCCTCAACCAGCCAGTCCTGCATCCGGCTCATGCCGATTTCCCGTGCGCCGAGCTTGTCTTTGAGCAGCGCGCGAACCTCACAAGTTTCAAAGATCGTGAAACTGTCGCTGTGCGCCGCGTTGCGGACAACGACGTAGCCGCACTTGTCTCCGAACTCGTCCGTGAGGCGCTGGATTTGTTCCACGCTGTCCGACTCGTGGTTCACCGGCATGACGAGCGTGAGTTTTGCGCCGAGCGCGGACAGCACGGCGAACAGGTCAATTTCGGCGAAGAATTCAATGAACAGGTCGGTGGACGCGGCACGGCAGTCCATGACGACCAGATTTGCCTTTTCCAACGCGGCGAAGATGCCGTCGAGTGCGCGCCGTTTGGACAAGTCCAGGAAGCGGGTGTCGGGATGAAACCGTTTCAACGTCGAGTTCTCGTTGTCGCTGTCAATCGCGACATGGGCAATGCCCTTGTCTTTGAGATACTGGACGAAGTTGACGGCGAAGAAGCTTTTGCCAACGCCGCCTTTGCCGTTAAGGATGAGAATCAGTCTTTTCATTGTTTTTGGGGTTGAGTTTGCGGATTTGGGCTATGCGCGGTCCGCGTGGACGATCTGCGGCAGCCTCGGAGTCGGGCGGCTCGCCGGGCACAGTGGTGGCTGGCGCAGGGAGAACGAACTTGGTTTCACCTTGCGGTTCAACGGCGGGAAGCCGTTTCCTGGGAGTGCGGCGGTGTGGCCGGATGGTTTCGCCCAGCACTTCGTGACAGAAATCAGCAATGGCCGTCTTGCCGGCTGGCAGGCAGTGTTGCGTGAGCAATTCAGCGATGGCACGAAACGAAGCCCGTCTCTGTCGCAACTCGACAATAACATCCCTGGCCGGCAGCAAGTTCTCGAACTTCTGTTGGTGACGCGGCGTAAATTCCGACACCGCTTTGCGGACATTGTTTGGATCAAATGCGGACATACGCGGATAATATATGGAGATGAATCGTCCGCAGTGCGGACGCGATGCAACCGTGACCCGGACATTTGACGGATTCAGCGCGGTCGCTGACTGTCCACGAACACGGACTGGATACGGTCATGGACTGTGCGCGGCTGCGGACTGGACGCGGACATGGATAGTTCGCGGACACGGGCTGGACGCGGACATTTGCGGCCCGGACACGGTCACGGACATGGACTGACTGCGGACGCGGCTGCGGGCATGGCCAGAACACGGTTACGGACTGGACACGGCCATGGTCGTGGAGTGGATGCGGACTGGTTTCGGACTGGACGCGGTCGCGGACTGGCCACGGCCACGGCTGGCTGGCCGGGCTATTACGCGGACATTCCGCGTCCAAACCGCGACCACTTCGCGGACTCAAAAACCTGCCTCCCGGCAGGAGTAAGGCGTGCCCTGTCTTAAACATGATGAGAAACACATTGCCTCCCCTGTTGCAGCAATTCGTTACGCCAGGATTCCAATTGCGCGGCGACAGTTTCGATGCGTGTGGTTTGTTCAATCGTCCGGGCTTCAATGCGACCAGGTTGTTGGTCGTGAAGCTGTGAGTCGGACAATTCGACCATCGTGTTGACGGCGTTGTGATTGATGTGTTCGCCAAATTTTTTGAGCACCTCGATGGCAGTGCGAATTTGGGCTGTGGATGGAGTTTGCATAATCAGATGTTCAGATGCGGATGCCGTGAGATGGTTGGTGCGCGAGTTCTTGCCGGTGTCCTGGCCGGCGTTTGGAAAGCCATTGTGCCCGTCGCATTTCAGTTGCCGCGACCGGATGCGCCCACGGCTCACTGAAACCGAGTCGGGCGGCTTCTTCCTCGGCTGCGAGCTTTGTGGGAGCTTCAACCACGGTGCGAAGTGGATCTCGATGAGGCGTGTGCGCGGATTGCAGTCCCTATCCTCAGCGCGCAGCCGGGTGACAAAATTGAGGCTGCTGTCGTGACGGCAGATGTTGTCCGTCAGGCGGTCGCAGAGAAGACCGGGATTCCGCTCGCGCAGATGAACGAAGGCGAGCGCGAGCGCCTTGTCGGGATGGCAGACCAACTTAAGCGCCGGGTTATCGGTCAGGACAAAGCCTGTGAATCGGTCGCACAGGCCATCCAGCGCGCTCGTGCCGGCTTGAAAGCCCCCAATCGGCCAGTGGCCGTGCTCCTTTTCGTCGGACCAACCGGCACCGGCAAGACTGAGTTGGCCAAAGCCACGGCGTCATTTTTATTCGAAAGCGAACGCGCCATGCTACGGATTGACATGAGCGAGTTCATGGAAAAGCACACCGTTTCGCGGCTCATTGGTTCACCACCGGGCTACATAGGCCATGATGAAGAAGGACAATTGTCCGGGCCACTACGCCGCACGCCGTATTGCGTCGTGTTACTCGATGAAATTGAGAAGGCGCATCCGGATGTTCTCAATTTGTTTCTACAGGTATTTGACGATGGCCAATTGACGGATGCCAAAGGTCGCACCGCCGACGCATCCAACGCCCTGTTTATCCTCACGTCGAACTTGGATCAGACTCGGCCTCGCCCGGCAATTGGATTTGGCCAAGTCGCCCGCGACGAGCTGCCGCCAAACCCGGAGCAAGCTGTCCGCAGCGCATTTCGGCCGGAATTCTTCAACCGGATCGACGCTGTTGTTGCTTTCAATCCACTGTCCAGCGGCGATGTGGCGAAGATCACGGAATTGATGCTCGGCCAAGTCAAAGATAGGTTGGCCGCACAAGACATTGAGCTTGTTATCACCACTGAGTCGGTAGCATGGATTTGCGCACAACAACGAGACACTTCGCTTGGCGCCCGACCCATGCGCCGAACGATTGAGCAGACCGTAGAAAATCCGCTCGCCGCCATGCTGGCGCGGGCAGAAATCAAATCAGGTGACCGTGTTGAAATTTCTCTATTGAATCAGAAGATAATGTTTTCAGTGACAAGGAAGGAAATCGGCGGCTAAAAGTGGCATTGATTTTATATTATGAGCGACTTAAAGCTTGGCGATTTTATTGCAGGCGAATACCGCGTCAGGCGTGTGTTCGGGGGACAGGGCAAGTCCGGGATGGGCGTCGTGTATCTGGTCGAAGGCCGAACTTCAGAAGAACCTTTCGTCCTAAAAACTTTTCAAAGCAAACGAGCCAACTCTTCCTCAATCGGACGGTTCAAAGCTGAAGCTGAAACCTGGATCAATATTGGAAAGCATTCGAATATCGTCCAGTGCCAATGGATTCGTGAGTTCTCGAACCAGCTTTTCGTGGCGGCGGAGTATATTTGGCCGGACGACACTGGTCGGAACACGCTCACGCAGCATCTTGCATCCGGCGGCCAGACTTTACACCAGCAACTCAATTGGATTGCCCAATTCTGTTTTGGCATGAAGCACGCGATGGCACACGGGATGAGAGCACATCGCGACATCAAGCCTGACAACCTCATGGTGGATAATCGAGGACGGCTCAAGATTACAGACTTCGGATTGGCAAAGGGACTGGCTCTCGCCGAAGCGAGGGAATCGTTGTCAAGCAGAGACGGAGGTGAAACCGGTTTGACAATAGCAGGATCAACGTTCGGCACGCCGCCTTTCATGTCACCAGAGCAGTTTGTTGATTCGTCGGCAGTGGATCACCGAGCAGACATTTACAGTCTAGGAGTTGTTATCTACATGATGATTTCCGGCGGCAAAATGCCAATTGTGCCTGACGGCAGGAGCGATGACTATTTCAGTCGATGGGCGTTGGCACATCGTCAACAACGGATCACCAAACTCGATCACCCATTGATGCCTGTCGCTGAAAAGTGTCTCGAAAAAGACGCGGGCCACCGTTTCCAATCCTATGACGAGCTTTTTGCGGCTGTGAAACAATTCTGCCGCAAACAAGGATTTCCAGTTCCGCAAGAGAAACAAGACGACCGGGCTGAGTTTGAAAGGCAGTGGGGAATTGCCATGTCGCTCAGCAACCTAGGCCGTGTAAATGAGGCAATTCTGAAGTTGCGCCAGATGGCAGAGCAATGGCCTGATGCCTCGGAAATCTATACGGAATTGGGAGCAGCGTTTACGAAGCTCCAAAAGTTACAGGAAGCTTTGGAGGCAACAGAAAAATCTTTGGCGTTGTATCAATACAGCACGGCTGCTTGGAATAATCTAGGTGGAATACTTGCTAACCTTCAGCGATTCGCTGATGCTAAAAAGGCATACTCACGTTCTTTGTTGATTGAGCCTGAGAACACCGGCGCAATGATCGGCCTAGCACAATTGCACCTGGAGGACAGGGAGTTGGGGGATGCCAGAAAACTTTGCGAACTGGCGCTCTTTTGGCGACCTGAAAAAGTTAACGTTTTGAAAATTGCTTCCGAATGTTTGATTCGATGCCAAGACGTGAAATGTGCCACTCCAGTTCTGGAAAAACTGGTCGCCTTAGATCCACATGATGCGAGGGCTTGGTTCAATCTATCCCTCTGCCGACAGACTTGTGGAGACGTAGATGGCCAAATTAAAGCACTGCAAGAAGTCATCATACTTTCACCAAATGACGAGCAGGCGAAGACCTTCCTTGCCCAAGCGACATCTAGGCGCGATCACGACCGCACTCCTATACCGCATAACCCGAAAGACGCCAGTGTATGGCTTAACAGAGGTGACGAGCTTGGCAAGCAGGGTCAATATATGGAAGCACTAAAGTGTTTTCAGGAAGCAGAGAAACTTGGAAATCCTAATGCGGCAAGAGGAATTGAACAGTGTCGAAGGCTGCTTAAATTCCAAGCTGAAAAGTTATTCCAACGCGGTTCTGATTTTCAAGAATCTGGCAATAATGCCGAGGCCATTCGTTGCTATGATGCGGGTCTCGCCATTGACGCAACCAACCCGGACGCATGGATAAACAAAGGTGCGGCGTTGCTGGCGTTAAATCGGGGCCAAGAAGCCATCGCCTGCTTTGACCGGGCAATTGCTCTCAGGCCGAGCGACTCCGGCGCATGGAACAACAAGGGCTACGCCCTGTTCTTCATGAACCAATTCGCCGCGGCATTACCTGTGCTTGAAGAGGCGCAGCGATTGGGAGCCGCCAGATGCGGTGGAATGATCAACGTCTGCCGAGAAAAAGTGGGAAAGATGTAGTTCTCTAAAAGTGAATGCGAACTTGTTATACAATTGTTGCTAATAATTCCTGGATTTCAATGACACGATCAAAAAATCGGCCTCCGATTCTTCGGAAGCCGTTATCGGCTAGGAGAAAAAATAGCCAAGACTGCGAAGACTGGAATGATTTGGGTTGCCGATTACGATGTGGTCGAGAACTTCGATTTTGAGAAGTTGACCGGCTCGAATGAGATCACGGGTGATTTTGATGTCCGCTTCCGACGGAGTTGGATCACCGCTCGGGTGAGAATGTGCGATAATGATTGCGGCAGCACTTGCCATTATTGCCAATCTAAAAATCTCCCTCGGATGACAAAGGATTGTATCCATCGTGCCAATGGACACCAAGTAGTGACCTTTTATGCGGCGGCGGGTGTTGAGGATGAATACCACCAAACATTCACATTCAGGATTGAAGTAAGGATGAGTGGCGATATGCGCTTTCCAATAGGCGGCTGCCTGATCAGGCGTTTCACATTGTTGCATGGTGTCGGGAGTGGGACATTCCCTCAATGAAACGATTTTCCATTCCTGCGGTTGAGCCGGGAATTTTACCGGCTTGACGAGTTGGTTGACGGGTTGCGGAGCGGTTGCGGGGCATCCAGTGGAGATGAGGTTTTCATTTGTGTTCATGTTTTGCGTTTTGTTCTGAAGGAGCGGAACTGCTCTCTTCACCTGCCCCGAGAGAGCAGGACCGCTCCTGACAAAACGCACCCGGCTGCGCCCGCGCCGCCGGGCGGCGGAGCATCAGCAACTGAGTGACGGCGGGCGCAAAGATGTTGCGGCCGCCGGCGCGATGTTGCGCGGAGCAACCAGAGGCGCGGGTGCAGACGGGATGAACACAGATGAAGTTCTCGTCAACGGATGACGGCAGAATCAGCTATCAACCGGTGGCGGATTTCCATTCACGGGAGCGCGAAAATGAGCATTCAGCAAAATTGCCAGCAACCCAAAAAATTAGTGCCAGTGGAAGTGCCAGTGATTCCCCGTGAAACCGTCATCATTTTGGCTGAATTTCCAAAGAAGCCTAAAACTTGTAGCCGGTGGTTGAGAACCCACCCCACCACCGCGAAATACGACCAAAAAAGTGCCAGTGGAAGTGCCAGTGAACGGGCGGTAAATGTGTAATTGGTGAGTAGTTGATTGGTATCAGGTGCGTAATCGCTGGTGCTTGACAAACACGCAGAAATGCCTGATTCTTTTGGCGTTCGTTAGTTATGAGGCTGTTCGCCTCTGGTAGTGAGGTGGTGGTCGCGGGGTAATGGAAATTGAAAAAACTTCCAAAATCCGTCCGAATCCCACCCCTTCCGCCATGCTTTAACGACGATTTCAAAGATCACGAAAGGGCGGGCTTCGAGCGTGTGGGTGCTTCTGAATTCAGGGGATGAATTGTCCGCCAAAACCGGCGCTTGGGCTTCGTCCATCCGGGATCGGCCAACCGGGCGTCAGTTGTGGTGGCACAGCGTCGCTCATCACACTTTTTCATTTTCCGCGGATACCAGGCGGATTTGCAATTGTCGCGCCAGCTCGTCCACGGCGGGCCGCGTAAATAGCCCGGCGTGGCTGGTGGGAATGGCGATGACGGCGGAGTCTTTCCCATAGCGGCGCATGCGCAGCCGCCGGTCTTCCCCGGACAGCCCCGCCTCGGCGGCGATGAAAATTGTGACGGTTCCGCGGTAAGGTTTGGGCTGATAGAAACGGTTGGCGAGAAAATTCATATCCGCCACAAAACGCCGATACCCCAGCCGCCAGTGCGCTCCCCGGCCGAGGCCGCTGGCCCGCAACATGGACCAGCGCAGGATCCGAAGCGCATCGCGCAGGGAATCACGCGCCGGACAATATATTTTTTCCTTCCAGCCGGGCTGCTGCCAGCGTTGCACCGGATGGAGCGTGTCGAACAACGCGAGCAATCCGACCTTCCGGTTCTGTTGCACCAATAATTGCGCCAGTTCCAGGGCGACCAGTCCGCCCATGCACGCGCCGGCGAGCAGGTAGGGACCGGTGGGATCCTGGGCGATGATTTCCGGCAAATAACGGCGCGCCATTGCGGACACGCTCATCAAAGGCCAGCTTTCACCCTGCAGCCCAATGGATTGCAGTCCGTAAACCGGGCGGTCCGGCAATCGCCGTGTCAGCAGGCCATATCCCGCGACGTCGCCCTGCCCGTTGTGGATCAGAAACAGCGGGCGTCCCCCCGCGGCCTCACGCAGTCTTACCAGCGGACTCGGCGATGGAATGACCGCATAATCCACCAGCAATCCGGCCAGTTCCTCAATGGTGCCATGTTCCGCCAAAGTCGAAGGCGGCAATGAAACCCCGAACTGCTCCTCAATGTGCAGCAGCACGTCCACCGATTGCAAAGACGATCCGCCAAGATCAAAAAAATTGTCCTGGCGGGCGATCGCTGAAATGTTCAAGACCGATTTCCAGATCCGGGTCAGCCGCTTTTCCACCACGTCTCGCGGTCGCTGGCTCCGGCTCGCAACCTTTCTGTTTTTTGGCGGCGGCGGCAACGGCAGCGCCCGCCGGTCAATCTTCCCCGACACCATCCGCGGCAGCCTTTCCAGCACGGCAATTTCATTCGGAACCATGTGCTCCGGCAATTGCCGGAGCATCCACTTCCGAATATTTGGCCGCGACACATCCGCGCCTGCGCGCGGCACGATGTATGCGGCGAGGCGCTTTTCACCGGATTCATCCTCCCGTGCCGTCACGACGGCCTCCGTCGCCAGCCCCGTCGCCAGCAAGGCGGCCTCAACCTCGCCCAGGTCCGCGCGCTGGCCGCGGATTTTCACCAGCTGGTCCACGCGGCCAAGATGTTCCAGCATGCCGTTGGGCAAAAACCGGCCCAGGTCGTTCGAGATGAAAACGCGCAGGCAGGGGTCGCGCCCGTCGGCCAGGAATTTTTGCGCCGTTTGTTCCGGCTGGCGCCAGTAGCCCTGTCGCAACCGTGCGCTCCGCACGGCGATTTTTCCTTCGGCGCCGTCCTTCACCGGCTGATCGTTGTCATCCACCAGAAATACGTCCACGCCGCGAACGGCATGTCCCACCGGCACGCGGGGGCCTGGCAGCGCGGTTTCCTTGTCCGTCGTGAACGTGCTGATGATCCCCGTTTCAGTGGAACTCAGCGATTGCATGAAGCGGCAGTTGTCCGGGCAGAGCCGCCGGAACATTTCCACATCCCCGCGCAAAACCGGTTCGCCGCCAAGCCGCATAAGCCGCACCCCGGCCAGCGCCTTTTTCGCATCCGCGGCGCGAGCCAGCTGCCGGAAAACGGACGGCACGGTGTGGAAAACCGAGATGCGTTCGCGCGCCATCCAGTTGGCGAGCCGCTCGACGCCCTGCGAGCGGAGATGAAACAGGCAGAGGGTTGCGCCGTTGAGCAGCGTGGCAAAAAGCGTTGCGCCCGAAGCCGACAGGCCGCAGGAAGCCAGCAAGGAAACACGGTCTTCGGGCCCCAAGCCGGCCAGTTCCGCGTAAATTTCCGCCTCCGCCAAGATGCCCTGGTGGTTTTGCCACACTCCCTTCGGCGCGCTGGTCGAGCCGGAGGTGAATATCAGCCAGGCATCGGCGAAGGCCGGGACGGCAGGCAAAACCGGGCGCGAAAAATCCGGCGGAGGATTTTCCGACACCGGCAAAACCTGCAATTGCCCGGACGCCACGGAATTCGCCAGCGCCAAATTGAGTCGGTCGGCCAGCAATAATTTCGCGCCGGAACAGGCCAGCATCTTGGCCAGTTGTTCCGGCGGATGGCCGGGATCAAGCGCGAGATACATTTTATTCGCCTGGAGCGTGCCGAGAATGGCGGCGATCAAGGGCGCGTCGTGCTCCATGAGCAGCGCCACCGGGCCGGAGGGTTCGCCGCGCTGCGCCAGGATTTCCTTGGCGATGAAGCCGGCGCGCCGGTCGAGTTCCGCATACGTCCAATTTCCGGCGGGCGCGAGGATGGCGTGGCGCGCGCCAAACCGTGTGACCGTGAGCGCGAAACAACCGGGAAGGGATACGGAGGTCACGGTGGCATTCAATTAATTCACCGGCCAACGAGCGCGGCGTAATCCAGCTTCATCTTCGCCTCGTAATGTTCAATCCACGAATCCTTTTCCCCGAGCAGCAACTGGTCACCATGCCGGCGGTAAAGTCCGGGATTTTTCGCGCCCGGCGGGATGATGTCTTTTTCCAGATCCCGGGCGGCGTGGTTCAACCGGCGGCGCAGGTGCACGATGGCCGCGTCCGACGCACCCAGATGTTCCTTCGAGCGGTCGCAAATGGGGCCCATGCTCTCCTGCATCGCGCCGTCCTGGATGGGGGTGGCGTTTTCCAGGCCGCTGAAATTGATTTCTTTTTGCCGTTCGCGATCCAGCAGATAATCGTTCGCCGCGTTCGCCGCAAACCGGTGGCGCCCCAGCCAGTCGTCCGTGTCCGGCAAAAAGCCGCTGGGCGCGACGCGACCCTGCCAGCCCTTCTGCTCGTCGTCGGATAATTCCCGGGTGGACGACCAGTGCGGTTCCCAGACCATGGTATGTTCATCGTCCAGGGGCACCCAGATTTTGTCGCGATTCTTTCCGCCGAAGCCCGGGACGCTGGTGTAAAACGGCAGCATGAATTGCGTGATGCGCCAGTAAAATTTCCCGTCGTCCGCGCCGCGCCGCGCGCCATACATCACGCCCACATCCGTGTCCTGCACCTCGAGCAGTGGCTGTTTGTCCATGTGCGCCAGATTGCGGTAATACTCGATGCCCGCCTTCTTGTCACCTGCGGTGCCCTGAAGTTTCGGATCAAATGCCAGGTGCAAAAAACTCAGGTGCGACGAATCAAAGTCGCCCTCCATCGCCTGCAGCCAGTTGCACGCGCGCTGGTAGCGCAACGCCCCGCGCCGCTTCGGCTCCAGCATGGCCCAGCCCAGTTCCGGCATCGGCGGCGGAGGATCACGGTCCGGTCCCATGTAGGTCCACACGATTCCGTTTTTTTCCACGCACGGATACGCGGTGACGCGGATTTGTTCGTTGAACCGGCTGCCCGGCGGTTCATTCGGAACCTCCACGCACCGGCCGTCCACGTCAAATTTCCAGCCGTGATAAAGGCAGCGCAAACCGTTCTCCTCATTGCGCCCGAAAAAAAGCGACGCGCAGCGGTGCGGACAGGCGTGGTCCACCAGGCCGATTCTGCCGTCGGTGGTGCGGAACGCGACCAGATTTTCGCATAGCAACCGCACGCGCACCGGCGCCCCGTCCTTCTCCGGCAGGTCCGCGGTCTGCAAAGCGGGAAGCCAATACCGCCGCAGCAGGCGGCCCATTGGAGTTCCGGGGCCAACGCGGGTGAGAAATTGGTTTTCCGTTTCGGTCACACTTTTATGGTTTTGGAATTCGCAAAAATAATCCAGCCTTATTTCCAGTCCGCCGCGCCATAAACCGCCTGCATCCGCGTGTAAAAGAGCCGGTCGGCTTCGCCATGTTCCGGCGGCCCCAGCCCCGACATCTTCCAGCCGCCGAACGGCAGCGACACATCGACGCCCGCGGTTGCCGCGTTGATTTTCAACACCCCCGCCTGCGCCCCGGCCAGGAACTCTTCCTGCAGGTCAGCGGCATCACTGAACAGTGCCGCCGCCAGTCCCTGGCGGACGCCATTACACAATTTCAATGCCTGCTCAAAATTGTCGGCTCGCTGCACGACCAGCAATGGACCCATCGTTTCCTCCTGCACCAGCGGATGGTCCGGTTCATCGCAGCCCACCACAACCGGTTGCGCGTAAGCGCCGCTTTTCACCCAGGATTCCCCGGCCCGAGCGACAAAAAGAGCTTCCACGCGGTGCGCCGCTCCGGAATTTTGCGCGGCGGAAACCAGGGCCCGGTGCTCCTCGCGTTTGCCCGCCTCAATCACCGGGCCGATGTCCGTGGCGGGGTCCAGGGGATCGCCCCAGTTCAATTTTTCTGCGGCAAGCTTCAGTTCGCGCAGAAAATGTTCAAACGTCGCCGCGGACACAATGGCGCGGCGATTCGCCGTGCAGCGCTGGCCGGCGAAACCGAAGGCACCCCACGCGATTTGCGCGGCCGCCCGCGGCAGATCCGCCTCCCCCCAGACAATCGCGGCGTTGTTGCCGCTTAATTCCGCCTGGAGCGGCAGAAAGCGTCGAGCGCAAATCTCCTGGATCGCGAAGCCGGCGGGCGCCGAGCCGGTGAGCGTGACGGCGTTGACATATTCGTCCGCCGCCAGGCTTTGGGCGGTGGCCTGGTCGCCGGTCAGGATTTGAACCGCTCCGTCCGGAACTCCGGACTCGCGCAGCAGTTTCAAAATGACTTCCGAAATCACGGTGGCGGCCGGCGCGGGCTTCCAGACCACGGTGTTGCCGTAAACCAGCGCCGGCGCAATTTTGCCGATGGGAATGGCGACGGGATTATTCCACGGCGAAATCAGCGCAATGACCCCGAGGGGTTGATGAAAAACAATTCCGCCCGTCTCGCGTTTTTGCCCGGCGAATGCCGAGGCCCGGGCAATCACGTCGCGAAGATTTTCCGCCGTGCGCCGGACTTCTTCCAGCCCATGTGAAATCGGCTTGCCGATTTCTACCGCCATTTGTTTTGCCAGATCCGGCGCGGCCGCTTCCAGCCGCACCATGACCTCTTTCAGCAGGTCGCATCGTGAACTCAGCTTGGTCCGCCGCCAAATTCGCCACGCTGCTTGCGCGGACAAGGTCGCGGCGGCAATTTCACCCGCTCCGGCGCGGGGGATTTCGAAAAGGACGGTTTCCGTCTCCCGCGGCGAGCGATGGGTCAATTTTGACGGCGCGTTCCCGTCCAGTCGCGACAGGATTTCGTGGGTGGAAATAAAATCAACCGACCGTTCGGCCAGCCAGCGGCGCGTGGCGGCGGCATAAACCGGGTCGTTGCCCGCCACGGCATCTTCCGGCATGAAAATTTGCAGGCCCCGTTCCAGGCTTTCGGCTGCGGCGGTTCGGATGCAGGCATGGAGGTGCAAGCCGGCGATGATGACGGTGTCACAACCCGCCGTTTTTAGCACGGCCTCCAGTTCGCCGCCGGCAAATCCGCTGAAGCCGCTTTTATTGATGATGGTTTCGTTTTCGGCGGGTTGAAGCGGCGCGGGGGTTTTGTGCCCGTCGGTTCCGGCGACGCAGGCCCAGCGATTGGTTTTTTTCCAGTGTGGAAGCCGCCGGTCGTCATTTCGTCGAACCGTGGTCCAGATGTGAACGACCGGAATGCGGCGGGCACGACAGCCGTCGAGCAATGTTGTCACGCGGGCAATCAAGGCCGCCGCCGTTGGCTGGAGTCCCGCTGACGCCAGAAAATCGCCCTGGAGGTCAACCAGCAGCAACGCAGGTTTCATGAGGCGATCCGGTTTCTGCCGAACGGAGGATCTGCTCCGCGACTTTTTCCGCCATGGCGGTCGTTCCGAGAATCCGGCTGCCCGGTTCGGCGATGTCCGCGGTGCGCCAGCCCGCGCGCCAGGTTTCGGCCAGCGATTTTTCGATCAGCCGGGCGGCTGCCTCCAGCCCGAAACTTTCACGCAACAACATGGCGAGCGAAAGGATTTGCCCGGCGGGATTGGCCGTGTCCGTGCCGGCGAGGTCGTGCGCGCCACCGTGGTTGGTCTGGTAAACCCCACGACCGTGCGGATCGAAATTGCCGGAGAACGTCACGCCGCGCGAGGCGACCAAAACGCCGCAGATGTCGGCGAGGATGTCGCCGAAAAGATTGGGGGTGACGATGACGTCAAAGAGCGTCGGGTTCTGAATTAATTCATAGGCGACCAGGTCGACGTTCATGAACACGGCTTCAACGCCGTGCTGTTTGGCGACGGCACTGCCGACGTCGCGCCAGAGGGCGGTGATGGTGGGGACGCCGCCTTCCTTGACGATGACGTGAAGGTTGCCGCGCCGCGCCGCGGCCGCGCGCGCGGAAACCTCGATGAGGCGATGCACTTCGTCCTCGCTGTATTTGAAGGAATGCTCGGCGACGCGGCCCTTATCGGTGGCACAGTCGCCCCAGCGGCCCTGATAAACACCGCCGGTGTTGTCACGCACGATGAGCAGGTCCACGTTTTTCAGAAATTGCGGCGCAAGTTTTCCGGCGTGCGCCAGTTCCGGCCAGGGCCGGACAGGAACAAATTTGCAGAACAAATCAAAGCGGCGGCGCAGATCGTAAACGTAACGGCCACCGCCCGGACCGCTGAGAATTGCCCCGCCGAGTTGAAAAACGTCGGCGCAAAATCCCATGGTATTTTCCGGCAGCCACTGGCCGTGTTCGGCCATCGCCTTTTCGCCGATCAAACCGCCCTGGCGCACTTCAATTTTTAGATTCAGCACCTGCTCGACCGATTTCAAAATTCGCAGCGTCGCGCTGACGACTTCCGGGCCGACGCCGGTTCCTTCCAGCACGCCGATCAAGGCCCGGGTTTTTAATAAATCCGGCGCCCGGCCGGAATTCTTTTCGCCCAAAAAGGTCACCAGCCGGCCGGAGCCGTTGTTTTTTAATCGTTCGGTTTTTTGCATGCGCCGCCTCAACTGAGCGCTCCAAATTGCAGCGAGCCGGAAATGAATCAAGCCTGAAAATGACAAACTTGTAATCCTGCCGAAAACGCCAAGCGTTTCGAACGACGAAACCGACCGCTGGCGTCCGGATGCCTGGCCGCGAAATTCGACAAAGTCATTCACCCACGATACCCTGCCGGCGTGACGAATCTGCAAGTCGGCGGCATGAGCTGCAACAACTGCGCGCGTCACGTCACCGAAGCGATTCAGGGCGTGCCGGGCGTGCATAGTGCCACCGTGTCGCTCGAATCCGGACGCGCATCCGTCCGCTGGAATTCCGGCGCGCCACAAAATGTTCCCGTGGTCATTGCGGCCGTCAAAAAGGCAGGATACAAGGCGAAGGAAATCCAGGATGACGATTCCACCGGTGGGGAAACCAAATTCCCCAGCTGGCAGATCAACCTGTGGCTCGGGGTTACCATCACCGCCGTGCTGATGGCGGGCGAATGGGGTTTGGGCCTGGCCTCGACGCCCTGGTTTCAGTGGCTTGCCTTTGCCCTGGCCGGGGTGGTGCAGATATTTGCCGGGGCGCCATTTTATCGCGGCGCGTGGACCCAGCTCAAAACCGGCGGCTCGAACATGGACACGCTGGTCGCCCTCGGTTCGACCACCGCGTTCGGCTACAGCGCGTGGGCGTTGCTGGGTGGAAGCGGCGGCCATTTGTATTTCATGGAAGCCGCCGCCATCATCACCCTGATCAGCAGCGGTCACTGGCTGGAGGCCCGCGTCAGCCGGCGCGCATCGGGTGCCCTGGAACAATTGTTGCGGCTCGCGCCCCGGACAGCACGACGAAAATGTTCCGCCGGCGGAGAAACGGAAGTATCCGTCGCTGATCTGAAAATCGGCGATCTCGTCGTGCTCAAACCCGGCGATGGCGTGCCGGTGGACGGCGTGGTCACTGAAGGCGATTCGGCCGTGGACGAGGCGATGCTCACCGGCGAATCGGTTCCGGTGGACAAAAAGGCCGGGGGTGAACTATACGCCGGCACGGTGAATTTGAACGGCCGGCTGTTGATGCGTGTGACAGCCACCGGCGAAAGCACGGCCCTGGCCCACATCATTGCGGCCGTCCAACGTGCCCAGACCAGCCGCGCCGACATTCAGCGCCTCGGCGACCGGGTGAGCAGCGTCTTCGTGCCCTTGGTCGTCGTCATCGCTGTCGCCGCTGGAATTGGGTGGGGATTCGCCCCGGAATCGGCCGGTCGCGTCCACGATTGGTTGGCGCCATTTCTGTGGCACGCGATGAGGCCGGCCGGTGCGGGGGCGGGATTCATCGTCGTCGCGGCGGTCTTGATTGTAGCCTGTCCGTGCGCCATGGGTCTGGCCACCCCGGTGGCCATCATGGCCGGCGCCAATGCCGCCGCCCGCCGGGGAATTTTGATTCGCGACGGGGTGGCGCTTGAAAAGGCGGGCACCATCACCGCGGTGATTTTTGACAAGACCGGCACGCTGACCATCGGAAAACCAGAAGTGGCGGCACGGAATTCGGAGTTTGGGGTTCGAAGTTCGGATTGCGCCGCCTTGGCCGCAGCCCTGGCGCGTTCCTCAAGCCATCCCATCAGCCAGGCGATTGCCAAAATTTCGGCAGACGCAGTTCGAGTCACTGACTGGCGGGAAATCCGCGGTGCGGGCGTTGAGGCCAACATCGAACATCCCACATCGAACATCCAATCGCCAATGGGCAAAGCCCGGCTGGGTTCCCTCCGGTGGTTGAAGGAATCGGGCGTGGATCTCGGAGGAGGCGAGAAATTCATTGCGGAATGGTCGGGGCAGGGCGCCACCGTCGTCGGATTGGCTGTTGACGCATCGCTCGCCGGTTTGTTTGCCATCCAGGACACCGTAAAACCCGGAGCCCGCTCGGTGATCGAACAGCTGCACCGGCAGAACCTGAAAACTTATTTGCTCACCGGTGACAATGCGTTGACGGCCGCCAGCATCGCGGAGCAAACGGGCATTGAAGGGAAAAATGTTTTTGCCGGGGTGCGCCCGGAGCAAAAGGCGGCGTTCGTGAAAAAGCTCCAGGCCGAGGGCGAACGCGTGGCCTTCGTGGGCGACGGCCTCAACGATGCGCCGGCGCTGGAACAGGCCGACCTTGGCGTGGCCGTGAGCCGCGCCAGCGACCTCGCGCGCGAGGCGGCCGACATCATTCTGCTGAAATCGGAGATTGAGGCCGTGCCGGAGGCGCTCGGTCTGGCACGGGCGACCTTGCGGACGATCAGACAAAACCTGTTCTGGGCGTTTTTTTACAATGTGCTCGGCGTGCCGTTGGCGGCGCTGGGTTTCATGAGCCCGATTTTGTGCGCCGCGGCCATGGGGGTGTCGGACTTGATTGTGATTGGCAATGCCCTGCGTCTTTTAAAGCGTCGTTGAACGCCGGGGCCATGGCCCAATTCACGGAATGCGAAACTTCGCCGGTTCCCCGTTGATTTCCAGGGTCGCCGAATCTTCGCCGAGGTCGCTGAAGCGCACGGAGATCGGGCCTTCGGATGTTTGCATCAAAACCGCTTCACCCAGCAAGACCGTATACGTCCTGGCTTCGGTTTGAACCGTCACGGCCGAATGGGCGCCATTTCGGGTTACACCTTTGACGGAAAAATATTGGGACAGGTTTTCCTCCGGTTCTGCCGGGACTGGCTGGGTCGCCACGTTGGTCGGCTCGCCGGGGGCGGGTGAATTGGCTTTGAAGCCGGTGGTTGCCATCGGTTTTGCGGCAACGGGTTTTGCCGCGGGGGCCGATCCGTTGGCCGGCTGGACGGCGGGTGGGCCTTTCGCTCTGGTTTCCGGTGGCGGCCCAGCCGCTTCAAATTCACCGGGGGTTTGTACGCGTGGCCGCAAGTCGCCCATGAGCGACGTCAGAAGGAGCAGGTTCACCGCGAACAGGAGTGCGCGGGCTATGGCGACGGTGAAGAGGACATCGACGTAATCCGCGCCGGTGACTTTTTTGACACGATACAACAGCACGATGAACACGATCGGGCTGGAAATATAAGTGACGAGGACGATGCCGAGGAGTTGCCCCAAAACAATTTGCAGGATCAGGCCCAGGCCGGTCGCGAGCGCCGCGGCGCCCAGCACCCTCACCAAACTGAATCCGAAGTTCTGGTCGAGCTTCTGGATTTTGATCATCAGCCAAAGCAGCCCAAAGAGGATCACCGTTTGAATGGCAAACTCAATGCCTTGGAACAGGAGCTCAGCCAGCATGGAGTTATTCTTTCGCGGGACCGTTAAAAATGACAATATCTTTCTGTCGCCCGGGAATCGTTGGATACCTTCTGGAATGGAATGGTTTGCGGGAAGGGGCAACGTTGGGCGAGAATGCGCGCGTCCTATGAATCACTCTTGGGCAACATTCGTTGAAATAACGGCGACACCGTTCGAGCAGGTTGCGCTGATTTGGGGCATTGTGCCGCTGTATTTCGGCCTGTTGCTGAATGAATTGACCTCCGACCAGGCGAATTTCCGCACCGCGATCCAGACCGGTTTCAGTTTTCTTTGGGCCGGCACGCAATGGCTCTACCCCTGTTTTGTGCCCCATGCGGCGCACGGGCAATATCTCGAGCTCCATGGCCTGTTGCCCGTCAATCTGCTCGTCACGTTTCTCGTGCTGGCACTGGGCGTCGTTGCGCTGGCCAGTGGCATCCGGAAAAAATATCCGAAGCACTTGCGATTTCTGGGCCATACGCGATTTGCAAATTATTTCATGATCACGATTTTTCCGATGCAGGCGCATGTGCTGGCGTGGACGTGGGAACGGCTGTTGGCGGTCGGATTGTTCGCCGTGCCGGTCTGGCTGGTGTTGCACTTTGGACTGATGCCCATCCGGGGCCGGTGAAAATCCCTATTCCTCGCCGTTGCCGGCGTCCATCTTGCGTTCCCAGCGCCGCGGCGTGCGCTCGGGCAGGCTCGTGTCCACCTTGGCGTAGTAGGTTTCCTCCCCAAACCGCGCGTCGGCTTCCTGCTGCAATGTTTGGGAGGGGGTGACGCTGAAGCGCTCGTTCGTATCCATGAAAATGATCTCGCCGCCGGGCCGTTTGAAACACAGGAGCAACGGGCATTTGCCGGCATGCGCGGCGACCAGCTCGCGCACGGACTCCAGCTGTTCCGGCTTCAAGTGCGCCGTGTGCAACCGCAGATGGACCTGCCGGGTAAACTTTCTCGGCGCGTCCTCCAGCGGCATGATTTCCTGCGGGAAAATTTTCGGGCGGTCCTCGCCGGTGTTCACCTCGCCCACGACGAGGATCGCCTTGTTCAGCACGAGCAGCCCGCGATATTTCTCGTAGTTCTCGTTCATGCAGAGCACCTGTACGGAACCTTCGAGGTCTTCGAGGGTGACCATCGAATACGGTTTGCCGCTTTTCTTCGACACGCCGTTCTGCACCGCGGCGATCAGGCCGCCGATGCGCGTCAGGCTGCGACTGGCCAGTTCCGCAAGCTTCGCGGTGTTCGTCAGCGTGTATTTCTCAAGAATCGGCGCAAACGGGGTCAGCGGATGGCCGGTGACATAGAAACCCAGCAACTCCTTTTCGTGGGCGAGCAATTCGTGCTGCGGCCACTCCGGCAGGTTGCTGATGGCCTCCGGCATGGGCGGCGCCTTTTCCTCCAGCATTCCGAACATCGTCTCTTGTTTTTTTTGGCGGTCCGCCATAATCCCGGCAGCTCGGGTCATGACATGATCAATTCCGCCGAACATTGTTGCCCGTGTTTGTCCAAAGCAATCACAGGCACCGGATTTAATGAGAGCCTCCAAAATTTTCCGGCTTACCGTACGGCCATCCACACGTTCGCACAAATTGGACAATGATGTGAATTTTCCGCTGTCATTGCGCGCATTTAAAATGGTTTCGACAGCGACCTCACCCACGCCTTTGATTGCCGCCAAGCCGAAGCGGATGGCCCATTTCGGAGCGCGGCTGTCCCCAGCCGCAGCAGCCCCGGCGGCCGGATCAGCTCCAAAATTTTCGGACTCTGCCTTCGCATTCGGGAGAGCTGCGGCTGGGACAGCCGCGCTCCGTTCCGCCGGCGCGAAATGGACCTGGCTCTCGTTTACATCCGGGCCGAGCACTTCGATGCCAAAGGCCCGCGCCTCGTTGATGTACTGGCTCAACTTGGCGGTGTCAGCCATGTCGTTGGTCATCATGGCGCAGAAGAACTCGACCGGATAATTGGCCTTCAGGTACGCGGTCTGATACGCGACGATGGCATAGGCGGCGGCGTGCGACTTGTTAAAACCGTAGCCGGCGAATTTTTCCAGCAAATCAAAAATCTCGTTCGCCTTTTTTTCGGGGATCTGGTTTTTTTCCCGGCAGCCCTTGACGAAAATGGCGCGTTGCTTGGCCATTTCCTCCAGCTTTTTTTTGCCCATGGCGCGCCGGAGCAAATCCGCGCTGCCGAGCGTAAAGCCCGCCAGCACCTGGGCGGCCTGCATCACCTGCTCCTGATAAATCAAAATGCCGTAGGTCTCGCGCGCAATCGGTTCGAGCAACGGATGTTCGTATTGGATCTCGATTTCACCATGTCGCCGTTTGATGAATTCAGGGATCAGTTCCATCGGGCCGGGCCGGTAAAGCGCCACCAGCGCCGTGATGTGCTCGACGGAGCTGATCTGAAACTTGCGGCACAAATCCCGCATCCCGCCGGATTCCAACTGGAACACGCCGAGCGTTTCCGCGCGGTTGAGCAGGTCGTAGGTCTTTTGGTCGTCGAGCGGCAGGTGGTCAATCGGCACTTCGAGGCCGTGGGTGCGCTTGACCATTTCGCACGTGTTGCGGATGACCGTGAGCGTTTTCAGCCCGAGAAAATCCATCTTCAGCAGACCGAGGTCGCCGACGGGGTTCATCGCGTATTGGGTGACGAGCGTGCCGCTTTCGTCCTGCTTGAGCGGCAGCAAATTCACCAGCGGCTGGTCGCCGATGACGACGCCGGCGGCGTGGACGGAGGCATTGCGCGTGAGGTCTTCAAGGATGAGCGCGGTGTCAATCAGCTCGCGCGTGACTTCCTCGGTCTGGTAAGCCTCCTTGAATTCCGGGGATTGCTTGAGCGCCTTCGTCAGGTCCATTTTCAGGTCGAACGGGATCATTTTGGCCAGCCGGTCGCATTCGCCATAGCTCAAGCCCATGACCCGGCCGACATCGCGCACGACGGACTTCGCGCCCATCGTGCCGAACGTGATGATTTGCGCGACGGAATCGCGGCCATATTTCTCACGGACATACTCGATGACATCGGCCCGCCGGTCGTCGGCGAAATCGATGTCGATGTCGGGCGGGTTGACGCGCTCGGGATTGAGGAAGCGCTCGAACAGCAGGCCGTAACGGATGGGGTCCACGTTCGAAATCTCCAGCAGATAGGTGACAATCGATCCGGCGGCGGAACCGCGCGCCACACAGGCAATGCCGCGCTCGTGCCCGTAGCGGATGAAGTCGCCCACGATGAGGAAATAACTGATGAACCCGGTTTTCTCGATGACCGTGAGTTCAAGCTGCAGGCGATCGATGAGGGTTTTGATGGCGGTGGCGATGGCGGGGGTTTTAATGTCGTAGCAAGCGACGGGAGGAGGCTCACTCTTGTTTTGTTCAATGTCATCCGGATTTGATTTGAGCCTCGTTACCTCGGCGGCTGCGGAAGAATTGAACGTCGGCAGCCGGGTGGGGTCATCAATGCCGTCCACGACAAAATCCTTCCCCTCGGCCCGGGCGTGAATCGTATAACGGCGGAACAAGCCCTCGGCAATCAGCTTGCGCAGATATCCCTCGCGCGTGAAATGTTCCGGCGGCGTGAAGACCGGGTAATGCAGTTTGCCAAATTCGATTTCCAGATTGCATTGCTCGGCGACGGCCAGGGTGTTGGTGACCGCTTCCGGCGTGTCGGCGAAGCGCGCCTTCATTTCCTCGGCCGTGCGCAGATAAAACTGCTCCGGCTCGTAGCGCATTCGTTTCGTGTCGGCCAGCTGCGTCTGCGTGCCGATGCAAATCAGGCAGTCGTGCGCGTGCGAATGGCTTTTCTCGATGTAATGAACGTCGTTGGTCGCGATCAGCTTGAGGCCGAATTCCTTCGCCCACAGGATCAAATGCCTGTTGACCTTCGCCTGCTCGGCAATTCCATGGTTTTGCAGTTCAAGATAAAAATTGTCCGGGCCCAGCGTCTGCTTGAACCAATCCACCGCTTCACGGGCTTTGTCCAGCTGGTCTTTGAGGATCAGGTCCGGGATTTCGCTGGCGAGACAGCCGGACATCGCGATCAAGCCTTCCTTGTGGGCCGCCAGAATTTCCTTGTCGATGCGCGGCTTGTAATAATATCCCTCCACATGCGCCGCGGTGGTCAGTTGGATGAGGTTTTGGTAGCCGGCCTTGTCCTTGGCCAGCAAGCCAAGATGATGATAAACGTCCCGTCCGGCGCCGCTCGTTTTCTTCTCCAGCCGGCTGCCGGGGGCGACGTACACCTCGCACCCGACGATGGGTTTGATTCCCTTTTCCCGCGCCGCTTGGTAGAAGTCGATGACCCCGTGCATGGCGCCATGATCGGTGATGGCGAGCGCGGGGAACTTCAATTCATGGGCCTTGTCCACCAGCCGGTCCAGCCGGCAGGCGCCATCGAGCAGGGAATACTCGGTGTGCAGATGGAGATGAACAAAGTCCGCGTGCGACATGGCTCCACGTTACCTCCCGGCAGGGAGGGCACGCAAGGCGGAGCTGCGGACAAATCGTTACGGCAACACAATCAGGCGATAAAACCGTTGGGCATCGGCTCCCGGCGTGTCAGTCGCGGATGCAGTGGAGCCGGTTGCAGGCACGGGATTGCCCAGATTGATCCACGTGCCCTGGAACAGGTTGGTTCTATATTGAACCTGATAGGCCAGTCCGGACATGGCGGTCCAACTGAACCCGATGGTGTTGCTGGATTGGGTCAACGATTGGAACACGGCCGGCGGGATGGGCACCACGCTGACGTCGTCGAGGCCGAAATAATTCGGGTCATTTTGGAAACCGAATTGAAGGACGGTGCTGCTGGCGGCAGCCGTGACGATGAATTGGAGGTTCGTCCATCCAAAAGCAGGCGGGTTGCTCAGACTATAAATCGCACCGGCGCCCCAGTTCACGAGGAATTGGGTGGGTGTCCCGCCAATGGAATTATTCAGCCAGAACGACAACAAATAGGCTTGGCCAGGGAAGGTCGCCAGCGTCTGGGAAAGATAACCCATCGAGCCGACCGGGCCCAGTTCGGCGCCGTAAATGCCGGAGTGAACATAGGATGAATTGCCGCTCGTGACAGAGGTGGACGTGGTATTCCCGGTCTGGGTCCAATTGATGAAACTACCCGCCTCGAACCCGCCGTTTTGAACCAGCTGGGGTGGCTGCACCATCAAGGTGAACTGCCGGGTTTGCGCGTAATGGCTGTTGAGATTGGTGAACCAGAGGCTGGCCGTGTAAGTTCCCGCCACCAGATTGCTGGCATTGGCATTGAGGCTCACGGTTGCCGCCGCGGCCGGCCCGCCCGCGGTCAAGGTGCCGCTGGCCGGTGAAACATTCAGCCAGAGCGAGGTGTTGATGACCGACCAGTTCAGCGACAAGGCGCCGTAATTAGTCAGGGTGAAATCCTGGGAGGTCACGCTAAACGGACCGCCCGGTCCGCCACTGGCGGTGAAACCGGTTAGCGGTGTGATTTGCAGGGCATCGGGAATATAGGCGAATGACACCGGGTCGGAACTGATGCCGTTGGCCACCACCACCAGCGAATACGTGCCCACCGGCAGGCCGGCGGGCACGGTGAAATCGGTGCTTTCAGGTGTGCTGCCGGTCATGACCCCGGTGCTGCTCCAATTGACGGTCCGGGCATAATAAACGTTGCCAGTCGAATTGGTCATCCGGATGAGCGGATAATTGCTGTTCATCTGGGCGTCATCGCCATAAGCCGCGCCTTCAGAGATGCCGTTGAGCAGGGTACCGGTCAGATGATAGGAGCCGTCGAGATTGGTGGTGATGCCGGTGATGGCCGGCTTCCCGGCGGTCAGCGGTGCGCCGGAAGGCTGATAAACATAAAGCTGGCTCCCATAGTAGGTGAACAGCACGGTGCCGTCCGGAAGGTCGAGCATCCGCGTGTCGTAAGACGGACCGGACAGGATAAGCCCTGTGGGGCCGCTCACCTGGGTGAAGGCATTGGCCACCGGGTCATATTCGTAAAAGCTGGTGGGTGAAGTGTAGGTGCTGTTGGTCGGGGCCGGAGAAACCGCGCAAAGAATCACGCCGTTGACCATCATGGCGGCCGGCGCATCGGGCGTTCCCTGTGCGTTGGGGATGTCAGGTCCGGCGGTCCAGACCCCGGCATTGGTGGTGCCGGAAGGAGTATAAAAGACCGTGTGTCCGGTGCCGCCGAGATAAAATGCCCGCCCGTCCGGCAACAAGAAAGCCGCTCCTTCTTCGGATAGAAAGGGGTCATAAACCGCCACGGGCAACACGCCGTCATTGACCCACTTGTTTAATGCCGGAATGTAACGTTCCGAACTGGTGCCAAACGGATCCACGGTCAGAATGCTATCGTCGGGCAGTTTGACCCAGCTGGCTTCGTCCTGATAGCCGCCCCGGTAAAGAGTCGGACCGGCGGACCAAGTATTAACCGTGGGATTGTAAATGACCGTTCCGCCATAGGTGGCGGGTTCGACCGGGGACACCAGCACATTGCCGTTGGGCAGGATTTTGGAAATGGAGTCATAGAACAGCTTTTGGCCCGCGGGAGGAGGTGGCGTGGGCGTCCAGGTGTCGCTCCCCGGATCATATACTTCTGCCGAGTTTGTGCCGGTGCCGTATTCCGCCCCGGCAATGAAAACGCGGCCATCCCGCAAGACGTCCGAAGAATAATAAAGCCGGGTGTAATTCATCGGGGTCAGCGTGGACCAGGTCCCGTTGACATAGCTGCCATGAATATCCGGCGTGAGCCGGCACCAGGCGTTTCCCGACCCGTTCTGGGCCATGACCGTGCCATCGGTCAGCAACAGCATGGTCCCGATGCCGCCGGGCGCATAGTTCGCCAATGCGGTCCAGGTGCCACCCCTCGTGTTCAGCCCCGGCATCAACAAGCCTCCGGCCGCCAGCATCCATGCCCCCCGGCGGCAGAAACCATTCGCCAAAAGAAATCCGGTGAACCGCGCAAGAAATATTTCAATTCGCATAGACCTCCTTGGGTAACAACCATGCCATGACGATGTTTTCATCCTCCTGATTTTAAGTTTCAAACTATCTAATAAATTTAGGAAAAGTCAAGTGGGTCAGCCCGCTGGGCCTGTTCTCGAGGGTTTTGGGGTCGAGGCATGGCGAAATCCAATGGTCAAATCGACCTCGAATCCCGCCCGGCAACGCCCGAGCTCCGTCGCCGTTTCACCCGGCGATGGGGCCGGATCAAATTTCAGACTCAGCCTTTATCGTTGTTTCCGCGATACGGTTTGATTATCCTGTTGTTCATGGGAAGTAAACTGCGCGCCGTGAAAGTGGGAATTAAAAAAAATCGCCCCAAAAAAGAAAAGGTGGTGCCGGTCAACACCACCAACAATCCTTATCATGTGCTGTCCCCCGGGGATTCGATTCCGGAAATGTGCCACGCCTACATCGAGTGCCCGATGCGGAGCAAGATCAAGTACGAGCTGGAAAAGAAGTCAGGGTTCCTGCAGATCAGCCGCATGTTGCACAGCGCGGTGCATTACCCGAGCAATTACGGTTTCATTCCCCAGACCTATTGTCAGGACCACGACCCGTTGGACATCCTGGTGCTGTCCCAGGAACCGGTGATCCCCGGCTGCGTGATGAAGGCGCGCCCCATCGGCATGTTGCGCATGATTGACCAGCACCTGGAGGACATCAAGATCATCGCCGCGCACGCCGACGATCCGATGTTCTCAAACTACAACGACATTTCCCAGTTGCCGCCGCACGTGCTGCTGGAGATCCGCCATTTCTTTGAAATTTACAAGGAGCTGGAAAAGGCGGACCTGCCGGAGGTGGAGGAATTCCAGGGACGTATTGATGCCTACCGCGCCATCCGCTCGGCGCTGGCGCTCTACCAGCGCCATTTGCCCCAACTGCTCAAGGGCGAATACCCGGACGTCTGAACACAGTGCGGAGTGCTGCCGGTTGTTCTGCCACCGGATTTTCTATTTCTTGAAGAAGTCCTTGATCACCGCGACCACGCGCTGGATTTGTGCGTCGGTCAATTCCGGAAAAATCGGCAGGCTGAGGCATTCGCGTGCGGCTTTTTCGGCGACGGGGAAATCGCCGGCCTTGTGTCCGAGACTTGCGTAGCACTTCTGCAGGTGCAAGGGCAGCGGGTAATGCAACGCGCAGCCGACGCCATTGGCTTCGAGGTGTTTCTTCAAATCATCGCGGCGCGGATGGCGGACCACGTAAAGATGATACGCGCTTTCCCCCCAGGCGGCCTCGCGCGGCAGTTGCAACGGCGTGTCCGCCAGCAGCTCCTGGTAGCGATGCGCCACCCGGCGGCGTTCCGCCGTCCACTTCGCCAGGTGTTTCAATTTTACGCCGAGCACTGCACCCTGGATGCCCTCCATGCGGTAATTGTATCCGACTTCATCGTGATAATAGCGCACGGTCGAGCCGTGCTCGCGCAGGGAGCGGGCGCGCTTGTCGAAAGCGGCATTGTTGGTCACCAGCGCGCCGCCTTCGCCGCAGGCCCCAAGATTTTTGCCCGGATAAAAACTGAAGCAGGAAATTTCGCCAAAGGTGCCGACGGTTTTGCCCTTGTATTTTGCGGCATGCGCCTGGGCGGTGTCCTCGACAAGTGGTAATTTATGTTTTTTACAAATTGCCAGAATCGGGTCCACGTCAAACGGGTGGCCGTAGAGATGCACGGGCATGACCGCCTTGGTGCGCGGTGTAAGGGCCCGCTCCAGCAGCTTGGGATCGAGATTGAAGGTGGCGTCGTCCACGTCCACAAAGACCGGTTTCGCGCCGGCATAGGAAATCGCCCAGCTCGTGGCCACGAATGTGAACGGCGAGGTGACGACCTCATCGCCGGGGCCGACGCCAAGCAGCAGCATCGCCACGTGCAGCGCCGAGGTGCCGCTGTTGAAACCGGAGCAATGTTCCGCCCCGATGAACCGGGCGAAGTCCTTTTCAAACTGCGCCACGTCGGGGCCGAGACAGAAGGAGCAAAGATCAATGTTCCGCGCGATGGCGGCGTCAATTTCCTTGCGGAGCGGGCGCAGTTGTGCGGGCAGGTCGAGATAGGGAATTTTGTCAGTCATGGCTTTCCTGTGGTTGCCTTTTCGACGAAATTACCGCAGCCGGCCGGACTTCACAATTCAAACTTTACGTTCCAAGGGACGGCCGGGTGGGCGGGCCAGCATCAACCGCAATTGCTCAAAAACCTGTTCCGGCCTGATCGCCGCCAGGCAATGATTCGCGCCCTGGCAAACGGCCGCCGCGCCGCTGCAGGAGCAAGGGCTGCCGATGAGCAAACGGTGGTGACCGCCAATCGGCGCCCAAAGCACCGGTGACGTGGCTCCGAACAGGGCCAGGGTCGGCACCCCCAGACCGGCGGCAAAATGCAGCGGACCGGTATCGCCGGCCACAAACACTGTGGCGCGCTTGAGTACCGCAAGATACAAAGCCAGGTCGGGAATCGGCTGCAACACCGGCGCGCCCGGGGCCAGCCGCTTGAAATCATCCAGCAATGCTTCCTCCCGCACACCGGTGCCGGTGGTAAAAATCAATTTGAGCCCGGCGGCCGCGGCCAGTTGATAAAGCGCCGCCCAGTGCGTCAACGGCCACTCTTTTTTCGGCTGGCTGGACGCCAGGTGGCAGATGATTTGTGGCTCCGGCAGGATGCTTTGAGCAGGCGCTTCCCGGTTGGGGTCGGTGTGAATTTCCGTTTCGAGCGAACGGGTGGAATGGATGCCCCACGGCGACAAGAGGTGCAATGAGCGCGCCGTTTCATGCCGGTCCAGCGGCGCGGGCGTGACCCGTTGCGTGTAACAGAAACGGCGGCCGAGGAACCCGCCCGGATTAAACGGTCCGAGCCGTTCGCGCGCGCCGCACAGCCGGCTTAGAATCGCGCCGCGGTCGCCGCCGCTGAACTCGACCGAGCGGTCAAAGTGTTCCGCCCGCAACGCGCGGATGACCGGCCAGGATTGGCCGATGCGGGCGTGGCCGCGCTGGCGCGGCATCAGCCACAGGCGCGTCAGCCATGGCAGGTGGCACAACAGCGGCGCGACCTCCTCCGGCACCAGCAGGTGCAGGGCGCAGTCGGGATATTGCTCGCGGATCGCGCGCAGCGCGGGAACCACCAGCACGGTGTCGCCGAAATACCGGAACTGAATCGCCAGAATTTTCAGCGGTTTTTGCATCAGCCGATCGTCAGCCCGGTTGGGTTCCGCCCTGAAACTGGAGTTCGCAAAGCTTTTGGTAAATGCCGCCGCGCTGGGTCAATTCCGCATGCGTGCCGGTTTCCGCAATGCGTCCCTGGTCGAGCACGACAATGACATCGGCGTGGATGATGGTCGAGAGGCGGTGCGCGATGCAAAAAGTGGTGCGGCCTTTCATCAAGGCGTCGAGTTCGCCTTGAACCTGCCGTTCGACCTCGGCATCCAGCGCGTTGGTGGCTTCGTCCAGAACCAGGATCGGCGCGCTTTTCAAAACGGCCCGGGCAATGGCGAGGCGCTGGCGCTGGCCGCCGGAAAGCATGATCCCCTTTTCCCCGATGACGGTGTTGAAGCCTTCCGGCCGCTGCATGATGAATTCGTAGGCTTTGGCGAAACGGGCGGCCGCGATGATTTCGTCGTCGGTCGCGCCGGGCCGGCCCAGTTCGATGTTCCGGCGGATGGTGTCGTTGAACAAAATGTTTTCCTGTGCGACGACGGCAATCTGGTTGCGCAAATCCCGCGTGGAAAATTCGCGGAGGTCAACCCCGCCGATTTTGATCGCGCCGTGGGTGGGGTCGTAAAAGCGCAGCAGCAGGTTGGCCAGCGTGGTTTTGCCGGAGCCGGTCTTGCCGACGAACGCCACGAGCTGGCCGGACTTGACGTTGAGGTTGATATTGTGCAGCACCACCTTTTCGCCGTAGCTGAAATCGACGTTTTGAAACGCGATGTCCGCGTGGGAGGCGTGGAGCATTTTCGGCTCCGCGGGTTCGGGCACGGAATTCTGGGTGGCGAGCAGTTCAAAAACGCGCTCGCTGGCGGCCCGGGCCTGGGCCAGCTGATTGTGCAGCCGCGAAAGGTTTTTCATGGGCGGATACATCAGGAAAATGCTCAGCACCAGCTGGGCAAAGTCGCCGGTGCTGGGCCGGGAGCTGGCATAGGAATTCATATAAACCAGCGCCAAAGCCACGCCGGTCGCGCCCAGCAGGTCAATGATGGGCGAAGTGATTTCATTGGCCCGGACGATGCGCATGTAATCCCCGGAGGAGCGGCGGGCGGTGGCGCGGAATTCGTCGGTGACGACGGATTCGAGGTTGTAGGCCTTGACGACGCGGTGCCCGGTGAAGGCCTCGCTCATCACCTGCATCAGGCCGGCGTTCTGCCGTTGCAGGTCGCCGCTGGAACGGCGGACTTTTCTGCTGAAAATGGAGAGCGGGATGATGCAGACCGGCAAAACCATCAGCGAGATCAGGGTCATGCTGCGCGTTTCCGGACGCCACAACAAGGCGGCCAGAATGCTGACGAGGGTGACCGGGTCGCGGACAATCACCGACGTGGCTCCGCTGAAGATGTTCTGGAGCGCCGAGGTGTCGCTCATGATGCGGGAGATGAGTTCGCCGCTGCGATTCTGGCTGAAAAAACCGGCGGAGAGGTTCAGCAGATGGGAGAACAATTTGACGCGCAGATCGTTGACGGCGCGAATGGCCGTCCATTGCAGGAAGTAAGTGTTCAAGTAGGACACGAGCCCCCGCACAAACATGACGACGGGAATCATGGCGATCAGGACAATGGCTGCGCCGTGATGCTCGTGCTGGCCGCGTTCCATGGCGATGCGGGCATCGTGCAGCCATTGCACGAAAAACGCCGGGAGCGAATGCCATTGTTCCTCCAGCGGCTTCTGGTCGGCCGCGGGGAACACCACGCTGGCCACGAAGCTGATGGTGATGATCATCACCGGGGCCATGAGTCCGGCCAGGATGCCGGTCAGCACGCCGAGAAACAGCCGCCCGCGATAGGGCCGCGCGAGTTCCCAGATTTTGCACAGGAAAGAAATCACAAAGACCGGAGTATGTCCGCCGCCCGCGCCGCACGCGAGAAATTTTCCGTCCGCGAATATCACCAGGTCGGTGCCCACAAACGAAAAAACATTGCGCCAACGGGTTGCGGCTTGACGCCGGGAAAACGGACGCCAATGATGCCAACGCCCAATGCAAACCGTGGATATCAGCGTTATCATCGTGACGTTCAATTCCGCTGACTGCATCGATGCCTGTGTGGCATCGGTACAGGCACAATCCGATGTTTCGTTTGAGATCCTCATCGTGGATAACGCCAGCGCGGATAATACGCTGGCCAGGCTAAACAAGTTGAAATGCCGGGTGATTCCCAGTGCGGAAAACCTCGGCTTCGGGTCCGGCTGCAATCTGGGGTTTGCCGCGAGCTATGGGCGCTACCTGTATCTGCTCAATCCTGATGCCCGGCTGGTGGGAGGGCACGGGCTCGCTGAGCTTTGTCGCCAGATGGACGCAAATCCTTCCTGGGGCATGGCAGGAACGCTGATCCGCGCCGTTGACGGAAAGTCTGCAAGCCCGCCGGCCCATGATTATCCCGGCCAACGCCACGTGCATCGCGACTTTTCCAGATTACCCGGAGACATCGCCTGGGTTTTGGGCGCCAGCATGATTGTCCGGCGCGAACTTTACGAAAAACTCGGCGGCTTCGATCCCGGCTTTTTTCTTTACAGCGAGGAGACTGATTTTTGCCTGCGTTTGCGCGAACTCGGCTCCGCGATCGGCTACATTCCCGGGGTTGCCGTTGACCATATCGGAGGCGCGAGCGAAGACCCGCGGGATCCTTACGAGGTCTCGACGCGGAAACTGAAAGGATTACTGCGATTTCGGCAAAAACACTATCCGGCGGACGACTGCATATTTCTGGCGGAACGTGATCGACGGCGCGCCCGGATGCGGATGATTTGGAATGGACTCCTGGCCCGGCTACAACCGCCTCGCTCCAAGGCTTGGCGGGAACAACGGCGATATCGGGGTGTCTGGGAAGTTTCCAGAAATTTCCTGAAGCAAACGGATGCCAAAGGCTGAATTTTTACGGTCAGGTGCGACTGGATTTTGCCGGTGACTGCCTGTACGGCGGTGGAAACGTAAACGGCAATTTACCCGGGCCAGTTCTCAGTTCCAACTTGTTGCCGTTGCGGTTGGCGCTAGTCTATTGCCGATGGCCGCATCCAGTCCGGAAAATTTTCTCCAGCGCACCCAGGGTGCCCGGAAGGTCATGGTGCTTGACCTTGGCTTTTTGGGTGACACGGTGCATCTGCTGCCCGCGCTCTGGATGGTGCGGCAGGCGTATCCGCAGGCCGAACTCCATGTCACCGTTGCGGCGCACATCACGTCGCTCCTGGAGTGCGCCCCTTGGGTTGACCGCGTCTGGGGCTACATGCGCTATCCGCGCCATGCCTCGCTCAAGGAGAACTGGCAGATGGTTTCACGCCTTCGCCGCGAAAAGTTTGACGTGCTGATCAATCTCAACGGTTCCGACCGTTCCAGCTGGCTGTCTTTTTTCAGCGGGGCCCGTGAACGGCTGGGCCGGGTGCCGGGCAACGGGGGCCCGCCGTTCTGGCGCCGGATGTTCACTGCGACGGTGTCGCATCCATTTGGCGGCGAGCCGGTGTATCTGCAACGCTGTCATTGCCTGGCCCAGGCCGGCTTTCCTTTTGCCCAGCCGGAGTTTCACGTCGAGATCAATCCCCTTCATTTGCAGGCGGCGCGAATTTCACCGGCGGATACGGGCACTTATTTTCACATCAGTCCGTTCACGACGGCGGATTACAAGGAATTGTCGCCGACGCAACTGACGGAATTCCTGGTTGCGCTCAGAAACAGCTTCCCGGATAAGAAGCTGGTTTTGTCCTGCGCGCCGACGGAACGGGAAAGGAAAAAAATGGCGGAACTGCTGGCGTTGCTGCCGCAAGAACCCTGGCGGGTGTTTGCCGGTGATTTGAGTTTGGTGCAACTGGCGGCGCTCATTCAGCACGGGGCTTTGCATTTTTGCGGCGACACCGGGACGCTGCACCTGGCGTTGATGACGGGGACGCCGTCCATTGCCTGGTTCTGGCCCAACCCCGGCATGCAAGTTTGGTTGCCTGTCGGCGACCGTTGTCGCACCATCGTTGGCGTCAATGAAAGCGGCGCAAAATATTTGTGCCGGGTGGAGACCACTGAACTGGTGCACGCCGCCCAAACCATGCTGAGCAGTGCCGCGATCGCAAAACAATTGATGCCATGACCCGGGAACCGCGCCTGCCCCTATCCGTCTGCATGATCGCCGGCAACGAAGCCCATCGTATCCGCCGCGCGCTGGAAAGCGTCGGGGGATGGACCAGCGAGATCATCATCCTGCTTAACGACGATGTCCGCGATGGCACTGACCAAATCGCCGAAGCCGCCGGCGCAAAAATCTTTCGCGAGCCGTGGAAGGGCCACATCGACCAAAAAAATTCCGCTGCGCAAAAGGCCTCGCAGGAGTGGATTCTAGGGCTGGATGCCGACGAGGTGGTTTCGCCGGAGTTACGGATGGAAATTCAACAACTGTTTGCCAGACCGGAGAAACTCCGGGGCTTCGCCGCCTGGAGTTTTCCGCGATGCACCTTTTATTGCGGACGCTGGATTCGCCATGGCGACTGGTATCCCGACCGCCAGACCCGTTTGTGGCGGCGCGGCGCGGCAGAATGGGGCGGCGTAAACCCGCACGACAAACTGCTGGTGCAGGGCAAAGCCGGCAGGCTGAAATCAAACCTACAGCATTTCAGCAATGACTCGGTGAACGCCCACATTCAGAAAATCATTCCTTTTACCGATGAATATGTCCGGCAACACCCGCCAACCAGTCCGGGTTCGCAGCTGGCCGGGCTGGCGGTTCGTCCGATCTGGCGGTTCGTCCGCGCCTACTTTTTCCGCCTGGGATTTCTGGATGGCTGGCAGGGGGGATACATTGCGTGGTTGAACGCCTTTTCCACCGCCAGCAAATATGCCAAGTTGCGCGAAAGTCAGTTCAAGCCGCGCAGTTTCCGATGAAAATATCCCTGCTGATCAGCACCTACAACCGTCCCGAGGTGTTGGCCAAGTCACTCGCCGGCGTCGCGCTCCAGCGCCGGGCTCCCGATGAAGTTCTAATCGCGGACGATGGCTCAACGCAACCCACCCGCGATTTGGTCGGGGCGTGGGCCAAAGCACAGCCGTTTCCAGTGAAGCACATCTGGCACGAAGACGCCGGGTTCCGCAAAACGGTCATTCTGAACAAGACCGTTGCCGCCGCCAGCGGCGATTATCTCATTTTTACCGATGGCGATTGCGTGCCACATCCGAAATTTGTCGCCGACCATGCGGCGCTGGCCGAAAAAGGTTTCTGGGTGCAAGGCCGGAGATGTTTCGTGAAAGAGGCTTTCGTGCCGGATTTTGAACCTGCCCGGACCAACCGGTTCTTCTGGATGCTGGCCGGACGCATCAGCGGCGCCGCCAAGGGGATTCGCCTGCCGTTTCCGGTGGTCCGGCGTGATCAGAACCAGCGGGGGATCATCGGCTGCAACATGGCGTTCTGGCGCGATGATCTTGTGGCGGTGAACGGTTTCGATGAGGATTATTCCGGCTGGGGAATTGGCGAGGATTCCGACGTGGGGACACGGCTCTATCATTTGGGCCGCCCGCGCAAGTTCGTTTATGCCCACGCCGTCGTTTACCATTTGAACCATCCGCCGCCACCGCGCGGCCATGTTCCCGGCAGTCAGACGCGTTTGCAGGAAACCATCCAGTCCAAAAAAATCCGATGCGAACGGGGGCTGGATCAGTATCGATGAGCGCTCACTGGAAATCACCCGGGCAATCCGGTTTACTCGCAACGGGGAAACCGGCGAGATTTCCCAGGCCAACAACGTGAGCCGGGTTTTCCGGCAAAGGGCCGGCTCTGATGCCGCTGGTGCCGGCTAGAGCGTTTTCAAAAAATGTGTAGCCGCCGACGTCAGTCGGCGCCAATCGAATAATGCAGGATGAATATGGCGCGAACTGACGTTCGCGGCTACGAGATTAATTAAATTGC